>PXRX01000021.1 GCA_003023195.1 Halobacteriales archaeon QS_8_69_26
ACCTCCAGAAGTACCTCGACTTCCTCGCACTAAAACTCAACTCATCCGAGGACTGGTTCGAGAAACTCCTACGTTACAATGTATCGGGATGAGCGATGACGGTAAAGAGGACGGCTTCGGTACTGATCGGGTCGATACTGGTCGGGGCGGGGAGTTGGGGGCTTTGGAAGATTATCGACGCCGGGGGGGACTTGGCGTGGGTCATGAAGTCCTTCCCAGTTATTTCGATTTTCATAGGTGTGGGGTTGGTCGGCAGTGCCGTACAGCGACGATACCCTCTCGGAACCTCCGTCGGTTACGTGTTACTGCCGAACGGTGTGTTGCTCCTCGCGATTAGCACGTACCTGTCGTACGCCGGTTTGAAAGACATCGGCGAGATCCTCGCCGGATTCTTCGCCATGGTGGGGATAGCCGGGGTCGTGGTTGCTCTCGCGATGATCGGTATCAGTCTCCACAATATCGGTCGGCTACCCGATGACAGACCGTCGGACGAGGGGTGATTCGAGGCGTGTGAAACCCTCCGAACACCGCTCCGGTGACGGGCGATCCGGTTCCGCGACGTGGAGGGACGACTGGTGACGGTCGGCGGGGTTTATCGGTCGAACCGGTCAGTGATCGGGAGCGCTCGATCCCACCTCAGGAGAAACAGGAGTTGCCCGCGAGTTCCAGGCGGATGCACCCCAGGAACGGGACCCGGACCTTCGCGATCCCGCGGACCCGTTCGGGGGGGACGACCTCCGACCGGCCGACGGCCTGGTCGTAGGCGCCGTTGGCGTCGCCCTTGGTGACGTACCCCGATCTGTTCGCCGGGCACGTCGATATCTGCTGGCAGTCGGTGACGCCCCCGAGGTGGGACTCGTTCGCCATCGCGACCCAGTCCTCGTCCTCCTCGACGTAGAACATCGCGCGGTGGATGATCGGCGTCTCTCCCGGGCCTGCGGTCTCGTAGACGACGACGTTCCCGTAGTCGCCGAACGACCGGTAGCCGGAGTCGCGGCCCTCGCGGTAGGTGACGACGGCGGCGTCGGCCCCGCCCCCGGGACTGAACCGCCCGCCCTCCATGACGAACACCAGGTCGCCCTTGTGCATGTGCGGTTCCATGCTCCCGCTCTCGACGGCGACCAGGGGCGGCCAGACCCCGCTGATCGCGAACAGGACGAGTCCGATCAGGACGACCAGGCCGACGCTGCTCAGCACCTCGCGGACGGTGACCACGACCGGGTCCTCGCTGTTCAGGAAGGTGCCGACGGGGCCGCGGTCGGCGGTCCCGTCCTGACCGTCAGCGCCGGACCCCTCCGGCGGTCGCTCCTCGACCGCCCCGCTCGCCGCGTCTCCCCCGGCAGCCCCGGCGTCCGGATCCGTGGCGTCGGGGGTCCGTTCCGTTCCTGCGGCCGGGTCCGTGCGGTCGGCCTCGCCCGCGGCCCCGTCGTCGCTGCCGTCTTCGCCCGGTGGCATCGGTTCGACGGCCCTTGCACCGGCCCCCGAATCAACCTTCCGCTACGAGGCCCCGGTTCTGGGTCGGTTCGAGGATCCGGTCCCCGGTGCAGGCCTCCGCTACCCTTTTGCCGTTCGGGGTGATGACGGCGTGTGTGCCACTGGACGGGTCGGCCCGGGTGGTCCGCGAGCTGACCAGCCGGGGCTACAACGCCGAACGGGAGGCGGTGACCCTCCTCGCCGGGGCCGACGACCCCGCCCGCGCCATCGAGCGCGCGGTCGCGGCCGCGCCCGACGACGCCCTCAGAATAACGGAAGCACACGTCCGCCGGGGGCTGTCGGCGGACGGCGGACCCGACCCGGACCCCTCCGGTTCGACTGGAGACGACCCGACCGGATCGACCGAGGACGGTGGGGGCACTCCAGTCGAAACGAAGGGGTCTGGTGGGGCGGGTGGCGGATCCGACGGCGAGTCCAGTGGGGGCTCCGTCGGACCGGCCGGCGGCGGCGACCGATCCGGTCCGTCGACGAACGGCGAAACGCCCGGTGGCGGTTCGACGACGAGTGATCCCTCCGGCGACGGGGTACCGACCGGTGGGTCCGGCGGTGACCGGGCGGTCGGGGACCGGGATCCCTCGGCCCGGTCGGTCGAGGTCAGCGGCGACGTGACCGGCGAGTCGACGGGTACCGGCGAGTACGGGGACTTCGTGTCGCTGTTCCGCGACCGGTTCGAGCGACTCTCCCGGAAACTCCGCTCGCGGGTCACGCCCCGGCGGGCCGACGCAATCGACGACCTCCCGGGCGGCGACGACGCCGCGATGGTCGGCCTGGTCGACGAGGTCCGGTCGACCGCCAGCGGTCACCGGATCCTCGACCTGGAGGACACGACCGGGACCTTCCCCTGCCTGGTGATGAAAGACCGGGAGTTCTTCGCCGAGACGGAGACGATAGTGGAGGACGAGGTGGTCGCCGTCGAGGGCAGCGTCTCGGACGACGGCGGGATCCTCTTCGTCGACTCGCTGTACTTCCCGGAGGTGCCCCGGAACCACACCCCCTCGACGGCGGACCGCCACGTCCAGGCGGCCCTGGTCAGCGACGTCCACGTCGGGAGCCAGGAGTTCATGGGCGAGGCCTGGGAGCGGTTCGCCGACTGGTTCCACACCCCCGAGGCCGCGTCCGTCGAGTACCTGCTCATCGCCGGGGACATGGTCGAGGGCGTGGGGGTCTACCCGGACCAGGACGAGGAACTGGACATCGTCGACGTCTACGAGCAGTACGAGCGGTTCTCGGAGCACCTCAAGTCGGTGCCGGGGGACGTGGAAATCGTGATGATCCCCGGCAACCACGACGCCGTGCGCCTCGCCGAGCCACAGCCCGGATTCAGGGAGGACCTCCGGGACATCATGACCGCCCACGACGCACGGATCTACGGCAACCCCTCCACGGTCACCCTGGAGGGCGTCGATTTCCTGCTGTACCACGGGATGTCGCTGGACGAACTGATGGCGGAGTTTCCCGACGAGGAGGCGAGCTACGAGCACCCCCACAGGGCGATGTACCACCTCCTCAAGAAGCGCCACCTCGCCCCGAAGTTCGGGGGGAAGAACCGCCTGGCCGCGGAGAAGGAGGACTACCTCGTCATCGACGACGTGCCCGACGTGTTCCACACCGGCCACGTCCACAAACTCGGCTACGGCAAGTACCGGAACGTCCTCACGGTCAACAGCGGCTGCTGGCAGTCACAGACGGACTTCCAGGCGAAGGTGGGAATCGACCCGGACCCGGCGGTCGCGCCCATCGTCGACCTGGACACACTGGACCTGACGATCCGCAGGTTTGCCTGAGCCGACCCGGAGCCATCGGCCGTGACTATCCGCGAGTTCGCCTGACCGCCCGTCCCCGGCGAACCGGCGGTCGGCCGAGGCCCGACCCCGCCAGTCCCGACTGTTCGGGGACCTCCGGATCGACCGGCGAGGTCCTCGGGGGATCAGGGTTCCATGCGGTACCGGGTCGTCGGCCGGCCGTCGAAGCGGGGACCGGACCCGGCCGAGTCGAAGCCGACGGCCTCGGCGGCCGTCCGGACGTCGTCCTCGTCCTCCGGGACCAGCACCTCGACGTTCATCCCTTCCCCGCGCGCGAACCGGACGGGTTCGGCGAGCAACACCTCGACGGCCTCGCGCGTCCCGTCGACCTGGGTGACGTGGACCGTGTGCTCCCGGGCGTCGAAGCTCACGAACCCCAGTAGCTCGTGGTCGTCGGTCCGCTCGCTCCTCGCCTCGCCGCCGGCGTGGTCGCCGCCGCCGGGCGTGTCGACGTTCGGGTCGGCGTCGCCGGGTTCGGCCTCGGCCACCCGGACGGTCCGGTCGTGGACGAGGTTGCGCATCACGTCGCTCGGTGCGTCGGCGATGGCGGCCAGGCGTCCGGCGTCGGCCTCCACCGCGTCCCGGACTTCCATGGTCCGAGTTCCGGCCACACGCCTAAAAGTTCGGCGCTCGTCCCAGTTGGCCTTCGGTGAATGGGCGAGTGGCCGCCAGCGTCGGATCCACACCGAGGATTCGGACTGCCGCGTGATGCCGGCACGGCGGTCCTCACCGGAGCGCCCTGGTCGTTCCGGCGCTGGCGTAGACGTCGCCGTCGACGACCACCGGGGACGAGTGGACGCGCTTCCCAGTCTCGACGCTCCAGACGGTCGAGCCGTCGTCGGCGTTCAGCGCCAGGAGCGCGTTGTCCGCCGCCCCGGATCCGGGGAACCCCGTCGCGACGTAGACCACGTCGGCGGCGACGCTCGGGCGGGCCTGGATCGCTGCCGCCGTCGAGTGCCTCCACTCGACCGACCCGTCGTCGGTCGCCAGGGCGATGACCAGCCCCGAACGCGAGTCGCCCCCGTCGGGGGGGACTCGCCCTCCGACGTAGAGACGCCGGTCGTCGACTGCGGGGGACGAGAGGAAGCTCACGTCGAGGTCGGCGCTCCACGCCTCGCTCCCGTCCGACGCGTCGACGGCCACGACGCCGGAGTCCCGGACCGCGTAGACGTGTTCGCCGTCCGTCGTCACGCCCCGGCGGGAGGCCGTCGGTGCGGTCCACTCGGCCGCCCCCGTCTCGGCGTCGAGTGCGACGACCTGCTGGTCCCCGAGGTAGACGGTTCCGTCGTGGACCGCCGGCGTGCTGGCCCCCGCCTCGGGCCTGGGCCTGTATCGCTCCTCCCGCACGTCCGAGAGGGACGTGTGCCACTCCTGACTCCCGTCGGCCGCGTTCAGGGCGTACGCGTGGCCGTCGACCCCGACGTACACGCGGCCGTCCACGACCGCCGGCGAGTTACCCGCGGTCCAGCCGTCGGTCTCGAACTGCCACTCCTCGGTACCGTCCTCGACGGCACGCAAGAGCCCGATCCCCTCGCCGAGCGCCGGATCGCTGCTGTTCAGGACGTACGCCGTGCCGTCCGCCACGGCGGGCGTCGAGGCGACGCTCGCCGCGGTCTCGAACTCCCACCGTTCACTTCCGTCCTTGGCGGCGAACGCGTGTAGCGTGCGGTTCGATCCGACGTAGACGGTCCCGTCCGTGACTGCAGGTTCCGAGAACGCTCCTCCCGGGGCGCCGGATTCCCAGTCCACGCTCACTGCCTGCCGGGGTCCCTCTTCGTCGGGTGCGTACCCCGAGTTGGCCGGGTCGCGGCCGCGACTCGGCCAGTCGGAGGCGGGCGACTGCGACGACGGGGAGGGCGTCCCGGAGACGGTCTGCGATGACGGGGAGGGCGACCCGGAGTCGGACTGCGTACAGCCGGCGACTGTGAGACCGATCGTGACGGCACCGACGCGAAGTACGCTCCGGCGGGACCGATCGGAGGTCATCGATCTATCCGTTCGAGCGACCGTATTCGCGCGGTTTCGTGACGGTGCCCGTCGTGCGAGTCGGGTTCCGTTCGTCGCCGACGAGGCGGGTACGGGCGTCGGTGCGGCCCGGCCCGAGGATCCGACCGGCGAGCGGGGCCCGTCGTCGTTCCCGCGGCGACCAGCAGGGTTCGGCGGCGCACGGACCTGACGACGATCCAACGGGATAAATACTTTCTCGGTATCGAACACGACACTGTTCGGGTTCGATGTGAGCGGTTACAGTAAAATTACAGTAAACCGATCGTCGCGCTACCCCGTCGTACTCGTGGCCGAACACCGGACTGAACGTGCCCGACACCCCAGTTTCGGTCGCGAGGCCGGGGTTCCGGTCCAGTGCCGTCGTTCACCGACGGACCGATCCCCGGTCGAGCGTTCGTCGACGGACCGTCGTCAGGGAGTCGGTCGTCCGCTCTCGACGGACACCGCCCGTAGGTTCTTTCCGCTGGGGATCGAAGCTCCGGGGTATGTCAGACCCGGACGATCCCGCGAACCGGTGTGACTTCTGTCGGCTTCCGATGCCCGAGGACCCGGTCAGTATGGAGTACGAGGGGGACACGTACTCTTTCTGCTCGGGGGCCTGCCGGGACGCGATGACCGAGTCCGACCGGGTGTTCACCGAGTACCGGGGGTACCGCCGCTTCTACCCGGGGGTGGCGGCGCTGGACCGGAGCCTCCCCCAGGGGATGCTCCGCAACTCGTTCGTCCTCTTTTCGGGACAGGCCGGCACCCGCGACGCCGCGGTCCACGCCGAACTCGTCTGGCGGGCACTCCAGCGCGGGGAACCCGCCGTCGTCCTGAGCTTCCAGGAACCGCCGGTGTCGGTCGTCGAGCGTTTCCTGACCCTGGACTGGAACGTCCTCCCGTACCTCGAACGCGACCAGTTGCACGTCGTCGACGCGTTCACCTACCGGCTGGACGACCCGGACCGGATGCGCGAGCGGATGAACGACTGGAACCAGCACCTCCAGCGGGTCGTCGACGGCGCGAGCACCGCGGTGCGGGACGCCAGCGACGTCCGCGAACTGGCCAACAAGGTCGACGCCTGCCTCG
This sequence comes from Halobacteriales archaeon QS_8_69_26, assembly GCA_003023195.1. Classification (GTDB taxonomy): domain Archaea; phylum Halobacteriota; class Halobacteria; order Halobacteriales; family SW-7-71-33; genus PXRX01. The sequence continues at coordinate 6,375 of PXRX01000021.1, forward strand.
ACGCCCACGGTATGGTCGACACTGGCGTCGTCCTCATCGACTCGCTGACCGAACTCGGCTCGCTCGTCCAGCCCGTCCAGGCCTACAACTTCGTGAAGGACCTGCGGGCCGACGTCTGCAAGGGCCGGTTCGTTCCCATCTTCGCCGGCGCGACTTTCGGGGGCAAGGCCGACGCCTTCCCCCACGACCTCGACTACACCGTCGACGGGGTCGTCGACATGCAACTCAACGACGACCTCGTCGAGGACACCCTCATCAAGCGGGTGCGGATCCGCAAGATGAACGGCGTGCTCACCATCCCGGAGTGGACCGCCTACGAGTACACCGCCGGCCAGGGGATGGTCCCGTTCGACCCCGAGGTCCAGATGGAGAAAAAGCGCGTCGAGCGGGTCGACGAGGGTGAGGAGGCGCCCGCGGACGACGCCGAGGTGTCGGACGCCGAGGCCGCCGGAGCGGCGGACGACGCCGACGACGCGGAGTCCGCCGAGGCGGACGGGACGACCGCGTCGGCTGCCGAGGGCGAGGACTCGGGGGACGAGGACCGCGGGAGCGTCGACGACCCCCCGCCCGGGGGCGAGGAGTCGGGCACCGCGGCGGACGACGGCGGCTGATCCCGGCGGGGAGCGATCCGGAAGCCGACCGGTCCCGACGGCGACTCAGGCGTCCAGCAGTTGCTGTAGCTGACGGCGCCGTCCCACGAGATCGATGGCGGGGTTGAGCGACGGGTCGTTCGCGAGGTCCTCCAGGACCAGCATGGGGTCGACGCCCTCGCGTTCGATGCGCTCGATGAGTCGCTCTATCTTCGGGCGGTTCAGCGCCAGCGACTCCAGGAGCCCCACCGCGATGACCATCGGGATGGCGACGTCGGGGTCGTCGGTCAGCGACTCGCTCACCTGGGTGAGGTCCGGGTCCTTCGGCGTCGGCGTCTCCTCGGTCGGCGGCTGGAGAGTCAGACAGGAGAGACAGACGGCTGCGGCACTCGCGTTCTCGGGCAGGTACTCGCGTAGGTCCTCGGGGACGGTAAACCCGACGAGTCCCCGACCACACTCCATGCAGGTCATGGTCGATGTAACGGCCCACGGGGGCAAAAAGCCCCCGCGTGCCGGTCGACGGCGGTCGGCCGCCGCCGGCCGGGAACGGCAGTTCTCCACGGTAAAATTTTTAAAGATATGGATTTCCAGGTTAAATTCTACTTTAGTCTTAAAAAGTTCCACAACGTTCGTCATCCTCACTCCGAACGTGAACCCGTGTCGTGACAGACACACACGAGATCGACAGGCGGACGCTACTCAAGACGACGGGCGCGGCAGTGTCGGCGTCGAACGGTACCGGCAGCGGGACCGCGACCCAGCCGTTCGGTCGTCGGTCCGGCTCGTACCGCCGGTTTCCGGCCGGCGTTCCGATCCGGTAGGGGGGCCGAGCGTCCGTCCCGGCGAAGAACCGGCGGTCGCCGGCGACGAGTTCGAACGCGTGGGGTGGCGGGAGGTCGTCTCCACCCTCTCGGTCCCCGGCGGGTTCGATCCCGAGAACGACGAATCCCCGGTTCCTGGGCGCGTGGACGCCCTGCGAGTCCGGCGTCGTGAGGTGCCGGTAGCCCACCTGGCGGTGGACGCTCGCGACCCGGACCACGGCGTCGAGACTCGCGTCGAGGGAACACGGCGACCCCGCCAGACAGCCCCCGGGATCGGCCCTGGGTCCCGGAGGATCCGTGATCGGTGGTGCCGTTGACGTCTCACCCGTCGTCGGGGTTGCCGCGTCCGTCGGCGTCCGTCGTCGTTCCCGACCCGGTGGCCCCACACCCCGCGACGCCCACCGCGACCGCCGCGCCGATCCGTCCGAGCAGTGTCCGCCGGTTCACACTGCCGGGTCGTGCGGCGGCGCCATTAACGGTTGAGAAAGGTCAAAGACCGGTTGCAGTGTCGCCGGTGGCGGAGGGGGCTGGTCGGTGCACTCAGTCGTCGTCGGCCGCCAGTGCCTCGGCCTCCTCGCGTTCCCGCTCGCGCTCCGCGCGCTCCTCCTCGTCCTTCTTGTCCTTGATCTTTTTCATGCGGAAGATCTCCTCGCGCTCCTGCTCCTCCAGTTTCTGCTCGATGTACTCCTTGTTGGTCCGCAGTTCCGGCAGGAGCTTGAACTCCAGGGCGTTGACCCGGCGCTTGGTCTTCTCTATCTCGTCGAGCATCTTCTTCATCGCGGTCTCGACCTCGGCCGCGAGGATGACCGACTCCAGCAGTTGCTCGTAGGCCTCTGCGGCCTCGTCGATCCGGGCGGAGGTACCCATGACCCCGTAGCCGCGCTGGTCGATGGTCTTCTGGACGCTGGAGGACTCGATCTGGGGGACGACCACGCCCATGATGTTCCGGGACTCGGTGGTGATCTCCGGGTGGTCCTTCAGGGCGGCCGCGGCCCCCCGGACCGCGATGTCGCCCTCCATCGCGCGGGCCATGTCGATGGTGCGCTGGGCCTGCTCGTAGTCGTCCTCGAGGTTCGAGCGGACGTCCTGGGCCTGTTCGAGGATGTCCATGAACTCCATGATCAGCCCGTCGCGCTTCTGTTCGAGGGTGTCGTGGCCCTTCTCGGAGAGTTCGATGCGCTCCTCGATCTCCATGAGGTTCTTGCGCGTGGGCTTTACGTCCTCGGCCATGTTGTCCGGACTTGCGGGCCCGGACTGAAAACGCTTTAGTTACGCCGCGATAGCCCGCTCACCGGGCGCGGGTTCCCGGGTTCGGACCGGAGCCGCGAGGTCGCCGAGGGTGACCGCCTCTCAGGGTTCGAGCACGTCGGGGTGGTCGGACGTGAGGCCGTCGACGCCTTCCGCCGCGAGACGGGCGGCGTCGTCTCGCTCGTGGACGGTCCAGACGTTGACCGCCATGCCGGCCCGGTGGGCACGCTCGACGAGGTCCGGGAAGAGGAACACGTTCATCCGCTCGGGGTGGACCGCCGAGCAGCCGAGTTCGATCGCGCCCTCGAACGCGCCGCGGTTCCCCGGGAGGACGGTCCGAGCGGTCGGCGGACCACCGCGGTCGGTCACGCGTTCCAGCACCGACTCGTCGAACGCGGACACCACCACCTCGTTCTCGACGTCCAGCACCGGGAGGGCGTCGTCGACGACGTCCTCCTTCAGTTCGACGGTCACCCCGACCTCGGGCGGGACGGCGTCGAGGGCCTCCGCGAGGGTGGGGACGCCCTCGCCGGTCCCGAGGACGTCCAGGTCACGGAGGGTCGAGAGGTCGGTCTCGTCGACCCGGCCGCTCCCGTCGGTCGTCCGTTCGAGGGTCTCGTCGTGCATCACCACGAGTTCGCCCGAACCACACCGGCGGACGTCCATCTCGACGACGTCGGCCCGTTCGGCCGCCTGGCGGAAGGCGGTCAGGGTGTTTTCCGGGTACTCGCCGCCGAACCCGCGGTGGGCGATCAGTCGCGGGAGGTCGTCCTCGCCGACCGGGTCTACCGGCCGGACCGCTCCCGACGGGGAGCGGTCCCGTCCACCGTCCGTCCGTGGGGGCTCTCGGGCGGTGTCGACACTCCCGCGGGCACCGGCCGGCCCTGATTCTCGGGGGTCAGAGGCGTCGCTGTGGCGGGTCATGAGAATGTGGGATGGATCTGGCGTGCCGGCCCGCTGGCCGGCGAGTCGGTGGGGGCCGGACGTCGTTACTTGCCCTTGCCGTTGCCGCCGCCCCGGGTCTGGAGGGCACCGTCCGGGTTGAGGTGGCCCCGGCCGTGGTACGGCTTGTCGCCCGGCACGTCCCTGGGATGGATCGACGTGCGCTCGAGGACGGACCGGACCTGGTTGGCGTTGTAGCCGGGGTTCTCGCTCTTGACCAGGGCGGCTGCGCCCGCGACCTGCGGGGCCGCCATGCTGGTGCCGGCCAGGTACACGTACGGGAGGAGGATGTTGAGCGGCGGAGCCGTGCTCAGCACCCAGTCGAAGACGCTGCCATCGTCACGGGTGTCGCCACCGGGCGCGCTGACGTTGACGGCGTTGGTGCCGTAGTTCGTGTAGCTGGTGGGAGTCTCGGCGGGCTCGTCGGGTTCTCCGCCGAACAGCGGGTCGAAGCCCGCGGTCGAAGTGGCGGAGACGCTCATCACGTTGGCGGCCTCGTTGGGGAGGCTGATCACGTCGCCGTCGTGCTGGAGGTCGGCGCTGTCGTTGCCGGCGGCGGCGACCAGCAGGGTCCCCTCCTTGTTCGCGTAGTTGGCGGACTTCTGGAGCACCTTGCCGTAGAAGTCGCCGAGCCCCTCCCGCGAGACGGGGTACGCGCCGAGGCTCATGTTCGCGGCGTCACAGCCGATCTCGGCGCTGTAGACCATCGCCGCGACGACGGTACCGAAGGTCGCGCCGCCGGCGTTGCCGAAGACGCGACACGAGACGAGTTCGGTCTCCGGGGCGGTGCCGGTGACCCCGAGACCGTTCGCGCCGACGGTGCCCGCGACGTGGGTGCCGTGGAACCCGATGTCGCCGGCGTCGCCGGAGTCCTCGGTGAAGTTCTTCGACAGGTCCGTGTTCACGGTCAGGTCCGGGTGGAACACGTCGTCGCCGAAGAACGTCCCGATGCCGGTGTCGATGATCGACACGCGCGTGCCCTCGCCCTCGGTGATGTCGTGGGCGGCCGGGATGTCCTGGGCCTGCTTGTCCCACTGGGCGGGGTACAGCAGGGCGTCCTCGGCGTCCTGGATGTCGACCCCACCTTCGGGTGCGGCGAACTCGTCCTGGCGCTCGGACGGGAGGTCGAGCTGGTACACGGTGTCCGGCTCGAAGGTGCTGGCGGAACTGTCGGCCTCCAGATCCTCCTCGTTTCCACGCACGACCGCGAGGTTGATCTGGCTGAGGTCGTGGATGACCTCGGCGTCGAGGCCGCCGACATCGTTGGTTTCGACGAGGAACCGCTCGTCACTTTCCGCTGCGGTGACGGTGGTCCCCACCGCGATGCCACCCAGTACACTTCCACTGATCGTGAGGAACCGTCGGCGGTTGACGGCCACCCCCTGATCGTCTGTCATACGATACCCAAATGTGGAACCTGCCATTAAAAACTTTCGCTATAAATTGCACAAAACAAAGTCCGAAAGCTATTAATATTAGCGATTAGGATACGGATCTATGCCTTCCAGACGAGATGGGGGTGGCTCGGAGAAGAGCGGAACGAAAAGCAAGCTGGCCGGAGCCAGCGTGGCCGCGACGGCCGTATCGGCCGTCGCCGGCGTAGCCTCGGCGAACGGGTCGGTGGGTGGGTGGCTGTTCGACCCCAGCGCCGTCGGCCCCGAAGACGCTACCGGCTTCGCGGAGATCGACGTGGCCGCCATGCGCGAGCACGACGACCTCCTCGAACTAGACGAGTCCGACGTCCGCAACGCCTGGACGTCCGACGGCGCCGACTCCGTCGACGCGATGATCGACGACGTCGCCGACCGCGTCGACTTCCGCCTGCGCGACGCGAAGACGGCGATCGACCAGAGCGGCGTCGCCGCCGAGGACGTCGACCGCGTCGCCGCGATCGGCTCCTCGCGGGTCGGCGGCGACGGCAGCATCGGTGGGGTCGTCGTCGAAGGGTCGGTCTCCGGCCCCGACGTCGTCGAGGGCCTCAACCAGGTCACGGAGATGGACTCCGTCAGCAGCGCCGACGAGTACGACCGCTACAGCGTGAGCGACGCCGACCTTGAGGGCGACGTCGTCGTGGCGGCCTCGGAGGGGCGCGTCATCGCCGGCGGCACCGGCGACGTCGACGCCAGCGGTGCCGACATCATCAACCAGCTGATCGACGCACACGACGGCAACGTGGCTCGGTTCGGCCCGGAGAGCTCCTACAGCGGCGACATCTTCGCCGAACTCGACACCGCGGGCGTCGCGGGCGTCGAGTGGAAGTACTCCGGCGAGTCGTCGAACCTCGTCCCCGACCACGCCGAGAGCGCGGTCGAGGCGAAAGGGTTCGTTCCCGACGACGTCGACGCCGGCACGTTCACCGAGGGCGTCGGTGCCGTCGCCGTCGGCGTCGACCCGTCCGGTCCGCGCGCCGCCGGCGTCGTCGCCTACGACGGCGACGCGCCCGTCGCCGCCGCCCAGGACACCCTCTCGATGCTCCAGGACGACTACCCCGAGAAGTTCGACGACGTCGACGTCTCGGTCGAGGGTAGCGGCAACCTGCTCGTCGTCGAGGCGAGCACCACCGCCGACGCGCTGAAGGACGCCCAGGCCGACCTGAAGGTGCGGTCGGAGTCCGCCGGCACCCTGCGCCGCGGCGTCACGGTCTCGGCGCTCCCCACCCTCAAGGGCGCGGCCTGGACCGTCAAGAACTACTGGAACTCCTTCGTCGACAACTACATCTAACGGGGCCGATCCGGGACCGACCGCGGTCACCGGACCTCGAACGCCCCCGTCACCGGTCGACGCCCGTCGACCCGGTGTCGGTGATCCACTACCCACAGCGGGTCGTCGGGTGACCCGACGACTGCGGGTTTCTCTCTTTCGTCAACGCCCCGTGCGACCGCTATCGTCGTGAATCGGCCGCCCTCTCCGGGCTGGTGCGGTCGCTACGCGGATCGTTCGAGACGTCGAGAACGAAGTCGGGATCCACGGACCGGTCCGGGATCGGTCAGTCGTCGGCTCGCACCGCCGAGATTGCAGTTCGGTGCGCCTCACAGCGTTCGGCGCACGTCACCGATCAATCGTCGGCGGTGGCCTCCACCTGCTCCGACTCCCCGTAGTACGTCTCGATGTAGTCCTCGTCGATCCGGTAGAGGTCATCCTCGGGGAGCATCGACAGGAGGTCCCAGGCCGTGTCGAGGGTCTCGTCGATGGTCCGGGTGGTGTCGAAGCCCTGGTCGACGAACTCCTCCTCGAACCGGTCGGCGAAGTCGAGCAGGCGGTTCTGGCGCTCGTCGAGCGCCTCGCGGCCGACGATGTTCTCCAGGGCGCGCAGGTCGTCGCCCTCGGCGTAGGAGGCGTACAGCTGGGCCTGGACGTCGGCGTGGTCCTCGCGGGTCAGGCCCTCGCCGATCCCCTCGTCCTGCAGGCGCGACAGGGAGGGCAGGACCTGGATCGGCGGCTTGATCCCCTGGCTGTTGAGGTCCCGGTTGACGTAGATCTGCCCCTCCGTGATGTAGCCGGTCAGGTCCGGGATGGGGTGGGTGTCGTCGTCGCCGGGCATCGTGAGGATGGGGATCTGGGTGATGGAGCCGTCCTCGCCCTTGATGCGGCCGGCCCGCTCGTAGATCTGGGCGAGGTCGGTGTACATGTACCCGGGGTAGCCGCGCCGACCGGGCACCTCCTCGCGGGCGGCACCGATCTCCCGGAGCGCCTCGCAGTAGTTGGTCATGTCCGTGAGGATGACCAGGACGTGGTAGTCGTGGTCGAACGCGAGGTACTCCGCGGTCGTCAGCGCCAGCCGCGGGGTGACCGTCCGCTCGACGGCCGGGTCGTCCGCGAGGTTCATGAACACGACCGACCGCTCCAGGGCGCCGGTGCGCTCGAAGTCGTCCATGAACTCGTTGGCCTCCTCGGCGGTGATGCCCATCGCGGCGAAGACGACGGCGAACTCCGACCCCTCCTCGCCGCCTCGCGGCTCCCCGCCGTCGCCGCTCGGCCGGTCCGAGGCCTCGGCGGCCTCGCTCTCCTCCTCGGGGACGGTCGCCTGCCGGGCGATCTGCAGGGCGAGTTCGTTGTGGGGCAGGCCCGACCCCGAGAACAGGGGAAGCTTCTGGCCCCGCACGAGGGTGTTCATCCCGTCGATGGCGGAGACGCCGGTCTGGATGAACTCCCGGGGGAACTCCCGGGCCGTGGGGTTGATCGCCGCGCCGACGATGTTCCGGCGCTCCTCGGGGACGATGTCGGGGCCGCCGTCGATGGGGTTGCCCGACCCGTCGAGCACCCGCCCGAGCAGGTCCTCGGTGACGGGCATCTTCATGGTCTCGCCCAGGAACCGCACCGAGGACTGCCGGTCGATCCCCTCGGTGCCCTCGAACACCTGGATCGAGACGATGTCGTCGGCGGTTTCGAGCACCTGGCCGCGCCGCGTGTCGCCGCTGGGGGTCTCGATCTCGACGATCTCGTTGTAGCTGATCGGCTCGTCCACCTCGGCGAACACCAGCGGACCGCTGATCTCCGTGATAGTCCGGTATTCCTTCATTGTCAGTACAGCTCCCGGAGCTGTTGGGTGATGTTCTCCTCGACTTGCTCGACCATCGGCTCCCAGTCCTCCTCGGTGCCGATCCGGTTGAGCCGCGGGGCCGCGTCGATGTCGGTTATCTCCTCGACGGGCACCCCGGCGTCCAGCGCGTCGAAGGCCTCGTCGTTGAACGTCTTGATCGCGCCGAGGATGGCGTAGGTCTTCTCGGGCGGGCAGTACCGGTCGACGTCGTGGAAGGCGTTCTGCTGGAGGAACGCTTCCCGGATGTACCGGGCGACCTCGAGGGTGAGCCGCTGGTCCTCCGGCAGGGCGTCCTTCCCGACCAGTTCGACGATCTCCTGGAGTTCGGTCTCCTCGTCGAGGGTGTCGACGCCCCACTGGCGCAGCGTCGCCCAGTCGTCGGCGACGTTGTCCTCGAACCAGGGGTCGAGCTGTTCCCGGTACAGCGAGTAGGAGTCGTTCCAGTTGATCGCCGGGAAGTGACGCCGTTCCGCCAGATCGGAGTCCAGCGCCCAGAACGTCTTGACGATGCGCAGGGTGTTCTGGGTGACCGGCTCGGAGAAGTCACCGCCCGGCGGGGAGACGGCCCCGATGACCGAGATGGAGCCCTCGGTGCCGTTGACGTTCTCGAAGTAGCCGGCCCGCTCGTAGAACTGCGAGAGGCGGGCGGCCAGGTAGGCGGGGTAGCCCTCCTCGCCGGGCATCTCCTCCAGCCGGCTGGAAATTTCGCGCATGGCCTCGGCCCACCGCGAGGTGGAGTCGGCCATCAGCGCCACGTCGTAGCCCATGTCGCGGTAGAACTCCGCGATGGTGATGCCCGTGTACACGCAGGACTCGCGGGCCGCGACGGGCATGTTCGAGGTGTTGGCGATGAGGCAGGTCCGGGCCATCAGGGGGTTGCCCGTCTTCGGGTCGGGCAGTTCGGGGAAGTCCTCGATGACCTCGGTCATCTCGTTGCCGCGCTCGCCACACCCGACGTAGATGACGATGTCGGCGTCGGCGAACTTCGCCAGCGACTGCTGGGTCACCGTCTTCCCCGACCCGAACGGTCCCGGAATCGCGGCGGTCCCGCCCTTCGCGAGCGGGAACAGCCCGTCCAGGATCCGCTGGCCGCTGACCAGGGGGATCCGTGGCGTGCGCTTGTCGACGGTGGGCCGGGGTTCGCGAACCGGCCACTCCTGGCGCATCGAGATTTCGGCGCCGGTGTCGAGTTCGACGACCGTCTCCTCGACGGTGAAGCTCCCCGACTCGACGCCGGTGACCTCGGCGGTCTCGCCCTCGTCGAGGGCGTCGGGCGGGACCATCACCTTGTGGTCGATGGTGATCGTCTCCTCGACTTCACCCAGCACCGCGCCGGGGCCGACCTCGTCGCCGACCTCGACGCTCGGCTCGAAGTCCCAGGTCCTCTCCAGGTCGATCCCGGGCGCGTCGACGCCGCGGTCGAGGAACGCGCCCATCTGGTCCTCCAGTACCGTCAGCGGGCGCTGGACGCCGTCGTAGATGGAGTCCAGCATTCCGGGCCCCAGGTCGACGGTGAGCGGTTCGCCGGTGTTCTCGACGGGTTCGCCCGGCGAGACGCCGGAGGTCTCCTCGTAGACCTGGATGGTCGTTCGTTCGCCCTCTATCTCGATGACCTCGCCCATCAGCCCCTCGTCGCCGACGTAGACGACGTCGTTCATCCGCGCGTCGAGTCCCGTCGCCGTGACGACGGGGCCGCTGATCCGCGATATCGTGCCGTCCTCTCGGACGTCGTCGGTCTGTGTCGCCTGACTCATGTATTGTGATTTCGTGCGTGTTGCTACCGTGAGCGGCGGTTAGTAGCTGTCGGTTCGGCCGACGAGCGACCCCGTGGGCCGCTCGCTACTCGTCCATCAGGTCGATCCCGATGGCGCGTTTGATCTGGTCGCGCAGCCCCGCGCCGCCGCCACCGCCGAGCGTCACGACCACGGGGTCGACGCCCGCCTCGACTCGCTCGCGGACGTCCCGCGAGAGGTGGTCGAGGTCCTCGTCGTGCATGACGACGATGCCGACCGACTCGTCGTCGAGCACCCGGTCGACGGCGTCGTCGAGGCGCTCCGATTTCTCGTCGTCCGGGACGTTCTCGAAGGTCCGGACCCCCGCCAGCCGGAAACCGGTGGTGAACTCGGGACTGCCGACGATGGCGATCTCCTTGCTCATATCGTGACCAGCTCCGATTCGATCTCCTCGGGCGGGAGCCCTGCCTCCTTGGCGCGGGCTATCGCCCGGACGTTCTTGACCTCGCGCTCCTTGGCCAGGACGTACGCGAGCACCGGGCAGATCGACAGCGGGTAGAGGTTCGAGAGCCGGTCCGAGTACTCCAGCAGTGCGGCCTCGATGGCGTTCTCGAACCCGATGAGGCTCTCGGCCGCCGCCAGGTCGTCCAGGGCCTCCTCCAGGTCGTCGCCGTAGGGGCTCTCGCGCACCCGGGCGACCAGTTCGTCGGCGTTGTCCCGGATCGACGACAGCTCCGTCGGGGTGAACAGCCGGCCCCCGTCGATGTAGTACTCGGCCGGGTCGATGTCGGCCCCGCTGCGGGCCAGCCGCAGCGCGTTGCGGACGTTCCGGAAGTCGATCTCCGCCTGGAGGAACTCGACGTACAGCTTCGTTGCCTCGTCGTCGCCCTCCAGGTCGCCCAGCAGGTTCTCGTAGAACGCGCGGTCGACGGCGTTCTCCAGTGGAACCAGGCTGTTGTACCCCTCGTACTCGCCCAGCGCCTCGGCCAGTCCCGGCCCGAACACCGTCCCCTCGAGGACCTCGACGAGGTCCTCGACGCTCGTAGCGTCGAGCATCCGCCCGATCAGGCGGTCGTCGAACTCGCCGGCCCGGATCAGGTCGGACTCTATCTCCTCGCGCTCCGCGCCCGAGTAGATCCCCCGGAGGACCGTCTTGACGTTCCAGGCGTCGAACTTCCGGAGGTAGCGTGCGACCAGGTCGTAGAGCCGCCCGTCGGCGAACCGCAACAGGTCGTCGAAGTGCTTCGCGAGGTTGCGGTTCAGGGCGTACTCGATGAGGTCGACGCCGCCGTGGCGGGCCCCGAGTTCGTTGATTTCGGCCTCGTACTCGGTCTCCTCCATCCGACGGGCGATCCCGCCCGGCCCCATCTTCACGAGGTCCCGGTACTCGTCGTCGTCGAAGAGCTTCGCGCGCCGGGCCCGGACCCGTGCGTTGACGTACTCCGGGTTGGAGGCGCCGCTTGCGCTCATGTCTCCTCGTCGCCGGCCTCGAACAGCCGGGTGCTTGTCTCCTTGAGTTCGTCCTCCCAGACGTCGTCCAGCACCGAGTCGAAGGTGTTGTTCACCCTGACCCGGGAGTCGGTACCCTCGACGACGACCCCGCCGAGACAGTCGTACTCGCCCGCGTACTCGAAGCCGTCGTAGTCCTCACAGATCTCCGCTATCAGCGCCTCGTCGTCGTCCCGACCGTGCACGAGGACGCGCTCCTCGCCGGCGAACTCGTCGGCGGCGGCGTCCAGGAGTGCCCGGGTCAGTTCCTCGCGGGTCTCGCCGTCGATGTCGGCGATGGCGCCCTCGACCTCCTCCCGGACCCCGTCGAGCACGTCGCGGCGGGCCTCGAGCCGGGTCTGCTTGGCCTCGAGTTTCGCCGAGGAAACCTTCTGCTTTCGCCGCTGTTCGACCTCGTTCTCGACCTCGCGCTCGGCCTCGGCGACTATGTCGTCGGCGTCCCGTTCGGCCTCCTGGCGTATCTCCTCGGCGCGCTCTTCGCCTTCCTCACGTATCTCCTCTGCGTGCGCGCGAGCTTCCTCCCTGATGTCCTCGACGACCGTTTCGAGACTCATTGTGGGGAAGGAGCGTTCAGATGAACGCGACGATCAGCGCCAGCAGTACCAGCGTCTCGGGGAGGACGGTCATGACCAGCGCGATACCGAGGCTCATCGAGTCCTCGGCGAGCGCGCCGACGGCGGCCGCCCCGATCCCGCGCTCTGCGATACCCGAGCCGAGACCGGCGAGACCGACTGCGATGCCCAGACCGAGGGCACCGGCCGCCTCCGTGGGGATCGCCGGTTCCGCGGCTCCGCCTTCTTGCAGCACGACGCTCGCAAACTCCGGTAGTGCTTCGAACATTGTGTTGGATTCGTGGATTCGTAGGGCTGAGGTGGTTTACTCAGTCCTCAGTGGTGTACTCGCGTCTGTACCCGAACGGGTCGTATCTCCGACCACCGCCGTCATAAAACTTCCCAAAGAATTCGACGTACTCCAGGCGAATACCCTGCAGACCGGCGCTGGTGACCCCGAGCGCCAGGACGAACAGGTGTCCGATCACCAGGAGCAACAGGCCGGCCAGCACGCCGACGACCATCGCGACGCCGCCGTCGGCGTTCAACAGTCCGGCGAACATGACCTCCCCGTGTTCGGCCGCCTTCGCGGGGGTGGTCCCCTCGATGAAGATGAAGTGGTACTCGCCGGCCGGGGCCTCGCCGTGGCCGTCGGTGACGTAGGCGCCGAACACCAGCAGGTTCACGACGAACGCCAGTCCGGCCTTCGCCAGCAGCACCGCCATCAGCCGGACGTACGAGAGGACGTTCACCAGCGCCTGCAGCGACTCGGCGACCAGCGGCCCCTCGCCGATCGCCAGCAACACGACGCCCAGGCCGGCCAGCGCGATGGCGACCTGGCCGACGACCGACGGCACGCCGGTGAACCCGAGCGCGAAGGCCGCCTCCTCGCCCGAGGAGAAGATGGTAAAGATGAACTCCGGCTTCTTGGCCTCCAGGTGGGTGCTGAAGATCCAGATCCAGACCCCGAAGGTCATCAGCAGCCACGAGCCGTTCTCGTAGACTGCGTGCGTGAGGTCGTGGTTGAAGTAGGTCTTCAGGAACCCGAGGCCGTGGCCGACTCCCACGTGGAGGAGTCCGACGAACATGCTGATGACCAGCCACGCCGTCGCGAACTGCTCGTAGTGGGGCTGGAGGCCCTTGTGCAACGGCGGTCCCTTCATCCCGAGGCCCTGCTCGAAGACGATCTCTCCGAGCAGGTGCAGTCCGAAGATCTCGCCGTACAGCACGCCGAAGATCGTCGTGAACGCGCCGGCCCAGAGGGCGATCCCGCCGAGGCTGTTCAGCGCCGGCTCCTCCATGCGGTCGTAGAGGTAGTAGCCGATGCCCATGTACAGCAGGCCGTACCCGAAGTCGCCGATCATGAACCCGAAGAAGACCGGGAACGTCAGGAAGACGATCTTCGTCGGGTCGAACTCGGTGTAGTTGGGGCGCTCTGCCGCGTTGACGAGCAACTCGAACGGCTCGACGGGCGTCTCGTTGTTCAGGATCACCGGCGGGTCGTCGGGCATGACCGTCGAGGTGCCGCCGTCGGTGGCGACGGCCTCGCCGGGTTCGCCGCCGACCCCCGAGTCGCCGACCGGTTCGCGGTCGGTGGGGTGGCCCTCCTGGTAGCTCGCGCGTTCGAGTTCCTCCAGTTCGACGTGGTCGCCGACGGCCGTCGTCAGCGCCGACTCCAGTTCGCCGAACCGCTCGGTGGGGATCCACCCCTCGGCGACGAAGCTGTTGCGGGTCGTCGCGAACCGGAGCGGGGCCTCGGCCTTCTGGACCCGGATGGAGAGGTGCTCTTCCGCGGCCAGCAGGAAGCCGGCCGCGTCCAGCCTGAGGTCCTCTATCTCCTCCTCGACGGTGGTCAGTTCCGACTCGAGCTGGCGCTTGCGGCTCCGGAGCCGGTCGACGTGTTCCGAGGGGTCGCCCTCGGCGTCGGGCACCGCGATGGGGTCGAACGCGACGCCGACCAGCGCCTCGTCGAGGACGTCCTCGTGGCCCTCGGCGGGGCGGGCGAAGACCGCGGCGGTCCGACCGTCGTCGGCCGTCTCCGTGTCGTAGGCGTCGATCCCCTCGGCGGTCGCGACCGCGGACTCGACGAGGTCGGGGTCGCCCTGCCCGACGGCCACCTCCAGGGTGTCGTAGCCACCGAGGAGGTGGAGGGGGATCCCCAGGGACGTCAGCGGGCCCATCCGGTCGAGTTCCTCCTCGATCTCCCGGAGTTCGTCCTCGATTTCGTCGCGCCGGTCGTCGAGGTCGTTGGTCTCGGTCCGGACCCGTTCGAGTTCGGCGTCCAGGTCGTCGGCCACGAGTCGCTCGGGACCGGCGTCGTCCGGGTCGACGCCCAGCTTGTTCTGGATCGAGCGGACGGTCACCAGCTTCTCGGAGGCCTCGTCGGCCCCTTCCTCGGGGTCGCCCGTCTCGAAGCCCTCCCAGGAGCCGTCGTAGTTCGACAGGTGGACCAGGTTGAGGTCGTGGACGGCCTCGATGACGTCGTCCATGACGGTCTTTGCGCCCGTCACGGACACCTTGCTCATCCGCTCAGGCCTGAGCATGAACCGCCTCCTCGAAGCGTTCGAGCACGTACTCGGTCACGTCGTCGGTGCGCTCCTCGGCGCGCTCGACGAGCTTGTTGCGCTCGTCCTCGCCCTCCAGGAGGATCCGCTGGCGTTCCTCGCCGATCTCTTCGCGTGCCTCCTCGAGGCGCTGTTCCCTGATCCCGGCGGCCTCCTCGCGGGCCTCGGCGCGGATGTCCTCGGCCTCCTCGCGGGCCGCCTGGATCGACTCCTCGCGGTCGCGCTCGGCCTCCTCTATTATCTCCTCGGCCTCGCGCTCGGCGTCCTTTATCCGCTCTAACACCTCTGGCCTGGGCATTGGCTGGGTGTTGCGGCGAGGTCTATTTGGGCGTTGCGAAAGCCTGTCGGCCGACAGCGGCAGGCTTACGGATCCCGAGACCCCAGGACCACCGATGGGTATCCTCGAGGACAAGGCCAGGGCACGGCTGTTCTACCGGTACCTCTCGAAGGTGTACGACCGGATCAACCCCTTCGTGTGGACCGAGGAGATGCGCACCGAGGCCATCGACATGCTGGAGATCGACGAGGACGACCGGGTGCTCGACGTCGGCTGTGGCACCGGCTTCGCTACCCAGGGGCTGCTGGAACACGTCGACGTCGTCCACGGCCTCGACCAGAGCGTTCACCAGCTCCGGCGGGCCTGGGCCAAGTTCGGCAAGCACGGGCCCGTCCGGTTCTACCTGGGCGACGCCGAACGGCTCCCGTTCGCCGACGACAGCTTCGACGTCGTCTGGTCGTCGGGATCCATCGAGTACTGGCCCGACCCCGTCGCCACCCTCCGGGAGTTCCGGCGGGTCGCCAAGCCCGGCGGCCAGGTGCTGGTCGTGGGCCCGAACCGCCCCACGACGCCGATCAAGCGGCGCCTCGCCGACAGCATCATGCTGTTCTACGGCGAGGACCGCGCCCAGGAGATGTTCGAGGCCGCCGGCTTCACCGACGTTCGCCACCGGCTGATGGGACCCGCCCACAGCCCCACCATCGCCATCACGACCGTCGCTCGGGTACCCGAGGGCGACGACCCCGTCGACGCCGGCACCGCCGAGGGGACGGGCGCCGAAGCGGACTGATCCTCCCTGTCGGTCCCACACGGACCCTCCGGCGGTTACCCGCTATCCTGCGGTCGTCGTCCCCTCGAATATCAGGTCGTCGTCCGCGTAGACCCGGACGGTGACCGTCGATCCCCGGTCGACCGTCGGGCTGTTGGTCGAGGCGACCCGGACGCCCGCGGTCTCGCCGGCGGTCCACGCCGGGTCGCTCGCGGCGTTGAACGGTCCGGTCGGGCCGCTGACGAACCCGTGCGCGGAGAAGAACGGGACCGGCGGCTGGTCGTCGAGGGCCTCGCCGTCGACGGCCACCCACACCCGAAGGGTCCCGACGTCGAGGCGGTCGCCGCCGACGTGGGCCAGCACGACGGTCCCGTCGGGATCCGCCGAGAGTTCCAGCCGCGCCTGTGGCGGTCCCTCCGAGGCGGCCGTCCCCGCGGCCGCCTGGAGCGCGATGCCGGCCCCGGCCGCCAGCGCGACGGTCACGGCCAGCAGCGCGGCGACCCCGACCACCGTGGAGACGGCTCGCTCGGTCACGGGTCGCGCTGGTCGCCCCCTCCCACGTAAACCTCCGGCCCACGTCAGCCCCCGACGGTGGTAAACTACTCGTACCGCCACCGGTCAGTCGGAGACGGTGACGTTGATCCGCTCCCGCTCGGTCGCCGCGGAGACGTTGAACGCCCCGCGCGGCCCCAGGGTCCAGAGGACGCCGTCGACGCCGGTCCGGCCAACCTCGCGGCCGTCCACGCTGACGGTGGCGTCGACCGGGTCGCCGGTCGCCACGTCGACGACCGAGATCCGGTAGGGGTTGCCGTCGGGGGTCCGGTTGACGGCCAGGAGGAGTTCGTCGCCGGTCGCCGACGTGGCCTTGGTGGTAGGGATCCGGTCCAGGCGGAGCCGCTGGGTCTCCCGGTAGACCTCGCCGGTGGTCCGGTCGAGGTACAGCGTCAGTCCCCCCATCGAGTGGGACTTGGTGATCTCGAAGAGCCGACTCCCCACGGAGTCGATCCGGGTCGTGGCGCTCTCGGCCGGAATCTGGGGGTACAGTTCGTTGAGGCGCTCGAAGATGCCGGAGTAGATGTCGCTCGGGGGTTCGTCCGGCGCGTAGTGGTCCATCCGTATCGCCTCGCGGACGTAGAGTTCCCCGTCGATCAGTTCGAGGACCAGGCCCTCCCCGGAGGCCTCGACGTGGATCCTGCCCGTGGTGGCCTGGCCCTGCACCGACTGTCCGATCCGGTCCCGGATCGGCCCCTCCATCGACTGCAGGCCCCGGATGAGGTTTAACAGGCGCGATTCGAAGGGGAGGATGACGGACGGGTAGGATTCCCGCAGGTCGGCCACCGACTCCCGCAGTGCCCCCGCCTCGGCGTCGACCCTCGCCAGCCGTCGCAGTAGTTCCTGGCGGTCGATCGACCCGTTGTGGTAGGCGCGGATCGCGGTCTCCTCGCGGTCCCGGAGGGCTTCCACCCGCCCTCTGGTTCGCTCGATGAGTTCCCGGATGACGTCGCGGCGCTCCGCGTCGGTCTCCGCGGCCTCCAGGCGTTCGCGTGCGAGGTAGAGGATGTAGGCCCCTCCGAACTCACCGTGGTCGACCGACAGTGACGCCCCGAGGTCCGGGCCCGGGGTCGCGAACCCGGACCGTACCGGCCCCGGACCGACGCCCAACCGGTGTGGCGTCCGGTTGGTGGTCGACCGCGGGCGTACGGGAGCCCGCTCGTCGACCGTCGACGACTCCCGCCCGGCGGGGGACACGGACGCATCCCCGTCCCCCTGGGTTTCCGGGGTGGTCCCGGCGACCGACTCCGGACCCTCGTCGCCGGCGTCGACGACGATACCGGCCGTCGGGGCGACCGCGGCGAGCCCGACCACCACCGCGAGGACCACCACCCCCCGTGAAACCCGGTCCATCGGGGGCGGCTACTCCCCGACGGTACAAAAACCGGTCGATACCGTCGACGATCCCGGTTCGTGGGCGCGCTGAGACGCCCCGAGATCGGCCGAGACTGTTCAAAACGGATGCAGACGTTTTATCGGGGGATGGAAAGGGTTTTCCCCCCGGAGGGACCACCGAACGGTACGGATGTGCCGGCGTGCCGCCCTCGCCGTGGTCCTCCTCGCCGTGGTCTTCCCGGCGGTCGCCCTCCCGGTCGCGGCGGTCGGCGGGGCCGGCGGTTCCCCGGCCGCCCCCGACCACGCGTCGGTCGACGCCCGCGAGAGCGCCGGTCCCAACTTCACCCGGGCCGATCCCTCCGTCGTGATGCGGATAAACGTCACCGAGACGGGTGACGCCCGGTGGACGGTCGCGAGCAGGTTCCTGGTCGAGAACGACACCGAGGCGGCGGCGTTCAGGGCGATGGCCGCCGACGTGCGAAACAGGACGGGACCGGTCGCGGGCCTCGGCTACTCGGTGGAGACGTTCCGGCGGTTCGCCGTCGACGCCGAGGGGCAAACGGACCGCAGTGACCCGATGCGGATCGAGGAGCCCTCCTGGACCGCCCGGGTCGACGAGGCGAACGACACGGCGGTGCTCGCCCTCGAGTTCACCTGGACGAACTTCGCCGACAGCCGCGACAACGGGAGCCGCGTCGTCCTCGGCGACGTCTTCGGCTCGACCCAGGGCGGGGCCTGGTTCCCGGTGATCGCGTCCGACCAGCGCCTCGTCCTCAACGCGCCGCCGGGCTACCTCGTCCGGGAGAACACCCTTCCCTACCCCATCCAGGAGGGGTCCATCACCGTCGAGGGGCCGGCGAACCTCACCGCACAGGAGGTATCGATCGTCTACGAGCGGACCGACTCCCCCGACGGGACGACCCCGCCGACCACTGACGACGGGGGGATCCCCCAGGCACTGCTCGGCGGCGGGGTGCTCGCCCTGGCGGTCGCCGCGGTCCTCGTCGGCTACCTCCTCTACCGCCGGCCTGCCGGCGGTCCCGGCGCGACCGCCCCGGACGTCGACGCCGCCACGGACGGAGCCCAAGGGGGTACCGAGGCGACGGACGGCTCCGGCGGTACCGAGGCCGGGACGCCGACCGGGGACGTCCCTCCCGGGGACGCGACGGGGCCGGAGGCCGACGCCGCCGGTGCCACCGGGACCGGCACTTCCGCAGGTGAGGGCGGTGAGGCCGCGAGCGAGGCCGCCGGTGCCGGGGCCGCCGCGGCCGAGGAGGAGGACGAAACGGCGGTCGAACTCCTCAGCGACGAGGAGCGGGTCGAGCGACTTCTCGACGAGAACGGCGGGCGGATGAAGCAGTCGAACATCGTCAGCGAGACCGGGTGGTCGAACGCCAAGGTCTCACAGCTCCTCTCCTCGATGGACGAGGAGGACCGGATCGACAAGCTCCGGATCGGCCGCGAGAACCTGATCACCCTTCCCGACGAGGACGTGGGCGACTTCGACTGACCGTCTTCCGGTCCCGTCCCCCGACCGATCCCTTCTGGGTCCCGTCCCCCGACCGGTCCACTTCCTGGTCCTCTCACACCCCTGATCCCGTCCGGATCCCGACCGTTCGAGTCCCGATCCCCGCGGATTCCGTTGATAGCGGTTCATAAACGTTTAGGTCGGCACCGACCGAAGGGATCGACGATGAAAGTTCTCGTAACAGTGAAAGAGGTCGCCCAGGTGGAGGACGACTTCGAGATCCAGGGTACCGAGATCGACGAGCGGTACCTGGAGTACGACCTCAACGAGTGGGACGACTACGCGGTCGAGGAGGCCGTCCAGATCCAGGAGGCCGGCGACGACGTGGAGGTCGTCACCGCCACGATCGGCCCGGAGCGCAGCGAGGAGACGATCCGGATGGCGCTCGCGAAGGGAGCGGACCGGGCGATCCGGGTCTGGGACGACGCCGTCGAGGGCGCCGACCTGCTCGACCCCGGGGTGAAGGCCCGGATCCTCGCCGCCGTGGTCGAGGCGGAGGAGCCGGACCTCGTGCTGTCGGGCGTCCAGGCCGACGACGACGCCTTCGGCGCGACGGGGGTCGCGCTGGCCGAGGAGGTCGGCTTCGAGTGGGCCGCCGTCGTCAACTCCCTGGACCTGGACGCCGAGGGCGGCGTCGCGGGCGTCCACCGGGAACTGGAGGGCGGCGTCGAGGAACTGACCGACGTCGAGATCCCTGCCGTGCTGACGATCCAGACGGGGATCAACGAGCCCCGCTACGCCAGCCTCCGGGGGATCCGCCAGGCACAGCGCAAGGGGATCGCCCACCACACCCTCGAGGACCTCGGTCTCGGACCGGGGGTCGTCGAGAGCCCGCTCTCGGTGACGGAGATGTACGTCCCCGAGACCGAGAGCGACGTCACCCTCTGGGAGGGCGGCCCCGACGAGACGGCGGGCCAACTCGCCGACTTCCTCCGCGAGCGGGGGGTGGGCGCACAATGAGTGGTGACGTCCTGGCGGTCGCCGAGCACCGCCGCGGGTCCCTGCGGGACGTCAGCTACGAACTCGTCACGGCCGGGCGCGAACTGACCGACGGCACCGGCGGCGACCTCCACCTCGCGGTCATCTCGGGCGAGGTCGACGAGTTCGCCGACCAGCTCGACCTGGTGGGCGTCGACGCCATCCACACCGTCGACTACGGCGAGGAGTTCAACCACGACGCCTACGTCCAGGCGGTCGAGGCGCTGGCCGCCGACCTGGACCCCGACTACCTGCTCGCGCCCAACACGGTCAACGGCCTGGACTACGCCCCGGCGGTCGCCCAGCGCCTCGACCTGCCGCTGGTCACCGACGCCGTGGGGATGTCGGCCGACGACGGCCTCGTCGTCAACCGCGAGATGTACGGGTCGAAGGTCGAGACGACCGTCGAACTCGACGGTGATCGGGCGCTGGTCACGGTCCGGGACGCCGAGTACCCGCCGACCGAGGAGGGCGGCGACGCCGCGATCGAACCGTTCGAGTTCACGCCCGACGAGGAGGCCATCCGCTCGACGGTCACCGGCTTCCAGGAGGTCGGCGGCGGCGACGTCGACATCACCGAGGCCGACGTGCTGGTCTCCATCGGCCGCGGGATCGACGAGGAGGAGAACCTCGTCCTCATCGAGGCGCTGGCCGACGCCCTCGACGCGACCGTCTCCTCGTCCCGGCCCATCGTCGACGCCGGCTGGCTCCCCAAGAACCGCCAGGTCGGCCAGTCCGGGAAGGTCGTCACCCCCGACGTCTACATCGCCATCGGGATCAGCGGGGCGGTCCAGCACGTCGCCGGGATGAAGGGCGCCGAGAACATCGTCGCCATCAACACCGACCCCTCGGCACCCATCTTCGACATCGCCGACTACGGCATCGTCGACGACCTGTTCGAGGTCGTCCCCGAACTCATCGAGGAGTTCGGCGGCGAGGCTCCCGACGTCTGACCGGCCGACCGTTCGCCGCCGGCCAGATCGTCCCCGACGGGATCCGGTGGGAACGCCCCGCCGGGGAGGTGTCGCCACCGTTTTCACCGTACGCACCGCACCCCCTCGCATGACCGCATCGACGGGGAGGGGTTCGAACCCCGAGCGGCAGGTGGCGTCGGGAGATGGGTCGTGGTGGTAGACCTGGCCCTCTCGGCGGCCAGGTTGCTGGCCGCGTTCTTCCTGGTGGCGTTGAACGGGTTCTTCGTCGCCTCCGAGTTCGCCTTCGTCCGGGTCCGTCCGACCGCCGTCGAGCAGTACGCCGACAGCGGCCGCTTCGGGGCGGAAACACTCCCGGAGGTCATGGCGAACCTCGACGACTACCTCGCCACCACCCAACTGGGGATCACCATCGCCTCGCTGGGACTGGGGTGGATCGGCGAACCCGCCGTCGCGGCGTTGCTCGAACCGGTCCTCGGGGCGGTGTTGCCCGGGGGCAGCATCCACTTCGTCGCCTTCGCGCTGGGCTTTGGCTTCATCACCTTCCTGCACGTCGTCTTCGGCGAACTCGCGCCCAAGACGATCGCCATCGCCGACGCAGAACGGATCTCGCTGTTCGTCGCACCGCCGATGAAGGCGTTCTACTACCTGCTCGTCCCGGGGATCGTCGTCTTCAACGGCACCGCCAACGCGTTCACGCGCCTGCTCGGCGTCCCCCCGGCCTCGGAGTCCGAGGAGACCTACGAGGAGGAGGAACTCCTCCGGGTGCTCTCGCAGTCCGGCGAGAAGGGCCACGTCGACACGTCGGAGGTCGAGATGATAGAGCGGGTGTTCGAACTCGACGACAGGCGGGTCCGGGAGGTGATGGTCCCGCGCCCGGACGTGGTGAGCGTCCCGTCGGACCTGCCGCTTTCCGAACTCCGGTCGGTCATCCTGGAGGCCCAGCACACCCGGTACCCGGTAACCGACGCCGCCGACGAGGACCAGGTCGTCGGCTTCGTCGACGTCAAGGACGTCCTGTGGGCGAGCGAGGACGGCGACGGCGGCGGGATCACGGCGGGCGACCTGGCCCGCGAGATCCACGTCGTCCCGGAGACGGGACGGCTCGACGAACTCCTCGACCAGTTCCAGCGCGACCGGAGCCAGGTGGCCGCCGTCATCGACGAGTGGGGTGCGTTCGCCGGCATCGCCACCGTCGAGAACGTCGTCGAACAGGTCGTCGGGGACATCCGCGACGAGTTCGACGTCGACGAGCGCGAGCCGTCGATCGACCGCCGCGAGGACGGCACCTACCTCGTCGACGGCGGGGTCCCGATCTCGCGGGTCAACGACGAACTGGGGACGGCGTTCGAGACCGCCGAGTTCGCCACGGTCGGGGGCCTGGTGCTGGATCGACTCGGCCGCGTCCCCGAGGTCGGGGACAGCGTGACGGTCGACCGCTACCGCCTCGACGTCGACGGCGTCGACGGGGCGCGAGTCTCGTCCGTGCTGATCCGGCCCGAGGACGACGCTACCGACGGGGCGGACGCGGATCCGGACGAGGGCGCGGATCCAGCCGACGAGGAGGTGGTCGATGCCGACGCCGATCCGGACGAGACGGAGGTGGTCGATACCGACGCCGATCCGGACGAGACGGAGGAGGTCGACGCGGACGCGGATCCGGACGAGGGGGCGGACGCGGATCCGGACGAGGAGGCGGACGCGGATCCGGAGACCGGGGAGTAACCCGCGCCGAGGGTGGGGATCCCCCGGGACCGCTCTGAACTGAACGTCGGCCACGTGGCCACCGCCTCCCCAGCCGACTCCCTCCCGTCTCCCTTCGGTCGACGGTCGGTCGTCCCTCGCGCGTTTCTCGCGCGCCGGGGGACGTTCGGCCCGGCCAGTGGTCGTCGGGGTCGTTCGGCCCGGCCAGTGGTCGTCGGGGTCGTTCGGCCCGGCCAGTGGTCGCCGGGGTCGTTCGGCCCGGCCAGGGGTTACCCGGAGTCGGCCGGTGTGGATCGGATCGGATCGTCCAGTGGGGATCCGGCCCGACCGGACCCTCCGGCGTGACCGGTCTCCAGGTGTGTGACCGGTCCCTGGGCGGGACTCCGGGAGGGCGGCAGGATCGCGCCAGGGGGGATTTCGTCACGTTCTTTTCCGTCGGTCCCCGAGCAACGGGTAATGGAGTTCCTGGAGCGCCGCCGGGCACTCGTCGAGGACCGCCTCGAGGAGGTCATCGGGGTGATAGAGCCCGCGGAGCTGTCCGAGGAGCTCGCCCACGTGACCCTCTCGGGGGGCAAGCGGGTCCGGCCCATGGTGACGCTTCTGGTCTGCGAGGCGACCGGCGGCGACCCCGAGGACGCCGTCGACTTCGCGGTGGGGATCGAACTGGTCCACACCGGGTCGCTGGTCGTCGACGACGTCATCGACCGGTCGCCGGTCAGGCGCGGGGTCGACAGCGCCTGGGCGGCCTTCGGGCACGGCCCGGCACTGATCGCGAGCGACGGACTGCTCGGGGAGGCCTTCGCCCTGTTCGGGCAGGACCCGGCCGCGACCCGGGTCGTCGCCGAGGCCATCACGGAACTGGGCGAGGGCGAGGCGAGCGAACTCGTCGACCAGCCCGACGGCACCGAGGAGTACATGACCCTCGCCCGGCGCAAGACCGGCGCGCTGTTCCGCGCTGCCGCGGAACTGGGGGCACTGGCCGCCGCCGCCGACGGGTTCACCGTCGAGGCCTTCGGCGACTACGCCGAGGGGGTCGGCGTCGCCTTCCAGATGCGCGACGACGTCCTCGACGCCACCGCCGACCCCGGCGAACTCGGCAAGCCCACGGGGATCGACGAGCGCCGGGAGCGGCCCTCGTTCGTCCAGGTCACCGACCTCACCCCCGAGGAGGCGAACGAACGGGCCCGCGAGGAGGCCGACCGGGCGCTGGACGCCCTCGCCGCCGCCGACGTCGCCGACTCCCAGGCCCGCGAGTACCTCCGGGACCTCGCCGAGTTCGTCGTCGTCCGCGAGCGGTGATCCGTCCCCGCCGCGAATAGCGGTCGCTCACGGGCGAGCGACGGGTTTCCTCAGGTCGCCGGGTCGCCGGTCCTGGGGAACCGCTGTTCCGCGACGGCGAACGCGAGGGTGCTGGTCAGCCCCAGCAGGGTCCCGGCGGTGAGGGTGGCCGCGAGCAACTGGAGGGTCCACAGCCCCAGGAAGTAGGCGCTGACGGCGTGGAGCACCGCCGCGATGGCGATGACGTAGAACGGCGCGTTGAGGTAGCGCCACTGGAGGCGCTCGGCCAGGTACTCGTCGGTGATCTGACCGAGGCTGGTGGTGATCGCGGCGGCCGCGAACCACCGGACGGAGCCGTACAGGAGCGCCGCGAGCACCTCCAGGGCGTCCGGCGAGGGGGTCCGGTCCAGGAAGTTGAGGCCGCTGACGGTGCCGATCACCAGGAGCGCCAGCGCGACGACGTAGGCGATGAGGGTGGCCCGGCCCGCGTACAGCGACTTGCGGGCCCAGTCGACCAGGTCGTCGACGCGCTCGCTCAGTCCCAGGCCCCGCGCGAGGGTGTACAGGCCCAGTAGCGCCGACACCGTCCCGAGGACGACCCCGACGGTGAGGTTCAGGAGTTCGCCCACCACCGCCAGGGGGTAGATGAGGAGCAAAATTCCCAGCGGGACCAGAATGGTCCCCCGGGTCTCCGGGTCGTCGAGCACCTGCTTGATGGTGTAGTACATCGACTCCAGGTCCTGGGCCTGGCGGACGACCACCCGGTCGACGGCGTCGACCGTGATCCGCGACCGGATGACGGGGATGACCGACTCGTCCTGAGCGCCGTCGGTGACGACCAGCGCACGGACCTCCTCCTCGGGGGAGAGCGAGGCCAGCACGGTGTCTATCTCCTCGCCGACCGCCCGGTTGGCGACCACGTCGTCCCGCTCGTCGCCCGCCACCGCCACCACCGTGACGGGTTCGTCGTCTATCTCCTCGCCGATGCGGACCCCCTGGAACAGGACGTTCACGTCGCTGTCCTCGGGGTCGGCCGTCGCCAGGTCGACGGCGGCGTCCCGGACGGCGTCCCGGCCGATCACCGGCGTCTCGACGCCGGTCTTGCGGCCGATGTCGTCGTCCAGGTCCACGCACAGCACCAGCAGCATCTACCGAAACTTGGGACCCGATAGCGTTTAACGCTTTTCCGGGTGCGACCGGATCGCGGGACAGTCCCCGGACGTCCGACTCCCGCCCGTTCGTCTCCGGGGCGTCCGACCGTCCCCGACCCCGTCGCCAGCGGAGTTTTTTACCGGAGGGGGATCAAGGGTCGCCGATGCCCACGCGAATCGGCTTCGACGTCGGGGGGACGTTCACGGACTACGTGCTCGTCGACGACGAGACGGGCGCCCTCGACGTGTTCAAGTACCCGACGGACCCGGAGGACCCGGCCGATGGGGTCCTGGAGGGGCTGGACCGGTTCCTCGACCGGACGGGGGCCGACCTCTCGTCGGTCCGCCAGTTGATCCACGCGACGACGCTGGCGACCAACACGGTCCTCGAACGGGACGGCGCCGACACCGCCCTCGTGACCACCGAGGGGTTCCGGGACGTCGCCATCCTGGGGCGACAGAAGCGCTACGACCTCTACGACCTGTTCATCGAGAAGCCCGACCCCATCGTCGACCGCGAACACGTCTACGAGGTCGACGAGCGGATCCACCCCCGCGAGGGCGTGGTCTCGGCGCTCGACGACGCCGAGGTGCGGGACCTGGCCCGCCGCCTGGACGCCGAGTACGAGTCGGTCGCCATCAGCTTCCTCCACTCCTACGAGGACGACCGCCACGAGGTTCGGGCCGAGGAGGTCATCGCCGAGGAGGCCCCGGACCTGCACACGACCCGGGCCTCGAACGTCTCCAAGCAGTACCGCGAGTACGAGCGCACCAACACGGCGGCCGTCGACGCCTACGTCAAGCCCCGGGTCGAGCACTACCTCGGGAAGATAGAGACGGACCTCGACGACCGGGGGTACGACGGCTCGTTCTTCATGATGAAGTCGAGCGGCGGCGTCGCCTCCCCCGGGATGATCACCGAGTCGCCCGTCCAGATCATCGAGTCCGGTCCCGTCGCGGGGGCGCTCAACGCCGCCTCCCTCGGCTCGGCGGTCGGCTTCGACGACGTGTTCTCGTTCGACATGGGCGGCACCACCGCCAAGATATGCTTCGTCGTCGACGGTCAGCCAAAGCGCACCGACGTCTTCGAGGTCGCAGAGGCGGAGATGAAGGAGGGGTCGGGCCTGCCGGTCAACCTCACCGTCATCGACATGATAGAGATCAGCGCCGGCGGCGGCTCCATCGCCGACGCCGACGAGACCGGACGGATCGAGGTCGGACCGCGGAGCGCGGGCGCGGACCCGGGACCGATCTGCTACGACCGCGGCGGGACCGCCCCGACGGTCACGGACGCCGACCTGGCGCTGGGCTACCTCAACCCCGACTACTTCCTCGGCGGGCGCATGGAGATAGACGCCGAGGCCGCCCGGGCCGGCATCGAACGCGAGGTCGGCGGTCCCCTGGACATGGACGTCGACACGGCCGCCTGGGGGATCAAGCAGGTCGTCGACAACGCGATGACCCGCGCCAGCCGGATCCACGCCTCCGAACGGGGCCTGGACCCCCGGAAGTTCGGGATGATCGCCTACGGCGGCGCGGGGCCGGTCCACGGCGCGTTCATCGCCCGGGAGCTGAACGTCCCGCGGGTGTTCGTCCCGCCCGGCGCGGGCGTCGCAAGCGCCGGCGGCCTCCTGGTCGCCGACGTGGAGTTCCACCTCGACCAGACGCTGATCACCGAACTCGACGCCGACGCCATGGCCGAGGTGAGCCGGATCTACGACGAATTGGAGGAGGAGGGCCGGCGACTCGTCGAGGCCGCCGGGGGCGACGCCGTCGAAATCGAACGCGAGGCCGACATGAAGTACGCCGGCCAGGCCCACGAGATACCGGTCGCGATGCCCGGCGGCGACCTGGGTGGCGACGACGTCGAGACCATCGAGGCCCGCTTCCACGACACCTACGAGGAGACCTACGGCTACAGCGACCCCGACGAGGCCGTCGAGGGGATAACCTGGAAGGTGACCGCCCGCAGTCCCACCGAGTCGCTCTCCCTGGAGGAGATTGAGGGGGGATCGGCCCGGGCCAGCGACGCCCGCAAGGGGACCCGCGAGGCCTACTTCGAGTCCGCCGGCGGGTTCGTCGAGACGCCCTACTACGACCGCGACTCCCTCGGGGCGGGCGCGAGCCTCCAGGGCCCCGCAGTGATCGAGGAGGTGAACTCGACGACGGTCGTCCCGCCCGGGGACGCCCTCTCGGTGGACGAGTACGGGAACCTGGTGATCGACGTCGGGGGAGGTGACGGCGATGCGTGACTCGGCCGGCAACGGCGACGGACCGGCCGACGACGTCCCCACCGACGACGAGGGCTCGACCGACGACCTGCCGGCCGCCGAGGTGGGCACTGGTGGCATGGGCCCCGAGGACGTCGATCCGATCACGTTCACGGTGGTCTGGGACCGCCTGGTCGCCCTGTGCAACGAGATGGGCACCGTCCTCCAGCGGACGGGCAAGAGCGAGGCGGTCTCGCTGGGCCAGGACTTCTCGACGGGGCTGTTCGACCGCGAGGGACGGCTGGTCTCCCAGGGGAACTTCAGCCCCGGCCACCTCGGGTCGATGCCCTACGCCGTCGAGCACGTCCGCGAGCGGTTCGAGGAGGACGACCTGGAACCCGGGGACGGGATCGTCCTCAACGACTCGGAGATGGGGTCGGGGCACCTCCCGGACATGTTCCTCATCTCGCCGGTGTTCGCCGACGGGCGCATCGAGGCCTACGTCGTCACCATCGCCCACCAGGTCGACGTCGGGGGGATGACCCCCGGCTCCCAGGCCGTCGACGCCACCGAGATATACCAGGAGGGACTGCGCCTGTTCCCCACGAAGGCCATCGAGGGCGGCGAGATCGCTCGCTGGTTCGAGGACCTCGTCGCGGCCAACGTCCGCATCCCCGAGAAGGTGGTCGGCGACGTCAAGGCCCAGCAGAACGCCAACCACCGCGGCGGCGAACTGTTCCGGGAGGTCGTAGAGGAGTACGGCCGCGACACCGTCTACGCCTGCATCGACCGGATCATCTCCCAGTCCGAGAAGCGGGTCCGGGAGGACCTCCGGGAGATGCCCGACGGCGACTACGACTTCGCGGACGTGATGGACGACGTCGGCGTCGACACCGAGTCGGTCCACCTGGAGGTCACCATCACCATCGACGGCGACGAGATGATCTTCGACTACACGGGGACCGACCCCCAGACGGAGTCCGCCATCAACAGCTACATCAACTACACCCGGGCGTACTCGGCGTTCGTCCTCAAGTCCCTCACCGAGAAGTACCTCCCCCAGAACGAGGGGGTGATGCGGCCGATGACCGTCCGGGCGCCCCGGGGGAGCTTCCTCAACCCCGAACCCCCCTGCGCGGCCAACGCCCGGCCGATCATCAACCAGCGCATCGTCGAACTCACCCTCGGGGCGCTGGCGAAGGCCGTCCCGGAGACGGTCATCGCCGCCAGCAGCCACTTCGCCAACCCCAACTTCGGGGGCTACGACCCGGAGACCGACGAGCGGTTCGTCCTCTACGACTTCATGATCGGCGGGGTCGGGGCCGCGGGCCACAAGGACGGCGAGGAGGGGATCTGTTCGTCGTTCAACGTCACCAACATCCCCGTCGAACTCCACGAGACGCGCTACCCCGTGGTCATCGAGGAACTCTCGCTGATCCCCGACTCGGGCGGGGCGGGTCGCCACCGCGGTGGCCTGGGCCTCCGGAAGGAGTTCACCCTCCTCGCGGAGGACGTCACCTTCACGAACCTCCTCGAACGGACGACGTCCCGCCCGTGGGGCCTGCACGGCGGCGAGGCGGGCGACCGGGGCCGGACCGTCCGCAACCCCGGCGAGGACGCCGAGGAACTCCACCCCAAGGGGGAGTACCGCCTGGAGTACGGCGACACCGTCAGCTTCCGGCTCTCGGGGGCCGGCGGCTACGGCGACCCCCTGGAGCGCGACCCGGAGCGGGTGCTCGCCGACGTTCGGAAGGGCTACGTCACCCCCGAGGAGGCCCGCGACGCCTACGGGGTGGTGATCGACCGCGAGGACGGCGACCCACGGATCGACCGGGCGGCGACCGAGGAACTGCGCGAGGAGCGCCGGTAAGGCCGGCCTCATCGACGGTCGCCGGCCCGTTCTCCCCCGATTTCCCCGGCTTGCAGAACTAAGTGGCTCATAACTAATGCCGGATCGACCCTCCCGCCAGTCATGGCGGAACAGACCACCAGTGCCGAGGCCCTCGACCGTGCGGAGGCGGCGGACCGACTGAACGACGTCGCGAGCGCACTCAGAGCGGGCGACGAGTTCTCGGTTCGCGTCGGCAACAAGGACGTCGGCCTGCGCCCCTCGGAGCCGATCAACTACCGCGTCGACGTGATCGAGCGACAGCGGCGGTTCCGCGGGGACCGCGAGACGGTCCGGATCGAACTCGACTGGAAGCCCGAGGGGTAGGCTCCCGGGGCGGCGGGTCGCTCCCCGTCGTCGGGCGGGTCGCAGGACCGTACTCCTCCGGTCGGGGATCGCCGCGTCCGTCGTCGGACACGTGGGCGAACGATACGACAAGCTTATCGAAACCATCTCGCTGCTCGCTCCGCGAGGATCCGCGGGCGGTGACGTACTCCCGCCTGCCGGCGCGGGTCCCGACCCGCGGTCAGAGGTCCCGGCCGCGGCTGATGTTCCTGAGTTCGCTCCCACACAGGGTGCAGAACCGCGACTCCGGGCCCTCGACGCGGTTCCCACAGCCGTAACATTCGTGGAATTCTGAATCGACTTCACTGTCATTTGGGCGCATATAGCGGGTGTTGAAGCTCGTTCGTATTAACTTTCCCCTAGTATCCCTAATATTGTCCGTATCGTTCTGGCAACGGACGCCGCGCCGGAACGGCCGGGGCGGGACCGCCCCGTCCGGCGGGGATCGCCGGGCGGAACCGCTAAGGGCGAGCCGCCGCGATCCGCGAGTCACGATGGCCGGGAGGGGTCGGGCGCTGGCGGAGCGGGCCCGCGCGACTGGCGGCCGGGCGTGGGCCGGGTGGCGGGCCTACCCCCGGGACTACCGGCGCTTCTGCGGGGTGATAGTCGTCGCCGGCACCGCCTACGGGTTCGTCGACATCCTCGTCCCCCTCTACGGCGACTTCCTGGGGGTCTCGAACCTCACGATCGGCCTCCTCTTTACGGTGTTCAGCCTCCCGAAGGCGGTGATCGCACCCGCGATCGGAGCGGTCTCGGACCGGGTGGGCCACCGGCGTGGGATCGTCGCCTGGGGGTTCGTGCTGGCGGGCCTGCTGTACGCGGTCGTTCCCGTCGTCGGTCTCGTGGCGGCGTTTCTGGCGATCCGACTCCTCGTGGGTGGGCTGGACGCCGCGATCCGGCCGATGTCACAGACGCTCGTCTCGGAGGTGGGCGGCGAGGAGGGCCGCGGGCAGTCCTTCGGCCTCTACAGCTCCTTCCGCACCTTCGGGACGGTGCTGGGCCCGGCCGCGGCGGGCGGGTTGATCGCCGTCGGGGGCTACCTCCCGTCGTTCGCGGCGACGGGGGCGCTGTTCGTCGGGGCGGGGGTGCTCACCTACGCACTGATCTCTCCCGAGTTCGGTCCCGAGTCGGAGGGGCTGACCGGCCGGGCGGCCGTCGCCGCGGTCAGGGAGCGGTTCGCCGGGGAGTCCGCCCGCGGACTCCTGGCGGGCCTCGCGCTCCCCTCGGCGGTGCTGGCGCTCGTCTACGGGGTCGTCTTCTTCCGGTTCGTCGGCCTGCACGCCTACGTCCGGTTCCTGCCGCTGTACCTGGAGCGGGTCGGCTACGACCCCGGACTGGTCGGGGTGCTGTTCTCGGTGCGGACCCTCTCGGCGGCGGTGTTCTTCCCGGTCGGCGGTGCCGCCTCCGACCGGTTCGGCCGGATCCCGGTGCTCGCGGCCGGGGTGTTCCTCAGCGGGGTCGCCCCGGTCGTCCTCTACGTCGCGCCGGCGCTGGGTGCCGTGGTCGCCGCGTTGCTCATCGCCGGCGTCGGCCGTGCGCTGTTCATCCCGACGCTGCCGGCCCTGCTCTCGGACCTGTCCCCGGAGACCAGCCGGGGATCCAGCATCGGCGGCTACAACGGCGTCGCCGCCGTCGCCGTCGGCCTCGCGCCCCTGGCCGCCGGCGCCATCGGCGACGCCCTCACGGTGGCCGAAATCCTCCCCGTCGCCGGCGCGACGCTGGGGGTCGGCCTCGCCCTGTTCGTGCCCCTGGCGATCGCGGGGCGGTGACTGGCCCCCTGGCGGGGTCGCCTCCCGGTTTCCCGCGCCCGGTTACAGCGAGAGGCCGCCGTCGACGGGAACGACCGCGCCGGTTATCGCCGCGGCGTCGTCCGAGCAGAGGGACAGGCAGGCGTCGGCGACGTCCTGGGGGCTGGTTATCCGGTCGATCGTCTGCTGGTCGACCAGGTCCCGGCGGTCCTCCTCGGAGAGGGCGTCGGGATCCCGGATGTAGCCGGGGGCGACGACGTTGGCCCGGACGCCGTGGTCTCCCAGGTCGCGGGCGGTCTCCTGGATAAACGCCTCCAGGCCGCGCTTGGAGGCGTCGTAGGCCGCCAGTTCGGCGTTGTCGAGGACGCCCTGGGCGGCCGAGAGCGCGACCACCGCACCGCCCCCCTGGTCGGCGAGGTGTGGGCCGGCGGCGTTGACGACGTTGAACGCCCCCGTGACGTTGGCGTCGATGTGCCACGCCCAGTCCTCGGGGTCGGTCTCGTCGACGGCCGAGGGTGCGATCACCCCGACGGTGTAGACGACGGCGTCGATTTCCCCCAGGTGGTCGAACGCGGCGTCCACCACGTCGCGGGTCCGGTCGGCGTCGGTCACGTCGCACTGCCAGGCCTCGTGGCCCTCGCCCGGCAGGTCCGCCAGGAGTTCGTCGGCCGCCTCGCCGGACTCGTTGTAGGTGAACCCGGCGGTGCCGCCGGCCTCCGCGACCGTCTCGACGACCGCACGACCGGAGTTTGCGGTGCCACTCACGACCAGTGCCGTCAGGTCGGCTCGTGCCATGTCAGAGGCCCGGGCCCGGACGGTCATCAAAGTGTACGGTCGCGGATCGGGTCTCCGGTGGTCCGGATCGCCGGTGGCGCGGGTGGAGGGGTCGGCGGTTGCGGATCGCTGGCGGTAGCGGACCGCCGGACGGCGACGTAATCCCTACGCGTTCGGTTCCGGCGCGTACCAGGCGAGGACGGTCCCGGCCGCGGCGACGGCCCCGGCGACCAGGAACACCGCGAGGTACGAGCCGCTCCGCTCGAATATCTCCGCCGTGAGGATCGGTGCGACGAAGGCCCCGAAGAAGCCGACGGCGTTGAGGACGGCCAGGGCGGTGCCGGCGACGTTGGCGGCGACCAGTTCGCGGACGTAGGTGTACAGCAGCGCGAGCCCCAGCTGGCTGAAGAAGCCGGCGAGAAAGAGCAGGACGAGCAGGACGGCGACGGCGTCGACCACCCCGACGGCGACGACGACGGGCGTGACGACCAGGAACGAGCCGAGGACGACGGGCCGACGACGGGTGCCGAACAGCCGGTCCGAGACGACCCCGCTGGACCCCCGGGCGACGACGCCGATGGCGGGAAACGCGGCGGCGAACAGGCCGCCCTCCTCGATGGACACCGCGAAGGTCTCTGTGAGGTAGGTCGGCATCCAGTTGTTGAAGATCAGGTTCAGCGAGAAGGCCGCGGCGGCCAGGAGCGCCACCGTCCAGACGCCGGCGTCGGTCAGGACGGTCCGGAACTCGGCCCACCGCGGGACGTCGGCGTCGGGCGCCCGGAACTCCACCGACCACCCGAGGGGGACGAACGCGGCGAGGCCGACGAGGGCGAGGGAGCCGAACGCGAGCAGCGTCGCCGGCCAGCCGTACCGCGTCGCGACGACGGGGCCGGCGAACTGGCCGACCGCGAACCCGGCCACGACCGAGGTGGCGAGTATCCCGATGGCCGTCGCCTGGCGGTCGTCGCCGAAGGCTCCGCCGACGGCGTTGACGTCGGCCGTCCAGCCCGCGACGAGGCAGACGCCGGCGAGGTAGCGGGTCGCCAGGAGGAGGAGGTAGGCGTCCGCGGCGGCCGCGAGGTAGCTCCCCACCGTGGCCGCGACCAGGCCCAGGTTGGCGACGACCACCCCCCGGCGGGTCCCCACCCGGTCGAGGACGAATCCCGCCGGGATCGCCAGGGTGAACATCCCGAGGTAGACGACGCTGATCACCCACGAGGCCCCGGTCGGACCGACGCCCATCGTCTCCATGACCAGGGTGAGGACGCTCGCCGGGACGATGGAGTAGGCCGCCGAGGCCGTCGACACCCCCCACAGCGAGGCGAGGATCCCCCACCGGCGGGCCCGGGTGGCCGACATGGGGACGACGTAGGCGCGCCACCCTGTTAACGGTCCCCACTTCGGCCCGCCCGCGCGAGACTCCGTATGCTCCCCCGCCGCGGCTATAAGTGCCCGAGGCGAGAACGGGGAAGGGATGACAGCCGACTCTCGCGACCGGGTCGACCGGATCCTCGACCCGGACTCGGTGGCCATCGCGGGCGCCTCCGCCGACGAGACCAAGCGCGGGTACATCGCCATGGAGCGCCTCGTCGAGTCGGCGTACGCCGGCGAGGTGAACCCGGTCAACCCCTCATACGAGGGTGAGATCCTGGGGCGGACCGTGTACCCGGCGGTCTCCGAGGTTCCGGAGACGGTCGACCTGGTGTACGTCGTCACGCCCCCCGACGCCGTCGCGGACGTCCTGGCGGACGCGGGCCGGGCCGACGCCGCCGGCGCGGTGATATTCTCGGCGGGCTTCGGCGAGGCGGGCAACGAGGAGGCCGAGCGAGAACTCGTCCGGGTCGCCGAGGAGACCGGGATCAGGTTTATCGGACCGAACGTGATGGGGATGGTGAACGCCCCCGCGGACATGTACCTGGGGATCGACGCCACCTACGCCCCGGGCGAGTTCGCCGTCGTCTCCCAGAGCGGGAACCTGGCGATGAACCTCGGGATGCAGTCGACCCGGGCGCGAAACACGGGGATCAGCTACCTCGTCTCCATCGGCAACGAGGCCGACCTGACGTTCCACGAACTCCTCCCCCACTTCGGGGCCGACGACCACACCGGGGCGCTCCTGCTGTACGCCGAGGGGATGTCCGACGGCCGGTCGTTCCTCCAGGCCGCTGCGGAGTTCCCCGACCCCGTCGTCGCCGTGCGGGGCGGCCGGACCGGCGCCGGCAAGTCCTCGGCGGCCTCCCACACCGCCTCGCTGGCCGGCGACGCCGACGTCGTCGAGGCGGTGTACGACCAGGCCGGCGTCGTGACCGTCGCGGACTTCGACGACACCGTCCCCGTCGCACAGGCGCTGACCGGACTCCCGCCACTCTCCGGCCGGAACGTCGCGGTCATGACCGAGGCGGGGGGCCTGGCGACCATCGCCACCGACGCCCTCGTCGAGGGCGGCCTGTCGGTCCCCGAACTGACCGAGGAGACCCGGTCCGAACTCCGGGAGCTGTTCCCCTACTCCCCGAACGTCTCGAACCCCGTCGACACCATGGTGACCCCGCGGACCGCCACCCTCCACGGGGACGCCGCCGAGGCGATCCTCTCGGACCCGAACGTCGACGGCCTCCTCATCTGTGGCGAGTACGGCGGCTACGGCCTGACCGACACCGACGGACCGGACCTCCCGGCCGACGAGGACACCCTCCAGGCCCAGATCGACTCGGCCGAGCGGATCGCACGGCTCCCCGAGGAGTACGGGAAGCCGGTGGTCATCAAGAGCACCTACACCCCCGAGGAGTCCGAGGCGCTGGCGACCTGCCGGGACGGGGGGATCCCCGTCTACGACGCCCTGCGCCACGCCCCGGCGGCGTTCTCGGCGCTCGCGCAGTACGGCGAGTACCTCGACACTGCGGACCGGCGGACTGACTTCGTCGTCGAGTCCGACCGGGACCCCCACGAGGCGGTCGACCGGGCGGCGGGGGAGGGCCGGCGACACCTCGCCGAGTACGAGGCCCGGGACGTCCTCGCGGACTACGGCGTCCCCGTCGCCCCGCACCGCCTGGCGACCGCCGCGGAGGAGGCCGTCGCCGCCGCGGCCGAGTTCGAGGGCAGGGTGGCGATGAAGGTGGCGTCGCCGGGGATCCAGCACAAGACCGAGGCCGGGGGGGTCTCGCTGGACGTCGCGGGGGAGGGCGTCCGCCACGAGTACGACCGCCTGATGGAGAGCGCCCGGGCGTACGACCCCGACGCGACGGTCGAGGGGGTGCTGGTCTCGCCCATGGTCGAGGAGGGCGTCGAGGTCATCGTCGGCGCGGTGGACGACGCGGAGGTCGGCCCCGTCATGCTGTTCGGCGTCGGCGGCGTCCTGGTGGAGGTACTGGAGGACGTCTCCTTCGGCGCGGTCCCCCTGACCGAGTACGACGCCCGGCGGATGATCGAGGGGATCCGGGCGAGCGAGGTGCTGGCGGGGGCCAGGGGTCGACCGGGCGTCGACCGCGAGGCCCTGGTGGACCTCCTCCTGTCCGTCTCCGACGTCGTCGCGGCCAACCCCGCCATCGCGGAACTCGACCTCAACCCGGTCGTCTGCCACGAGGACGGCCTGTCGGTCGTGGACGCGAGCATCGGCCTCTCGGGCTCCGACGACGGACGGTAATCGGGGATCCGTCCCGTTCGGTCCGGCCACGCCGGGTCCGTCCACGCCGGATCGCTACTCGGCCTTCGACGCCCGGACGCACAGGAACGTCGGGCACGTCAACCGCTTCTCGTAGGACTCCGGCTTCTCCTCCGCGAACGACTCCCTCGGTTTCGGTTCGACCAGTTCCTCCAGTCGGAACCCGGTCTCGAGGAGGGGGTTGATCGCCTCCGAAAGTGGACGGCGATAGAACGGGACGTCGACGTCCTCGCCCCCGGCCGACCACGTCATCCGCAACTGTTCGGTCTCGAAGTAGTTCTCGGCGTCGAACGCGACGTACTCGTCGACCGGGTTCTGCGCCGAGAACACGAGGAACCCACCCGGCGGGAGGACCCGGGCGAACTCACGGAAGGGCTCGCGCCAGTCCTCGACGTAGTGGAGCGTGAGACCGCAGACGACGCCGTCGAACTCGGCGTCGTCGGCGAACGCGAGGGGATCCGTGATGTCCGCCTGGCGGAGTTCGGCCCGGTCGTCGACCCGGTCTCTCGCCCGGTCGAGCATCCCGGCGTTCTCGTCGACGGCGACGACGTCCGCCCCTCGCTCGACCAGCCACTCCGCGTACCGGCCGTGGCCACACCCCGCGTCGAGGACCCGCTTTCCCGCGACGTCCGGGACCAGGTCCGTCGTCGCGGGGAACTCGAAGTCCGCGCAGTACGGGTCCTCCTCCTGGGTCTCGTAGGTCGGCGCCAGTCTGTCGTACGCGTCCTCGACGGTGGGCCGGTCGTCGGCTGGCATGGACCCAATCGTGTGACACTCTCCGGGGTAACCGTTGTGATCCCGGTTCCTGGCCAGAACGGGGAACCGATCCGACCGACGTCCGGCGGCGGGATCCGACCCATCCTGGGACGGCGGGCGACAACCCTAATAGTCGTGGGGGACGTTGGCAGGGAACAGTATGGACGGAGACGGCGGCTTCGGCTCGGTCGAGGTGGACTGGGACGCCGAACCGGTCCCGAACCTCGCGAGCTACGGGAGCTACGAGCGGGCCCGGGGGGCCTTCGAGTTCGACGTGCCGGAGACGTTCAACATCGCGACCGACACCGTGACCCGCCACGCCGACGAGCGGGGCCGGGTGGCGATGCTCCAGCGGATCGAACGCACGGGCGGTCCCGACGACGAGCGGACGCACACGTTCTGGCAACTGGAGCGGCGGTCGAACGAACTCGCCAACGCCCTCCGGGACCTGGGCGTCGAGCGCGGCGACCGGGTCGCCATCGTCGGCTCCCGGAGCGACCGGGTGATGGTGACCCACCTCGCGTGCTGGAAGCTCGGAGCGATCAGCGTTCCGCTGTCGGTGCTGTACGGGCCGGACGGCCTCGCCTACCGGCTGGGGGACTGCGAGCCGACGGCCGTCTTCGCCGACCCGGCGCAGTTCGACGCCGTGGGCGAGGCCGTGGCGGACGTGGGGAGCGTCGCGGCCCTGGTGGGCTACGGCGAGGTTCCACCGGCCCCGCCGGGCGACCGGGACCTTCGCAGGCTGGCGTTCGCGGACCTCTCCGGGTCGCACTACTTCGACGCCGTCGAGACGGCCGCCGAGGACCCCGCGTTCGTCCTCTACACCTCCGGGACGACCGGCCGGCCGAAGGGCGTACTGCAGGCCCACCGGGCACTGGTCGGCTGGCTCCCCTCGTTCCAGATGTGCTTCGAACTCCCCTGGCACGACGCCGACCCGGTGCTGTACGCGACCCCGCCGCTGGCGTGGATCGGTGGGATCAACCTGGTCCTGGGGTCGTGGCACTACGGGTTCCCGGCGTTCAGGTACGACCAGCGGACGGGGTTCGACCCTGAGGCCGTCTTCGAGAACGTCGAGACCTACGGCACCACCCGGGCGGTGCTGGTGCCGGCCATGCTGAAGGGGATGGCCGCGGTGGACGAGACCGAGTACGACCTCTCTGCGCTCGAAGTCGTGATGTCCGGCTCCGAACCGGTCACCGAGTCCCTGTACGACTACGTCACGGAAACCCTGGGGGCGAACCTCAACGAGATGTACGGCCAGACCGAGGCGATGCACATCGTCACCACCTGCACCCAGTGGTTCGACGTCCAGCCGGGGAGCCTGGGCTTTCCCGTCCCCGGCCACGAGGTGGAGGTGATAGACGAGGACGGGGAGCCGAAGGGCCACGGCGAGGACGAGGTGGGGATCATCGGCCTGCAGCGTCCGGACCCGGCGATGTTCGTCGAACTGTGGAACGACCCGGAGGGGACCGACGCCAAGTTCGTCGGTGACTGGATGAACACCGACGACCTGGGCTGGAAGGACGAGGACGGGCGGTTCTGGTTCAAGTCCCGGGCGGACAACCTCATCATCTCCCGGGGCTACCGGATCGGCCCCGCCGAGGTCGAGGACTCGATCGTACAACTTCCAGCGGTGGCCAACGTCGGCGTCGTCGGCGTCCCCGACGAGAACCAGGGCGAGGCCGTCAAGGCGTTCGTCCGCCCCGCCGAGGACGCGACGGCCGACGACGACCTCAAGGACCGGATCCGCGAACACGTCCGGGAGAACCTCGCGGCCTACCAGTATCCCCGCGAAATCGAGTTCGTCGACGACCTCCCGACGACGGTGACGGGGAAGATACAGCGCCACGAACTCGCCGAGCGAGAGGAGGGGTGAGACGTGGCCCGATCCGGCGACGGCGGGTCCTCCGGGAATGGCGACACGAACGTCGATCTCACCGGTGCGGTCGACCTCCACACCCACGTCGGCCCGTCGACCATCGACCGCCGGGTCGACGCCTACGAGTGCGCGGTCGAGGTGGCCGAGGCGGGGATGGCCGGCGTCGTCTTCAAGGAGCACTTCCTGCCGACGGCCTACGGCGTCCCGTTCGTGGACCGCCTGCTGGGCCGGGACGGCCACGACGTCGCGGCGATGGGGAGCGTCGTCTGTAACTACCCCGTCGGCGGGTTCAACCCCCACGCCGTCGCGACCGCCATCGACTACGGCGCCCGGGTCGTCTGGGGACCGACCATCGACGCCCGCCACCACGCCCGGCAGACGGGGCAACTCGCCGCGTTCCTCGGGGCCGAGGCCGGCGAGGAGTACGCCGACGAGGAGGGGATCACCGCCCTGGACGACGACGGGAACCTCCGGGACGAGGTCCGCCTGTGCGTCGAGAAGGTCGCGGCGGCCGACGCCCTCCTCTGTCTCGGCCACCTCTCGTTCCAGGAGACCCGCGAAGTCGTCGCGTACGCGGCCGACCGCGGCGCGGACGTCGTCGTCGACCACCCGACCTACGGCGTGACCGACCTGAATACGGACCAGCAACGGGAACTGGCCGCCCTCGGGGCGAAACTGAACTTTCCATTCGTCGCCATCAGCGACGCCCACGGCTGGACGACGCCCGCCGACCTGGCCGACGCCATCAGGGCGGTCGGGGTCGACCACTGCGTCGTCTCCAGCGACGTGGGCCAGGTGGAGAACCCCTCCGTGCCCGAGGCGCTCCGGCGCCTCGGGGCGGCACTGCTGGCAGAGGGCTTCTCGGCCGCCGAGTTCGACCGGATGGTCCGGATCGTCCCCCGCGAACTAGTGGGGATCGACTGAGTCTCCGATCCCCTCCGGGGACCGGTGGGATCGACTGAGGCCTCGACGCTCCCCGCGAACTGGTGGGGATCGACTGAACGTCTCCGGTATCGGGCGGGATCGACCGACCGGGACGATCCCTCGCCCCCGGCGGGCTACAAAAGTATTTTTCAGCGATCACTTTTGCTCCTGCCGGCGGTCGGTCGAGTATGCTCTACGCAGGGAGTGACGACGGCGTCTATCGGATCGCGGGCCTGGACGACTCCGGCGGGACGGCGACCTCCACGAGGTGGACTCGCCGACGCCCGGGGAGCTCGCCATCGGCTGGTGCGTGGCCGACGGCGAGGTGGTCGCGGCCACCCACCAGGGATCCCTGCTCGCCCGCCGGGACGGGCACTGGGAGGTGGCCGGGGAGGTTCCCGTTCCCGGCGAAGTCGGCGGCCGGTACCTCCCGCTGACGTGGGTCGAGGAGTGACCCGAGCGGGGTGACCTGGGTCGCGGATCGACTGCCCTGGACCGACGGGAAACGAGCGACGAGAAACGGGCTACGAGAATCGGCGTCGGGTCGGGCGTCCCCCGGCACGATGCGTCGCCGTTGGGGGACCCCCGCCGGTCGGGCGTGGGGAGGGTCGGTGCGTCAGCGGGAGAGGGCCGATGCGTCGGCGGTGAGGGTCGACGCGTCAGTGGAGTGTGCGTCGATGCGTCAGTCGCGGGGGACCGCGATCAGTCCGCGGCGACGCCGTCCGGGGGTGTCGGGCCACCGCCACGGTCGTCGGTCGCGTCTCCGTCCGGTCGGACCTCGCCGTCGGTGACGGCCATCGCGACCGCGAAGGTCACCAGGACGGCGGCGGCCGTGAGCGTCGCCAGCGGCGCGACGTACGCGGCCACGACCACGGCCGGCACCAGCGTCGCGGCGACCAGACCACCGGTGGTCCGGGCGGGGGCGAGCCCCGGAACGTACGCGTCGAAGTCGGTCGTCGTGCGGTCCGTCGTGTCGAGAGTAGTCTGTCTCATTGCGTTTGGATCCACGGGTGCCGTCCCCATAAATATAATCTGAAGGACATTTCTGTAGGCGGTCTTACTGAAGATCGTTTCACGAGACGACCCCACGTGGTGGGTGGTGATCGGTATCACGACCGAGAGCGGTTACGGGCGGTGAAAACGGGAGGATCCGTGGGAGAGTGAAACACCCCGGGCGGTCGACGAGCGACGGTGCCAGTGACCCACGAGGATCCGGTCCTGACTGCACTGTTGTCGGGGATCTTACTATCGAATCCGGGCCGAGAACGCGAGTTCGTCCGGTCGGCCGATCCGGGGAGGGGATCGAGAAGAACAGTCCGGGGGGATCGAGACGGACGGTCGTTCGGGCGGTTCGACTGCGGGTCAGTCGCCCCGGCCGGCCCGGGGGCCGGGACCGGCCGCGTCGACGGACTCCACGTCCGCCTCCGTCTCGGCCTCGGCCGCGCGACTACTGGCCTCGAAGGCCCACAGGGTGCCGGCCAGCAGCGATCCGAATATCAGCATCGCGACCCCGTGGTGGGCGGTCTGGACGACGGGGGTGTACTGGATGACCGTCGCCCCGCCGAGCAACACCTGCAGGGGCGTCGCGACCAGGGCCAGGACGCCGGCGCCGCGGATCCGCGTCTCGTCGTAGCTCCGCCAGAGCGCGACGGCGGTCCCGAGGATGGCGAAGCCGGCGATCATCGCCACGAACCGGTGGAACCACTCGATGAACGAGGGGATGGTCTGCGGGAGCAACCCGCCGTCACAGGCCGGCCACTGCCCCGAACAGGCCAGTCCCGCGCCCGTCGCGGCGGTGTAGACCCCCAGCAGGATCAGCAGGAAGGTCAGGAACGTCGTGGCGGCCGCCAGGTGCCTGGCGCCGAACCGCCGCGTCGCTCGTGTCATGGTCGGATCTCGGGTACCTCCACACTTATGTCGTGCGTTTCCGGGTTCCGTCGCCGTTGTCCCGAACTGGTTCGGTCGTCCGGCGGGACTCCCGGTCCACGCCGACCGGTCAGTTCCCGCCCGCCAGCGTCGGGGATCCCTCGCCGAACTGGATGGAGGCGTTCTTGAGGCGGGTGTGGTCGAGCAACTCGCCGAGGCTCTCCTTCTTGCCGATGCCGCTCTCCTTGTAGCCGCCGAAGGGTGCGCCGATGTAGTGGCGGCCGTGCTGGTTCACCCAGACGTACCCCGCCTCCAGGTCGTCGATCGCCCGGTGGGCGGTGTTGAGGTCGTTCGTCCAGACGCTCGCCGTGAGGCCGTACCGGAGGTCGTTCGCGATGGCGACCATCTCGTCGTAGTCCGACCAGGGGATGACCGAGAGGACGGGGCCGAACGTCTCCTCGCGGGCGATGGTCATCGAGGGGTCGGCCTCGAACACCGTCGGTTCGTGGAAGTGGCCGGCCCCGTGGTCGACGGGGTCGCCGCCGGCCAGCACCTCGGCGCCCTCCTCCCTGGCCCCCTCGACGTACTCCCGGACCTTCTCGTACTGTGGCTCCGAGACGATCGAACCCATCGTGTTCGACTCGTCGAAGGGGTCGCCGATGGTCACCGACTCGACGCGGTCGGCGATGGCCGGCACCACGTCGTCGTAGGCGTCCTCGTGGACCAGCAGGCGGGTGCCCGAGCCACAGGACTGGCCCTCCCAGGGCAGGGCCATCGCCCCTTCCAGGCCCTCGACGACGGCGTCCATGCTGGCGTCCGGGAACACCACGAACGGGTTCTTGCCGCCGAGTTCCAGCAACACCGGCGTCAGGTTCTCGGCGGCCCCGCGCATGATGGCCTTCCCCGTCGACGGGCCGCCGACCATCGACACCAGGCCGGTGCCCTCGTGGCCGACGAGTTCCGCGCCCGTCTCCCCGAAGCCAGTCACGACGTTGATCAGGCCGTCGGGGAACCCGTCGAACTCGGCCGCCAGGCGGCCGACGTACAGCGCCGACAGCGGCGTGAACTCCGAGGGCTTGATCACCACCCCGTTGCCGGCGACGACCGCCGGCGCGATCTTCTCCGCGACGAACATGTTGGGGTGGTTGAACGGAACGATCCCGGCGACGGCGCCGTACGGCTCCCGGAGGGTGAAGTCGTGGACCCCGTCACCCGCGGGGATCGACTCGCCCTTCAGTTCGGGGGCGATCCCGGCGAAGTACCGGAGGTTGTCCGCGCCCTTCCCCACGTCGAACTTCATCCGGGAGATGCTCGACCCGTTGTCGGCCACGTCGAGGTTCGTCAACTCGTCGGCGTGGGCCTCCAGGAGGTCGGCGAACGCTCGCACCCGCTCCCGTCGCTCGAAGACGTCGTAGGTGTGCCACTCCTCGCTGGCCTCGCGGGCCGCCCGGGCCGCCCGGTCGACGTGGTCGGCGGTCGCGACCGGTACCTCCGCCAGCACCTCGCCCGTCGGCGGCGACTCCGTCTCGAAGGTCTCCCCGCCCGTGACGAACTCCCCGCCGACGTACATCCGGTCCTCGATCTCGAGGCGGACCCGCCGGCCGGAGAGGGTCTCGATCTCCCGTTCGTGCATGGGTGGATCCTGCACGCCGACGGCATATACCGGTTTTCCCGGAACGGGGATCGACGAAATAGGGGATCGGGAGCAATCTCGGTGCGGCGACGGGAACGGTCCGCTGGTGTGTCCACTGACGATTTCAGCATATCCGTCTCGATTACAGTAAATCTACTGTAAGACGGGATCGTTTACAGTAATATTACTGTATCATCTCACAGTCCGATTGAGCACGGACGACACCGGGTCGTTCCGCTCCGTGCGACCATCCAAGAACGGTGCCAGGCGGTCGGCTTCGACAACCTCGCGCCGATCATCTGGTACAAGATCGGCAACGCTTCGCTCGAGTCCGGTGGCAACGCCCGCTTCCTTGGCAAACCCTACGAGCCGGGGGCAGTCATCAAGAACGACATCGAGTACATTCTGCTGTTCCGGAAGCCGGGGAGCTACCGGTCGCCGTCCACGGCCGAACGGATCCTTTCGACCATCGAAGCC
The DNA here is from genome assembly GCA_003023195.1 of Halobacteriales archaeon QS_8_69_26. Lineage (GTDB taxonomy): Archaea > Halobacteriota > Halobacteria > Halobacteriales > SW-7-71-33 > PXRX01. Next base: position 49,535 of record PXRX01000021.1, read on the forward strand.
GACCAGCACCAGCAGTTCTTCCGCCAGCTCTGGGACGACATCAGGGGTGCCCCCCGGGACGACCATCCCGCGCCGTTCCCGGCCGACCTGGCCGAGCGGCTGGTCCGAATGTTCTCGTTCGCCGGCGACACCGTGCTCGACCCGTTCGCGGGAACCGGCTCGACGGCAGTCGGTGCGTCCCGGGTGGGACGGAACTCGATTAGCGTCGAACTCGAACCGGAATACCTCGACATTGCCGAGGAACGGATCAAGGAGGAGCGTGGCACGCTGACCAACTACGAGAACCTCACTGTCGAGGTCACTCGCTAAACGATCCCGTTCCCTGTCGAGTGATCCGTGAGCCGAAACGTCTATTCCGTCGATAGGGCCGTGTTGAAACCCTCAACCAGTGATAGGTTTCATCAGTCGTGCTGAATACAGGGCGCGAATCTCGCATGTCGGCCCGTACTTCTATACGAGTTGTTGGCATATCGAGTGATATGTCGGGAGGAAAAGTGACAAATCGCGTGCGAGCGGTTTTGTGGGGAGCGGACGAGCAGCGGCTCCGGGCCACCTGGCGGTTCCTGCTGGCCTGGCCGCTTCTCCCGATCGTCGGCGTGCTGGTCGGGCTGGTGATGCCGGTACTCGGCGTGTCGGGCATGATTCCCGGAGGGCCACTCCAGGGCGTTATCTTCCTCGGGTTGCTGGTGGTGTGGGCACGGCTCGTTGACCGGCGACCCGTCTCGGACTACGGGGTGTCGGCCACGCGCTCGTGGCTGGTGAACCTATTTATCGGGTTTACCGTTGTCCTCGCAGTCTGGAGTAGCTGGCACGCACTCGCTGCGTCGCTGGGCTGGACACGCATCGAACTCTCGCTGACGGCCCCTCGCGGGTCCATCCTGGTTGGCCTCGTTGGAACGATGGTGTCGCTGGCGATCAACTCGCTGGTTCAGGATCTGGTGTTTTTCGCCATCGTCCTCCAGAGTGCGGCCGAGGGTTTCCGGAGCCGCGGGCTGGACCCTCGCCGGGCAGTTATCGGGGGCTGGCTCGTCGGCATCCTGTTTTTCACGGTGATTCACGGAATGCCGGGCCTAGTGGACGTCCTGGCCCACGCCGTGGGTGGCGCCGTCTTCAGGGCGCTGTATGTCCACACCGACAACTTGGCGCTGACTGTCGGCGTTCACTGGGGAAGCAGCTGGGCGGCAGGGAATCTCTTCGCGGGATCGGCGATGGCAACGCAGTTCCCGTCGCTGTTCGAAGTGACAACGCTTCAGCAGGGGATCTGTGGGCTCTGGGTTTCGATTCCGCTGTACCTGGTGACCTATCTGGTGCTGGCGGGGTGGATCCGGTGGCGTCGAGGTGACCTGACCATCGAGACGGACGTTTCGGAGTGGGTCAAACGCGAAGGAGAGATGGTCGGAACCGACGGCAGGCCGGTGGAGAGCTGAACCGACGAGTTCCTGAATCGAACAGTCTGCTCTATCCACGCTTTGTACTGATCGTTAGAGGGCTCGGTCGATATTGTGGACGAGGCACGTAAGGACGAGTTCACGAAACTGCTTCCACCAGCGTCGTGATCGGACGAACGCACCGTATTTCCGCTTGAGCGT
>PXRX01000019.1 GCA_003023195.1 Halobacteriales archaeon QS_8_69_26
CGTTCACGATTGAAAACGAAGCGCTAGTTGTAACCGTTGATGACGACCTTTCGATGATTGATATCGTGCGAGAGTCCGTGGACACAGAGATCTGTTGAACGCACCCTCCGTATTCAGTAATCTGTCCTGACGCTTCCCGAACAGGTCGCCGATCAGTGCGTTACCTCGTTCCTCTGAACTTACCACTGCAACAGCGTCGGACGAGGTGTGAGAACTGTTGTATGACACCCTCGTACACTTACCGTAACCGGCGGTGATCCTCCCTCGTCCCCGGTCGGAGGTGCCTGCGGGGAGGCGGTTCGACGGTCGCGGACGGCCCGGCCGACCGGTTCGAGGGACGGATCGTGAAAACTTACTTGACGATCGACCGCCGATCGAAGCCCATGAAGCGGTGGCATCGATGGGTGGGGACGTACGTCGGCTTCCTCGCCGCCGCCCTCCTCGCCTTCGCCCTCGCGTACAACGTCGGAATGGCGACCGTCGAGAACGACCCGCAGCCCTTCGTCCAGTCGCTGAAGGCGGTCCTCGTGCACGTCTTCACGACCGGGTACGCCGGGGGCCCGAGTTCGGGCGCGATGTCCGCGCTGGTCGCCCTGATGAGCCTCGCGGGGCGACTCGTCGTCTCCGTCGGGGTTATCGCGGCCGTCGTCCTCGGGATCCGGGAGCTCTCCTCGGTGAGAACCCGGGCCTGACCGTCGACGGCCCCGCCGGATCGCCATCGAGCTATACGGACGGTCACAAGTATCTACAATCCGTTTCGCGTTCTCGGGGGCAGAACGTCAGTAGTGGGTCGATCCGGCGACGCTTGACGGAATTCGTTGTGACCGTCCGTATAACTCCGACGGATCCCCGGGGAGTTGCCCGGCCTCCGCGGTAGCTGTTCCTGCGACCCACGAACGGACACCGTGGTGGTTTTCACCTCCGGGCGGGTAGCCCACCCCAATGGATCAGGAGTTGCGAGAGCGGATAGAGCGGGAGGCGGAGCGACACGCCCTGTTCAACGCCCTGAAACACGGCGGGGACGCGGACGTGGGCGCGGTGATGGGGCCACTGATGGGCGAGAACCCCGAGTTCCGGGAGCACGCCGACGACGTGCCGGGGGTCGTCGGCGGCGTCGTGGGTCGGGTCAACGACCGGTCGCCGGCGAAGCAACGCGATCGCCTGGCGGACCTGGCGCCGGAGATGGTCGCGGAACTGGACAGCGACGACGAGGAGGACGAGGAGGCCCTCCCGCCACTCCCGGAGGCCGACGAGTACGACCAGGTCCGGATGCGGTGTGCGCCCAACCCCAACGGCCCCTGGCACCTGGGCAACGCCAGGATGGGCGCGGTCATCGGCACCTACCGGGACATGTACGACGGGTGGATGCTCTGCCGGTTCGACGACACCGACCCCGAGACGAAGCGCCCGGACCTCGACGCCTACGACCGGATCCTGGAGGACCTGCGGTACCTGGGCTTCGACCCCGACGAGGTGATCCGTGCCAGCGACCGTCTCGAGACCTATTACGATCACGCCCGGGAACTGATCGAACTCGGCGGTGCCTACACCTGCTCCTGTCCGCCCGGGGAGTTCTCGGCGATGAAGCGCGAGGGCGAGGCCTGCAACCACCGGGACAAGCCCGAAGACCGGGTCCGCGAGGAGTTCGAGCGGATGGTCGAGGGCGGGTACGACCCCGGCGAGATGGTCCTCCGGGTGCGGACCGACATCGACCACAAGAACCCCGCACTCCGGGACTTCGTCGCCTTCCGGATCATCGACACCCCCCACCCGCGCCAGGAGGCGGCCGACTACCGGTGCTGGCCGATGCTCGACTTCCAGTCCGGCATCGACGACCACCTGACCGACGTCACCCACATCATCCGGGGGATCGACCTCCAGGACTCCGCGAAGAAACAGCGGTTCGTCTACGACTACTTCGGCTGGGAGTACCCCGAGGTGATCCACTGGGGCCACGTCCAGGTCGACGCCTACGACGTGGCGATGAGCACCTCGACGATCAAGGAACTCGTCGACGCGGGCGAACTGGACGGCTGGGACGACCCCCGGGCGCCGACCGTCGCCAGCCTCCGCCGGCGCGGGATCAGCGGCGGGGCCATCACCGAGGCGATGGTCGACCTGGGCACCTCGACGAACAACGTCGACCTCTCGATGAGCACGGTGTACGCCTGCAACCGCGACCGGGTCGACGACGACGCCGACCGCCTGTTCCTCGTCCGCGACGGCCCGGCCGACGGCGAGGCGGACGGCGACGGGTCCGGGGGATCGGACCGTGACGGAGGGGACGACGGCGACGGGTCGGACGACCGGGCGGCCGGCGGCCCGGCCGTCGAGATGACGGTCATCGGCGGTCCCGAGGCTGGCGAACCGCCGGTCCACCCCGACCACGAGGACCGGGGCCGGCGACGGATCGAGGTCGGCGGTGCGGTCCTCGTCGAGGCCGACGACGTGCCGCCGAACGGTCAGCGGGTCTTCCTGAAGGGGTACGGCCTGGTGCGACACACCCGGAACGCCTTCGAGTACCGGGGGATGGACCTCGAACCGGTCCGGGAGGGCGACGTGCCGGTGGTCCACTGGGTCCCGGTCGACGACAACCGGCCGGTCACCCTCCGGACGATGGACGGCGACGTGGCGGGCTACGCCGAACCCGGGACCGCCGACTACGCCGTCGACGACGTCGTCCAGTTCGAGCGGGTCGGCTTCGCACGGATCGACGACCACGACGACGAGCGCACCGTCGCCTACTACGCCCACCGCTGACGGGTCGGCTCCTCTCCCGCACCGTCGCTTTCTACGCTCACCGTTGACGGGCCTCACACGTTCTCTTTCACCGCCGATCCGGGCCGAACTGCGACGCGGTCGCCCGCGACATCTGGTATCCCAAACCCGGATCGGAGTGAGAATTTAAGGCGGTATTTGTTGGCAAGTAACGTTATATTCTCATCTGACATTGCACCCTCTATGGGGCTATCCGACGACCTAGGGACCGTTTCGACGTGGATGGAGCGAGGCGTCTTCGTAGGGGCGCTTCTGGTCGTCGTCTACCTGGGCGCGACCGGGCCGTGGCAGGCCGGCGGTGCGGGCGGTGCGGGCGCCTGCCCGGTGACGGGCGACGCCGCCGAACTATCGCTGGCTGACGGGCGGTCGGTCGACGACCTGGGCGCCGTCGAGGTGTACGTCACGACGTACCCGGCCCACGCCGACGGGGCGGAGTGCGAGCACCGTTCGCTGGAACCGGGCGAGAGCGCCACCGTCGAGGACACCACGGTCGCCGTCTCCCAGGACGGGGCCGTGACGGTCGACGGTGACTCGCTCGGGGACGGCCAGACCTGGTCGAAGCGCTCGCAGCACGTCGATCCGACGGACCCGTGGTACACGAGGTCATCGACCCTGCGGTTCCTGAACGCCGGCACCGTCCGGGTCGACGACGGAGGGCAGGCGACCGACCGCACCGTCCGACTGGTGACCGGCACGGGGACCGACCGCGCCTCGCTCAGCATCGTGGTCGCCGCGACGTTCTTCTCGTCGCTGCTCGTGGTGATCGGTATCGCCCTGGAGTGGAGCGTCCGCTACTCGAACGTGGACCTCTACCGCGAGGACGCCACGTTCGACGACGACTACAGGGAGGACGCCGGTGACCACCGTACCGGTGACCCGGGAGGCGACGACCCTCCTCGCGGGGAACCGGGATCCGTCGACCGGCAGGGCGAGTGATCCGGTCGGCGTCAGGGGGAGTGATCCGGTCGACCGGCAGGGCGAGTGATCCGGTCGGCGTCAGGGGGAGTGATCCGGCCGGCCCGGGCGGCGGGTCGGCGGTGGATCGCGGTCAGGTCGAGGGACAGGGCGGCGGTGGATCGCGGTCAGGTCGAGGGACAGGGCGGCGGTGGATCGGGGCCGCGTCGGCCGACGGGTCGCCGCCGCCGAACGGGTATGAGGAATGATTTAAGTTCCTCCCGACCCCACCCTCGCGTAATGGCGATCGACCCGAACTTCGAGGACAACCGCGAGATAGTCGAGGAACACGAGGGCCACAAGGTGTGGGGCCCGGTGGACGAACCGGAACAACTGGGGATCCACGGGACCCACGTCGCCGTCGACTTCGACCTCTGTATCGCCGACGGCGCCTGCCTGGACGACTGTCCCGTCGACGTCTTCGAGTGGGTCGACACGCCCGACCACCCCGAGAGCGAAATCAAGGCCGACCCCGCCAAGGAACACCAGTGCATCGACTGCATGCTCTGTGTCGATGTCTGCCCGGTCGACGCTATCGACGTCGACCCGGGGCGGGCAGGGCGAATATAGTCGGAGCCGTTAGGATCGGTGTACAGCGGGTTGTCAACCCCAGCACGCTAGCGTCTCGTTGCTCCGGACGAAGCGGTCCTCGGTGACCAGGTACGTCGTCGGATACGCGCCGCTCACGGTCCGCTCTTGGCCGTTCACTTCTTCCACGTAATCCTCGTGGACCGTGACCCGGACCCGGTAGCCGTTCTCGACCTCGGTCACGTTCGAGCGCCGGTCGACGACGTAGGAGTTGTACGACTCCACAGCCGTCTTCCCGGCTCGCTTGTACCGTTTCTCGAAGGTGACGGCGACTGCCTGCGCCGTCTCCGCGGTGAGGTTCTCCGGTCGATCCGGGACCTCCACGCTGACCTCGGGCGGTTCGGCCTCGCATTCCTGAACTGTCGTGGTACTGGTCGACATCGTCGTCGCGTCCGTAGCGGTGTTCGTCGCGGTGGACCCGGATTGACCCGAACACCCCGATAGGGCGACCAACAAGATGACCAACAGAACGACCACTATTTCAGTATCATATGAAATCATACGTGAATATTATTATGCGATCAACTTCCTCGTTGCTATCTCACCTTCGGTGCTTATTTTGATCCGGATTGCTCTATTTTTGGGTATTTGTTTATATGGGGTGCACCAATCAAGAACCTCTCTCGTCGTGCCATCAACTCCTATCCTCACCTTCGGACTCCCTCGGAGGCCGATCGTGACTCCTGGCGGAATTCTCACTTTTTCGAACTTATCTGAACGCTCTCCAGCGAAAGTGTACAGGGCTTTTAAGTCTCGGGTCGTAGGTCAACACGACCATGCGATCGGTAGTGCTGACGAAAGGCGTCCCGGACTTCCGCGAGGGCGCGGTGTCCTTCGACGAGGACGGACACCTCGAGCGCGGGAAGACGCCGACCGTGATGAACCCCAACGACGAGTTCGCCCTGAAGGCGGCCCTGCAGACGAAGGTCCGCCACGGTGGGAACGTGAGCGTGATGAGTATGGGACCGCCCGGCTACAAGGAGGTGCTCCAGGAGGCCATGGAGTCGGTGTACGCCGACGACCTGTACCTGCTCTCGGACAGGGAGATGGCCGCCGCGGACACCTGGGCCACGGGGATGACCCTGGCGACCGGCATCGAGAAGATGGAGGAACGGCCGGACGTGGTGTTCGCCGGCTTCAAGACCGCCGACGGCGAGACGGGCCACACCGGTCCCCAGACCGACTGGTGTCTCGACTGGCCCATCGTCACCCACGTCATCTCGCTCGACATCGACGAGGAGGAAGGGATCCTCCGGGCCAAGCGACTGGTCGAGGGCGAGTTCGACGAGATAGAGACCGTCGAGGCACCCCTGCCCTGCTTCGTGGTCACGGACCCGGAGTTCGAGCCGACCTACCGGAAGGCGGCCCACCGCCTGACCTGGAAGGACCTCCGCGAGGAGACCCAGGACCGGGCCGAGAACTTCGAGGACCACCTCACCGTCTGGAACCAGGAGGAACTGAACCTCGACCCCGACTACATCGGCCTGGACGGCTCCCCGACCATCGTCTCGTCGGTCGACCCCATCCCGAAGGCCCCCAGCGAGCGTGACGCGACGATGGTCACGCCCGACGACGAGGAGGGCATGGCCGAGGTGTTCGAGGAGATAGCACCGTTCACGACCGGCGCCGCCGAGGCGGAGGGAGACTAGATGCCCGAGATAGACCCCACCGAACTCGACGTTCCCGAACTCACGAAGGAGGTACAGGCCATCGACGACGTCGAGGAACTGGAGGCCATCCTCGAGGCGGAGGAGGACGGCGAGGCCCGCGCCCCGGCGATCACCGTCATCGAGAGCCGCATCGACGACCTCCGGGAAGAAGACGAAGAGGTAGACCCCGAGACGGTCGACCTCTCCGAACTCTCGACCGCGGAGGTCGCCAACATGGTCCGGGAGGTCGACGACGTCGAACTCCTGGAGGACATCCTCGACCGCGAGACGGAGGGCGAGAACCGCGAGTCGGCGATCGCCCAGATAGAGAACCGGATCGACTCGGTCCAGGGCTCCGAGGAGGGCGAGGAGGTCTACCAGTCACCCGAGGAGAAGTACCCCGAACTCGACCACCCCACCGCCGAGAAGCGGTGGGTCGAGGGGACCGTCGACGGCGAGTACCGCGACATGTGGGTCTTCTGCGAGACCCAGGCCGGGCAACTGGTCGACGTCTCGAAGGAGATGCTCGGGAAGGCCCGGGAACTAATGGACGACTACAACGAGCAGTACGACGCCGAGGAGCGCGTCGTGGCGGTGCTCATCGGCGAGGACGTCTCCGAACACGTCGAGGACGTCGTCGCCTACGGGGCCGACGTGGTCGTCTACCAGGAGGATCCGCGCCTGGAGCGGTTCCGCCTGAAGCCCTACACCGAGATATTCTGTGACATGGCCCGGGGCGACGCCGACTGGCGGGACTACCACGAGCCCCGCTACACCGTCTTCCCGGCGACGAACAACGGCCGGGACCTCTCGGCGACGGTCCAGGGCGAACTCGACTCCGGGCTGGCCAGCGACTGCTCGGGGCTGTACATCGACAGCGCGGTCATCTCGAACCCCGCCAAGACCGGCGAGGCCACCGACAAGAAGGAGTTCGAGCGGGTCCTGCACATGAAGCGCCCGGACTTCTCCGGGTTCGAGTACTCGACCATCCTCTGTCTGGACAAGCCCAACCGGGACTTCCACCCGCAAGGTGCCTCTGTTATCCCGGGGAGCTTCGACGTGCCGTCCCGCGACGGCACCCGGGAGGCCGAGACCGTAATCGAGTACGACTGCGACCTCGACGACGAGTGGTTCCGCGTGAAGGTCACCGAACACGACCGCCTGGACGAGGGCGTCGACCTCACCGGCCACGAGGTGGTCGTCTGCATGGGCCGCGGGATCGGCCGCGACCCGACCAGGGGCATGGAACTCGGCCTCGAACTCACCGAGGGGTTCGAGGACGCCGCCCTGGGCATCACGCGGGGCATCGTCACCTCCTCGTACGACTTCGAGGGCCACGTCGAGCGGTACACCAAGGAGGAGCGACAGATCGGCGAGACGGGCCAGGTCGTCGAACCGGACCTCTACATCGCCGCCGGCGTCTCCGGTGCCATCCAGCACAAGGTCGGCATGGACGAGTCCGACACCATCGTCGCCATCAACACCGACGCGGACGCCGACGTCCGGGACTTCTCGGACTACTTCGTCGAGGGCGACCTCTTCGAGGTCATCCCGGCGCTGGTGGACGCCATCGAGGCCGGCGAGATGGACCTGAAGGCCGTGGCCGACGGGGGTGTCTCGGATGACTGACGACCGCGAACACTACGAGGCGGTCGTCGTCGGCGCCGGTCCCGGCGGCGCGGCCGCGGCCGCGACCCTGGCGAACAACGACGTGGAGACGCTGGTGCTCGAACGCGGCACGGAGGCCGGGTCGAAGAACGTCTCCGGCGGCCTCATCTACGCCGAGGAGTCGGCGCCGTACACGGTCGACGACCTGTTCCCCGGCTTCCGCGAGGCGGCCAGCGAGCGCCCGGTCACGGAGAACTACATTCACGCCCTGGCCGACGACAAGGTTCGCACGCTGGACCTGGGGGACATCCACCACCACGACACGGAGTGGGCCGACGCGGTGTTGCGCCGGCGGATGGACTCCTGGCTGGCCGAACGCGTCCACGAGATGACTCGCGAGACCGGGGGCGGCCTCCTGACGGACGTCCGGGTCAACGGGCTCCTCCGCGAGGACGGCCACATCGTCGGGGTCACCTGCGACGAACTCGACCCGATAGGGGCCGACATGGTCGTCGCCGCCGACGGCGTCAACTCCGAACTCGCCCGCGACGCCGGCATGATGGACTGGGAGGAACCCGAGGAGTGGTTCCAGGGCGTCAAGGCCGTCGTCCAGATGACTCCCGAGGAGGTCGACGAGCGGTTCGACATCGACGACGACGAGGGCGAGGCCCACCTGTTCTCGGGCGACCTCTTCGAGGGCGTCCGCGGCGGCGGGTTCCTCTACACCAACCGCGACTCGCTGTCGATCGGCACCGTCTTCCACCTCGACTCCATCGCCGCCCAGCAGGCCGAACCCCACGAACTGCTGGACAACCTGCTGACCCACCCCCTGCTCGCGCGGTGGATCGACGCCGACTACCACGAGCGCGAATATTCGGCGAAGCTGGTGCCCGACTCGAAGAAGGTCGCCCACCCCTCGCCGCACAAGGACCGCCTGGTGCTGGTCGGGGACGCCGCCGGCCAGATGCAGGCCCAGGGGCCGATCATCAAGGGCATGAACCACGCCGTCACCGCCGGGGCGCTGGCCGCAGAGGCGTTCGTCGAGGCCAAGTCCCGCGGGAAGCCCGGCAAGGCGGGGTCGATCTACGAGAAGAAGCTGAAGAACAGCGGCACCATGTCCAAGCTCCGCCCGACCTCCTACCGGGCGACCGCGCCCGTCTCGGAGAACGGCGTGGTTGCGGGCGTGACCGACGCCCTCGCGCGGTCGCCGCTCGGGTCGGTCGGGCTGACCGTCGCCGACAAACTCGGGCTGGTCGAGTGGGGGTTCAACTCCCCGCTCGTGCTGAAGACCCTGCCCGACATCAGGACCGCCTACGCCACGGTGCCCGAGGTGCTCGCGAAGGCGACCGGCGAGGTCATCACCGAGACCAGCGAGGTCCAGCCCCCGGACCTGGCCGAGCGCATCGGGGACCTGACCTACGACACGGACGTCGGCAACCCCCACATCGAGGTCCAGGACAACTCCTGGGAGGCCTCCGGCACCGCGGTCACGGCCTGTCCCGTCTCGGCGCTGGACTTCGGTGGTGGCTGCTACCGCGAGGAGACGGTCAAGGCAAACGGCGGCGAGGAACGGGTCGTCAGCCTCGACACCCAGCCCTGCGTCGAGTGTGGCACCTGCGCCGTCGTCGCCGACACCCACTGGGAGCACCCCCACGGCGGCAAGGGCGTCGAGTACCGCGAGGGCTGATCCCGGACCGACAACCCCTCTGAGGTCCCGTCTCCCTCCGCCGATCCCCGCCCCGCCGACCCCCATCCAGCCCACCGACTCCCACCGATCGACTCCCCGAAACCATGGATCCGCGAAAGAACCTACCTGACCCCGGCGACCGGAGCGACGACAAGCCCCCCTCGGAGTACCGCGACCGCATCGACGACCTGGTCGCCGGTGCCAGGGACGCCCGGGCGGGGTTCGATCCGCCGGCGAACCCGCCCGACGAGGACCGTGCGATGGACTTCTGCCGAGAGGGGCTCGGCCCGGTCGTGATGACCTACGTCCGGGCCCACGGCGGCGGTGGCTGGACGGAGTTCTCCGGCGGGGAACTCGACGACCTGCACGAGGCGCTGAACACCTACCTCGAACTGTACGCCGCCTGCTACGGGGTCGACGTCGAGGCAGACGTGACCATCCGGAAGGCCGCCGAGGTACTGATCGAGACCCACAACATCCGGGACGTGGCCCAGTTGCTGACCGACGTGCCTGACCGCCACGGGTAGGGGGCCGGTCGACTCTACCACCGGTCCTTAAATAGCTCCCGGGCCAACGTCCGTCCATGACAAGTGGACACGGGGCACACGACTCCCTCTCGTTCGACCACGACGACAGGCGAGCGATCTACGAGTACCTCGACCGGCGGGGCGCGACGCCGGTCGAGGAGGTTCGGGATGACCTGGGCGTCGACCCCCGCGGGTTCAAACACCACGTGGCGATCCTCAAGCGCGACGACTACGTAGAGGAGGTCGACGGCCGCCTCCGGGTCGCCTTCGAGGGCGGCGAGGAGGTGGAGTTCACCGACGACGGCTTCGAGTTCTCCATCCGCCCGGCCCGGGAGTCCGACCTGGCGGGCCTTGTCGGCGTGATCCGGAGCGTCGCCGAGGAGGGGACGCTCATCGAGGCAGAGACGGTCGCGGACGTGGTCGACCACGAGGAGGTCCTCCTCCGTCACGACGAGATAGAGTCCCGGATGTTCTTCGTCGCCTGCGTCGACGGCGAGGTGGTGGGGTGGGTCCACCTCAACGCCCCCGAACTGGAGAAGCTCTCCCACACCGCCGAACTCACCGTCGGCGTCCTGGAGGAGTACCGGAGCCACGGGATCGGGAGCCACCTCCTCCAGCGCGGCCTGGAGTGGGCCAACGCGAACGGCTACGGGAAGATATACCAGTCCGCCCCCGCGACCAACGAGGCGGCCATCGACTTCCTCTCGGAGCAGGGCTGGGAGACCGAGGCGGTCCGCGAGGACCACTACCGGATCGACGGCGAGTACGTCGACGAGGTCATGATGGCGGTCTACCTCTGACCGGCCCCCGGGTTCCCACTCTCCCCGTCACTCGGATCCGTCGTCCGTCGGGTCGTCCGACGCCCCGTCCTCGTTACCGGATCCGGTTTCCTCGTCCTCGTTGCCGGGCCACTCCTCCTCCTCGTCGACGCCGGATCCCTCGTCCCACTCCGCCTTCGCCTGTTCGATAGGCAGGGCGACGACGCCCTCCTTCTGGGCCCAGGTCCGGCCGTGGGCGGTGCAGACGTCGCGGATCCCATCCCAGGGCACGTCAAGCCGCACCGCCGGGGTGCCGTCACACCCCTGGATCTCGCAGGCGTCGGCGTCGGGTTCCTCGACGAACTCGGCCATGACCGTCCCTCGGGGTGCCTTCCTAACATGTCTGACGGACGGTCGCCCCCGTCCGGTTCCGGGACTCGACGGCCGCCCGGGTCGGTCCCCCGACGGTGAGCGGCCGGCCGTCCGATTTACAGTACAGTTACTGTATTGGTCGCCCGTCGGCCTCGTCGGGCGCAACGGCGCCGGCAAGACCACCACCTTCCGGGCGATAAACGACCGGGGGATCGCCGTCCTCGTCGCGGAGTCCAACGTCACCCACGTCCCCGACGTCGTCGACCGGATCTACGTCATCGAGCGCGGCGAGATCGTCGCCAGCGGCGACCCCGAGGAGGTCTCCCGGGATCCGGAGATCCAGCGGCTGATGCAGGGCAGCGGGACCGAGTGACTAGCTGGGATCCCCCGCTCGCGTTCCCGCCCGGCGCTGACCTCTTTCTCTCCTCCCGGGAATCCGTTCGACGCTGCTCGGGTCGTGATCCGACATCGGGTGTGGACGGAAGGGGCGGGGTGCTTCCGACCCGAACTGTGATGACGGCCTGTGGAATACTCTCGACCGGCTTTGCCGGGACGCCGAACGGTTGATACAATAGTTCCGCTGAATACGGAGTATGGATACGGCAAGAGAATGAAGTGAGTATCTCGGCCGTGATCGGTAGCTCGCCCGGTTGGCGTCTCAGGGTCTACCGATGATCGGATCCGGTCGTCCCGGTCGCCGCCCTCGGGATCTACTGGGGTATCGCGGACGGACGTACACGCCACCGTCGCCGGACGAAACGGGAATTGAGTCCCCGACTTCGGAGCGGACGGCAGGGGAATCCCCGTCGAGACGGGGGAGCATCCTCGCGGCGTTCCTGTGGATGACCGTGCTCTCGGTGCTACTGTTCTGGCTCCCCGTACTCGGACCACTCGTCGCCGGCTACGTCGGCGGAAAGAAGGGAGGCGGTGTGTTGTACGGATTCGTCGCTGCGACCCTTCCCGCGGTAGCTCCCGGCGGCCCGATTCTCACCGTCGTCGTGTCGTCGGGGCTTCCGGTGATCGGAGCGATTCTCGGCGGGGTAGCGACGCTCTTCGTGTCGTTGCACTCCCTCACGCTGGTGGTCGGCGCACTGGTCGGTGGTGCACTCGCCTGGCGAGGGAACATCGATCCCCGTAGCTCCCGATCGGGCACGTTCAGGAGGCTCCCGTCCCCGCAGTCCGGTCCGGGACGAGGGGCCCCGCCTCCGACCGGGGAGGATGGGTTTTTGCCCTTCGGTCCCCAACCTCGGGCGACGTGGAGGAGTACGAGCGCAAGCAACTGCTGGAGCGGATCGAACGCGAGGGCGCCACCGTCGGCGCCGACATCCCGGACCGCATCGAGGTCCAGGGCGAGGAGGTAGACCTGCAGGAGTTCGTCTTCGAGATAAAGCGCCGCGAGACGGTGCCGGAGGGCGAGCGAGAGCGGGTCGACCGGGCGAAGAAGAACCTCCGCCGGGAGCGCCTCCAGCGCAAGCAGTGCCTGGAGGAGGCCGACATCAGCCGGGAGGAGGGCGAGCGCCTGGCCGACGCCATCGTCGGGATCGACCGGGCGCTGAACGCCCTGGAGAGCCTGGGACCGACGGACCTGGAGGCCGAGGCCCAGCGCCAGGAGGCCGTCGACCAGCAACGCTGGGTGAAGTTCCTCCGGCAGGCCCTGGGCCACGAGGACACCGAGGACCGCCGGCGCTACTGACGGTCCACCCGAACTGATCCCCTCACTGCCGGGCCACCCGCGACCGATCCCCCGCAACCGGGCGAATCGAACGGCGACCGATCCCCCGCAACCGGATGAACCGCGATCGATCCCCGCAACCGGGCGAACCGAGCCACGACCGCCGGACCACCGAGCGAGCACGAGGATGACCGACCGGGACCCCGCAACGATCACCAACGACGAACTGGCCGGCCTGTTCGAGGAGATGGCCGACCTGCTGGAGGCACAGGACGTCGAGTACAAGCCACGCGCCTACCGCCGGGCGGCGGAGAACGTCCGGGAACAGCCGGTCCGGGTCGCGACCCTCGCGGTCGAGGACAGGGAGGCCGTCGAGGAGATAGAGGGCGTCGGCGACGCCATCGCCGCGAAGATAGCCGAGTGCGTCGAGACCGGCGAAATCGAGGAACTGGAGGAGCAACGCGAACGGCTCCCGGTCGAGATGGACGCGCTGACCCGCGTCGAGGGGGTCGGCCCCAAGACCGTCGGGACGCTCTACGAGGCGCTGGGGATCCGGACGCTCGACGACCTGGAGGCCGCGGCCGAGGCCGGCGAGATCCAGGAGGTCAGGGGGTTCGGCGCGAAGACCGAAGGGAACATCCTGGAGAACCTCCAGTTCGCCCGCACGGCCGCCGAGCGGTCGCTGCTGGGCGAGGCCCGGCCACTGGCCGACGCCCTCCTGGCGCGACTCCGGGAACACGACGCCGTCGAGCGGTGCGACGTGGGCGGGTCGATCCGGCGCTGGCGGCCGACCGTGGGCGACCTGGACGTCCTGGTCGCCTCGACCGACCCCCCCGAGGCCGTCGAGGCCTTCACCGGCGACCCGCGGGTCGAGACGGTCATCGAGGCCGGGACGAGCAAGGCCGCCGCCCGGTCCCGGGACGGGATCCGTGTCGACCTCCGGGTCGTGGAACCGGACCAGTTCGGGTCCGCGCTCCAGTACTTCACCGGGAGCAAGGACCACAACGTCCGCCTGCGGACCCGCGCGCTCGACCGTAGGATCTCGCTCAACGAGTACGGCGCCTTCGAGGTGGACGACGGCGGGGACGGGGGAGACGGCGGGTCGGACGCCGGAGAACCGGAGGACCCCGACGCCGAGGACGTCCGTGAGCGGGGGACACGGATCGCCGGCGAGACGGAGGCGTCGATGTACGAGGCGGTCGGACTGCCACCGATTCCACCGGAACTCCGGGAGGACCGGGGCGAGATAGACGCCGCCGAGGCGGGCGACCTGCCGGACCTCGTCGGGGAGGGCGACCCCCGGGGCGACCTGCACACCCACACCCGGTGGTCCGACGGGGAGCCGACGATCCGGGAGTCGGCCGAGGCCGCCGCCGAGTTCGGCCACGACTACCTCGCGGTCACCGACCACGCGACCGGCCCCGGGATGGTCGGGGGCGTGGGACTGGACGACGAGGAGTTGCGCGAGCAGATGGTCGCCGTCCGCGAGGTGGACGACGACCTCGACGACGTCGCGGTGTTCGCCGGGGTCGAGGCCAACGTCGACGCCGGAGGTGACCTCTCGGTCGCCGACGACGTCCTCGCGGACCTGGACGTGGTGGTCGCCTCGCCCCACAGCGGCCTTGACGCGGCCGACGACGCCAGCGACCGGCTGGTGCGGGCGATCGAACACCCCTCGGTCGACGTGCTCGGCCACCCCACCGGCCGACTGCTGGGCCGGCGCTCCGGCCTGACGATAGACCCCGAACGGCTGGGCCGCGCGGCCGCCGACCACGGGGTCGCCCTGGAGGTCAACGCCAATCCCTCGCGGCTGGACCTCTCGGGGGCCGCGGTCAAGCCCGCCGTCGAGGCCGGCGCACCGGTCGCCGTCAACACCGACGCCCACCGGCCGAGCGAGTTCGCGAACGTCCGGTACGGCGTCCACACTGCCCGCCGCGGGTGGGCCGAACCCGCCGACGTGGTGAACGCCTGGCCCGTGGACGAACTGCGCGACTTCCTGGAGTGACCGGTCGATCCGGCCCGCCCGACGGGGGCGACGGTCGTTCCCGCCCGTCGAGGTGGGGGACACGCCGGGACCAGTCGAAACGGTAAAGGTCGGACGGGCGGTCGGCCCTGACGAGTACCGTGACGGAGGATCGCTACGAGGCCGCCGTCGCCCACCCGGAGGGCCGGAGCACGGTCGCGCGACTGGCGAGCACCGCCACCGAGAGCGGCTACGACGGCCTGGTCGTCCGGAACGCCGACGCGGTCCTGGCGGAGGATCCGACCATCACGGACGGCGATCCCCCGGATCATGCCGACGCCGGGGAGGATTACGACCCGGAGGACGACGGAGGGTATCTCCGGACGGTCACCGCGGAGTACGGGGTCGACGTCGTCTCCGGGGTCGAGATCGACGTCGACGACCCCTCGACTGCGGCGGGCCGCCTGGGGAACGTCCGGTCGCGGGAGCGGACCGACTACACGGTAGTGGCGGTGGCCGGCGGATCCGAGGCGATGAACCGCTTCGCGGCCGAGAGCGACCGCGTGGACGTCCTGACGCGGCCGCTCCGGCGCGCGGGCGCGGTGGACCACGTCGTCGCCGACGAGGCCCGCGACCACGGCGTCCGCGTCGAGTTCGACCTCTCGCCCGTCCTCCGGGCGACCGGCGGCCGGCGCGTGCGGGCGCTCCGGGACCTCCGTCGACTCCGCGAGATCGTTCTCGACCGTGACGCACCGTTCGTCGTCAGCGCCCGGCCGGACTCGCACCTCCGGATCCGTTCCCCCCGGGAACTGGTCGCCGTCGGCGAGGCGGTGGGCTTCGACCGCGAGACGGTCGAGGCTGGGCTGCGGGAGTGGGGTCGGCTGGCCGGGCGCAACCGGGAGCGCGCCGGCGAGTCGTTCATAGAGCCGGGGGTCGAACGGGGACGGTATGAAGAAGACGATCGATGAACACGCCGAACGGTTCGACGAGAAGGCCGACGACTACGACGAGGAGCGGCCGCCGGAGTACCGGGCCTGTGCGAACCTGGTGGTCGAGCACGCCGACCCCCGGCCCGAGGACGTGGTACTCGACCTGGGCGCCGGCACCGGCGCCATCGGCCTGGCGCTGGCGCCGGACTGCGCCCGCGTCGTGGGCCGGGACGTGAGCGAGGGGATGCTCGCACAGGCCCGGGAGAAGGCCGACGAGCGGGGGCTCTCGAACGTCGACTTCGCCGAGGGGAGCTTCCGCGAACCGGCCATCGACGGCTACCGCCACCCGGGCGGCGAGGGGTCGGCCGTCGACGTCGTCGTCTCGAACTTCGCGATGCACCACCTCGACGACGCCGGGAAGGTGGAGGCCATCGACGTGATCGCCAACCTGGCCCCGCGGCGGTTCGTCCTCGGGGACGTGATGCTGTTCGACGGCGTCCCCGAGGACCCGGCCTACGACCCGACGGTGGACGACCCCTCGACGGTCGGCCACCTCGTCGACACGATGACCGACCACTGGGCCGTCACCGCCGTCGAGCGAGTGTACGACGAGATCGGTGTCCTCGTCGCCGAGGACCCCGCCGGTGTCGGACCCGCGACCGGAAGCGATCGGAACGGCTCCGACGGAGGGACCTGAGTGCCCCTCCCGAAGCACCTGCGCCCGCGCTGGCGGTACCTCGCGGTCCGGATCGAGACCTGGCCGGACGCGGACCCCTCCCGGAAGGGGTTCCAGCGGGCGGTCTGGGAGAGCGCCCGTGCGCTGCTTGGGGATCCGGGCAGCGCCGACGCAGTCCTGGAGGTACTACGGTACCGGTTCGGCGGTGGGACCGGCGAGGCGGTCGTCCGGGTCCGCCACGGGGAGGTCTCGCGGGGCCGGGCGGCGCTGGCCTGCGTCGGGTCGGTCGACGGCCACCCGATCGGGGTCCGTGTCGTCGGCGTCTCGGGGACGATCCGTGCCTGTGAAGAAAAGTATTTAGGCGAAACGCCCGGAGACCCGGACCACGAGGACGTCGTGTTCGGAGACGGGACGCGACCGGCGGTCGTTCGCGGCGCGGCGGTCGACGTCCGCGACGGTCACGCGTTTGCGGGTGCGACGCCCATCGACTTGGAGGACCAATAATGCAAGGACAAGCCCAACAGCAGGCCTACGACCGCGGGATCACGATCTTCTCGCCCGACGGTCGTCTCTACCAGGTAGAGTACGCCCGCGAGGCGGTAAAGCGCGGAACAGCAAGCGTCGGCGTCCGGGCGGAGGACGGCGTCGTGCTGGCGGTCGACAAGCGGATCCGCTCGCCGCTGATGGAGGAATCCAGCGTCGAGAAGATCCACAAGGCCGACGACCACGTCGGCATCGCCAGCGCCGGCCACGTGGCCGACGCCCGCCAGCTGATCGACTTCGCCCGCCGGCAGGCCCAGGTCAACCGCCTCCGCTACGGCGAACCGATCGGCATCGAGACGCTCACCAAGGAAATCACCGACCACATCCAGCAGTACACCCAGGTCGGCGGCGCCCGGCCCTTCGGCGTCTCGCTCATCATCGGCGGCATCGACGACGGCGAGCCCCGCCTGTTCGAGACCGACCCCTCGGGGACCCCCTACGAGTGGAAGGCGCTGGCGGTCGGTGCCGACCGCGGCGAGATCGAGGACTACCTGGAGGAGAACTACGGCGACGGGATGAACCTCGACGGTGGTGTCGGCCTCGCGCTGGCGGCGCTGGCGTCGGTCAACGACGGCTCGCTTACGCCCCAGGAAGTCGGCCTCTCGACCGTGAGCGTCGAGGACGAGGAACTCCGGATCCTCGACGACGACGAGATCGAAGACCACCTCGTCGAGCGCGAACTCCTCGCCACCGAGGACGAGGACGAGGACGACGAGGAAGAGTAGTCGCGCCGGTCCGCTCCCGTCTCCCCGGTCCAATTCTCCGCGGTGCGTTCCGACCGACGAGCCGCCGCACCCGTCGGGAACTGGCGGGCAGCGGGTCCGAGGAGTCACCGTTTTACGGCTCGGGAGGGTATCCGTGATCGATGACCGATCCCGGTGAGCTGACGGTGACCATCGTCGACGGTTACGTCGACGAACCGGCCCACTTCGGGGTGCCGCCGTACATCTCGACGTACCCCCGGTACGTGGCCGGTGGCCTGGTCGACGCCGGGGTCCCCCGCGGCGCGATCACCTACCACACGATAGACGAGTTGCGGGAGGACCGCCGGAAGTGGGCCGACGTGGAGTCGGCCGACCTGCTGGTCTACGTCGGCGGGATGACCGTGCCCGGGAAGTACGTCGGGGGCACGCCCGCGGAACCGGACGAGGTGCGCGAACTGGCCTGGACCGCCGACGGCACCACCCTGCTCGGTGGTCCCGTCCGGTTCGGCGTCGGCGACGAGAACAAGGGCGCCATCGAGACGGAGCGGGACGACTTGGACTACGACTTCGTCGCCAAGGGCGACGTCGAGGCGGCCGCCCACGACCTGGTCCGGTCGGGGCTGGAGGGCTTCTCTGACCGGATGCGGGACAACGAGGAGATAGACCGGTGGGCCGCCGCCGGCGCGTTCGTCGTCGGACACCACCCGAACCACCCCGACTACCTCATCTGCGAGATGGAGACCTCCCGGGGGTGTGCCTACCGGTGTTCGTTCTGCACCGAACCCCTCTACGGCAACCCCTCGTTCCGGACGGCGCAGTCGGTGGTCGACGAGGTCGCCCAGCTGTCCGACCACGGCGCCCGGCACTTCCGACTCGGCCGGCAGGCGGACATCCTCGCCTTCGGCGGCGACGGCGAGGCCCCCAACCCCGACGCACTCCGGCGGCTGTACGGGGGGATCCGCGAGGTGGCCCCGGACCTGGAGACCCTGCACCTGGACAACATGAACCCGGTGACCATCGTCGACTACCCCGAGAAGTCCAGGGAGGGCATCCGGATCATCGCCGAACACAACACCCCCGGCGACGTGGCCGCGTTCGGCCTGGAGTCGGCGGACCCGGTGGTCCAGGAGGAGAACAACCTCCTCGTCACCGCCGAGGAGTGCCTGGAAGCGGTCCGGATCGTCAACGAGGAGGCGGGGTGGCGGCCCGGCGGCGACCCCGACACCGCGCCGAACTACGGTGCCGACGCTGCGCCCCGACTGCCCAAGTTGCTTCCCGGAATCAACCTCGTCCACGGCCTGGCGGGCGAGCGATCGGAGACCTTCGAGCACAACCGCCGGTTCCTGGAACGGGTCATGGAGGAGGGCCTGCTCCTCCGGCGGGTGAACATCCGCCAGGTGATGGCCTTCGAGGGCACCGAGATGGCCGACACCGGCGCGAAGATCGCCCACGACCACAAGGAGCAGTTCAAGGGCTACAAGCGGCGGGTGCGCGAGGAGATAGACAACCCGATGCTCGGGCGGCTTGCGCCGCCCGGGACCGTCCTCCCGGACGTCCACCTGGAGTACCACGAGGACGGCACCACCTTCGGCCGGCAGCTCGGGACCTACCCCCTGCTCGTGGGGATCCCCGGCGAGCGGGACCTCGGGCGGGCCATCGACGTCGCCGTCGTCGACCACGGCTACCGGTCCGTGACGGCGGTCCCCTACCCCCTCGACGTGAACCGGGCGTCCATCGAGGAACTGACCGCCATCCCCGGGATCGGAAAACAGCGGGCTGGCGACATCCTCGTCAACAGACCCTACGACTCCCCCGCCGAGGTCACCGACGCCGCCGAGTTCGACCTGTCGAAGTTCGCCACCGCGAGTCCGCCGGCGGGTGCCGACTGAGGCCCGTCGGGGTGACTCCGACGACCGAGCCTCGGCCCGCCGGTGCCGACCGGGGGTCCGGGTGACTTCGACGCCGTTTTCAACCAGTTCCGCGAACTCCCACCGTGAATCTGGATCCGCCCGAGCGACTGGTGTCCGAACTGGGCCGGGTCCGCGAGGCGTGGGACGAGGTCCCCTTCGTGGAGCGCCGACGGACCGTCGATCCGGAGGAGTACGAGGAACACCGGGCGGCCTGCTACGACGACCGGTCGTTCGTCTACGCCGGGGCGCTGGTGACCCGGGACGGGGAACTGTTGCTGGTCAGCCCCGAGTGGAGCGACGGGTGGGCCGAACCCGGCGGCACCCACGAACCCGGGGAGACCGTCGAGGAGACCGCCCGGCGGGAGGCCCGCGAGGAGACCGGCCTGCGGATCGAACTCACCGGCGTCTCCCGGGCGAACCTGCTGGAACTGACGACCGGCGACCGCGAGCCCCTGTGGTCGCTCGGGGTCACCTTCGAGGCCACCCCCGTCGAGGGCGACCTGCGCCCCGAACCCGGCGAGATCGACGACGTGGGGTGGTTCGAGACGCTCCCCGACGCGCTGACCTACGAGAACTACGAGGAGGCCGTCCCCGACCGGTTCTGCTGACGGGGGGCCGGCGGCTCCCGGCCTCCTGCCCCGAAACGTCCGAAAAAGCTCCGTTCGAAAACGTTCAGACGTCGACGGCGGTCTCTTCCTCGGCGGCGACTTCCTCGGGGCTGGCGTCGAGGGTCGCCTTGACGACCTCGACCCGCCGGAGGGGGTAGACCTCCTTGGCCTCGCCGTAGATGGCCGAGGAGAGCCGTCCCTCGACGACGGAGTCGATCAGTTCCTCGAAGGTGCGCTCGGTGCCGGCCTCCTCGACGAGGTCGATCATGATCCGCCGGATGGCCTCTTCCTGGCTCCGGTCGGCCTTCTTCGTGGTGAAGGCGACGGGCTGGATCTGGACCCGGTAGTCGTCGGTCGTCAGCACCGTCACGTAGGCCTCTATCTTCGAGGCGCCGCGGCGCACCAGGCTCCGTACGTAGTCGCGGGTGAGTTCGTGCTTCTCGAAGTCGGTGTAGGCCGCGTCCGAGCCCACGTCGCTGATGCGGAACGTGAGCTTCGTGTTGTTCTCGCTGGCGTCGTCGCGGATGTCGCCGAGCGTCGTCTCTACCGTCCGGTCGATTACCTTCTCCGGTTCGTCAGCGGGGGTCTCGCCGAGCTCCGCGCGGTCGAACTGCTCGGGCGCGAAGACGGTGTACCACCGCTTCTCCTGTTTCTGTCGTGAAACCGATCGTTCGCTCATGGGTGTGTCGTGTTGTCGTTCGCTGTCGCGTCGTTCGTTGTCGTGTGATCGCTCGTGGTCGCGTCGTCGTTCGCTGTCGCGTGATCGCTGTTGGTCGCGTCGTCGTTCGCTGTCGCGTGATCGCTCGTGGTCGAGTGGTCGTTCGCGTGCCGTACCGTCCTGTCCGCGACGTCGAGGTTGACGAGGTAGTCGTCGACCGTCGACCGCAACCCGGCCGCCGAGTCGCGTTCGACGACGGTCCGGACGCGCCGGTCGCCGCGACGGGACCCGTCGGCGCGACCGTCGCGTTCCGCCGGGCCGTCGCCGTCCTCGACCGTCGCGTCCATCTCGTCGGTGTTGTCCGGCCGGAGCGCGGCGGCCACCGTATCCGGGTCGTCGTGGGTCGTCCGGATCACCGCCCGTGCACGACGTTCGACACCGCTCCCCGCGTCGGCGGCGTCGTCGCGCCCCGTCACGGCAGGGCCTCCCGGAACGCGCCGACCAGCGCCGACCGGTCGGGGAGGTCGTCGAACCGTGCGCGCGCCCGGCGGGCGGTCCCGCCGGTTTCGGCCCCGGGGTCGATCCCCCTGGCCGCCGTCCGGAGGGTCGCCGGCAGGTCCCCGCCCTCGGCGTCGGGCGAGAGCGCGGCCGCCGCCTCGCCGTCGCCGACGACGAGGGCGACCGGTTCGGGCGACCGGTAGGCCGAGAGCAGGCGGGCGGTCGTGTCGACCGGCCCGGAGTCGACCCGGGCGACCAGGACGCCGTCGTAACGAGCAGTCGTCGCCGACCGGACGGCCCCGTGGGCCGCCCGGGCGTGCTCGCGCCAGGCCGACAGCGCCGCCTCGCGGGCGTCGTAGCCCCGCGAAAGCGCGACGGCCACGCCGGGGGACTCCCGGGCGGCCGCGTCGAGGACGTCCGCGAGGCCGCCGACGGTGGCGACCGGACCGTCCGGCACCGCGTAGGGGCGAAGCGCCCGTTCGACGGCGACGCCGGCCGAGCGGGCCGCCTCGTCGTCGCCGGCGACCCGCAGGGCCACCAGCGACGCCAGGTCCCGCCCGACGTCCGGGTCCGCGTGATCGAAGCCCGCGGGGTCGAACAGCCCCGACAGGGCCTCGCCGGCCGCGCCGGGGTCGCCCGAGAACGGCGCGTGGACCAGCGTCGAGTGCGCCAGGTCCGTCGCGTCGCCGGTCGGGATCGCTACCCCGGGCCGGCGCTCGACGCCGGCCTCCCGCGCGGCGGAAAGCGGCGCATCGGTGCCGTCC
The DNA here is from genome assembly GCA_003023195.1 of Halobacteriales archaeon QS_8_69_26. Lineage (GTDB taxonomy): Archaea > Halobacteriota > Halobacteria > Halobacteriales > SW-7-71-33 > PXRX01. The sequence continues at coordinate 21,847 of PXRX01000019.1, forward strand.
TCCCCGGGAACCGCGCCGGCCGCGACGGCCCCCGCGAGGGCGAGGACCGACGGACGGGGCAGATCCCCGGGCGAAGCGTTCCCGGCGATCGAGCGGGCGAGTTCCCAGGCCGCGACGCTGTCCGGGCGGCCGTCGCCCGCGAGGACCGCGGGGTCGGCACCGCTCGCGTCCGGCGTCCCCACGACGACGGTGACGTCGCCGGGGGCGGCGTGGTCGGCGGCGCGGTCGGCCCGGCGGGCGCGGCCCTCGTCCGTCCGCGCGGCGGTCACCTGGACCGGGATGTCGACCGTCGAGAGCGCCCGCGCCAGGACCCCGGCGGCCGCGACGCCGTCGCCGTCCGCGCGGGTGACGACCCGCACGAACCCGGCGGAGGGCAGTCGCTCCGCGAGGGCGTCGACGTCGCGGTCGGCCTCCGGGGACGTGGTCGACATCGACTGGGGTTACTCCAGCAGGCGCTCGGCCGCGTCGTAGGAGTAGGTGAACGCCTCGTCCAGTTCGTCGCCCCGGTAGTAGTCGACGAGGCGGCGGACCTTCGACTCGGTGTTCTGCAGCGCCCGCTTGTTCTGCTTGTCCTGGGGGTTCTCGTCCACGTGCTCGCGGAGGCGCACGGCCTTCTCCATCAGGTTCCGCAGGTCCTCGGGGACCTCCGGGCCTGCATCGTGTTCCTCCAGGATCTCGGTGACCTTCTTGCCGGTGGCGAGTTTCACGTCGGGCACCGGCGTCCCGGTCACGCCCTCGTCCCGGAGCTTCAGTCCGATCTCCGAGGGGGTGTGACCCTGGTCAGCGAGTTCGACGACGCGCTCCTCGACGGCCTCCGGTTCGACGTCGCTCCACTCCGGCGGTTCGTCCGTTACCGGTCGTTCGGATCCCGACGAGCCGCGTCGACGGGTGTGCATTCGTGCCATGGTTTGAGGATAGGAACCGCACAACCGCTCCTTGGCCGCCGGGCGGCGGCGGGGACCCGCCACTGGGCCCCGCCGACGGCGGCGACCGGGTGCACTACCGCAATCCCAAGCCCCGAAACGGGGACAGGTCGGATTTGCGGTCGTGCCGTTCCCAGGGATCGGTCCGCGAGACGCGAACTAAAGGGTTTCTACTCGGTTCGGGGGTACCGTTCGGATAGGAGCGAGAGTTACAGTAAATTTACTGTAAAATCTCGTCGGGAGCCTCGCTGACGGTGGAGATCACCTGCGGCGGACGGACTGCCCCGGCCGGGAAGTGCGCTATTGACATCCTCCACACGGCTGAAGCCGTGGGATTCCTCGCGTTGGGGGTCTGGCATTAGCGCCATCCCTCACGGAGGCAACTTTCTCCTACGCCGGCC
>PXRX01000022.1 GCA_003023195.1 Halobacteriales archaeon QS_8_69_26
GATGACCTCGTCGCCGTACTCCGCCTCGGCCACCTCGTATCCCCAGTCGCGGAAGGCGCCCTCGGTGAACTTCATGATGTTGCCCTTGTGGACGAGGGTCACGGAGTCGCGGTCGTTCTCGAGGGCGTAATCGATGGCGTTGCGGACGAGACGCTTGGTGCCGAACTCGGTGATGGGCTTGACGCCGATGCCGACGGGGCCGTCGTGGATGGTGTCGTCGAAGCCCATCTCCTCCTCGACGAACTCCCTGACCTGTTTTACCTCCTCGGTGCCGGCCTCCCACTCGATGCCGGCGTAGACGTCTTCGGTGTTCTCCCGAAAGGACACCATGTCCATCTGCTCCGGGCGCTTGACCGGCGAGGGGACGCCTTCGAGGTGGTAGGTTGGCCGGATGTTGGTGTAGAGGTCGAGCTTCTTGCGGAGCGCGACGTTGAGGCTGCGGAAGCCGGCGCCGACGGGCGTGGTCAGGGGGCCCTTGATGGAGACCTTGAACTCCGTGAGCGCGTCGATGGTGTCGTCGGGGAGATTCTCGTCGTACTTCTCGCGTGCGGACTCGCCGGCGAAGACCCGCATCCAGCGGATCTCCCGGCCGGTGGCGTTGGCGGCGGCCTGCAGGACCTTCTGGGCCGCCGGTCCGACGTCGGTCCCGATGCCGTCCCCGTGGATGATGGGCACGATCGGGTCGTCGGGTACGACGAGCTCGTCGTCCTCCGTCACCTCGATCGTCGTGCCCTCGTCGGGCACCTCCACTTTGTCGTATCCCATGTGCCAACGGTTCTACCGGACCCCTGAAAGGCGTACCGCTCGCCCGGCGAATTTTGCATGAACGACCGGGAAGGTCCCGCCCTCGGCGGCCGCCCGTCCGGCGGTCCACGCCACGCCCAAACGGTAATCCGCCATCGGTCCGAGCGGGTGGTATGCGCATCGTCGTCCACGGCGGCGCCGGCAGCCCCCCGGAGGAACCACCCGAACGACAGGCCGTCCTGGAGGAGGCCGCGGCGGCCGGCAGCGAGGCCGCCGCCCCCACCGGGGCGGTCTGTGCCGCGGTCCGGGTCCTGGAGTCGGACCCGCGGTTCAACGCCGGCGTCGGGTCGGCGGTCCAGAGCGACGGCGCGATCCGAACCGACGCCGGCCTGATGACCGACGACCCCCGGGCGGGCGCGGCCTGCGGGATGCCCGGCGTCGAACACGCCGTCAGCGCCGCCCGGGCCGTCCTGGAGGAGACGCCCCACGTCCTCGTCGCCGGCCCGAAGGCCGTCGAACTGGCCGGCGAGTTCGGCGTCGAGACGGGCCGGGACCTCTGGAGCGACCGGAACCGCGAGCGGTGGGCCGAGGCCGACGCCCCCGCCGACGCCTCGTCGCGGGAGCAACTGGCCTGGCTCGAATCGCGGTTCGGGAGCGGGGACGACGAGGACGACGAGGGCGACTACGCGGCCCCCTCGGGGTCGTCGACCCCGGACGCGGCCGACCGGGCGGTGGACCCACCCGGAACCGATCCCGACGGGGATCCCCACGACCACGACACGGTCGGTGCCGTGGCCCGCGACGGCGACCGGTTCGCCGCCGCCACCTCCACCGGCGGCCGCTGGTTTGCCCTCGCCGGACGGGTCGGCGACGTCCCCCAGATCGGATCGGGGTTCTACTGCTCGTCCGCGGGTGGCGCCTCCGCGACCGGCGCGGGCGAGGAGATAGCCAAGTGCACGCTCTCCCGGCGGGCCGTCGACCTCCTCGAGTCCGGCCACTCCGCCCCGGAGGCCGCCCGGACCGCCATCGAGGAGTTCGGGGCCGAGTCGGCCGACGATGCCGTGGCCGGGGTGATCGTGATGGGCGAGGACGGCGTCGGAAGCGCCTACAACTCCGAGTTGATGCAGACCGCCGTCGCGTCGGACTGATGGGGTCGTGGCCGACTGGCGGGGGGTCCCTGCCCTCTCGCTCCCTCGGCGGTCGTCGCCCGGCGGATCGCGCAAGGTTTATGTCCAGAAACGCCCATCGGTGAACAACAATGAACGCTAGCGAGGACGCGAGAGACGAGGAGATGGCTCCCGCGGTGCGGTCCATCCTGGCCGCGGCGCGGGACCGACGAGTACCGGAGGGGAGCGTGTCGGTGGATCCGCGGGACATCCCGGTGGCGCTGGCCCGGGCCCGGAGCGACGGTCGCCGGCCGGTGATCGCGGAGGTGAAGCCGACCAGTCCGACGACGGACGGGGTGCGCGAGGACGACCCGGTCGAACTCGCCGAGTCGATGGTCGACGGCGGGGCCGCCGCCCTCTCGGTGCTCACCGAACCCGACCACTTCGGGGGATCGACCGAGGCGCTCCGCCGGGTCCGGGAGACCGTGGACGTGCCCGTCCTGCGGAAGGACTTCCTCCTGGAGGAGGCACAACTGGACGCCGTCGAGGCCGACGCGGTCCTGCTGATCGCCCGGTTCCTCGACGACCTTGAGGGGATGGTCCGGGCCGCCCGGGAGCGGGGGTTCGATCCGCTGGTGGAGGTCCACACCCGCGAGGAACTCGACCGGGCGCTCGGGGCCGGTGCCGATCTGGTGGGCGTGAACAACCGCGACCTGGCCCACCTGGAGGTCGACCTCTCGACGTTCGAGTCCATCGCGCCCCGGGCCCCCGAGGACGCCACCCTCGTCGCCGAGAGCGGGATCGGTGACCCGGAGGACGCCGACCGGATGCTCGACGCGGGTGCGGACGGCCTGCTGGTCGGGTCGGCGCTGATGGAGGGGTCCGTCCGCGAGAACGCGGCGCGACTGACCGGGGTGGCCGACCGATGAGTTCGGATCCCGACGCCGGGTCCGGTGAGGACCTCGACCCCAACTTCGGCGACTACGGCGGCCAGTTCGTGCCCGAGGCGCTGATGCCGGCCATCGAGGAAGTGGAGGACGCCTACCGCCGGTACGTCCTGGAGAACGAGGACGGCTTTATGGACGAGTTCCACCGACGGCTCCGGGACTTCGGCGGCCGACCCACGCCCCTGCAGTACGCCGACGGCCTCTCGGCGCGGTACGACACGGACGTCTACCTCAAGCGCGAGGACCTCCTCCACGGCGGCGCCCACAAGTTGAACAACGCGCTCGGACAGGCCCTGCTGGCCCGCTACATGGGCAAAGAACGGATCATCGCCGAGACGGGGGCGGGCCAGCACGGCACGGCGACGGCGATGGCGTGTGCCCACTTCGGGATGGACTGCGAGATATACATGGGCCGGACCGACATCAACCGCCAGCGGCCCAACGTCTTCCGGATGCTCCTGAACGGTGCCGAGGTGAACCCGGTCGACGTCGGGCGGGGGACCCTGAAGGAGGCCATCAGCGAGACGATGCGGGACTGGGCGACCACCGTCGAAACCACCCACTACGTCATCGGGTCGGTCGTCGGTCCCCACCCGTTCCCCCGGATGGTCCGGGACTTCCAGGCGGTCATCTCCGAGGAGACCCGCCGACAGATCCTGGACCGGGAGGACCGGCTTCCCGACTCGGTCCTGGCGTGTGCCGGCGGCGGGTCGAACACGATGGGTGCGTTCCACGAGTTCGTGGCGAGCGCGGACCGTCGGTCCGCGGACGGGTCGAGCGGGCAACGCCCGCGAGACGACGACGTCGACCTCTACGCCGTCGAGGCCGGGGGATCCACCCTGGCCGTCGACGAGGACGCGGGGGTCGCCCCCAACTCGGCGTCGCTGTCGACGGGCACCGAGGGCGTCCTCCACGGCGCCCGGACGAAGGTGCTCCAGGACTCCGACGGGCAGATAGTCGAGTCCCACTCGGTCTCCGCGGGGCTGGACTACGCCGGCGTCGGCCCGGAACTGGCCCACCTCGTCGACGAGGACCGGGTCCGGCCCGTGAACGTCGACGACGACGCCGCCCTGTCGGCGTTCCACCGGCTCTCCCGACTGGAGGGAGTGATCCCCGCCCTGGAGACGGCCCACGCGTTCGCCTACCTGGAGGAACACGCCGACGACCTGGGTGACCTGGTGGTCGTGAACGTCTCCGGGCGCGGCGACAAGGACCTGGAGACGGTCATCGAGGAGAGCACCGAGCGAGGGGTCGCGGAGGCCCCGGACATGTCCGTGTTCGAGGGGGCTGCCGGAACGGATCCGCACGCTGGAGGCGACCGCTGAATGGTCCTCGAACGGGCCTTCGAGGACGGCCCGGCCTTCGTCCCGTACGTGGCCGCCGGCGACCCGACCCCCGAGGCGACGAAGCGGTACGTCGAGGCACTCGTCGAGGGCGGGGCGGACGTCGTCGAACTCGGCCTCCCCTTCTCCGAACCGATCGCCGAGGGGTCGACCATCCAGTCGGCCATCGTCCGGTCGCTGGAAGGCGGGATGACCCCCGACCGGTTCTTCGAACTGGTCGAGGACCTCGACGTGGACGTTCCGCTGGTCGTTATGACCTACTACAACCTGATCTACCAGTACGGTCGGGGGCGGGACGGGGCCGACGACGGAGGGGGATCCGGCGACGGGACGGAGACCGGCGACGGTGCGGGATCTGGCGACGGTGCAGGATCCGGCGGCCCGGGCGTCGAACCGTTCGTCCGGCGGGCGGCCGAGGCCGGGGTCGAGGGCATCGTCGTCCCGGACCTGCCGGTCGACGAGTCCGACCCCCTGGTGGCGGCCTGCGAGGCCCACGGCCTGGACCTGGTGTTCATCGTCGCCCCCACCACGACCGACGACCGCCTCGACCGGATCCTCGACCGGGTATCGGGCTACGTCTACGTCCAGGCGCGCCTGGGGACGACCGGCGCCCGGGAGGAGGTCAGTTCCCACACGGCCGAGAGCCTCGAACGCCTCGAACACGTGGACCTCCCGAAGGCGGTCGGGTTCGGCATCAGCGAGGGCGACCACGCCGAACGGGTGGTCCGGGCCGGCGCGGACGGGGTCATCGTCGGCTCCGCCATCGTCGAGATGATCGAGGCGGGCGTCGAGGCCGGCGACGACCCGGGGACGGTGGCCGACCGCCTGCGCGAGAAGGCGCGGGAACTGAAGGACGGCGCGGTCCGCGGTGCCGGCGGCGGCACCCAGTCGCGGAATCGGCCGGGATCGCAACCGAAATAAGCGGCTGTGTCACACTCTACCACATCATGACGGCTCACGACACATCCGACGGAACGACGACAGGCGTACGCGCACGACTGGAGCGGATCGGGACGGACGGCCGGTACGTGGTCATCCCGATGGACCACGGCATCACGATGGGCGCGGTCGACGGCCTGCGCGACATCGAGTCGACCGTCGGTGCCATCACCCGCAACGGCGCGGACGCGGTGCTGACCCAGAAGGGGATCGCGCCCCGCGTCCACGCGGCGAAGGAGGGGGCCGGCTACGTCGTCCACCTGAACGCCTCGACGACGATCGGTCCCGACGAGAACGACAAGCGGGTCACCTGCACCGTCGAGGAGGCGGTCCGGGCGGGCGCCGACGGGGTCTCCTTCCACATCAACGTCGGCAGCGACCACGAACCCCGACAGATCGAGGACCTGGCGTCGGTGACGGCGGAAGCGGGTCGCCTCGGGATACCCGTCCTGGCGATGGCCTACGCCCGGGGGCCGGGCGTCGACGGCCACGACCCCGAGGCCCTGGGCCACGCCGTGCGCCTCGCCGAGGAACTCGGGGCGGACCTCGTCAAGACCTCCTACAGCGGCGACGCCGACTCCTTCGAACACGTGACGGGGTCGACCCGGCTCCCGGTGGTGATCGCCGGCGGCGAACCGGACGGGGACCTGGCGACGCTCCGGTCGGTGCGGGGCGCGATGGACGCCGGTGCGGCCGGCGTCTCGATGGGCCGGACGGTGTTCCAGCACGCCGACCCCGGTGCCATCACCCGGGCCGTGGCCGAAGTGGTCCACCGGGACCGTTCGCCGGAGGCGGCACTGGAGGAAGCGGGCCTGGCGGTGGAGGCCTGATGGTCGCCCGCCGGACCCTCGAACGTGTAATCCGACCAACGCGTGGTCGGTCGTTCCGGGCAGTACAACTAAGCGAGCGCGGTGAAAACTAGGGGTTCGAGTCGATGTCGGGACGGACCAGGGTGCTCTACGTCGACGGGGCGGCCGACGACCTCGACCGGGTGCATACTCTCCCGGACGGCGACGTGCCGGTCGCAGAGACGGCCGACACGGCGGCCGAAGCGATCGACCGGGTCGAGGCCGGCGGCGTCGACTGCGTGGTCTTCGGCGGCGAACTGCCCGACGCGACGGGCGTCGAGTTCCTCCACCGACTCCGGGAGATCGGCCCGACGGTCCCCTGCGTGCTGTTCGTCGAACGGTCGTTCGACCCGACCGCGGCGGCGGCCATCGAGACCGGTGCCACCGGGTACCTCCACCGGAACCCCGGCGTGGACCAGACCGACGCGCTGAGCGAGGCGGTCGGGACGGCCCTCGACCGGTGCCGGGAGCGTGACCTGGAGGCCACCCAGGAACGGTTCCGGGGGATCATCGAGGCGTCCTCGGACGTGGTGTCCATCCTCGACGCGGACGGGACCTTCCGCTACCTCTCGCCCTCGGTCGAGGAGGTGCTGGGGTACGAACCGTCGGAACTGGTCGGCCAGGGCGCGTTCCAGTACGTCCACCCCGAGGACCGCGACCGGGTCGCCCGGGAGTTCGCCACGGCGGTGGACGACCCGGACCGCACGCCGGACGCCGAGTACCGGTTCCGGCACGCCGACGGCTCCTGGCGGGTCGTCGGGTCCCGTGGCACCAACATGATAGACGACCCGGTCGTCGAGGGCGTGGTGGTGAACACCCGCGAGGTCACCGACCGGCGCCGGCGCGACCAGCGCATGGACGTCCTCAACCGCACCCTGCGCCACGACCTGCGCAACGCGATGAACGTCATCCTCGGCAACGCCGAACTGCTGATGCGCGACCACGGCACCGACGACCGGGCCGAGGCCATCCGGCGGACCGCCGCCGACATGCTCGAACTGGGCAACAAGGTCCGGGACGTCGAACGGGCGCTGGACACCGGCGAGCGGTCCCGCGAGATGGTCGACCTGGTCAGCGTCGTCGAGGAACGGCTGGCGGCCGTCGAGCGCTCGGAACCCGAGGTGACCGTCGAGGCCGACCTCCCCGAGAGCGAGTGGGTCCTCGCGAACCGACAGATCGGGTCGGCCGTCGACGACGCCATCGAGAACGCCGTCGAACACAACGACGCCGACGACCCGGTCGTCCGGGTCACCGTCGACGAGGCCCGCCTGACCGGCGAGGCGGCCGTCACCCTCACCGTCGCCGACAACGGTCCCGGGATCCCCGAGGAGGAACTGGACGTCCTCACCGGCGGCGAGACGCCCCTCGAACACACCTCCGGCCTGGGCCTGTGGCTGATCAAGTGGGTCGTCAACGAATCCGCCGGCGAAATCGCGTTCGAGGAGAGCGACCTGGGCGGCACCGTGGTCCGGATCACGCTCAAGCGGGCCAGCGTCGGGCAGACGATTGACCTTGTATAAACGGTGTAGTCACTCCAGATATTTAGTTATATAAATATTGATGTGATATAAGATTAGAGAATTATACCGTTACGCTTTATAAGTATTATTTAGATATCACAGTCCATAAAATTATGATGGGATCGTAGGACTAGTCAAAAGGATCCCTAGCTACATCAATAGATCTACAAGATTAACTATCATGAACCGACGAACTATAATAAATGTTTTAATCGGTACCCTCTTTGCGTCGCTTGGCGGTTGTTTATTTGGCCGCGGAGGGTTGCTCGGTCCCGACCGAAAGTGCTCGCCCAGAGTCGTCTTTCAGGTGAGAGGGGTAGCGAACAGCGCGGCCGTCGGCCGACGGAAATCGCGGCCGATCGAGAACCTGGACCGCCTCGGCCGTCGTCTCGTCCGGTCGGCGACCGAAGATGGGACCGCGACGTACTCCTCCGTCGGAAAGCCCCCGGTCAGGGACGGGACGATCGTCAGGACGAACGATTCGCTTCACCGCGTCGTCGTCGAGTGGGCCGACGACACGAGCGGAGTGACCGGATACAAGTACGACGTCAAGACCAACCCGTCCATCCGCGAGGCGGCGACCCCCGGGGAGACGATCGACCTCTCGGAACTGCCGCCGAACGACAGGACGACGCTACTTGCGTCACTGCCCAACCCCGACCAGAAGCTCGAACGGTTGGACTTCGACGTGGTGATCGCGTACGCCGACCGGGACGCGAGGGAGGCGTCGGTATTCGTCCCGGAACCGGAGTACGAGTACATCCGATACGGCGAAACCGTGCTCCGGTTCCGTTCCGCCGGGACCAAGACCGTCACGGTGACTACCTACCGGATCCGCCTGGAGACGGTGGCAGACTCGGTGACCGAGTACGGGGATCAGGTGCTCGCCTCGGAGGGGCGCAGGGTCGATCCGTCGGAACTCTCCCCGGACGCCAGGGAGTTCGTCCGGGCGATGCTCGAGGAGGGATCGGTCGAGCGGTGTTACCCGTTGCCCGACCACGTGGAGGAGGTCATGGATGCGTTCGATCTCGGTACCGGCCCCCAGCACGTCGAGTACGACGGCAACTGGTACGAGTTCGAGGCCTTCTCGCCCGACTGATCAGCCCGGTCGTGACCGATCGACGACGGGAAGCGCCACGTTCAAGCGCCCGCCCGACGACGCCACCGACAACGATGACACGAACCGTCTGGCTCAAGGCCGACGACTCGGTCGGGGACTGGGAGACCCGCAAGCGACGGATCACCGCCGGCCTGGAGGCGGGGGTCGACTGGGTGCTGGTCGACCGCGAGGACGTCGCCCGGGTGCGGGAACTCGGGGCCGTGAACGTCGCGGCCTTCGGCGACGGGGACGTTCACGTCATGGAGGCCGAACCCGAGGAGACGGGGGAGGGCCCGGACCTGACCGTGGTCGGCAAGGACGGCGAGGGCGACGGGACGGTCGACCTCCCGAACGACTTCTCCGGATCCGCGGACCTCTCGACGCTCCGCCGCGACTCCGGTCCGCGGGGTGCGTTCGTCCGGATCCTGGACGAACCCTACGAGTCCTTCGCGGAGGCGGCGGCGACCGAGGCCGACTACACCATCGTCGTCGCGGAGGACTGGACGATCATCCCCCTGGAGAACCTGATCGCACGGGTCGGCGAGGAGACCCACCTCGTCGCGGGCGTGACCAGCGCCGAGGAGGCCGAGACGGCCTTCGAGACCCTGGAGGCCGGCGTCGACGGCGTCCTCCTGGACTCGGACGACCCCGGAGAGATCCGCGACACCGTGGCGGTCCGGGACGAGGCCGACCGCGAGCGCCTGGACCTGACCTGGGGCGAGGTGGTCGGCGTGGAACGCGTCGGGTCGGCCGACCGGGTGTGCGTGGACACGGGGACGCTGATGACCGACGACGAGGGGATGCTCGTCGGGTCGATGTCCCGGGGACTGGTGTTCGTCCACGCCGAAACCGCGGACTCGCCGTACGTGGCCTCCCGGCCGTTCCGGGTCAACGCCGGCGCGGTCCACGCCTACGTCCGGACGCCGGGCGGCGGGACGGCCTACCTCTCGGAACTGGAGTCCGGCGACGAGGTGCTGGTCGCCGACACCGACGGGAACACCCGCGAGGCCGTCGTCGGCCGGTCGAAGATAGAGCGCCGACCCATGTTCAGGGTGCGGGTCGCCGTCGAGATGGACGACGGCACCGACGAGGTGGAGACGCTCCTCCAGAACGCCGAGACCATCAAGGTCGCCACCCGCGAGGGGCGCACCGCCGTCACCGACCTGGCCGAGGGCCAGGAGATACTGCTGTACTACGAGCCCACCGCCCGCCACTTCGGCGAGGCCATCGACGAACGGATCATCGAGAAGTGATCCCGGTCAGCGGGCCGGCCCGCCGACACACCGGGGTCCGCCCGCGGACGCGATAGCCCACGGCGGGCGCCGGCCGCCATCACTCGACTGGGCGGGTTTCTATCCTTCGACTCGACAGGTCTCTATCTCTCTGTCCGGGTGGCGTGTAATAGGGATATTAATTGTATCAGGGGTACCTTTATTACCAGTGATCGATGTGAACGGTTCACAATGCAGAGCATACGACGCGGGATCCTGTACACCGAACCGCCGGCGGAAGAGAACCGAGACGAGCGAGACGAACCGGCCGACGACTGACCGTTCCTTCTCGTCAGGCTGAAATCCCTCACTCTCCAGGGACGGGTATGCGCGAGGACCGACGCCGGGGGACGGGCACGGAGCGCGGGCACCGCCGTGGATGCGGGCGTCGCCACCGTCGGACCGGAACCGGGAGGGATCGACCGTGACCAGCGTTCGCGTCCGGGGCATCTACGCGACGGCGCTGACCGGACTGGCGCGCTCGGCGGGGCACTCCGTGGTGTGGGCCTCCGACCCCATTCGCCGGCGGTTCGACGCCGACTTCGGCGAGGAGCCCCCCGCGGTGGACGTCTCGACCACCGAGGACCGACTGGGGGTGGGGATCGACGGGGATCCGGAGGGGGTGGTCGAGGTGACGGAGACGGTTGCCGGCGTGGGCCGGGACGCTCTCGCCTGGACCGACCCGGCCCCGCGCGGGGCCGTCTTCGACGCCGAGGTGACCGACACGGTGGGTGGCGGCGCTCTCCTCGACCTCGGCGAGCGCGAGGGCTACCTGCCCTTCGACGCCGCGGAAGGGTACGTGGACACCGGGGACCGGTTCCGGGTCCAGGTGGACGATCCGGAACCGCCCTGGAGCGACGCCCGGCCGGAACTCCGGACGGGGGTCCGGACCGGGGGCCACCTCGTCTCGCTGGACCGGGGGCAGTCCGGCCCGAGCGCCGACGCCGGCGGGGAGCGAGCGACCGAACTCGCCAGGACCGCCGACCTGCTCGACCCCGACGTCCCCGACGGGTGGGGAACCCACTTCCGTCGACCCGCGACCGACGCGGGGATGGACGCGCTGGGCACCGCCCTGGAACGCGCGGTCGCCGTGGCCGACGCGCTCGACGCCGCCCTGGCCGAGGCCCCCGAGGATCCGGCGGCGGGCGACCTCCCCCGGGAACTCGCCACACCCCTGGCGGGCCGGTGGGTCCGGTTCGGCCGCGAGTCCCGGTTCGCCCTCGACGGTCGTCGCCGGGCGGTCGTCCCGACGATGGCCGGTCACCACCGGATCAAGGCCGGGCACCGCGCCGCGAGCACCGCCGTCGACTTCGTCGAGGGGGTCTGTGGGTCCGCTGGCGTCGAGGAGGACGACGATTCGGCGGGCGACGCGGCCGACGGATCCTTCCCCTTCGAGGCGACCGTCCGGCAGTTCGGTCCGGCGGAGGGCGACCGGGTCCGGATCGCACACGGCAAGCCCGACGGCCGGGCGTTCGACCTGGGGCGGGCGGAGGTGACCGACCTCGACCCCGGCGGCGAGGTGACCCTCCGGCGGACGATGTCCGGGTCCGGGACGTACGACGGCCTCGGAACGCGGCGGGAACCCGGAGACGTGGCCGTCACCCGCGTCACCGAGGGCCGGTGGTGGTACCCCACCGTCTACCGCGGCGAGGACGGCGAGAGCAAGGGCACCTACGTCAACGTCTGCACGCCCGTCGAGGTGTTCCCCGACGCAGTCAGCTACGTCGACCTCCACGTCGACGTGGTGCGCCAGCCCGACGGATCGGTCGAGCGGGTCGACGACGACGAACTCGACGCCGCCGAGGAGGCCGGGGACGTGCCGCCGGACCTGGCGGAGAAGGCCCGCGAGGTAGCGAGCAGACTGGAGGAGGGGCTCTGACCGGGTGATCCGGCGCTACTGCGGATCCCGGTCCACGTCGCCGACCATCTGGACCTCGCCGGAGGCCCGCATGGTGCCGTCGACGGCCGCCTGGGTCGCGAGTTCCAGGCGGCCACAGGAGACGTCGCCCAGGACGCGGGCGTCGGGGGCGAGTTCGACGGTTCCCCGGCGGGTGGTCACGTCGCCGTGGACCGTGGTCCCGGAGCCGACGGTGATGTCGCCCTTGGCCCGGAGGGACCCGAACACCTCGTCGTCCTCGCCCACGTCGATCCGTTCGGCGCGGACGTTGCCGTGGATCCGGCAGTCGTCGCCGACGACGGCGGGGGTCGACACCCGCCAGGTCTCGTCGCTTATCCGGGCGTTGCGGGGGATAACGAGGGGGTCGAGTTCGGGGTCCTCCTCGTCCGTTAGCTGGTCGACCAGTTCCCGGGCGGCCTCGTCCTCGCCGATCCGCAGCAGTTGCGAGAGATAGACGAACAGGAAGACGATGGTGGGCGTGGGGTTGCGGATGACGATCCAGCCGTTGGCCTCGAACCCCTCCTCGATGTCGACGTCGTCGCCGATGTCCAGGTCGCCCGCGACGACGAGTTGCCCGCCGACGTGGACCCGTTCGCCGAGGTAGGCGTCGCGGCCGACGAGGACGTTCCCGTCCACGTCGGACCACATGTCCAGGCGGCAGTCGGCCTCGGCCTCGATGTCCCCGCCGAAGCGGGCACCCTCCCCCGCGAGCACGTTCCGGCCGCGGACGCCGAACTCGACGGTCGACCGGCCGCCGACGATGACGTCCCCGTCGGTGACCAGGTCGTGTTCCTCGACGGTCGTGCCGTCCGGGACCTGCAGTTCGTCCAGCGGATCCGTTGCGAGGGACACGTCGGGACGGTCGACTGAACGCATCTTAAACCTCTCGCGCGCGTCAGACGCACGGCGGACGCCCCCGTTTCAATCCGGTGGCCGGGAGGGGTCGGGATCGCCGACCGGGTTCGGGTGAGTTTTGACCCTCGGGCACCTACCCGGAGCCATGACGACGCTATCGTTCGACGAGGACGGGGTCGACGTCGTCTACCAGGGCACGGAGTTCCGGCTCTCGTCGGACCTCGTCGAGCGGGCCATCGGCCGCCCGTACATGGAGGTCACCGACCACGAGGTGCTGAAGATAGTCGAGCCCGACCCGGCGTTGACCGGCGAACCGCGGCGCGTCCAGGACATCCTGCGGTGAGGCATGGCGAGCGTCGTCCTCCCGACCCGGTCGTGGGGATCCGTCGCCAGCGACCTCGCCGGCCAGCTATCGGCGGACGACGAACTCCTCGTCGTCTGTGACGCGCCCTCGAACCCTGTCGCGGACCGCGAGACGCCCGAGGGAGCCAGGGTGGTCGTCGCCGGCGGACCCGAGGGGTGTTCGGGCAAGTGCAACGCGGTCGCGGCGGGGATGGAGGCCGCCGACTGCGACCGGTTCGTCTGGACCGACGACGACTTCGACCACCCGGAGGGCTGGCTCGACGACCTGGTTCGCGCCGGCGAGCGTCACGGCCCGGTCACGGAGATCCCGGTTTTCGTCGGCGACGGGTGGTGGCGGTTGTTCGAACCGACGGGCGTGGCCTTCGGTTCCACCCTCGTCGCCACGGGGGACATCCCCTGGGCCGGCGGCGTCACGTTCACCCGCGACGAACTCGCCGACGGGGTCGACGCGCTGGTCGCGGACCTCCGGCGCAGCGTCAGCGACGACGGCATCCTCGCCGACCACCTGACGGACCTGACGCCGCTCCGGGACCGGACCCGCCGGGTCGAGGTGGACGGCTCCCCCCGGGCGGTCTACCACCGGCTGGTCAGGAACCTCGGCATCTCGTACTACAGCGATCCCGCGGGAACGGTGCAGGGGGTGGTGGCGGTGTCGCTCCTCGCGGCCGTGGCGGCGGTCTCGCCACTGGTCCTCGCGCCGCTGGTCACCGCGCTGAGCGCCGCCTACTACCGGTGGCTCGGTTTCGACCGGTCCACCTGGCTCCTGGCGTACCCGTCCCTCCTGTGCTGTCCCGCCCGGTTCGCGGTCGGCCTCGCAGCCTCGGAGTTCGAGTGGGCCGGCCGGCGCTACCGCTGGACCGGCAGGTACGAGGTCGAGGTCCTGGACCGGTGACCGATCCTGGGTGCCGTCACCGCCGACGGTGGTCGTGGGACCGCTAGGCACACCTGGGGCATCGTTTTCATCCCCTCGAACGAGGACGGCGTATGACCGAGACCGAGGCCTGCGTCGAGGACCCGGACCTGCTGTTCCCGCTGCTCGAAGGGATGACGGGGATGGCGGCCGAGGACGTTGACGACATCCTCTCCTCGCTGACCGGCCGGGACGGGTTCCCGCCGGACTCGGTGCTCGACGTCGGGTGCGGGATCGGGAACTACGTGATCCCGATGGCGGAGCGGGGGGTCGAGACCCACGGCCTGGACGTCACGCCCGAGTTCGTAGAGCGGGCCCGGGAGCGCGCCGCCGAGGCCGGGGTCGAGGACCGCACGGAATTTTTCGACCCGGACATGCGGGACCTCGACGGCCTCCCGGGGACCTACGACGCCGCCGTCTGCATCACGGCCTTCGGCTACTTCGACGACGAGGCCAACGAGGCGCTGGTCGCGGCCGTCCACGACCGCCTCGAACCGGGCGGGACCGCCCTGTTCAACGTCGCCAACAAGGAGATGTGGCTGATCACCCGCAAGCACGATGCCAACAGCGTCATCCGCGTTGGCGATGGCTACACCTACGCCCGACGCCGCCGGTACGACCCCCTCGACTCGCGGCTCTCCACGACGACCCGGGTGATCCGCGACGGGACCTCCGTCGGCCAGTACGAGTACGACAGGCGCCTGTACACGCCCGTCGAGTTGCCGGCTGTTCGCCCGCGCCGGGTTCGACGAGGTGGCGATCCTCGACGGCTACGACGGCGGGGCGCTGACGGATCCCGCCGACGACGTCGTGGTGGTCGCACACAGGCGGTAGGGGCGGTCGGCGGCCGACGACGTCGTGGTGGTCGCCCGCCCGGGGCAGGGGTGGTCGCCTGCGAGCGCTCGGCGGGCACAAGAGGTAACATCTTCCCCCGACAATGGCGGGGCATGGTACGAAAGGAGGACCCCGACGGCGACGCGATCATAAAGGACGGCGGCGACGTGTCGGTCGGGAGCGCCGAGGACGTCATCGTCGAGGACGCCGGCGCCGTGACGGTCGAGAACGGGGAGGACGTGTTCTTCGAGGAGGGGCGGACGGGCGAGGCGACCATCGTCCGCGCCCAGGACGTCGTCCTCCGGGGCGGCCGGGTCGACGGGGAACTCGTCGTCGAGGGGGCGGAGGACGTCATCATCGAGGCCGGGTCGGTCGACACCCTCGTCGTCGACGGCGCGGAGGACGTGGTGATAGACGAGGACGCCTCGGTCGACCGGGTCGACGTGAAGAACGCCGAGGACGTCCGCAACAAGGACTCGGGCTTCTTCTGATCCGGTCGAGACGGCCGGGGTCGGCGGCGAGCGGTGTCCGGCGTCGATCCGACGGTGTCCGGCGTCGATCCGACGGTGTCCGGCGTCGATCCGACGGTGTCCGGGGGGATCCGGCCACGCCGCGCGAGCGCGCCGGAGGGCGGTGCCGAACTAGCTGTCGGGGACGTCGTCGGGGTCGTCCTCGACGGCGCGCTTCATCGAGTCGCGGCGGGCCTTGGCGTCCCGGCCGGTCGCCTCCTCCAGGAAGTCGTTCTTCAGCGCGACGGCCTCGCTCGCGGCCTCCAGTTCGTCGGGGTCCAGTTCCGTCGGGTCCCGCTCCTCGAACTCGACGGCCAACTTGTCCTTCTTCGAGCCGTACTCGGCGGTGCCGGCGACGATACGCTCGAAGACCGGGTTGTCCGGCTCCCCGATGACGTAGAGGTCGTTGCCCTTGTACTCCTCCGTACCGGTGACCGGCCCGAAGTAGTCCTCGATTTTCGCCTTCATGTCCGGGATTCGGTCCTCCAGGTACTCGCCGCGGCGCATCTTGTACTCCTTCATCGTCTCCGTGAGCGGGGTAAGAACCCGGGATCGGTTATGGGTTTCGTCGCGGTGTGGCTACCGCTCGTCGAGGTACCCCCGCGTACAGGAGGGACAGATGTCGCCGGGCAGGTGGGCGGTCCGGTCCAGGCTCCACGTGCTCGCACACTCGGGACAGTGGAGTTCGCCCGCGACCCCGTCCCCCTCGGTGGTCGTCCAGTCCTCGGTCGTGCGGGGGTCGCCGGTCCCCGGGGACGCGGTCCGGTCGCCGAGTCCGGCGGTCGACCCCGCCGTGGCGACGCCGGATCCCTCGCCGGCCCCGGTCTCGGCCGGACCGAGCCCCGGGTCGCTCCCGGGAGCGTCGCCGTCGGCGCGAACGTCCCCGCCCCCCCCGACGTCGGCCCCCGTGAGCGGGTCGCCGGTCCCCGGTTCGGCCGGTACGTCCACCGCGCCGTCGAGCCACTCCGCGCGGTCGGCACGCTCGTCCTCGTCGAACTCGGGCCACTCCCGGTCCACGAGGTCGGTGTCGTCGGGGTCGGTCGGGTCGTCGTCGCCCCCGTCCCCGAGGATCACCCCGTCGTCGTCCGGCTGGTCGGTGGCGTCCGTGAGGTCGCCCTCCGCCTCGCGGATGGCCTCGGCGAGCGACGGCCCCTCGTCGACCTCGGTTCCCCCGATCACGCCGTCGCCGGCCGGCCCACCGGGGTCGTCGGCTGGTCCACTGGGGTCGTCGGCTCCCGCCCCGACCGAGGGGTCGAGGATCTCGGCCCCCTCGTCGGTTTCCGGCGGTTCGGGGTCCTCGGCGACCTCTGCAGGATCGGTCTCGTCGTCGGTGGTCTCTTCGGGATCGGTCCCGTCGTCGGTCTCACCGGGATCGGTCGTTTCATTGTCGGCGTCCTCGGGATCGGTCGTTTCACTGTCGGCGTCCTCGGGATCGGTCGCATCGTCGGCGACCGCTTCGGGAGCGGCCGCACCGCCGGCGGCCTCCCCGGGTTCCGACGGGTCGGTGACGTCGTCCGTCGTCGCCCCTCCGGGGTCGTCGCCGGCGTCAAGGATCACGGCGTCGTCCTCGTCGGGGGTGTCGGGGGCGTCCGTCTCGTCGCCGGGAGTGGTGGAGTCGTCCGGTTCGTCGTCGGGGGTGTCGGGGCCGGCGACGGTACTCACCTCCCCCTCGGCCTCCCGGATAATCTCGGCGTCGGGGCCGTCCTCCGGTGGCGGACCGTCCCCTGTGACCGCCTCCGGCGGCTGGCGGTCGTCGTCCCTCGCGGCCGCCCACTCGACGGCGGTCACGCCGGTGTTCTCGCTGATCACCCGGACGTTCCCACAGCGAACGCACTGCTCGTACTCCCTGACGGTCAGGACCACCTCGCTCCCGCGGCGTTCTTCCTCACGCTCGATCTCGGTGCCGTCGTAGTCGCACCCGAGGACCGAACACCTGATACCCATTGGATCTCGCTACCGAATCCGGACACAAAAACCTGCGTCAGACATTTGACAATCATCCGACGGTCTCGCCGCGTGGGGGCCGGCGACCGTCCCTCGCTCGGGCCGACGGGATCAATGATAAGAGGCCGCCGGACGAACTCCGAAACGATGCGGGTCAAGCCGGAGTACCGCGACCGCGACGACGTCCAGGTCGCGGTGCTGGACGCACTCGTCGAGCGGGGCCAGGAGGGGATGACGCTGTTCGAGATCCGGTCCCGGACCGAGGTCGACATCGACGACCTGGAGGACGCGCTCGCGGAACTCAAGGCCGAGGGGCTCATCGAGGTCGAGAAGAACGACGGCCGCACCCTGTTCGAACCGGCCGACCGGGTGATCCCCGACCCCGACGAGAGCGACCCCGAGCAGTCCCTCCTCGACGCGATCCGCGAGCGTCTGCCGTTCTGAGCGGTCGGATCCGGCCCCCGAACCTGTCCGCCGGGATCCGGTCGATCCGGCCCTCGAACCTGTCCGCCGGGATCCGGTCGATCCGGCCCTTGAACCTGTCCGCCGGGATCCGGTCGATCCGGCCCTCGAACCGGACCGGGCCGCCGGCCGGACCGGACGAGTTTTGCGTCGCCGGCGTCCACTGGGTGGTATGAGCACGGTCGCGGGGTTCCACGAGGACCTCGGAGCGACGTTCGCGGAGGTCGGCGGGCGGCAGGTGGTACTCGACTACGGACGGCCCGACCGGACCCACGTCGCGGTCCGCACCGGCGTCGGCCTGACCGAACCCGCCTACGGGATCGTCGTCGTCGAGGGATCGGACCGGATCGAGTACGTCGACAACGCCGTCTCGAACCGGGTCCCGCGGGACGACGGCGAGGGCGTCTACGCCCTCCTCCTCGACCCGCAGGGCGGCATCGAGACGGACATGTACGTCTACAACGCCGGGGAGCGGGTGCTGTGTTTCACGCCCCCGGAGCGCGCCGGTCCGGTGGCCGAGGAGTGGGCCGAGAAGACGTTCATCCAGGACGTCGCGGTGCGGGAGGCGACCGACGAGTTCGCCGTCTTCGGGATCCACGGTCCCGACGCCACGGAGAAGGTCGCGAGCGTGCTGGTCGGCACCTCGACCCCGGACCGGCCGCTGTCGTTCGTCCGCGGTCCCGTCCGCGACGAGGGCACGACGGTCATCAGGACCGACGCCCCGGCCGGCGAGGAGGGGTACGAGGTGGTCTGTGCGGCCGACGACGCCGAAGCCGTCTACGACACCCTCCTGAACCACGGCCTCAACGCCGCCCCGTTCGGCCTGCGGACCTGGGAGACGCTCACGCTGGAGGCCGGCACGCCCCTGTTCGGGACCGAACTCGACGGCCGGATCCCCAACGAGGTCGGCGTCCGCAACGCCCTGGACTTCGAGAAGGGGTGTTACGTCGGTCAGGAGGTCGTCTCCCGGATCGAGAACCGCGGGACGCCGCGGAAGCGACTGGTCGGACTGGCGCTCCCGGAGGGGAGTTCGGACGTGGACGATCCGGGGACGCCGGACGAGGACGACCCGGGAACGCCGGACGAGGACGACCCGGGGACGCCGGAGGACACCGACGCCCCGGTCCCCGAGGAGGGGGCCGCCGTCTTCGTCGGCGACGCGGCCGTCGGCGAGGTCACGCGGGCCGTCCGGAGCCCCACGCTGGAGGAACGGGTCGCCATGGCCGTGGTCGAGGCCGACGCCGACCTCGGGGAGGCGACGGTCCGCGTCGACGGTCACCCCGTCGACGCCGACCCCCGGTCGTTCCCCCTGGTCGAGGGGAGCGAGCGGTCGGCGCGGATCCCCCGGTACTGACCGGTCGGGTCTTCCGTGGGGGTCGGATCTCGGATGGCGGGAGCAGATCCCGACTGGCGGGTGCGGATCCCTACTAGCGGGGCCGGATCCCGACTGGCGGGGTCGGATCCCGGCCCCGCCGCGACGGATCCCAAGCGTCATCACACCCCGACCGCTACCGGTGGACATGCCCGACGACTCCGCTTCGGACCTGACTGCTGGCCTGACGAAGCCCCGGACCCTCCTCCTGGTCGGGGTCGCCATCGCGGTGGCCGCCGCCATCGCCGCCCTCTCGCTCGACGACGACGAGTTCCCCGAGGACGACCCCGTCGAGATCGACATCTGAGCGGCTGGGAGTGGCCGGCGGACGCGGTCCTCGTCCCTACACCAGGGCGGAGACCGTCGAGCCGTCGGCCACGAACGTGGTTCCATTGTGGACGCTCGGGTCGGAGGGCCCGCGTCCGTCGCCCCCCGCCAGGCGGAACCGGCGGTCGCCCGTCGACGGGTCGAGGCCGTCGACGGCCGGGACTCCCTGGAGGGAGACGGCGGCGACGGCGTCGTCGGCGTCGACCACCTCCGCTATCTCGGCGTCGACGTCGTGGCGCCAGCGTTCGGTCCCGTCCGCGGCCGAGAGGGCGACGGCACCGCCGCCGCCTCCTTCGCTGAAGCGGGCACAGTACAGCGTCTCGTCGTGGAGGGTCTCGACGAACGCCTGGATCCCGGCGTCCCACGTCTGCGAGCCGTCGAACCCGTACGCGGCGACGGTTTCGCCGCCGACGTAGGCGCGGTCGCCGGCGACCAGCGAGTTGACGAAAGTGTCGGTGTAACTCCACCGTCGATCGCCCGTGGCCGGGTCGAGGGCGTACAGGCCGTTGGCGGACCTGTCGGTGGCGACCAGCACCGTTCCGCCGGCGAACACTGGTGCGCGGGGAGCCACCTCGGAGAGTTCGTCGTCCTCCCAGCGGACGGTCCCGTCGGCGTCGACGACCCGAAGGTACCCCCAGTCCGCGACGGCGACCGCGTCGTCGCTGGCCCCGGCGGCCTGGGCGTCGCCGACCTCCACGGTCCAGAGGGCCTCGCCGCTCGCCGCGTCGTGGGCCGTGAGCGTCTCGCCCTCCCCGGAGAGCGCGTCGTCGCTGGTCGCGGTGTAGACCCTGCCCCCGGCGACCGCGAGCAGGGAGAGGAAGCTCGGGTAGTCCTCCCCGCTCGACCACCGACGGCTCCCGGTCGCGGCGTCGACTGCGTGGACGGCGAAGTCGTCGCCGTGGCCCCCGGTCTGCTCGCCGCTCGCGAGGTAGACCGTCCCGTCGGCGTGGATGGGCGACTCGTCCTGCCCGGGACCGGTGTAGAACGACCCGCCCACTTCGGTCCGCCAGCGGACGGTCCCGTCGAACTCGACGGCGTGGAGGTTCCCGTCGGCGGTGCCGACGTAGAGGGCGTCGCCGGCCACCGCGGGTCCGAGCGACACGTCCGCGTCGAACGACGACTGCCAGGCCAGGGCTGACTCGGGCGTGACCGACGCATTGCCGCCGGTCCCGGTCGTCCCCTCCGTGGTTGGCTCCGTCGTGGGCTCCGGGGTCGACGACCCGCCGGTCGTACTCCCCGTCGTGGCTGGCTCCTCGCTCGCGGTCGGTGTGCTCCCCCCGCTCGCCCCCTCGGGCGACTCCTGCCCCCCGAGACAGCCGGCCGCCAGGAGGGTGCCTATCGATCCGAGTACCGCCCGTCTGTCGCGTCTCATACCGGGATCCACGACGACCGGTCTTAGGGGTCTTGTCCACGCACAAAGAGCGGCTTTAGCTACACTGGGTGCCGTGATGCCCGAACGACCACCTGCCGGATGGACCGGATCCACACCACCTTTCATCGCCGCCCCCGGAGACGGGGTATGATCCGCTACGTCACCGGCAACCCCGGCAAGGTCCGGGAGGTCCGGGAGTACCTCGACGACCCGGTCGAACAGGTGGAGTACGACTACGCCGAGGTCCAGAGCGACTCGGTCGTCGAGATAGCGAGCCGTGGTGCCCGCGAGGCCCACGAGGCGGTCGGGGACCCGGTGCTGGTCGACGACGCCGGCCTGTTCGTCGACGCCTTCGACGGCTTCCCCGGTCCCTACTCCTCGTACGTCGAGGACACCGTCGGCGTCGAGGGGGTCTGGCGACTGAATGAGGCCGAGACGGACGAAGACGAACGCCGGGCCTCCTTCCGGATCGCGCTGGTCTACTGCGACGCGGAGACCCGCGAGGAGGAACCGGACGGCGTCCGGGTCTTCGAGGGAAAGGTGACCGGGCGGCTGGTCGCCCCCCGCGGCGAGGGCGGGTTCGGATACGACCCCATCTTCGAGTACAACGGCCGCACCATGGCGGAGATGGACGCGGCGGAGAAGAACGCCGTCAGTCACCGCGGGCGGGCCCTGGAGAAGTTCGCGGAGTGGTACGCCGAACACCGCTGATCTCCCGCCGACCCGTCCGGGACGGTTCGCCGGTTTCGAGCCACGTTCCGCCGTCGCCGGTTATATTCCGGTGGGGGACCGAACCGTAATCGATGGTCGGTGGGATCGGGTGGCCGGCGTGGCTCACGCTGGGGTCGGGAGTCGCGAACCTCCTGCTGGTGGTCTACCTGCGGTCGTACCTCGACAGGCCCGGGGCGGGAACGTTCGTCGGCGTCCTCGCCTGCCAGGCGCTCTGGTCGTTCGCCTACGGCGGGGCACTGTTCGTGGCGAACCGGACGATAAGCGCCGGCCTGGAGGGGGTCGTCTGGGTCGCCGTCAGCTGGATCGGCGTCTTCTACCTGGCCTTTGCCCTGGAGTACACGGGCCGGTCCCACCTCCTCGGGTCGTGGTGGTTCCGCGGCATCGTCGCCTTCGAGGTCCTCTCGACGGTGGTGGTAGCGACCAACGACGTCCACCACCTCGTCTGGCGCGACTTCCGGGTCGACCCGACGCTCGGGGTTCAGACGGCCGCGTACGTCCACGGGCCCTGGGTGTTCGTCCAGTACGCCGCGCTGTTCCTCCTGAGCACCTTCGCGGTGTTCCTCCTGCTGGACACGGTCGTCAGCTACGGGCCGCTCTACCGGACCCAGGCGGTCGCCGTCGCGCTGACGCCAGTTCCCCCCGCGGTCGCGTTCACCCTCTGGACGTTCGGCCTCGGTCCGGTCCCGCGGCTGAACCTCACGCCCGTCGCCTTCATCCCGCACATCGCCCTGGACGTCTTCGCCCTGTTCCACAGCGACATGTTCGAGTTCAACCCCTCGACCCGGCGCCTGGGCGAACGGGCCGCACTCGACGACCTCGGGACGCCCGTCGTCATCGTCGACGAGGTCGGGCGGATCGTCAGGCTGAACGACGCCGCCCGGTCGGCGTTCGGGGCCCCGGGCCGGTCGGCGGTCGCCCGGCCCCTCAGGAACCTGCTGGACGACGGGACCGCCACCGACGGCGGCGCCGGGGCGGGAACCGCCGACCCGTCGGGCCCACGCGAGGGAGCGACGGATCCCGGCGAGGAAACGGTGAATCCCGGCGAGGGTGGACCCGCCGAGGGAACGGCGATGCCAGACGAGAGTCCATCCCCTGCCGACGGGGGACCGACGACCTCCGACGGGTCCGACGCCCCGCCCGACCCCTTCGGAGGGATCGACCCGTCGTCCGGCGGCACCGTCGTCCACCGCCGCGACGGGGCGCGGCGGGTGTACGCAGTCACTGGCACCCCGCTGTCGGGCGGCCCGGGGGGTCCAGTCGGCTACACGCTGGTGTTCCAGGACGTCACCGCCGAGCGCCGCCGCGAACAGCGCCTGGAGGTCCTCAACCGGGTCCTCCGGCACAACCTCCGCAACGACCTGAACGCCGTCGAGGGGTACCTGGGACTGGCCGAGGAGCGCGTCGAGGACGAGGCGGTCGCCGAGATGCTGGCGACGGCCGGCGCCGAGACCGCCGATCTCCTCGCCCTCGGCCAGAAGGCGCGGGAGACGGAGCGTGCCATGGCCGAGGCCGACGCCGCTCCCGTCCCCGTCGCGCTCCACGACCACCTCTCGACGGTGGCCGAGGGGTTCGAGCGCCGGTACCCCGACCGGCGGGTGGTCGTCGAGGCGCCCGGCGATGCGTGGGTACGCACGAACCCGCGGTTGCTGGAGGCGGCCCTCGCCAACCTCGTCGAGAACGCCCTCGAACACACCGACGACCCCGAGGTCGTGGTTGCCCTCGCCGGCACCGATCCCGACGCGGACACGGCGACCGTCGAGGTCCGGGACGACGGCCCCGGGATCCCCGACACCGAACTGGCGGCCGTCGAGTCGGGCGCCGAGACGTCCCTCGAACACGGGAGCGGGCTGGGGCTGTGGCTGGTCACCTGGGCCGTCGAGGCCCTCGGCGGGACCGTCTCCTTCGAGGCCGACGACGGCGGCACCACCGTTAGCGTCGAGGTGCCCGGACTCATCGACGGCCCGCCCGACGACTGGGAGGGGTAACTGAAGTCTGCCGGCAACTCCGGAGGATCCCGTCCTCTCCCGTCCCCCGACCTACTCCCCGGTGAGGACCTCCACCTGCCAGTCGTCGTCGGGGATCTCCGCCTCCATCTCGACCTCGACGAGTGCGTCGGGGTCGAGGAGATACTCGCGCAGGGACGGGTCGACACCGACGGGTCCGGCGGATCAGGACACGGCGGGCCGATGGACGGCCCCGGTGGGATGGGGGGATCCGGGACGATGGGCGGACCCAGCTGGCGGATGCTCGTCCCCGTCGGGGTCGTCGGGACGGTTCTCGCCCTGACCGGCGGGACCGTCTACTGGGCCGCCCGTCGTGGCTCGTCGTCTACCAGTACCGACCCCGCGATAGCCACGCTCGAAGGACGGTACGCCCGGGGTGAGATCGACGAGGAGGTGTTCGAGCGACGCCGCGAACGGTTGCACCCTAGAGGCGGGGCCGCAGGGGGCGACCCGGATCCGGATCCCGGGAAGACGATCCTCCGACTCCACTTTTCACTCACGGCTCGCTGCGTTCGCGTACGTGAGAAGTGGGCCGACCCGGATTTGAACCACGGGAAGACGATCCTCCTCGCTTCGCTCGGAGGCTGCGACTTCCCTGATTCAAATCCTTCTGTGGCACTCCTCGTGCTCACGGCTCACTACGTTCGCGGTTCGCACGAGAAGTGGGCCGACCCGGATTTGAACCACGCCGAGACGGTCCGGGTCGCTCGCTGCGCTCGCTCCCCGGCTGCGACTCGTCTCGTTCAAATCCGGTCGGTGTCCGGTTTCCGCACTCACGGCTCGCTGGCGCTCGCGTGTGAGTGCGGAAAAGGTGGGCCGACTCGGATTTGAACCGAGAACCTCCACCTTATCAGAGTGGCGCTCAACCTAATTGAGCTATCGGCCCACGCATCACTGGCGTAGACCCCTCCGGTTTGTAAGCGTTTCCTTCCTGCGGTCCGCGCTGGATCGCCTCAGTCCTCGTCGTCGACGTCCTCGAACTCGATGTCGTAGGCGTCGGGGTCCATCTCGTCCCCGTAGTCGTCCGGGCCGGGACCGGGATCGGTGTCCGGGCCCCAGGTCCCACCCTCCCAGGGGTCGTCGTCGGGTGCCCCGAAGGTGTAGACGTTCCCGGTGGCGAAGCCGTCGGTCCGCTCGTCGACGTAGGGGACGACGACGTAGCGCTTGAGCGCGGCCCGGATCGGGATCCGGGTGACGGGGAGTGCCAGCAGGAACCCGATGGTGTCGGTGACCAGTCCCGGCGTCAGCAGGAAGGCCCCGGCGGCGATGAGGAGTCCGCCGTCCATGAGTTCGTTCGTCGGTATCTCGCCGCGCGCGAGTTTCGTCTGGATCCGCGAAATCGTCCGCCGGCCCTCCGCGCGGACCAGCAACATGCCGACCAGGGCCGTCAGGACGACCAGCAACACGGTGGCCAGCGCCCCCAGGAACTCCGCGGCCACCACGACCAGGACGATGGCGTCGACGAAGGGGATCAGCAACAGCAACAGGAACGGCCACCGTCTCATACCCGCCGGTAGCCGCGGGGGCCTCATACACCTTTTGCACCGGTCCCCGCCGGTGCCTCCTGCGATCCCGCTTCGGCGGTACGTCGTCGGGCGCGGGACCGGCCGGTTCGGGACAGGGGAAAGTTCTTATCGTCGCCGCCCGTCGGTCGGAATCGATGTGGAGCATCCTCATGCGGTTCGGGATCGGTGCACCGACGGTAACGACCAGGCCGAGTTCCCCGGTCGTTCCGGGTGAGACGGCCGAGGTGACGGTGGACATGGAGGGAGGGAAGGCCGACCTGGAGGCGGACGCGCTGTACGTCGCGGTCGAGACCGAGTACGAACAGGAGACGGAGGAGGGGACCCAGCACATCGACACGACGCTTCACACCGAGAAACCGATCGGCTCGTTCACCCTGGGGGCCGACGAGCGTCGAACGGAGACCGTCGAGGTGACCGTTCCCCGGGAGACGCCGGTCACCGAGGGCCACACCGAGGTGTGGATAGAGGCCGGCCTCGACGTCGGCTTCTCTGCCGACCCCGACGACTGGGAGTACGTCGAGGTCGAACCCAGCGACCGGATGCAGCGCGTGTTCGACGCGGCCGAGGAACTGGGCTTCGGGCTCAGGGAGGCCTACCCCGAGGCCGCCTCGGGCGGCATCTTCTCCTCGGGCAAGCCGTTCGTCCAGGAACTGGAGTTCGTCCCCCGCCGCGGCCGCTACCGGAGCGAACTGGACGAACTCGAACTGATCTTCGACCCGACCGAGGACGCCCTGACGGTGACCGTCGAGGTCGACCGGAGCGGCGGGATGCTCTCGGAGATGATGGGTGCCGACGAGAACAAGGACCAGCTGGTGGTCGCCGACCAGGACACCGAGGCCGTCACCGAGGAACTGGCCGAACTCATCGACCGCAACATGTAAACTACCCCTCCCTACTCCCTCGGCGCATACGCGCCTCGGTCCTTGAGGGAGGGGCTTTGATGTGGACTCCCGGCAATCGCCTATCAAACTGCTTGATAGCCGTCGCCGTTCAGCGTCCCACCATTTATACGCACGTCTACTGGTGCGTCTGCGCTCCCCGACGTGGGCGAGGAACGCAGGCTATGCTGTCGTTTCCGCAGATACCGTAGCGCGACGTTTTTCGCGCCGTTGTAGTCCGCATTGATTTCGTACCCACACTTCAGACACATGAACTGCTCGCCATCGCGGTTGTCCTCGTGGGTAAAGCCACAGTCAGTGTGCGAACAGCGGTGACTCGTATGGTCCGGGTCCACTTGTGCAACTGCAATGCCCTGTTCTGGAGCCTTGTACTCGACGTACTCAAGGAGACGACGGAACGCCCACACGTGATGCCAGTCAGCATGCGGCAGTCGATCTCGAATATCCGTCAACTCCTCGAACACGATTACATCGCACTCGTGGGTAGCTGCCTCATCAACAATCTCGTTGGCGACAGTGTGGATATACTGCTTGCGCCATGCTCGTTCTCGGTTTCCGAGTCGTAGCAGGGCGTTGTGTGCGGATTGAGTCCGACGCTGTTGCATCTCTGCCCGACGGTTTTCAAACTCCTGAATCCAGTGGTCGTACTCGTCACCACTCCAGAACGTGCCCGTTGACGAGACGGCAAGACTGTTGACGCCGAGGTCGATACCGAGGACGGTTTGGTGCCCGGTATCGTCCGAACCCGCAACATCGACAGCCTCGCCTTCATCGTCTATCTTTCGAGTTGTGATGTGGAAGTAGAACTCGTCGCTGGCTTGGTCATACTGGAGTGTACTCGTCCGAAACTCGTAGTCATCGGACAGGACGTACTGTTCGTATGGTGTTGGACTGTCTGCTGGCAGCTCAAAGTCACACTCGATCCGTCCGTTGACTGTTGAGAGTGAGATGTTGTTCCGGTAGAAGGTCGCACTGCGTTTGTCGTACACTATGCTCCACGAGGTGAACTCTGGTTTGTTCGTTCGCTTGCCATTCTTCCAGCGGTCTACACCGCTGTCAACGGCGTGGACGGCACGCCGGATGGCTTCTTGAACGAGGTTCGCAGTCAGGTCGGTTTCCTCGCGGAGCCGGTCGTAGAGCGCGTTTCTGGCTTTGCTGTTTGATATAACGCAATCTTCGTGACTGATGTTGTCCCAACAGTAGTCACTGGCCTCATTCGCGCAGTGAAGGAATTGGTCGGCAGTTTTGTGGAGGTCGTCGTGATACTCGTCGGGAACGACGAGTTTGACCGGTGCGGTTCGTCGGACCTCCATATTTCAGATGTGTATTTAAGGGTACTTAATGATTGGGAGCTAGGCTGGTATTGGCGCGTGGTTTGGGAGGGAATGGTGTCGGCTTCCTCTCCGGCCTACTCGCTTGTGGTTCCGACTCGGCGTCGGAAGCCCTGCACTCTCTCCTCACGGGCCGCAGGCCCGTTCGGATGGTCAGAGGGACCTCTGGTCCCTCTCGACTTGAGGCCGAAGGCTCCGCCTCGAAACCGCTGATCGCGACCCCGACGCCATCGTGCAACGGGACCGCCCTGTGGGGGGTCGGAGGACCCTCCCGAAGGGCTCGCTGTCGGTCGATCCCGCCCCGACCGGAACTTTCTCCCCGGATCGGTCCGTACTCGGATCGATGTCCGACTCGAAGGAGGCGATGCGCCGTGCGCTCGCGCTGGCCGAGGAGGCGGCGGAGGCGGGGGACGAGCCGTTCGGTTCGGTCCTGGTCTACGACGGGACCGTGATCGCCGCCGAACGCAACACGGTCGTCACCGACGACGACGTCACGGCCCACCCGGAACTGAAACTCGCACGGTGGGCCGGCCGGCAGCTCTCCCCCGACGAGCGCCGGGCGACGACGATGTACACCAGCACCGAGCCCTGCCCGATGTGTTCCGGCGCGATCCGGATCGTCGGCCTGGGACGCGTGGTCTACAGCACCTCCTCGGGGGTCCTGTCCTCCATCACCGGCTCCGAACCGAGCCTCCCTGCGAGCGAGGTTCTCGGTGACGAGACGACGGTCGACGGTCCCCTCCTTCCGCAGGCCGGGCGGGCGATCCACGAGGACTACTGGTAGGACGGGACGGACGGTCCATGAGGACTACTGGTAGGATGGGACGGACGGTCCATGAGGACTACTGGTAGGACGGGACGGACGGTCCACGAGGACTACTGGTCGCCCGGATCGCGTGCTGGCGTAATTCCATGCCCGACCCAAAGCCCCGGCCGGAATAAGGGGGCGTGCTACGGGGCCGCCGTCCGCCCCGGACTGGGATACAGTAACTTTACAGTAAAACGGGGATCCGCCCGACCAGTCGGTTTCGGGTCCGGACTGCTACCGACCGCGGCCTGCCGGGTCGAGGCCGGAAACACCCCGTGGGATCGCCGCCTGGGAACGAATCGAGGATGGGATCGCCCGGATTCGAACCGGGGGTACAGCGTCCCAAACGCTGAAGGTTACCAAGCTACCCCACGATCCCGCGTTCGGATAGAGGGGCGATCCGGTGTAAAACGTTTCGACCCGGCCGCGAGGGGTCGAGTTTCCACGACGGGGCCGCCACGGGCTGCGAGGAGGTCGGGTTTCCACGCTGCCCCTGGTCCGCGATAGGTGGAGTAGCCGGGGAACCTCCGGGCGTCCCCAGCCCGCAATACCTCACTGGTTGTGTATTTGTTTTAAATTATATGGGAACGAGATCAGCTCATGATACAGGTCGGCGACACCGCACCGGCGTTCGATCTCCCCGGTACCGACGGCGACGAGGTCGAACGATACCGGCTCTCGGATTTCACCGAGAGTGGGGCCGCAGTCGTGCTGTTCTACCCGTTCGACTTCAGCCCCGTCTGTACGGAGGAACTGTGCAACTTCCGGGACTCGGAGATGCTGACGTTCACCGCCGACCTCGACGTGGTGGCAATTTCGGCGGACAGCGTCTACGCCCACCGGAAATTCGTCCGGGAGAACGACCTCCCGATTCCCCTGTTGAGCGACCACGACGGTCGGGTCAGCGAGGCCTACGGCGTGCTCTACGACGAACTGGAGGGGCACCCGACGGTGAGCAAGCGCGCTGTCTTCGTCGTCGATAGCGAGGAGGCCGTCCGGTACGCCTGGGTCGCCGACGAGTGGACGACCGACCCCGACATCACCGCGGTCTACGAGTGCGTCCGGGATCTCGAGTGCATCGAAATCCCGTCCGGTCCGTTCTAGCGTCCGGTCCCCGTCGTTTCCCGCCGGTCGATACCGGTCTCTGTTCCGACCGCGACGGCTCAGATCCCCCAGATGACGGCGATACCGACGGTCGTGACGACGGCGAACAGGGCCCGGAGCGGGGCACCGACCCGGACGTAGTCGAGGAACCGGTAGCCGCCGGGGCCGTAGACGAAGAGGTCGGTCTGGTAGCCGACCGGGATCATGAAGGCCGTCGAGGCCGCGAACGTGACCGCGAACAGGAAGGAGATGGGCGGGGCGCCCATGTCCGCCGCGGCCCGGAACGCGACGGGGATCATCAACACCACGGCGGCGTCGTTCGAGATGACGTCGGTCAGGAGGGCGGTCACGACGTAGAACAGGCCGAGGACGACGATCGGTGGGACGACGGCGGCGGTGGCGACGAGGGCGTCGGCGACGAGGGCGGCCGCGCCCGAGGACTGCATGGCGATCCCCAGGGGGATGATCCCCCCCAGCAGGAAGACCACGTCCCACTGGACGGCGTCGTAGATTCCGGTCGGTCGCAGGCACCCGGTCAGCACCATCGCCAGGGCACCGGCCAGGGCGGCGACGACGATGGGCAGGACGTCCGGGGCCGCGAGGACGACCACGGCGGCGACGATGCCGACGGCGACGGGGACTCCCTCGCGGCGGTAGTCCGGCCGCTCGACCACGCCGGCGACGATGAAGTCCCGGTTGGCACCCAGGCGTTCGATGCTCTCCGGGGTGGCCTGGACGAGGAGGGTGTCGCCGACCCGGAGGTTGACTCGGTCCATCCGGTGCCGGACGAGTTCCGGTCCCCGCCGCAGGGCGAGGACGGTGGCGTCGTAGCGCTGGCGGAAGTTCGCCGAGACCAGCGACTCCCCGACCAGGTCCGACCGGGGCGCGACGACGAGTTCCCGCCGAACATCGAGGCGTAGGACAG
Organism: Halobacteriales archaeon QS_8_69_26; assembly: GCA_003023195.1. Classification (GTDB taxonomy): domain Archaea; phylum Halobacteriota; class Halobacteria; order Halobacteriales; family SW-7-71-33; genus PXRX01. The sequence continues at coordinate 29,991 of PXRX01000022.1, forward strand.
GGGCATCAGCAGTTTCGACGGCGAGGTGTTGCCCTCGTGGGCCAGGACCCCAGGGAAAATAGTTTTCGGGGGTGTCGGTCGGGGGACGGGAGCCGATCGTCACGAGACCGTGACGGGTAAGGGCCGGGAGACCCTCGTTTCGACCAGTATGACCGACGCGGCGGCTGAGAGTCTCCAGCGGCGGACCTGGCGGCTCCTCCAGCCCGGCGAGGTGGAGTTGAACGGGGCCATCGTCCACACCGACCTCTCGGGCCAGGAGGACATCGAGATGCACCAGGCGACGGTGGAGGTCGGCGAGATCATCGACGACCACGCCGTTCCGGACGCGGACACCTTCGTCTACTCGGGGGTCGACGACGAGGAGTTCGCCTCCAACCAGCACCAGGGGCTGACCGTCGAGGGCGGGGAGTTCGTCTGGGAGTGCCAGCAACTCCTCCGGGACGGGAGCTTCGACCTGGTCTTCTACTACGAGGCGGCGGCCGACCACTCGGCGATCCTCGACGCCATCCGCGAGGCCGGCTACGAGGTCACCGGCGTCCGCGGGGACGAACCGCCCGGGGACAGCGGCCGCGAATCCGGGGATGGGAGCGACGAGCGACCGGCGGATCCGGAGGACGCCGGCACGGCATGACGCCGAGGGCCCACGTCGCGGGACCGGACGCGTTCGGCGGGGCGCTTATGTCGGTTCGCGCCGATCTACCGGTACGAAACCAGTTTGCCGGGTCCGGCCCGGCGGGGATCGGAAGGTACATCTCCGGTCGAGCGAGTAGCACGAACGATAGACGGACGGGGCACCGGGTACCGATCGCCGGCGCGACACCACGGGAGGAACTGACGTGACGACATCGGGAATCATCTCCGGGGTCAGGGTGACCCACGGGAACGCGACGGTCGACGAGATAGCCGCCGCGGGGACCGACGACGTCCGGACGGACGTCGCCGCGCTCCGGGGCGAGGACGGGGTCCGCGAGGCCTACGTGCTCCGGACGTGCAACCGGGCGGAGGCCTACGTCGTGACCGACGACACGGCGGTCGGGCGGTCGGCGCTGGAGTGGTTCGTCGCCGACGTCCCGGACGACGCAGTCGTCGCGTCCGACCACGAGGGGAGCCTGCGCCACCTGATGCGGGTCGCCGCCGGCATGGACTCGATGGTGCTCGGTGAGGACCGCATCCTCGGGCAGGTCCGCGAGGCCTACGAGGACGCCCGCGGGGCCGGCGGGATCGGTCCCGTCCTCGAAGGGGCGGTCACGAAGGCCATCCACGTCGGCGAGCGAGTCCGCAACGAGACGGCGGTCAACGAGGGCGTCGTCTCCCTGGGCTCGGCGGCCGCCGAGCACCTGCGGGAGTCGGTCGACCTGACCGAGTCCACGGCGGCGGTCGTCGGGGCCGGGGCGGTCGCCCGGACCGTCGCCGGTGCGCTCGCGGACCGGGGGGTCGGTCGGCTCGTCGTGGTCAACCGGACGGTACCCAACGCCGAGGCGGTCGCGGAGACCGTCGACGCCGACGCCGAGGGGGTCGGACTCGACGCCCTCGCGGAGACGCTCTCACGAGCGGACGTGGCCGTCGCCGCCACCGCGGCCACCGACCCGGTGATCGAACGGGGGACCGTCGCGGACGCGGACGAACTGGTGGTCGTGGACATGGCCCAGCCACGCGACGTCGCCCCCGCGGTCGACGCGGTCGAGGGGGTGACCCGCTACGACCTGGACGCCCTGGAGTCGGTGACGGCGGAGACCCGGGAGCGCCGCCGCGAGGCCGCAGAGCGCGCGGGGGCGATAATCGAGGAGGAGTTCGAGCACCTGCTCGACCAGTTCAAGCGCAAGCGTGCCGACGAGGTCATCGCCGCGATGCACGAGAGCGCCGAACGGGTCAAGGAGCGCGAACTCGGGCGGGCGGTCGGGAAACTACAGCGCGAGGGCGAGTTCACCGAGGAACAGCGGGAGGTCGTCGAGTCGATGGCCGACGCGCTCGTGAGCCAGTTGCTCGCGGCCCCGACCAAGAGCCTGCGGGAGGCCGCCGCCGAGGACGACTGGACAACCATCGCCACCGCGCTCCAGCTATTCGACCCCGAGTTCGGTGCCGACGCCCCCGACCTGGCCGGCACCGACCTCCCGGCCGACGCACCGCCGGAGGCCATCGATGCCCTCGGCGGCGACACGGACGCCGACGAGGACGCCTGAGGCGGGGTGGCGGACCGACGACGCCGGGGTCGGTCCGGTGCCAGGAACAGCAACGATTAACGGGGTGGGGTCTGATGGTGTGTGCATGGCGGACCTGCTCTCGGACGAGGAGATAGCGGAACAGTTACCCGACGGCTGGGAACGGGACGGCGACGAGATCGTCCGCGTCTTCGAGGTCGACGAGTACCTCCGCGGGGTCAACTTCGCCCAGATGATCGGCGAGATAGCGGAGGCCCAGTTCCACCATCCCACGATGGAGATCCGCTACGGGGAACTGGAGGTGCGGTTCACCAGCCACGAGGAGGGCGGGATCACCGACAAGGACGTCGAGATGGCCCAGTTGATCAACGCAGAGACCGACGAGGGCACCGCGCTGTAGGGTCGGCGACACCGGGACCGCCAGGACCACCACACTGTCGGGTCCGACGGCGGCGGGACTGACGGGGTGCCGCGCCGAAGCGTCGCCACTCCCGGTCGGTCAGCGGCGGATTTTTATTCCCGGCAATCGGCGGGGGGATATGGACTGGCGGGACGCGGAACGCGACTACGAGGACGAGGTGATCGGCCGGACGTCGCTCGGCCGGATGTTCGACGAGGCCGCGGAGCGACACGTCAACCGGCCGGCACAGCAGTACAAGGGCGGGGTCTACGACCGGTCGCTGACGGGGACGGCGTTCTCGGCGGCCCCCGACGGGGAGTACCACACCATCTCCTACGGCGAGATGCGCCACGTGGTGCGGTACCTCGCGGCCGGCTTCCGGAAACTGGGGATCGAGACCGACGACAGGGTGGGGATCTTCGCGCACACCCGGATGGAGTGGGCCCAGACGGACTTCGCGCTCCTGTCCGCCGGCGCGGTGGTCACGACCGTCTACCCGGGGTCGACGACGCGCCAGGTCCGCCACCTGCTGGGCGACCCCGACGCCGATGCGGTCGTCCTGGAAACGGCCGACCACCTCCGGCGAGTCCGGGCGGTCGAGGACGACCTCGACCTCTCGTTCGTCGTGACGATCGACGAGATCGGCGACGACGCCGACGTCGACCCCGACGCCGACGACGTGTACACGCTGGCGGAGGTCCACGAGATGGGGGCCGGGGCGTTCGACCGCGAGGCCTACGAGGAGTGGCTGGACGAACGGTCGATGGACGACCTGGCCTCGCTCATCTACACCTCCGGGACGACGGGCCAGCCCAAGGGGGTCAGGCTCACCCACGGCAACTTCCGGTCGAACGTCAACCAGGTCCGCAAGCGGTTCGGCCCGCGCCCGGACAAGGACGGGCTCCCCGCACTCGACCGGACCAGCCGGTCCGTGTCGTACCTGCCCCTGGCGCACGTCTTCGAACGGCTGGCCGGCCACTTCGTCATGTTCGCCGCCGGCGGGTGCGTGGCCTACGCCGAGAGCCCGGACACCCTGCGGGAGGACTTCGGGACGGTCCAGCCCACGACCGCCACTTCCGTCCCCCGGGTCTACGAGAAGATATACGATGCCATCCAGGAGGACGCCGCGTCCTCGGCGGTACGCGAACGGATCTTCGAGTGGGCCGTCGACGTGGGGCGGCGCTACCACGCGACCGAGGACCCGGGGACGGTCCTGCGTGCGAAGCAGTCGCTGGCGGACAGGCTGGTGTTCTCGCAGGTGCGGGAGGCCCTGGGCGGGAACGTCGAGTTCCTCATCAGCGGCGGCGGGAGCCTCTCGCCGGAGCTCTGTCGTCTCTACTTCGCGATGGGCCTGCCGATCCTGGAGGGGTACGGCCTCACGGAGACGTCGCCGGTGGTCACCACCAACCCCATCGAGGACCCGCGGATCGGCACCATCGGTCCGCCGCTGGTCGACGTCGAGACGCGGATCGACGAGTCGGCGGCCCCGGAACTCGGCCACGACCGGCCGGTGGGGGAACTGCTGGTCGACGGGCCGAACGTCTTCGACGGCTACTGGAACCTGCCCGAGGCGACCGAGGAGGCGTTCACCGACGACGGCTACTTCCGGACCGGCGACGTCGTCGAGGAGGGTCCCGACGGCTACCTCCGGTTCCGGGAGCGCTCGAAACAGATCCTCGTCCTCTCGACGGGCAAGAACGTCGCGCCCGGTCCCATCGAGGACGCGTTCGCGTCGAACCCCTTCGTCGAGCAGGCGATGGTCATCGGGGACGAGGAGAAGTTCGTCTCGGCGCTGGTCGTCCCGAACTTCGACCGGATCCGCCGGTGGGCCGACGAGGAGGGGATCGACCTGCCCGAGGACCCCGAGGCCGTCTGCGACGACGAGCGAGTCCGGGACCTGATCGGCCGCCAGGTCGACGCGGTCAACGAGGGGTTCGAACCCCACGAGACGATAAAGGAGGTCCGCCTCGTGACCGAGGAGTGGACCGAGGAGAACGACATGCTGACCCCGACGATGAAGAAGAAACGCCGGAAGATCCTCGACCGGTACGACCACCTCGTGATGGACATCTACGCCGAGTCCGACCCGGAGGCCGAGACGGAGGCGGACGCCGGGGGGGAACCGGCCGAGTGACCGGTCCTTTCGGCGTGGATCCGACCGGGCGATCGGCCCGTCTCGGACGCGGATTCGACCCGGTGATCGGCCCGTCTCGGACGCGGATCCGACCGGGTGGCCGGTCCGTCCCCGAAGCCGAACCGACCGGCTGATCCGCTCACGGAGAGGGAGTGACTGATTGATCTTTTCCGTGGCAGAGAGGAATCCGAACGATCGCTCCCCACGAGGACGAACCGAGAAGCGGGATTTTTTACGGCCTCCGGGCGAAGGAGTGGCCGCATGAGCACCGATGCGGTCGTGACCGTGCGCGACGGAGCGGTCGGTGTGGCCGGGATCGGGTCCCCCCTCGACCCGGACCTCGGAGGGCTCGTCGACCCGGTCGCGTTCGCGGCCGCCGCGACCGGGGGGGAGGTGAACCTGCTCGCCATCGTGGCCATCATCATCGGGGCCGGGGTGGTCGCCCAGGTGCTCGCCGACAGGTTCCAGGTCCCGAGCGTGGCCTTCCTCATCGCCTTCGGGATCCTCCTGGGGCCGGAGGGCGTGGGACTGATACCGCCCCTGCTGAACGCCTTCGGCGGCAACGCGCTGTCGGCCATCGTCGGCGTCAGCGTTGCGATCATCGTCTTCGAGGGTGCGTTCCACGTCAGGATCGACAGCCTCCGCCAGGCACCGGCGGCGACCCTGCGGCTGGTGACGGTCGGGGCGGTCATCGCGCTGGTAGGGACCGCTGCCGTCGTCCGGTTCGCGCTGGGCACGACGTGGGCGGTCGCCTTTCTCATCGGCGCGTTGCTGGTCGCGACCGGCCCGACGGTGATCACCCCGATCCTGCAAGTCGTGGCGGTCCGGGACCGCGTGGCGACCGCCCTCGAGACCGAGGGGATCGTCAACGACGTGACCGCCGCGATCCTCGCCGTCGTCGTCTTCGAGGTGATAGTCGAGGAACAGTCCGCCCCGGTCGAAGTGCTCCAGCTATTCACCATCAGACTCGGGACGGGAGTCATCGTCGGCGGCGGCGTCGCGATGGTCCTCTATTTCGTGCTGTGGCGACTCGACCTCTCGCCGGGCAACGCCCCGCAGAACGCCCGACTGCTGGTGCTGGCCGGGGCGGTCGTCGCGTTCGGTATCGCCGACTACCTGTTCTCGGAGGCCGGCGTGGCCGCGGTCGCGACCGCCGGACTCCTCCTGGGCAACCTCGGGGTCCCCTACGAGGAGGACATCACTGACTTCAAGGGCGACATTACCCTCCTGGTGCTGTCGTTCGTGTTCATCTCGCTGGCGGCCCTGCTGAACTTCCAGGACCTGCTCACGCTCGGGATCGGCGGCGTGGTCGTCGTGGTGGCGGTCGCACTCGTGATCCGCCCGTTCCTCGTGTTCGTCTCGATGTTCGGCGGGCGGTTCACCACCAGCGAGAAGCTGTTCGTCAGCTTCGTCGGTCCGCGGGGTATCATCCCGGCCTCGGTGGCGACGCTGTTCGCGGTCGACCTCAACTCGCGGATCGAGGCCGGGACGCTGGTCCCGGCGACCAACCCTCTCATCAACGAGGGCGCTCCCGAGATGATCGTCGGCACGGTCTTTCTGGTCATCCTGGCGACGGTCGTCTTCGAGGCCGGTCTCGCCAGACAGATAGCGGAATACCTGAACGTGATACCAATGCGCGTACTCATCGTCGGCGGCGGCAAGGTGGGCCGGACGGTCGCGACGCGGTTAGAGGAACGCGGCGAGAACGTCGTCATCATCGACCGCGACGACGAGATGGTCCAGACCGCTCGGAACGAAGGCTTCACGGTCCACATCGGCGACGGCACCGACACCGACCAGCTCAGGGCGGCCGGCGCGGACAACGCCAAGATCGTCGTCGCCGCCACCGGTGACGACGACGCCAACCTGCTGGTCGCGCAACTCATCAGCTCGAAGTTCGACGTCGAGCGGGTAATCGCCCGCGCGAACAACCCCGACAACGTCGACGCCTTCGAGGAACTCGGCGTGGAGACGGTCTCGCCGACCCTGGCGACCGCCACGGCCATCGACAACCTGATCGAACGGCCGACGCTGTCGGACTGGATGAGCGAACTCGGGCGCACCGGCGACGTCCAGGAGATAGACGTCACCAACGACGAGATAGTCGGGCTGACGATCGCCGAACTCGACGAGCGACTCCCCGGCGGCGTGCTGATCGCGCTGGTCGGTCGGAGCGGCGAGACGGAGGTTCCCAAGGGCGAGTTCACGATCCAGCGGCGGGACCGCCTGACGTTCATCGGCAACGGGGAGTCCGTCGCCGCCGCCATCGAGGAGTGTCACCCCGGCGGCGTCACCCAGTGACGCTCCGGCGTGGCCCCGTTGACGACGGCGGGTGAGCGTCGGGCACGGGAGGCCCCCGGCAATCCTCCGGCGTGGATCCTCCGGAGGTGGTCGGTGATCCGTGGTTCCCCGACTGCGACCGTCGAGGCCTGGGCCGCCGCGGGTCGCCCGCGATCCCGGACGGGCCGGCCCAACGTTTTTGCTCCCCACGACGAAAGGGGGCGCATGCTCCACGTACAGGGGCCGCTTCTCTCGATCGACGTGAGCGATCGAACGGCCGAGACCGAGGCGATCGACGAGGTCGCCTCGTCGTTCGTCGGCGGGCGCGGGGTGGCGACGAAACTGGCACACGACCGGATCCCGTTCGACGCGGACCCGTTCGGTCCCGAGAACCGGCTGTACTTCTCGACGGGGCCGCTCCAGACGTCGATCATGTCGTTCACCGGGCGGATGAACGCGACGGCGCTGTCGCCGCTGACCGACGGCCTCGTCTCCTCGAACGCCGGCGGGTTCATGTCCCGGCCGTTCGCCGACACCGGCTACGCGGCGGTCGAGATCACCGGCGAGAGCGACGACCTCGTGGCGGTCCACGTCACCGACGAGGGCGTCGAGTTCGAGGAAGTCGAGGACCTCCGGGGGGCGACCGTCTCGGAGGTCGGCGAGTACATGGACGAGGAACACGACCTGGGCGACGAGAACCTCGCCGTCGCGGGACCGGCCGGCGAGAACCTGGTGCGGTTCGCGGCCATCATCACCACCGAGCACCGGGCGTTCGCCCGCGGCGGCCTCGGTGCGGTGCTCGGGTCGAAGAACGTCAAGTGCGTCTCGTTCCGGGGCGACTCCCGCCGGGAGGTCGACGTGCCGGACGTGTCGATGGACGTCCACCGCGAGGCCTCCACCGCGGACCACGTGATGAAGGAGACCGGGACGGTGAGCGTCCTGGACTACGCCAACCACGTCGAGGCGCTGCCGACCCGGTACTTCTCGGAGCTCTCCTTCGAGGGCTCGGCGGGCATCAACGCCGACGCCATCTCGGAGAAGAAGTACAAGAAGGGGACCTGCTCGGCGTGTGCCTTCGCCTGCAAGCTCCCGACCAGGGACGAGGAGTCCGGGCTCACCACCGAGGGCCCCGAGTTCGAGACGACGATGGCGTTCGGGTCGAACGCCGGCGTCGACGACATCCGGTCGGTGATGAAGTCCAACGACCAGTGCGACGAACTCGGCCTCGACACCATCTCCTGTGGCGACGTGGTCTCGGCGTACCTCCAGGCGGAGGACGAGTTCGGCAACGAGGAACTGATCGAGGAACTGGTCGAGAAGATCGCACACCGCGAGGGGGTCGGCGACACCCTCGCGGAGGGCATCGACCGGATCCACGACGAACTCGGCGTCGAGAACTGGTCGGTCAAGGGCATGGAGTTCGCGGCCCACGACGGGCGTGCCCTGAACGGCCAGGGTCTCTCCTTCGCCGTCGCGAACCGCGGTGCCGACCACATGTACGGCGAGTTCTACTCCCTGGAGTACCCGCTCGTCGGCGACGACAAGGCCCTGGACCGCGAGGGCCTGGAGGGCAAGCCGCCGAAACTCGCCGAGAAGGAGAACCTGAACGCCCTCAAGGACAGCGCGGTCATCTGCAAGTTCTCTCGCGACTTCGTCCCCGAGGATCGGCTCGAACGACTGCTCGACGAGGACTACGAGCGCCTCCAGGAGATCGGCGCCCGCGTGGTCGAACTGGAGCGACACTTCAACAACCAGCGCGGGATGGACCGCGAGGACGACCGCCTCCCCTACGACCTCCCGGACTTCGAGGCCGCACTCGACGAGTACTACGAGGTCCGCGGCTGGAACCAGGACGGCACCGTCCCCGGCAGTCGGATCGAGGGCGGCGGGCCGGCCCCCGCCGACGACTGATCCCCTCGGTAGTCCTACTGTTCGGTGGACGACCGAGCCCGGAACGGTCCGGTTTCTCGGCGGACGGCTGGTCCCCGGCGACGTCCCGAGTCTCGACGGACGGCCGATCCCACCGGCCGCCAGGGGGTCGCTCCCCGGTCCGGCTTACCCCCCACCGACGGGACGCGTGTCGTCGGGGACGCCTGCCGATATGGACGCCCTCAAGACCGTCGACCCACTCCGGGCCGACGTGACTGACGAGGGCGGTCGGGGAGGCGACGGCACGACCGCGAGCGGCGCGGGGGGCGATCCGACCGGAACGGCGACACCGACGGACGATCCCGAGGAGCGCCTGTTCTCGGGGCCGACGGGACGGCTCCTGCTCGCGGCGTCGGTGGGCTGGGCGGCGATCCAGTGTGGCCGACTCGTCCTCTCGCCGATGCTGCCGTCGGTGATGGCCGACCTGGGCATCGGGGAGTTCGAGGCCGGGGTCGCGTTCACCGTCATGTGGGGGCTGTACGCGCTCCTGCAGTACCCCAGCGGGCGGCTCTCCGACCGGCTCTCGCGGCCCTCGCTGCTGGTGCCCGGCCTGGCGCTGGTGTCGGTCGGCTTCCTCTTGCTCTCGCGGGCCCAGTCCTACCCGCCATACCTGCTGGGCGCGGCCGTCGTGGGGGTCGGTGCGGGGCTGTACCCGACCGCCGCCCGGGCGCTCGTCTCGGACCTGTTCGTCCGGCGACGGGGACAGGCCTTCGGCCTCCACACCGCCTCGGGGGATCTCGGCGGGGCGGCCGCGGCGGGGCTGGCCGTCGTCGTCCTCGGCGCCGCGACCTGGCGGTCCGCGTACGCGCCCGTCGTCGCCGTCCTGGCCGTCGTCCTCCTCGCGCTCCACCGCTGGCGGCGCGAGCCCTACGAGTGGCGACGCGTCCCGCTGGGGGTCCGCGAGACCCTGGTGCGCCTGTTCGGCCAGCGCCGGATGGCGACGCTGGTCGGTGCCTACGTCCTCTACGCGTTCACCTGGCAGGGCGCGGTCGGGTTCCTCCCGACCTTCCTCCAGCGGACCAAGGGCTTCTCGCCCGGCTTCGCGGGTGGCGGGTTCGCCGCCCTGTTCGTCGTCGGTGCCGCCGTCAAGCCGGTATCGGGGTGGCTCGGGGACCGCCTCGCCAAGCCCCTCGTCGCCGCCGGCGGCCTGGTGCTGGGGGCGACCGCCCTGGCGGGCACACTCCTGGTGGAGGGGTCGGTGGCGGTGTCGGTCGGCGTCGTCGGCTTCGCCGCCGGCCTGATGGCGTTCCCGCCGGCGATGCAGGCGTTCCTGATGGACGTCTTCCCCGACGGGAGCATGGGCGGGGACCTCGGGGCCGCCCGCTCCGTCTACATCGGCCTCGGGAGCCTCGGCCCGACCTACGTGGGCTTCGTCGCCGGATGGGCCGGCTACGGGCCCGCGTTCGCCGGGCTGGCGGTCTGTCTCGTCGTCAGCGCGGCCGCGGTGCTGGGGCTGGGGCTGACGCGGTAGGGATCCGGACCGGAGTGGGCGAACCGACGCCTCCTGCCCGTCGGATCGTGGACCGCTTCGGCGGCGCGTGACCGCTAGAAGTCGTAGGGACCGGGCTTGGTTTCGGTGAGCCGTTCCACCTGCTCGTCGGAGAGGTCGATGGTCGCGGCGGCGAGGTTCTCCTCCAGTTGCTCGACGGTGCGGGCGCCGACGATGGGCGCGGTGACGCCGTCGCGGTGCATCAGCCAGGCGAGGGCGGTCTGTGCGGGGGTCGCGTCCACCTCGCCCGCCACCTCGTCGAGGACGTCGTGGGCGTCGAAGTTCTCCTCCGTCAGGTAGGCGTCCTCGAACCTGCTGGACTCGGCGGCGCGGGACTCGCCGGTCAGGCCCTCCTCGCGGTCGTACTTGCCGGTCAGGAACCCCTGGCCCAGCGGACTCCAGGGACAGACAGCGATCCCGTAGTGACGGGTCATCTCCAGGTAGTCGCCCTCGATTTCCCGGTCGACGAGGTTGTACCGCGGCTGGGACACGGTGAACGGCTCCCAGCCCTCGCGTCGTGCGATCTCGTTGGCCTTCGCGACCTTCCAGGCGTTCGGGCGGAGGGTGGAGGCCCCGAGGTAGTGGACCCTCCCGTCCTCGACCAGGCCGTTCAGGGTCTTCAGCATCTCGCGGGCCGGCGTCTCGTCGTCCCAGCGGTGGATGTACAGGACGTCGACGTAGTCGGTGTCGAGGCGGTCGAGGATCGCGTCGACCCGGTGGCGGACGTTCTTTCGGTTCGTGCCCCGCGAGTTGGGGTCGCCGTCGCGGATCTGCCAGTAGATCTTCGAGGCGATGGTGAACCGTTCGCGGTCGCGGTCGTCGAGCCAGTCGCCGATCCACTCCTCGCTGGCGCCGCCGCCGTAGACGTCGGCGGTGTCGATGAACCGGCCGCCCGCCTCCTCGTAGGCGTCCAGCAGTTCGTGGGCCCGCGCCTCGTCTATCTCGACGTTGCCTTCCTCCGTCTCCTTGCCGAATCGCCACGTCCCGAACTGGAGTTCGCTCGTCCGCAGTCCGGTGTCCCCGAGTGGAACGAACTCCAGGTCGATCTCCGATAGCTGAGTCATGTCCGTTTCCAGGGACGAGCGGCGCGGGGAAAAGCGTATAGCTATCGGTGATACCGGGCGCTGGCGGAACGGTTCCGGGGCATCGACGAGGGACGGATCGACACCGACGTTGGCCCCCGGTCGGTCACTCCATCTCGTAGCCGGCGATGGCGGCCATCGCCTGCCGGTAAGCCATCCCAGACGCGAGGGCCGCCAGGACCAGGGTGAGGCCGATCCCACCGGCGGCGACGGTCGTTGCCGGCGGGCCGCCGGCCGCGTCCACCGCGCCGGCCCACCCCACCCCGACGGTGGCCGGGAGCCCGACGACCGCCATCGCCAGCAGGAAGGCGGTGGTGGCCCAGAGCTTCGGCGGACGGATCCCGGACCCCGAGGGTCGGAGCCCCTCCAGGTTGGGCATCGCGACGCCGACCCCGAGCGAGACCAGCGCCGCAGCGACCGACAGGGCCGCACCCAGGAGCGCGACCGTCAGGAGAGTCAGCGGCGGACCGCCGGTGGCGATGCCGGCCACGAGGGCGGCGACGGCGACCAGTGGAGCGCCGGGCAGGACGGCCGCCAGCGCGTAGCCGTGGACCAGGTGGCGACCGCCTCCCTGGGCGGTGAGCGCCGCCTGGAGGCCGACGCCGGCGGCGCCGAGGGGGTTCAGCGTCGGTCCCATCCCGACCGTTGCGGCGCCGTACACCGCGACGACGACCGGGAGCGCGGCCGGCCGGCGGGCGACGACCTCGACGCCCGAACTCGCGACCAGCGCCAGGGGGAATGCGGCGAACACCAGTGCCCGCGGCTCCCGTCTGACCCGGAGCCAGACGGTCCGGGCGACTGCCCGGGCGGGACGGCCCGCGACGACCGACAGGGCCGCCCCGTCCCCGGCGAGCACCGTCGCCGACGCTCCCCCGTCGTCCTCGGGGGCCGGCGGGTCGGCGTACCACACCCGCTCCGCCAGCGGCACCGACAGCGCCCCGAACGCGACGGCGACGACCGGCGACGCCGCCAGGACTGCCGCCGCGGCGACGGGGTCGCCCCCCAGGCCGAGGAGGCCGACGTCGGCGTACCACCCGACCGGGGTCGCGGCCAGCAGTTCGATCGACTCCCGGATGCGGGCGAACAGGAGGAAGTACCCGACCACGAGCGGTGCCCCGGCGACGAGGCGGTGCTCCCGGAGGACGCCGACCCGGCGGAAGGCCGTCCGGACGAGCAACGCGATGACGAACCCGGCCGGGACGGCCGTGGCGACCATCGCCGCCCCGGCGAGGACGAACAGTGCGGTGGCGGCCGGCGACCCCGACCCGGCCCCGAAGGCGACGGCGCCGGCGACGACGACGACGCCGAACTGCAAGCCCATCAGCAACACGTTCCAGAGCAGTCCCCCGACCGCGACCGACCGCGGGCCGGCCGCCAGCAACATCGTGTCGACGTGGGAGTCCATCGCGCCCTCCGTCGTCTCCTTGAGGACGGTCAGGAACAGCGTCAGGACGAACACCACGCCGGCGAACCCCCGGACGATCCCGCGGGGACCGGCCACCTCGCCGGCCGCGACCCGGCGACCGAAGACGTACCCGCCCGGCTGGGACCACAGCGACTCGAACCCCGCCACCGGCAACTGGCCGACGGCCACGACTGCCCCGAACAGGACGGTGAAGCCCTGGAGGAACGCCAGCCAGGGGTGGGCCAGTATCTTCCGGAACTGCCGGCGGAGGCTCACGACCGCTATCAGCCACGCCCGCCGGAGCCAGGGTGGGACACCCGGCACTGACCCTGTCTCAGCCATCCTCGGTGTCCGGGTGATCGGCTCTGTGTGGTTGCTCTTCCCGGGTGACCCGCAGGAACACCTCCTCCAGGGAGCCGCCGTCGCCCTCGGCGCGGTCCTTGAGTCGCTCCGGCGACCCCTCGGCGACGAGGCGGCCGTCGTGGAGCACCCCCACGGTATCGGCGAGTTCGTCGACCACCGGGAGGATGTGCGTCGAGAGGAAGACGGTCATCTCGCGGTCGGCCAGGTCGGCGATGGCCTCGCGCATCGTCCGGGCGGCCCGCGGGTCCAGGCCCGAGGTCGGTTCGTCGAGGAAGACGACCGACGGTTCGTGCAACACCGCCTGGATCACCCCGACCTTCTGTTTCATCCCCTTCGAGTAGCCGTCGATCCGCCGGTCGGCGTCCCCCGCCAGGTCGAACCGGTCGAGGAGGGCGTCGATCCGTGGGGTCGCCTCGCCCCGGGGCAGGTCGCGCAGGCCGGCGGCGTACTCCAGTTGCTCGCGGGCGGTCAACTCGTCGTAGACCGGCGGCTCCTCGGGCAGGTAGCCGACGTGCCGGGTGACGGCGTCCCGGTTCTCGATGGACGCACCGGCGACCCGGGCGGTCCCCTCGCTCGGCCGGGTCAGCGTCGTCAGCATCCGCATCGTCGTGGTCTTCCCCGCACCGTTCGGCCCCAGGAAGCCGTAGACAGACCCGCGGTCGATGGAGACGGAGAGGTCCTCGACGGCGCTCACGTCGCCGTACCGCTTCGCGAGATTCTCCGTGACGATGGCGGGATCCGCGGACCCGTCGTTGTCCGACCCGTCGGCGTCCCCCGGCTGACTCATTGGGTGGATCCTGCGGGACGGCGGGTCAAGAATGCACGGATCCGGACCCCGTCGGGGGACCGACTCCCCCATCGCGACGGTCCCCCGGTCGGATCCCGGGTCGCACCGACGGATCGCGGGTCGGGCCCGTCCCGCCGTCCGGTCGTACCGACGGATCGCCGTTCCCGGCGGTCACTCGCCGTACTGGCCGTAGTCGATGTCGACCCAGTACGTCTCGCCCTCGTAGCGGACGATCCAGGTGCCCTCGTGTTCGTCCTCCTCGACCGCGTCGTGGCGCTGGAACTCGTCGATGACCGACTCGAAGGCGGAGTCGCCGTTCTCGTCGGCGGTGTAGCCGCCGTCGATGGCCGACTCGACCACCGACCGCTCCTCCTCCGAGAGGCCGTCGAGCGTGAACTCGTACTCCTCGCGGAGCTGGCTCCCGTAGGCCGCCACGCCGGGGGCGACCTCCTCGGCGGTGTACCGGTAGGTGTTCACCGTCACCGGTTCCGTCTCGACGTCGACCCGGTACCGCTCTCCCTCGTAGGTCACCACCTGGTACTCCTGGGGGCCGACCAGCACTGACTCGGCGGCCTCCGAGTCGTTGTACCGGGTGCCGACGCCGACGTCGTAGCCCTCGCCCCCGTCGCGCTCCGGCGGGAAGAGGGGGGCGACCCGTTCACGGTCCACCGCCGGGAGGTCGCCGTAGGCGATGGCGTCGCCCGAGGCGTCCTCGGGGTCGTAGTCGACCCGGACGTCCGCTCTCGTCTCCTCGTGGCTGCCGACGACCTCGTAGGAGAGGTTGTAGACGCCGTCGTCGGTGCCGTACGGCCCGAGCCGGCGCACCGGCGGGCCGGTGCCGTCGATGGTGGCCGACCCGGTCGCTATCGCCTCGCGGACCGTCTCCGCGTCGTCGTGGGCGCGGTCCGGGGCGTCGGGCGGCGGCGTCGGGACGTCGAGGGTCGCCTCGTCGCCGATCCCGGCGTCGTCCACCTGTTTCATCTCCATGGAACCGGGGGACGAACAGCCGGCGAGCGCGAGGAGTGCGAGGAGGGCGGTCGCGGCGAGGACGGTTCGACGGCGCATGCGTAGGAATCCGGTGTACCCACCTGAAAACCTTCTGTCCCGTTTCAGACCGAGAGACGAAGGGTGAAGACCGGGGGTTCGGGCCGCTCGCGGGGGTCCGGCCCCTCGACGGCAGTCAGTCGCCGTGGACCTCGAAGTCGATGGCGGCGCCCTGCCCGAAGCCGACACACAGCGTCGCGAGACCGCGGCCGCCGCCCCGCTTCCGAAGTTCGTGGATCAGCGTCACCGGCAGGCGGGCGCCGGAGGCGCCGAGGGGGTGCCCGATGGCGATTGCGCCGCCGTTGACGTTGAATATCTCGTCGTCGACGCCGAGTTCGTCGCGGGCGTAGACGGTCTGGGAGGCGAAGGCCTCGTTGAGTTCGACGAGGTCGTAGTCGTCGACGTCCCGGTCGGTCCGCTCCAGGAGGCCCCGCGTGGCGGGCACCGGACCGATCCCCATGACCGTCGGGTCGACGCCGGCGACCCAGTTCGACCCGACTTCGGCCAGCACGTCGAGGCCGTGGTCCTCGGCGAAGCCCTTGCTCGTGACCAGCGTGGCGGCCGCGCCGTCGGATATCTGCGAGGAGTTGCCCGCGGTGACGTTCTCGACGAACGCCGGCGGGAGCCCCTGGAGGGTCTCGAAGTCGGTGTCGGGGCGGATCCCCTCGTCCTCGTCGACGGTGCCCTCGTCGGTCTCGATGGGGACTATCTCGTCGTCGAACCGGCCCGAATCCGTGGCCTCGGCCGCTCGCTGGTGGCTCTGGACGGCGTAGCGGTCCATCTCCTCGCGGGAGACGTCGTACTCGCGGCCGACCTTCTCGGCGGTCATCCCCATCTGGAGCTCCGCGAGGTTGTACTCCTCCTGGAGGCGCGGGTGGAACGACCGGCCGTCGTAGGCGCCCTCCATCGGCACGCGGGTCATCGACTCGACGCCGCCGGCGATGATGGCGTCGCGCTGGCCCGCCCGGATGGCGTCGCTCGCGCTGATCACGGCCTGCATCGAGGAGGCACACCACCGGTTGATCGTCGTCCCCGGCACGCCCTCGCCCAGGTCCGAGAGGAGGGCGATGATCCGTGCGAGGTTGTTGTCCTGTTCGCCACGCTGCTGGGCGCATCCCCACATCAGGTCGTCGATGTGCTCGGCACCGAGGCCGGTCTCGGCCAGTATCGTGTCGATCAGCGGGACCGAGAGGTCCTCGCTCCGGTGGTCGGCGAAGACCCCGTCCTGCCGACCCTGGGGCGTCCGGTATGCCTTGGCGATGACTGGTGTGGTGTAGTCCGAGGCCATACCCGTGGTTGGGTAACCGTGAACTTAAGTTACCTCCAACTGGCGGTCCGCGCCGCGGAGTTTACCGGGTCCCCAACGAAATGGATGGTCACTCCTCGCGATCCCCGTCGCCCGCTCCCCCGGCGACGCCCTCGCCGTCGGCCCTCCACGACTCGCGCCGCCCGGCGAGAACCCTGGCACCGAGGAGGACGGTCCCGGTACCGGTGAGTGCGCCGAGGACGAGCGACAGCAGGGCCGGTGGCGTCCGGAGGTACGAGAGACCGATCCCGTCCTCGGAGGGTCCGGGCGAGGACCGTGTCCCCGCCGTGGGATCGGATCCGAAACCCCCAAACCTCCCGTGTCCGTCAACCCGGGCGATGAGCCGACGGTCCCCGTTCGACGCCCTCCGCGACGACCGGACGGTCCAGGCGGTGGCGGCGCTGGCGGCCCTGGCCCTCCTCGCCCGCCTCGCCCTCCTCGGGCAACGGGTCGCCCACCAGGACGAGGCCCGCGTCGGGTACTGGACGGTCCGCTACCTGGTCTCGGGGCAGTACGAGTACCGCCCGATAGTCCACGGGCCGTTCATCCCCGTCGTCACCCGGCCCGTCTTCGCGGCGATCGGTCCCTCCGACTTCGCCGCCCGCCTGCCGATAGCGGTCGTCGGTGCGCTCGCACCGGCCGCCGCACTGCTGTTCCGGACGCGCCTGCGCGACGCCGAGGTGGTCGCGCTGGCGTTCCTGCTGTCGTTCAACCCCGTGTTGCTCTACTACTCGCGGTTCATGCGCCAGGACGTCCCGCTGGCGACGTTCATGCTGGTGGCGCTGGGCCTGGCGGTCCGCGCCATCGACGCGGAGCGGTCCGGGGCACGCCGCCGGTACCTCTACGGCGCCGGTCTCGCCTTCGGCCTCGCGTTCACGACCAAGGAGAACGCCCTCCTGTACCCCCTCTGCTGGGCCGGCGCGCTCGCGCTCCTGTTCGACCACCGGCTCTTCCGCGCTCGCCTCCGGGACTCCACGCCGCTGGCCGTCGCCCGGTCGTACGTCCCGGATCCCCCCGAGGACGCCGCCGTCCGGGTGCCGCCGGACGCGCGCTGGGTCGGGACCGCGGCGTTCTTCGGGGCCAACCCGGCCGTCCTCGGGGTGGGGTTCCTCGGGAGCGAGTGGCTCCTCGCGGTCGGGTTCCTCGCCGCCATCGGCGGCTACCTCCTGGCGGTCCGCGGTGCGACCGTCTGGCACTTCGTCCCCGCCCTCGGGATGGGGTGGGCCGTCGTCGCCCTCCCGACCGGCATCCTCGGTGCGCCCCAGTCGGCGTTCTGGTTCGCCCTTTGGTGGATCCCGGGGGTCCTACTCCTGTTTGACGAGCGGGCCTCCGAATACGGGACGGAGGGCCGTCGCGGGACCGCGACCGCCGACGCACAGGAGGCCGTCGCCGACGGCGGCCGATCCCCGGACCGCCCCGACAGCGACGGGGCCGGGGGAGAGGAGGTCCCCGACGACGGCCGGACCGGGGTGGCGGGATCGGCCGACGACGGGGTCGCACCCAACGGCGGCACACCGCCCGACGACGCCCGGGACGGGGCCGCCGCGCCCGGCGAGGACGGGTGGGATCCCCGGTGGCGGTCGCTCCCGCCGCTGGGGGTCGCCTACCTGCTCGCGCTGGCCGTGGTCGTGTTCTTCTACGCCCCCCGGGGCGGCGGCTACCCCGCGCCCGGCGGGTCGGCGGGGGTCGGTCTCTGGGGGGCGATAACCTCGCTCTCGCCGGGGGCGCTGGACGCGGTGTTCTGGGACGCCACCTACGACACCTGGCAGCGCGTCTGGAGTACCTGGGCGTCCGGCAGCCACCAGGACCACGCCTACCTGCCGTACTTCAGGCACTTCGCGGAGTCGATGAGCGCCGGTGCGCTGGTCGTCACGGTCGGCGCGGCCGGCGGCCTGGTCGTCGACCGGTACGCCCCGGACGGGCCGCGGGACCTGGTCGCCTTCGCCGGCTACTGGGGGGTCGCGAGCGTCTTCGGCTACCCGCTGGTGACCGACATCCAGGCGGCCTGGACGACGGTTCACGCGGTCGTTCCCCTGGCCATCCCCGCCGCGGTCGGCCTGGCGCTGGTCTACCGGACCGCCCGCGGGGCGCTGGCCGACGACGACGGGGTCGGCGTGACGGTGGCGGTACTGATCCTCCTGCTGGTCGGCGCCCAGGTGGGTTACGCCGCCGGGACCGCTGTCTACCTCACCCCCCAGTCCCCCGACAACCAGCTCGTCCAGTACGCCCAGTCGTCCTCGACGGACGTGAAGCCGGTCATGCGGGACGTCCGGGTCGCGGCCGCCGAGAACGAGGACGGCGTGGACGTCCTCTTCTACGGCGACGAGTTCGACTCCACCGACGAGAGCGCCCACGACCTCCCGCCGGCGGGTCCCGGCTGGTTCGACCGGCTCCCGATCGCCTGGTACCTCGAAGTCTCCGAGTACCGGCTCGGGGGGCAGGGCGGGGACCTGGTCGTCAACTCGACCCTCCAGCAGTCCGACGTGCGCCGGTCGGACGCTCCGGTCGTCGTCGCCCTCCGGGAGACGGAGGGCAGGTCAGTCCCCTACAGCGGCGACACCATCGAGCGCGACCTGGATGGCTACCGTGCCTACTACGGCCACCGCTACCAGCACGACAGCGGCACCACCTCCGCCATCGTCGTCTACGTCGACACCTCCCTCGTTCCGGATCCCGCCGGGAACTACGACGCCGTCGTCGGCAACCGGTCGGCCGGCCGGATCCCCGGATGACCGCTGGAGCGACCCGGACCCCCGAATGGACGCGATAGCCGACCGGATCCCACTCGTGTCGGGCGGTTCCGGACGGTCCGCCGCGTCCCGAGGACCTTAATAGGGTGTACCGAGTAGTTCCGTGGAATGACCGACCCGGCGCTGGACGTCGTGGAACTCCTCCTCACCGCGCACGTCTACACGAACGACCGGTCGCTCGACGAGGACGACCTGCCGCCGGCCCACCGCGGCGTCTTCTGGACGGACGGGGGGATCGACCGTCCGCTGTCCGTGACCAACTCGGTCGCGCGGGAGGCCACGGGGGTCGAGCGTCCCTGGAACGCGGTCTCGGAACTGATGTTCACCGACCGCGACGAGTTCTCGGGGACGATCAAACTGACGGAGGCGGACCTGGCGGAGCGGTGGTTCCTCGACAGGGTCGACGCCGACCGGATCGCCGCCAACCCGACGCTGGCCAGCGAGTACGGCGACCGGTTCGACGTGGACTACGAGGCCGCCCGGGACCGGAACCGGCCGATCCAGGCCGACCGCTCGTACATCGACAGCCTGCTGGCCGAGTACTTCGACGAGGAGGAGGAAGAGGAGATGCTCGACCTGGTGGAGGTCCGGGCCCCGGAGGAGGTCGAGATAACCCTCGACGACCTCGTGCTCACCGACGACCAGATGGGCGAGATACACAAGATCGCGAAGGCCATCGAGCACCGCGAGTACCTCGCGGAGATCGGCCTCCGGGAGATCGGAAAGCTCCTGTTCGTCGGTCCGCCCGGGACGGGCAAGACCTCGACGGCGCGGGCGCTGGCCCACGACATGGACCTGCCGTTCGTCGAGGTGAAACTGTCGATGATCACCTCCCAGTACCTCGGCGAGACCGCCAAGAACGTCGAGAAGCTTCGTCGCCAAGACCCGCCGGTCGGACGAGCACGCCGCCCTCAAGCGCGCCGTCAACACCCTGCTGAAGAGCATCGACGACATCTCGCTCATCCAGGACGACGTCCTCCTGATCGCGGCCACGAACCACCCCGACCAGCTAGACGCCGCGGCCTGGCGGCGCTTCGACGAGATCGTCAACTTCCCCAAGCCCGACGATTCCATGCGCTCGGACATCCTCCGGGTGATCACCCGGCAGATGGAGATAGAGGACTTCGATCCCGACGAACTGGCCGGGGCCACCGAGGGGTTGACCGGGAGCGACCTCCGGATGGTCCTCCGGGAGGCCGTGCTGGGTGCGCTCACCGAGGAACGGACACAGCTCACCCAGGACGACCTCATGGCGGCCGTCGAGGACTTCGAGGAGCGGGACAACCTGAAGGACATGGACATGATCGAGGGGGACCACGACGCCCTCGTGGCCGGCGGGGACCTGGGCAGTCACAGCCACGACCACTGACCACCGGATCGCGATGGAAGTGACGCTCCTGGGGACCGGGGACACCACGGGGACGCCGACCCCCGGCTGTGCCTGTGACACCTGCGACCGCGCCCGGGAACTCGGCGTCGAGCGAACCCGGTTCTCAGTTCACGTCCACGACGAGGACACCGGCGAGTCGTTGCTGGTCGACGCCAGCCCCGACTTCCGGACCCAGATGCTCGACCGCGACGTCGCCCTGCCGGACGAAGTCCTGGTCACCCACGTCCACTTCGACCACCTCGACGGCCTGGGCAACGCCTACCGCCTGCTGGCGGACGTGCCGGTCCACGCCGCGGACGAACGCGACCCGGAGACCGGCGAGTCGGTCGCCGGGACGGTCGCCCGGAAGTACGACTACCTCGACGCCGTTACCGCCGACCCCCGGACGCCCCTCGAACCGTTCGAGGCCTGCGGCTTCGAGGTCACCCTCGTTCCCGTCGACCACCCACCGCTCGTCTGCTACGGCGTGGCCGTCGAGGACCCGGAGACGGGTGCCAAACTGTCGATCACGGGCGATACGACCTGGGCGATTCCCGAGGCGTCCCGCGAGGTGCTCCGGGACGCGGACCTGCTCCTGGCCGACGGCATCGTTCCCGCCTCGCTGTCCGAGCACCACCCGCTCGGCGGGCGACACGAGGACGACCGGGGGGTTCCACGGACCTTCGGGGACAAGCACATGACCATCGAGGGTGCCCGGGCGATGGTCGACGAACTCGACGCCGACCGCGGCCGGGTGGTCCACACGGCCCACTACACGCCCCCCGAAGTGGCCTTCGCCGACGACGTCGCGGTCGACGGCGAGCGCCACGTTCTCTGAGTCGCGGGGACCGTCCCCGTGGGGACGACCGGTTACAGTAAACTTACTGTAATCCGGCACGCGCTTTACGGACGCTCCGGCTCCGTCCGTTCACTGACCGCCCGTCCCTACCGCTCCGGATCGGAAGACTCCCCGTCGCTATCGCTCCGGATCGGGCGATCCCCCGTCGGCGACCGTGGCCCGGCCGTCGACGACTGCCCGGTAGCGCCGGCCGGCGTCGTCGTCGGCGCGGATGGCCTCGCGGATCCGTTCGGGGACCCACTCGCCGCCGTCGCGTGGGGGTGGGGCGGGGTCGCCGTCGAAGTCGTCGCCCCGGCGGTCCGCGGGGAGGTAGCGCTCGTAGACCGGCAGGCGCTCTCGGAGGGGGACCCCGGCGTGGTCCGCGATGTCCTCCAGTTCCCGGAGGGCGGGCCAGGCGTAGTCCGGGTTGATGTGGTCGTCGGTGACCGGCGAGACGCCGCCCAGGTCGTCGATGCCGCAGTCGACCACTTCGCGGGCGGGGGCGAGGTTCGGCGGCACCTGCAGTGAAACCGAGTCGGGGAGCACCGTGCGGGCCATCGCCACCGTCCGGCGGAGGGTGTCGACGTCCGGCGTGGGTCCGCTCCAGCGCTCGTTCTCGACGACCGGCTGGACGATGACCTCCTGGACGTGGCCGTAGCGGTCGTGGAGTTCCGCGATGGCCAGCAGGCTCTCGGCGCGGTCCCGCGGCCGTTCCCCGATGCCGACGAGGATCCCCGTGGTGAAGGGAACGCCGAGTTCGCCGGCGGTTCGGATCGTGTGCAGTCGCTGGCCCGGCGACTTGGCTCGCGGACCGGCGTGGGCGTCGACGTCGGCGGTCGTCTCCAGCATGACGCCCATCGAGGCGTTGGCGTCGGCCACCGCCGCCATCTGCTCTCTGGTCTGGTCGCCCGGGTTCGCGTGGGGGAGCAGGCCCTCCTCGATGGTCAGTTCGCAGACCTCCCGGAGGTAGGTGTGGACCGACTCGTGGCCCCACTCGGCCAGTTGCTCGTGGATCCGCTCGTAGCGGTCGTCGGGGTCGTCGCCGAACGTGAACAGTGCCTCCGTACAGCCGGCGGCCGCGCCGCGGCGGACGACATCGCGCACCTCCCCGGGCGAGAGCAGGGAGGCCTCCCCCGGCGGGTCGAAGTAGGTGCAGTAGGTGCAGGTGTACCGGCAGGCGGTCGTCAGCGGGACGAACACGTTGCGGGCGAACGAGAGGGAGTCGGCGGCCTCGACGTCCTCGGGCGTCGTCTCCAGCGCCGCCGACACCTCGCGGTCGTCGATGGACAGTTCGACCCCGTACTCGTCGGCCCCCGGGATCACTGTTGGGCGTGGGATCCCGACGGTGAAAAGGGTTGAGGTCGTCGGCAAGTGACTCCCGGGAGGGGTCTGGACCTCCGTTCGATCCGCCCGTCGAGCGATCACTCGTGTGTGCCGACGGGCGAGCGACTACCAGTGGGCGCCGACGGACGAGCGATCACCCGTGTGCGCCAACTGGCAACCGATCCACGGCGTCGACACGCTTCAGGGCCGCGGGCAACAGCATGACGCCGGCGACGAGAACGAGGTCGTCGACCGGCGCGAGGACGAGCGGGTCCTCGACGGCGAGGACCTGGACGACGACGACGAACGGGAGTCCGACCAGCAGGAGGACGGCGACCCCTACCCGGGACCCGCGCTCGGGGACGTCGTCGAGGCGGGTGGCGGCGACCAGGCCACCGATGCAGGCCCCGAGGATCCCGAGGGCGTCCGTGCCCGCGCCGGTGATCCAGACGGTCGGGAGTGCCGCGACGGCCCCGACCGCGAAGACGCGGGCGGGATCCCCGCCGGTCAGGTACCGGGCGGTTGCGACCACGACGGCCCCCAGCACGAGGCCGGCGAGGACGTCACCGAGATAGTGAACTCCGAGAACGACCCGGGAGAAGGCGATCGCCGCGATCAGGGTCCCGATCCCCGCGACTGCGCGGGTGTCGTCCAGCCAGTCGAACTCGACGGCCAGCCCGCCGTAGACGATCACCCCGGCAACGGCGTGGCCGCTGGGGAACCCGTATCCGTACGTGGATATCGCCCACACGGACTCCGGCGGACGGGGCAGAGCGAACAACGACTTGAGCGCCAGGACGGCCGCGAACCCGAGAAACCCGTAGCCGATCACGGTGGCGGTCGCGTGCCGCCGGCCCGCCCAGTACAGCAGGGCGAGCGCGAAGGTCAACAGCGCGGGATCCCCCAGGTGGGTCGCGGCTTCGAAGATGGGGACGGCCGCGTCCGGGACGGCCTCGCGGACGGCCTCGCTGATCCCCGCGAGCCGGACCGACGACGCGGCAGCGAGGTCGACTGGCGATGCCGCCACGGGGTCGACCGGCGATCCCCCGGTCCCGGCGGAAGCGGATCCTCCGGTCATCTCCTTCACCTCCCGGGGATCACTCCTCGTCGTCGACCGGCCCGAACAGTTCGGGGTCGTCGTGGGCGAGTTCGACGAAGTCGCCCTGGAGCCGCCGGACGTAGGACCTGAGGACGCCCTCCTCCCGTGCCCGGTCGAGGACGTCCATCGTGTCGGGGTTCGACACCGAGTAAAACAGCGGCACCAGGACTGCCTGCTCGGTCGAGGCGTCCTCCATCGCGAGGAGGGCGAAGACGACGCTGCCCTGCTGATTCTTGTAGACGCGGTAGTCGCCGAACTCGATCCCCGATCCGAGCATGGATTCGAGGGCCTCGTACTCGGGGTCGGGCACCAGGACGTCCATCCCGACCCTGTCGGAGTGCTCCCCGGAGAGTGGGGTCACGTCGCCGGGATGTAACTGGAGAGTCGCCCACCCCTGGTCCTCGTACTCGGCGGCGGTGGCCTCCATGTCCCCGATCACCTGGTCCCAGTGGTCCATCGCCTCCACGTCGATGCCGTGGGTCCCGTCCCGGCGGCCGGTCGCGTGGTCCTCGACAGGGTCGGGCGTCCCGTCGGAGTCCTCCCGCTTCATGTCCGATCCCGTCCGTCCCGACCGGAAAAGGGTTCCTATCGGTCGATCGACGGGGTCGAGTTCGACGCCGGGGGAGCCCTCCCCGGCAGTCGCCAGTATCGGCGTCTCGGTCCCGTGGCCCCTGGACCGGTCACTCGACGACCGGCCGCGCCTCTTCGGCCTCCTCCGGAAGCGGCCCGTGGAGGTGGCAGGCGGCAGGGTGGTCCTCGTCGCCGAGGTGTGGGTGATAGCGTTCACAGACGCTCTCGTAGCGCTCCCGGAGGTGGTCGGCGGCGTCCTGGTACTCGCCCTCGGCCAGTACCTCCAGCGCCTCGTCGACGTACGAGCGGTGGTTGGGCGGCAGGTCGACTTCGAGCAGTCGGTCGGCCAGTTCCTGTGCGACTATCCGGTCCTCGGCCTGCTGGCGGGCGGTCCGGAGGCTCACCTCGCGGTCTTCGATCCGCTGGCGCAGGTCCGTCACCGCCCGGTACTGGTCCTGCTCCAGGCCGACGTCCTCGGGCGGGATCACCTCCGGACAGCGCGTCCGGAACCGGCAGCCGGAGGGGGGATCCCGTGGCGAGGGAACGTCGACGTTCAGGGTCTCGATGTCGCGTTCGCGTTCGCCCATCGCTGCCCGCGGGACGTTGTCGAGCAACACCTCGGTGTAGGGATGTCGGGGGGACTCGAACAGGTCTTCGGCGTCCCCGAGTTCGACGATCTCGCCGAGGTACATCACCGCGACGCGGTCGCAGATGTGCCTGATGACCGAGAGGTCGTGGCTGATCAGCAGGTACGTCAGGCCGAACTCGTCCTGAAGTTCGTCGAGCAGGTTGAGGACCTGGGCCTGGACGCTGACGTCGAGTGCGCTGGTGGGTTCGTCGAGGACCACGAAGTCGGGGTCCAGTGCCAGCGCGCGGGCGATGGCGATCCGCTGGCGCTGGCCGCCCGAGAACTCGCTCGGGTAGCGGTCGAGCTGGTCGGCCGACAGTCCCACGCGCTCTATGAGGTACCGGACGCGCTCGCGGCGCTCCTCTTTCGTACCGACGTCGTGGACGTCCAGGGGCTGGCGGACCACGTCCCCGATGGTCATCCGTGGATCCAGGCTGGAGAACGGGTCCTGGAAGACGATCGCCGTCCGCCGGCGGAACTCCGACGGCGTGATGAAGACCCGTCTGCGCACGAGGAGGTAAACGAAGAGTCCGAGGCCCGCGACCACCCCCACGCCGGCCGGACCCCCCGCGACCGACAGCGTCGGGAGCGAGAGGGCGACCGCGAGGACGGCCACCCCGGTTGCCAGCCGCCAGCCCCACGCCTCGACGGTCCAGAGGCCGTAGGCGGTCCCGACGGACGCCAGGCCGTGCAGGAGCCACGCGCCCCCGAGGACAACGATCCACGTGGGGTACTCGGCCGCCGCGGTGACGACGGACCCACCACCGGCGACCGCTACGACCCCGAGGACGGCCAGGAGGACGCTCGATAGCTTCACCCCCACTGGCGGGTCCGCGGTCGACGACGGGACCGACCCGTCGATCCCGTCGATCGATTCGCCGTCGAAGGCGACGGATCCGTCGGTCGCCTCCTGGAGGTTGAGCAGGGTCTCGCCGGCCGTGGACTTGCCACACCCCGACTCGCCGACCAGGCCGAGGGTCTCGCCCTCGTAGATGTCGAAGGAGATGCCGTCGACCGCCTGGATGGAGACGGGTCCCCGGTCGAGCAGTCTGTCGTACAGGGAGTCGTGTTCGTAGAAGTACTTCGTCAGCTCCCGGACCGACACCAGCGGATCGTCCCCTGCGTCGGCCGTCCGGTCGCTCCCGGTCGGCATCCCCTCGGGGATCGGTTCCCGGTCCTCTACTCCGTCGGCGGTCTCAGTCATCGTCGGCCACCTCCCCGGCCGTTCCCTGGCCGACGGTCAGCTCCTCGAAGTGGTCGTCCGGGAGCGCCCTCGCGGGGTCGTACGGGTGGTCGGCCAGGACGCACTTGGCAACGTGGTCCTCGCTGCCCTCGGCGGAAATGTCCGGGGGCTTGTCGAGACACTCCTCCATGGCCTTCGGGCAGCGGTCGGCGAAGTAACACCGGTCGCCCATCTCGTGGTCCAGGAGGCTCGGAACGTTCCCCTCGATGGGTTCGAGCCGGCCCCCCACCGACTCGATGTCCGGGATCGACCCCAGGAGTCCCGCCGTGTAGGGGTGGACCTGCCGCTGGAAGATGTCGCCCAGCGTCCCGCGTTCGACGACCTCGCCGGCGTACATCACGCCGACCCGGTCGCACATCCGGGCGATCACCCCGAGGTTGTGGGTGATGAGGACGATCGTCATCCCGGTCTCCTCCTGGAGGTCCCGGAGGATGTCCAGCACTTGGGCCTGGATGGTCACGTCCAGGGCCGTCGTCGGTTCGTCGGCGATCAACACGTCGGGTTCGCCCGCCAGCGCCTGGGCGATCATCGCCCGCTGTAACATCCCGCCGGAGTACTCGTGGGGGTACTCGTCGGTCCGCTGGGCGGGGTCCGGGATCCCGACCATGTCGAGCAACTCGACGGCCCGCTTGCGACCCGCCTCGGTGACGAACCTCCTGGACGGGAGTACCGTCGAGAGCACGAGCGAGGACAGCGAGTACTCGACGGACTTTGTCCTGGCCTTCGTCGAACGGGGGTTCGCGGTCGCCCGGCGCTGGACCTCGACGGCCTCCGCGATCTGCTCGCCGACCGTGAGGCTCGGGTTGAAACTGCTCATCGGGTCCTGGAAGATCATGCTGAACGACGACCCCCGGAGGGACTTCCGGGCGTCCTCTGGGATCGAGAGCAGGTCGACGAACTCGCCGTCGACCGCCTCGGGGTGGGTGTCTGCGACGGCCTCGGCCAGGTCAGCGTTGCGGTACTCGATCCGGCCGTCGGTGATCTCGCCGGGCGAATCGATCAGGTCCATGATCGACAGCGCCGTGACGCTCTTGCCGCTACCGCTCTCGCCGACGATGCCGAACACCTCCCCGCGCTCGACGGTCAGGTCGAGGTTCGACACCGCGTTCACCTGCCCCTCGTTGGTGAAAAACCGGGCCGAGAGGTCGCTGATCCGGAGGATCTCCTCGCTCATCTCAGGCACCCCGCTCGCTGCCTTCGATGTTCGGGTCCAGCGCGTCCCGGAACCAGTCGCCGAGCAGGTTGACGCTGATGACGCTCAAGACGATCCCGATCCCCGGCAGCATCGACACCCAGGGACGGGTTCTGAGGACGTCCTGTCCGCGCTCTATCTCGTAGCCCCACGAGAGGGTCGTCCCCGAGAAGCCGAGGTACGCGAGCGAGGCCTCGATCAGGATGATCACCGCGATCTGGATCGTCGCGAGGACGATTATCGGGGTAACGCTGTTCGGGAGCACGTGCTTGAGCAAGATCGCGCCGTTGTGCTCGCCCATGCTCTTTGCCGCCTTGACGTACTCCTCGTTGCGCAGGGACAGCGCCTCCCCCCGGGAGACCCGCGCGAACCAGACCCACGTCACCAGTGCGACGACGACCGTGACCGACCCGGGGATCGGGATCGACTCGGGCATCCCGCTCGCGATCCCGAGGTCCAGGTACTCCGACCCCATGACGATCGGGTCCGGTATCCGTATCGGTTGCTGGCCGAAGACGCCGATCAGCGCCAGCGCCAGCACCAGCGACGGGAACGCGAGCATGACGTCTGCCAGTCGCATCAGGCCGTCGTCGACCCGCCCGCCGTAGTACCCGGCGACGAGTCCGAACGGGACGCCGATCACGAGCGCCAGGCTGACGCCGAACAGGCCCACCAGCAGCGACACCCGTGCGCCGTAGAGGAACCGCGAGTAGACGTCCTGCCCGACGGTGTTGGTCCCCAGTAGGTGCTCGCTGGTCGCGGTGATCCGGACCTCGCCGATCTCGCCACCCTGTGCGACCGTCGTCGTGTAGTCGAAGCCTGGCGGCGGGTAGGGCCCGCCGTTCTCGTGGAAGTAGCCGGTCCTGGTGGGGTCGTGCGTCGCCAGCACCGGCGCGAACACCGCCATCAGGACGATCGTGGCGAGCAACAGCACCCCGACCTTCGGGAGGAGGCTGTTCCGGAACGTCTGGCGCAGGTTCGACTTGACCCGGTTCGAGATCATTCAACGCTCACCCGTGGGTCGAGGTAGGTGTACAGTGCGTCGACCACGATGTTGATCACGACGAACATGAGAGCGACGAAGAGGATGATTCCCTGCATGAGCGGCCAGTCGCGGATGCTCAACGCGTCGATCAGGCGGAGGCCGAGGCCCGGCCAGTTGAACACGGTCTCGGTGATCACGGCCCCGCCCATCAGCGTCCCCATCTGGAGGCCCAGCACGGTGACGATGGGGATCATGGTGTTTCGCAGCACGTGCTTGTACCGGATCAGGACCCCGGGCAGGCCCTTGGCCTCGGTCGCCGTGACGTAGGCCTTGCCGATCTCGTCTATCATACCGCTCCGCGTGAGCCGCGTGATCAGGGCGGTGAAGTACGTCCCGAGGGTGATCGCCGGGAGCGTGACGTGGCGGAGCCAGGTCAGCAGTTCGTCGAACGAGCCGTCACGGACGATCGCCATCAGCCCCTCGACGAACCCCGCGCCGCGCCGCCCCGTCGGCAGGTCGATGAACCCGATACCGAACCGGACCGACAGGTCCGAGGAGATGCCCAGCGACGGATACGGGATCCCGTACCAGACGCCCAGCACGAGGACGAGCATCAGCCCGAGCCAGAAGTTCGGGGTGGAGATCCCCAGCAGCGAGAACAGGGTCGCGCCGTAGTCGGCCGGCTGGTCCCGGCGGGTCGCGGAAATGACCCCGAGCGGGATCGCGATGAGGATCGCGATGACCGTCGCGGCGACCGCGAGTTCGATCGTCGCCGGAATGCGCTCTATCACCATCGCCTCGACCTCCCGCTCGGACCGCCAGGAGTAGCCCAGGTCGCCCTGCAACAGGTCGGTCACGTAGTCGAAGTACTGGACGTATATCGGCTCGTTCAGGCCCTCTTCTTCTCGCACGCGCTCGATGAGGTTCCGTGTCGCCCCTTGCCCCAGCATCAGCGTCGCCGGGTCACCGGGAGACACCGCCCGCATCCCGAACAGGGCAGTGACGACCCCCCAGATAACGAAGACTCCCTGGAGGGTCCGCCGGAACAGGAATTTCCCCATCGACATCGGAGTGTTTCAAACCGATCGTGCGACCATAATGATGCTTTCGCATCGCCGTCCGACGACGCACCGATCGCACCGTTCTCGGGAGGGTAGTGACGTCCCCGCAAATCCGCGGGTGACGGCCCCCGACGGATCCGTGGGTGACGGTTTCATAGCGGGCGTGTCGGGAAAAACGAATTTTATCGGGAGTCGACCGGTCGGCCGTTACGACATTCCCCAGATGTAGACCGTCTCGTCCTCGCGGGGCTCCCACTGGATCTGCTCGTTGACGCCGTAGATGCTCTCCTGGACGTGGAGGAACAGCCACGGGGCCTTCTCGTGGGCCAGCTCCATGACCTCCTGGAGCTGCTGGGTCCGCTCCTCGGGGTCTTCCATCTGCTGGCTCTCCAGGATCGCCTGGCTGAGCTCCTCGTCGTCGAAGGTCCGGCTCGGGTTGTCCGGGATGGTGAAGAAGCCCTGGGTCCCGTAGTCGGCGTCGCCGGTGATGGTCCCCCACCCGATCATGTAGAACGGGTGCTCGATGTTCTCGGGCTCGACGCCGGCGGAATTCTCGTCGGAGACGACCGGGAACTCGACGATGTTGGCCTCGCAGCTGACGTTGCTGAGCTGGTCGATCTGGTCGGCCGCGGTCTCGGCGACCTGGGCGTCGTTGAGGTACCGGCCCTGCGGGGCGGTCAGCGTGATCTCGGCACCGCCGTAGCCGCTCTCCTCGACGAGGCTCTCGGCCATCGCGACGTCCTGCTCGTAGGGCTCGATGTCGGGGTTGTAGCCGTTGATCCCCGGGGCGACCGGCTGGCCGACGGGTTCGCCGAACCCGGAGAGGACGTTCTCGACGATGCCCTCGTTGTCGACCGCGTAGTTCATCGCCTGCCGGAACTCCTGGCTGTCGAACGGCTCGACCGTGTTCTTCATCGGGCAGAACACGGTCCGGAAGCTCGTCACCCGGCGGATCTCGACGCCCTCGGCGTTCTGGACCGTCGAAACGTCCTCGGGCAGCACGTTGATCGTGAGGTCGGTCTCGCCGGCTTCCAGGGCGGCCACGCGGCCACTGGACTGGTTGTTGGCGTTGAACGTGACCGTCTCGAAGGGCGGTTCGTCGCCCCAGTAGTCGTCGAACGCCTCCAGGACGATCTCCTCGCCCGAGGTGAACTCGACGACCTCGTAGGGACCCGTCCCGTTGAACGTGTCGGCGGACGAGCCGGCGATCGCGCCGTTCTCGGCGTCGTGGTTGTCGATCGCCCATTGCTTGTTCATGGCACGGGCGTAGTTACCGAACTCGAACTCCGCGAGACCGGGCGCGGCGGAGTAGTTCACCGCGACCGTCGTGTCGTCGACTGCCTCCGCGCCCTCGATCGATCCCAGTCCGAAGGTACCGATCGGGCTCTGGACCCCGATGTCCGGGTCGAGCGTCCGGTTCATGGTCCACGCGACGTCTTCGGCCGTGAGGTCGTCGCCGTTGTGGAACACCACGTCGTCCCGGAGGTACAGTTCAGTGGTGCCGTCGCCCTGGGCCTCCCAGTCGTCGACCACTCGCGGGAAGATCCCCTCGCCCGGTTCGAAGTCGAACAGGGGCTCGTAGATGTGGTCGTACACGTCGAAGTAGTCGCCTGTGATGTGGTCGAGGGGGTCCTGGGTGTCCGGGAACTGCGACAGCGTGATGGTGATCTCGTCGAGGTCACTCATGTCACCGTCGTCGGTCCCGTCGCCGGTGTCGCCTTCGTCACCCTCGTCGCCGTCACCGAGACAGCCCGCCGTCGTGACGAGCGTCCCGGTCGCGGCGATGCTACTGTACCTGAGGAACGTACGCCGATCGGTGGATCGATCCTTCCGCGGCATGGCTAAAACCATGACCAACAGTCACATATATTTGATGATCTCTAGCGATAGAGGGCTATGTACTCGATCTCCAGTTAATTTGTGTTCTGGTGCGTTCCGGGCAGGGTCGGGGACTCACCACTCCCGGCCTCTCACCCCGCGAACGGGGCGGTATCTCCCGGACACGGCACGGACGACGGTTCCGATCTCCCGGGGGAATTGGAAGGGCAGGCGCCGGGAGGTCCTCTCGGCTCCGACGACGCAAGCCTCCGGAGGGCTCGCACAGATCACCGCGAATCCGCCCGATACTGGGGGTGCCGGTCGGAGCCCGGCCCGCTCAGTCGGTTTCCACGTCGACGTCGCCCGCCTCGACCGAGTCCCGGTC
Source organism: Halobacteriales archaeon QS_8_69_26 (assembly GCA_003023195.1). GTDB lineage: Archaea > Halobacteriota > Halobacteria > Halobacteriales > SW-7-71-33 > PXRX01. Next base: position 61,630 of record PXRX01000022.1, read on the forward strand.
GCGGTCCCCGACCAGTTCCTCGGTGATCGCCCGGATCACCGCCTCGGGGTCCCCGTCGCCGCCCGCTCTCGCGACGCTCCCGACGCTGTCGGGGTCGAAGTCCACGCCCAGTGCCCCGTACACCGGGTCCAGCACCGCGGCGATGGCGCGGTGCTCCCGGACGACGCAGATGCCGCCCGTGACCGCGGCGTCCTGGCGGACTCGCTGGGCGAGGCCGACCACCTTCCCGTCGGCCTGCAGGGAGTGGGTGCCCGGGCAGAACGACTCGGGTGGTTCGCCCTCCGCGGCGTCGACGCCGACCGTCCGGAGCGCACGGCGGACCGCCGCCGTGGTCCGGTCGTAGCGGTCGCCGATACCCTCCCGTCCACCGGCCTCGACGGCGACGAACGCGACGGTCGTCCCGGTGTAGGCCACCGCCCGGCCGCCCGTCTCGCGGAGTACCGGCGGGTAGCCTCGTTCGCGGGCCGCCCGTCGCGCCCGGTCGTACCCATCCAGCGTGGCGTCGCGCCGGCCGAACGCGACCTGCCGGTGCGGTTGCCAGGCCCGCACCGCTTCCCGCCCGTCCTCGCCGGCCCGGTCGACCAGCGCCGCCGTCACCCGTCGGTCGGCCTCGATGGATCCGGCCCGGCCCCTGACCACTCGAACGCTCACGGTCGGGGTAGGAGCCGACGCGTATAAACGCTCCCGACCCGGAGTCGCCGTGTGGTCGATCCCGACGACTCCACCGGGGGCACGGGCCCGTCTAATGGCTCCGATGCCGGGCCGTCCGACGGCCCCGATTCCGGGCGGTCGGGCGGGACGGATACCCCTCCCGCCGCCGATCCCTCGGGTGGTGACGATCCGACCCCTTCGGCGGTCACCCTGCCCCCCGACCTGCTCGGCCGGTACCGTCGCTTCTCCCTGTACAATTCCCCGTACGCGGCCCACGACGAGGGCCACGCTGTCGACCTCTACCCCGACCCGGGGGCGGCACCGTCGCCGGTCGCCGGCGAGGTACTCGACGTCCGGTCCGTGTCGGCGCCCCCGAAGCCCTACGCCGAGGCGGAGGACCACCTGATCCTGATCCGCGTCGCTGACGGCGTCGTCGACGCCCGGGAGGGCCTGGTCGCCCGGGTCCTCCACGCAGACCCCGCGGTCGAACCGGGCGAGTGGGTCGCCGCCGGCGAGGACCTTGGCCGGACGATCCGGTCGGGCTTTTTCGCCCCCTGGGTCGGCGACCACCTCCACGTCGGCTTCCGCCCGCCCGACGGGAACCACTACCGCGCGTCCGGGTCGCTCCCGGTCGCCGCCGGCGTGTCGGTCGATCCCCTCCCCTGGGACGGCCGGGGGACCGTCGTCGAACGCGGCGACACCTACGCCGTCCTCGACCGGCCGGTCCACCCCGCCCCCGGCGATCGCTGGGCGGGGATCGCGACCGACGGCGGCGGCGTCCTCGACGGCGGGTTCCCCCACTACGACGGCGGCGGGATCCTTCCGGACGGCGATCCCCCCGATGGAGAGGTGACGGCGGTGGAACTGCTCGGGACGGGGATCGGAACGGCCACCGGCCGGACCGTCGAGTGGGCCGACCGCACGGTCCGGGCGAACGGCGAGGCAGTCACCGGCCTGTCGCTGTCCCTCGGCCGGGACCGGGCGGGTGCCAAACTGGTCTGTCCGGACGCCACGTTCGAGGTCGGGACCGAGGTTCGAGTCCGGATCGAGTGAAGTCAACACGCTCGGTCGACCGATCCGGTCCGTCCACGCCGGGGATCGAACGGGGAAAACTAACCGGGAGGGGGTCGAAGACCGGGGAGCGGCGGATGCCCTCGATAGAACTGACCACGGTGATCGACGCCCCCGTCGAACGGGTGTTCGACGCCGCGCGGGACGTCGACCGGCACGCCGAGACGATGGCCGACCACGGCGAACGGGCCGTCGCGGGCGTGACCGAGGGCCGCCTGGCGGCCGACGACACCGTCACCTGGCGGTCCAGGCACTTCGGGGTTCCCCTGGAGTTGACGGTCCGGACCACCGAGATGGACCGGCCGCAGTTCTTCCGGGACGAACAGGTCGACGGACCCTTCCGGGAGATGCGACACGACCACCGGTTCGAGCGACTCGGGCCGGGCCGGACGAAGACGGTCGACGACTTCCGGTTCGCCTCGCCGCTCGGCCCGGTCGGATCGGTCGTCGACGCCCTCGTCCTCGAACGGTACATGCGCCGACTCCTCTCGAAGCGCAACCGGGCGCTCCGGGACGCCGTGGAGTGATCGGCCGGGCTTCGGCCGGTACACACTGGGGCGGCGACACCTCCTCACCCGTGTCGCTCCCGGTGTCGCTCCTTCAGGCGCTGGTAGCGGTCGTCCTCGCGGACCCGGTCGAGGTACTCCCTGTAGACCAGGGAGATCTCCCGCTTCTCCTCGTCGTACCACCGCTGTGGTTCGCGCTCGGTCCCGTCGTCCTCGCGCTTCCGGCCGCCGGGGTACTTCGCGTACCGGAGCGCCCGGGTCCACCCCATCTGGAGGTACTTGCGGGCCACGTCCATGCCGACGAAGTCCGCTTCGCGGCGGTACTCGCGGAACCGGTCGTGGATGGCCTCGGCACCCTCCTCGGCCTCCGCCAGGGTCGCGATCCCCCACAGGGGCAGGAGTTCGTCCTTGTAGGGCTGGACCTTGAACGCCCCCGTCTCGTCGGGCGTGTGGACGTACCGGTCGGGGTTGGCCCGGAAGTCGAGGTCGTACTCGGGGCCGTCCTCCACCGTCGGGACCTCCCCGCGGACGACGTCGTCGCTCACGGGCGTCGCTCGGGGCCGGTCGGACGCGGGGCTGTCGGTTCCGGCAGGATACCGGGGGGAGTCAGGCGAAGGAAACCTCGTCGAGACCGACGACCTCGCCGAACAGGAAGTCGGCGTGGTCCAGGGCGTACTCGCGGTGGCCCGGTTCGATGCAGCCGACGGCGTCCTCGACGAGTACCGGCCGGTAGTCGCGCAACCCCGCGGATCCGGCGGTGTGCAGCACGCAGACGTTCGCCAGGGTGCCACAGATCACCAGGTCGTCGATCCCCCGTGCGGTGAGCCAGCCGTCGAGTTCGGTCTCGTGGAACGCGTCGTACGTGTGCTTCTCGACGACGTGGTCGTCCTCGTGGACGGATAGCTCCTCGACCAGTTCGGCCTCCTGGGACCCTTCGAGGACGTGTTCCCCCCAGCGCTCGAACTCGTCGTAGTAGTGGGCGTCCTCGAACTGCTCGGGCGGGTGGACGTCCCGGGTGAACACGACCTGCGTGCCGGCCTCGCGGGCCCGGTCGACCAGTCGCGCCACGGGCGCTACGACCTCCTCGCTGCCGGGCGCGTACAGGGACCCGTCGGGGTGACAGAAGCCGTTCTGCATGTCCACCGCGACGAGGGCGGTCGAGTCGGTGTCGAACTCCATGGTCGGCCGGACCTACGTGCCGAGCGGCAAAAAACGGTGTCGAACGGATCCGTCGGCGGTACCGTCGGCGTCCTCCGGAGGCCCAAGACGCGAGCCGCCCGGGTCGGGATCCGAGGCGCCCGGGGAGTGGGATCGCCCGTCTCCCGGCCGGACGGGGTGGGACCGAGTGATTTTTTCGTTTCGGTTCCTATGCGGGGCGTAGGAGATGAAAACTACAACGACAGTCGTCGCCCTGGTGGTCGTCCTCTCGACGGTCGCAGTCCCCGCCGCGGCCGCCGCTCCGGATACGGGGTCGGAGTCAGTGGCCACCGGGGTCGCGGAGGGGACCGTCGACGACACGGCGGGTGCCGAGTCGCCCGCCACCCGGACCGATCCGAGTGACACGGACGCGGCGGACGGGTCGTCTGCGTCGCCGCTGGGAGCGGCCCAGGCGTCGGCCCCGCACGACGACCCGGACGAAGAGAACGAGACTATCGGGTGCGAGGCGTTCGAGGGGTACCGGGCCTGTGCCGCCGACACCATCCTCGTCGACAACGACGACGGGATCGACCAGGAGGAGCTGACCAAGCTGGTCGCCCGTGCGATGGCCCGCGTCGAGGAGATCCGTGACATGGAGTTCGGCGACGACTTCGACGTCACCATCCGCTCCCGCGAGGCCTACCGCCGGAACGTCACGGGGACGTACGCCAACATCACCGGTAACGACGCCCTCCACCAGAACGTCAAGTACGAGGCGACGTTCATGGTCGGCGAGGACACCGACGCCATCGCCAAGTTGGCGGGCAACCGGGCCGGGTCAGTCCAGGGGTTCTACAGCCCAAGCGAGGACCAGATCGTCGTCATCTCGAACAACCCCGACGCCCTGGAGATGGACGAGTTCACGCTAGGCCACGAACTGGTCCACGCCCTCCAGGACCAGCACTTCAACCTCTCGGACTACAACCGCACGACGGAGGACCGCAACAACGGGATCAACGGCATCATCGAGGGTGACGCCAGTCTCGTCGAGGACCTCTACCGGGAGCAGTGCAACGGCGACGGCGAGTGGAACGGCACCTGCGTCCGGCCGACCGAGGGCCCCGGCGGCGGCGGTGACATCCACATCGGCATCTACCTGATCAGCTTCAGCCCCTACAGCGACGGTCCGGTCCTGGTCAACCAGGTCCGTCAGGAGGGTGGCTGGGAGGCAGTCAACGGCATGTACGACGACCCCCCGATCACCTCCGAGCAGGTGATCCACCCGGAGAAGTACCCCGACGAGAAGGGGGCGGAGATACGGATAAACCGCAGTGCCGAGGGACCGTGGGAGGTCCTGACCCTCGGGAACGACAGCGTCGACTACGCCACGTTCGGCGAGGCGGGCCTGTTCTCGATGTTCTGGTATCCCAGCTACGAGCAGCGTAGCACGGCCATCGTCGACTACAACGCCCTGTTCGCCGACGCCCGGTTCGACACCTACAACTACGAACACTGGATCACGGACGGCTGGAACGGCGACAAACTCCTCCCGTTCGTCAGGAACGACTCCGACGGGACCAACGAGACCGCCTACGTCTGGAAGTTCGAGTGGGACACCGAGGACGACGCCGACCAGTTCGTCCGCGGGTACGAGCGCATGCTGAACTTCCGCAACGCCGAGGCGGTCGACGACCGGGTAAACACCTACGTGATCCCCGAGGACGAACGGTTCGACGACGCCTTCTACGTCGAGCGGTCCGGGACGACGGTGGTCGTCGTGAACGCGCCGACCGTCGAGGACCTCTCGAAGATCTATGACGGTGCGGCGCCGCGACCCTCGGACGGGACGACCACGACGACGCCGGCGGACACGACGACGACGCCGGCGGACACGACGCCGGCGGACACGACGACGCCGGCGGACACGACGCCGGCGGACACCACGACGGCACCGACCACCGAGGCGCCGACCACCACGGACCCAGGGACATCCCCCGGCGGCGACGACGGTGACGGCGGTGGCGTGCCCGGCTTCGGGTTCGCCGTCGCCCTTCTGGCGATCCTGGCCGGCACCGCGATCGCGGTCCGCCGCCGTCGCTGACTGCGACCGACCCTCGTTTTCACCCACCGTCCTGTCTTCAGGTCGGAGCGCGACGACACCCGGGTATCCGTCCGGCCCGTGGACTAGTCCGCGTAGTTCTCCCGGAAGTCATCGACGATGGCGGCGCCGGAGGAGGCACCGATCCGTTCGGCCCCGGCGTCGAACATGGCACGGGCGGTCTCGAAGTCGCCGACGCCGCCGCTGGCCTTCACCGGCAGGTACTCGCTCATCAGTTCGACGTCCGGGACGGTCGCGCCACCGTCGGCGAAGCCGGTGGAGGTCTTGACGAAGTCGGCGTCGGCGGCCTCGGCGGCCGCGCAGGCGGCGTGCTTCTGTTCGTCGGTCAGCAGGGCGGTCTCGATGATCACCTTGACCGTCACCGGGGCGGCGGCGACGACCCGCTCTATCTCGTCGCGGACGGCGTCCTCGTCGCCCGCCGACAATCGGCCGACGTTGATGACCATGTCGACCTCCTCGGCCCCGTCCTCCCAGGCGCGTTCGGCCTCGGCGGCCTTGACCGACGGGGCCGTTTGCCCGTGCGGGAACCCGATCACCGTCGCCAGGGTCACCTCCGGGGCGTAGTCGGCGGCCTCGGAGACGAAACAGGGCGGGATGCAGGCGTTCATCCCGTAGTCGCTCGCCTCGTCGAGGACCCGTTCGACGTCGGCGACCGTGGTCTCCGGACCCAGTACGGTGTGGTCGATCCTGGACGCGAGTTCTGCTTCGTCCATGCGGGTCACTCCACGGGCCCGTCCCAAAAATCCGCCCTTCGCCGTCCGCCGCACCGGGACGGGCCCTTCCCCGTCCGGGTCGGCGAGACGATCCCTTCCCGTCCAGCCAGCCGAGACGACCGAAATCGGACCGTAGCGGCGCCCTTCGGTCCGCTCCCGATCGATACCTTTTCACGGCTCCCGCGAGATTCCACTCGCATGATGGTTTCGGGGGGGTCGGGCGTGGTCCGGGCGGCGGTCCTCCAGGCCGGCGGGGGGTCGGGGCTGGGGCCGTTCCCGGGTGCGGTCTACACCGTCCCGGTCGTCCTGACGGTGGTCGGCGGGGCCGTGCTCCTGTTCGCCGTCGACCCCGAGGTCACCGACTGGACGGTCGTGGGACTCGCACCCTGGGTCGCCTCCGGTGCGGCGTTGCACGTCCTCTACCAGCAACCGGCGTTCTTCCCGAACGTCCGACCACTGTTCGGGTCGCCGCTGATATACCTGACCACGATCGGGATCACCCTGGTCGCCTGGACGGCCTCGTCCGTGGTCGTCGAGATGCGCCCTCCGGACGCCTCCTGTGCCCGACAGCTCGGTGCCGTGGGGACCGGCGTGTTCATCAGCCTGGTCGGGTACTCGATCTACATCGCCGCGGCCATCTCGTTCATCCGCCCCCTGTGGCCGGTGCTGGGGTTCGCGCTCGCCGTGATGGGGGCCGCGTTCGCCTGGATCGCGTTGAGCCTCACGTTCACCGACGTGGCGGCGGTCACCGGCCGGAGCGGCGCACTGGTCGTCTTCGGTCACACCCTCGACGGGGTCTCGACCGCGCTGGGGATCGACGTCCTCGGGGTCGAGGAGCGCACGCCCCTCGCCAGGGGACTACTCGACTTCTCTGCGGGGCTCCCGACCGCCGACGTGATCGGCGTCGGGTGGCTGTTCCTGCTGGCGAAGCTCCTGATCGCGCTGATGGTCGTCATCGCCTTCAAGGAGTACGTCGAGTACCGGCCTACCCAGGCCCGCCTGATACTGGTCCTCGTCGCGGCGCTGGGACTGGGGCCGGGGATCCACAACCTGCTCCTGTTCACCGTCATCGAGACCGTGGGGATCGTCTAGCCCGGGCATCGGTAGCGCCCCTCCGGGTGTGACCACTGCCGTGGATACCGCCGACCGATCACCGGACTTTTTTCGGGGCTCGTGGGAGTTGGACCGTGCAACTCGCCATCCTTTCCGACACCCACGTCCCGGAGCGGGCCGACGCCGTCCCCGAGGCGTTCCGCGAGCGCATCGCGGCGGCCGACCACGTGATCCACGCGGGGGACTTCGAGACCCCGGAGGTGGTCACAGAGGTCCGCGACCTCGCGGCCGACCTCACGGCGGTCCACGGCAACGTCGACCCGAAGGACGTCGGCCTCCCGACGGTCGCGGACGTGACCGTCGAGGGCGTCACCTTCGTCGTCACCCACGGCACGCTGAATCCGGTCGAGGCCGCCGTCTACGGCCACGACGGCATGGTCATGAGCGCGGAGGACTGGAAGCGCGCGATCGCCGACACGGCCCGCGCCCGGACCCGCGCCTGGGACGGCGCGAACGTCGTGGGCGTCGGCGGCCACTCCCACGTCGTCGAGGACGACGTACACGAGGGGGTTCGCGTGCTCAATCCCGGCACCGCGACCGGCGCCAATCCGGACGACGACACGACGATGATGACGGCAACGGTCGAGGACGGCGACGTCGACGTGACGGCCCACGAGATCTGACGGTTCACGGGATCTATCGGCCCACGAGATCTGACGGTTCACGGGATCTGACGGGATCCGAACGTCGCCACGGGGATCCACACCCCTTTTGCCGCCATCGCCTGAAGCCGGGGTATGGCAAAGCAACCGCACCTGCTCGTCGAGGAGGGCGACCTGAACGACGTGGCGCTACTGCCGGGCGACCCCGGCCGGGTCGACCGGATCGCCGGCCGCTGCGAGGACGTGGTCGAGGTGGCCCGCAACCGCGAGTACAAGGTCGTCAACGCCAGCTACCGGGGCGCACCCCTGACCATCTGCTCGACCGGGATCGGCTGTCCCTCCGCGGGGATCGCGGTCGAGGAACTCGCGGCGGTGGGCGTCGACACCTTCGTCCGGGTCGGCACCACGGGTGCCCTCCAACGAGGCATCGAGATCGGTGACATGGTCGTCGCGACCGGCGCGGCCAAGGACGAGGGAACGAGCAAGCGCTACGAGTCGGCCACCTACCCCGCGGTGCCGGACTACCGCGTCCTCTCGGCGCTCGTGGATTCGGCCGAACTCAACGGCGTCTCCGGATCCTCGTCGGATCCGGAGGCCAGCGAGACCGCACGCCGGCATCCTCTCGGTGGAGATGGAGGCCGCCACCATCTTCACCCTGGCCCGCCGGAAGGGCCTGCGGGCCGGCGCCATCTGCACCGTCGACGGCAACCTCGTCGAGGGCACCCAGAAGGGCGAGACCGACGACGAGGAACTCCCCGAGAAGGCCAAGGACAACGTCGAACGCGCGATCCGGATATCGCTGGACGCCGTCGTCGACCTCCAGGGCGAGTGATCCGGTTCAGACTTCCCCGCCGGACCCGGTCCTGAAGTTCCCCAGGTCGACCGACCAGTCGTAGTCCCGGTAGGACACGGACGGTCGTTCGCCCGCCGGGACCGGCCCGTACCGGCGCAGGTAGTCGTAGATGCCGGACCGGCCGCCGAAGTCGCCCCGGTACCACAGCAACAGGGGCGGGACCTCGGCCCGTCCGGTCTCCGGGTCGTACTCGACTTCGGAGCCGAGGTAGGACTCGGCCGCCGTTTCCAGTTCCTCGTCTATCCCGGCCCGGGTGTAGGTGCCGATGGGGGGACAGGAGGCGGCCCCGCAGTTCAGCGCGAAGTGGATCCGCGGGTCCACCTCGTCGACGCGCATCCGCCGCTCGAAGTCCCCGACGAGGAACTCGGGACGACCGACGTACCCCATGCCGACCGATATCTGTGACCGCCGGAGGACCCCGTGTTCGATCCGGTCCAGCGAGAGGTCCCGGCCGGCCACCGGGACCTGGTCGGCCCCGAAGAAGCGCCGCTTGCTCCCGTACCCCCCGCGCTCTGCCAGTCGGATCTGGGCGTAGGCGTTGTAGACGTTGATCCAGAACGCCTTCCTGGCACCGTCGGTGTCGAGGTCCCCGGCCAGGCGGTCCGGGTCCAGGTCCCGCAGTCGCCGCCGGAGGTCCGCGGTTTCCCCGCCGGTCCGGACGGCGGACAGCAGGTCGGCGGAGAGTTCCACCGGATCGTCGTCCGACATCACCCCCGGCTACGCGCGGTCGCTCAATAAACGGCAGGCTACCGGCGGGTTGCTCGGCCACGCCACGCCCGGCCTCGTCCCCGGCGACTCCGGCCGGAGTGGAGCGTCGAGGGCTCCGGCCTGCACCCGGATCTGTCGGACCGACCCGCCTTTCGTCCGGGACGGTCTCCGGTCGAGTGTCATGCTGGTACGCACTGCAACACACGCGGACAGGGAGCGAGTGACGACGGTTCACGAGGCGGCGGTCCGGGCCGTCCCGCCCGACGCCTACGACCGCCACCACCTCGACTCGTGGGACCACGGGCGCGACCCGGAGGCCTACCCACTCGACGACCCCGACAGGACCGTCCTCGTCGCCGAACGCGAGGGAACCGTGGTGGGATTCGGCCAGGCCCACCACGGCCGGGCGGAGGTCGAGGCGTGCTACGTCCACCCCGACCACGCCGGTCGCGGGGTGGGATCGGCACTGCTGGCTGGCCTGGAGGGGCGTCTCGCCGGCACAGGCGCAGAGGCCGTCGACCTGGTGGCCTCGCTGAACGCCGTCGGGTTCTACGAGGGGGCCGGCTACGACCGCGTCGAGGCAACGACCGTCGAGGGACGCGACGGCGTGGAACTGCCCTGCGTCCGGATGGAGAAGCAACTCCGTCCGGTAGACGCCGGCGACGCTGCCCGGGGGTGGGGACGCCTCCCGGTCTGAGGGATCGACGGTGTGGCCCCGGTGGCTTCCGCCCCGAGGGATCGCCGGTACGGTCGTGGGGATGCCGGAGCCGTCGACCGCGAACGGGTCCCGGACCGCCGCCTGGGGGTGGGTCCCGGACCGCCGCCTGGGAGTGGATCCCGGAGCGGTCGCTCGCCGGCGTGAGGGGCCGAGAACGGGACTGCGGGCGGCGTCTATCGTGTCACTCGGCGCGACAGGCGTCGGCCTCGGAGCCGCCGTCAGCGACGGCCTTCTCGCCGTTGATTTCGTAGAGGCTCTGCCGGGCGTCTGCGAAGTAGACGTCCTCGTCGACGGCGTCTATCTCCTCGAGGCGTTCGAGCGCGTAGCGGACCGTGCGCGCCGAGAGCATCGACTCCTGGACTATCTGCTTCTGGGTGAGGGGACCGTCGTATTCGAGTACCTTGAAGACCAGCTTCGCGCTGGGGGGCAGGTCCTCGATCTCCTCTTCGTCGGTGTTTGCCATCATTACGAATCGAAACGCTCTACCGGCATAAGTATACAACCCACTCTGTTAGGTATCCGTTTTCAACTCCCATCGATACCGGGACCGGGGCCGCGATCCTCGGGCGATCCGCGCCCGCCGGAGAGTGGTCCGGGCCGCGAACGACGGACGATCCCACGTTCCGCCGGGGAGGGGGACTCCGGGTTCACCGGGGGTCCGACTGGGGTAGTGGACGGCTCGACGGGGATCCCTGGCCCCGTCCACGCCGGACACTGGAAACGAACGCCTTTTGCCGGCGTGGCGGGAAGGTGGTCGTATGTCGACCGAGACCGAATCGGGCATCGACCGCGCCCACCTCCGGGGGGTGACGGTCACCGCCATCGCGGCGCTGTTCGGGGTCGCCGCCGCGGTGGGGTCGTCGGTGATGACCGCCGGCGCCGACCCCACCGTCGCCGCGAACAGCCAGCGCGCCCTGGAGGTGGTGTTGCTGGCCATCCTCGTCCAGCCGCTGCTGTTGAAGGTGGTGGGACTGCTCAAGGACGACTTCGGGGTCAAGGACTTCCTGTTCATCGCCTTCATGACGTTCTCGATGTGGTTCGTCTCCTGGGGCGTCCTGCTCTCGACCGGCGCGGAGATCGCGTTCTGACGATGGCCGACGACAGCATCGCGGTCGTCGAACTCGACCGGTGTCAACCCGACCGCTGCAACTACGAGTGCAAGAACTACTGCCCCCCCAACAGGACCGGCAAGGAGTGCATCACGCTCCGCGGGGACGAAGCCGTCGACGGCGACCCGGACCAGGTCCGCATCTCCGAGGAGATCTGTCTCGGTGAGAGCTGTGGCATCTGCGTCGAGAAGTGCCCGTTCGACGCCATCCAGATCATCAACCTCCCACAGGAACTGGCGGACGACCCGGCCCACCGCTACGGCGAGAACGCCTTCTCGCTGTACGGCCTGCCAGTCCCGGGCGATGGGCGGGTCACCGGGATCCTCGGCCCCAACGGCATCGGCAAGACCACCGCCGTCCGGATCCTGGCCGGCGAACTCGTCCCGAACCTCGGGGACCACGAGGGCGAGGCCGACTGGGAGGCGGCCATCGAGGCCTACCGGGGCACCGAACTCCAGGACTACCTCGGGGCAGTCCGCGACGGCGAGGTCAGCGTCTCGCGCAAGCCCCAGTACGTCGAGCACATCCCCGACCGGTTCGACGGCAACACCCGCCAACTGCTGGAGCGGACGGACGAGCGCGGGGAACTCGACGCCCTGGTCGAGCGCCTGTCCATCGGCCCCGTTATCGACCAGGCCATCGACGACCTCTCGGGTGGCGAACTCCAGCGTGTCGCCATCGCCGCCTGCCTCGCACGGGACGCCGACTTCTACTTCCTCGACGAGATAACGCCGTACCTCGACGTCGGCCAGCGGATGACCGTCGCCCGCCTGGTCCGGGAGATGGCCGACGAGGAGGACCGGTCGATGCTGGTCGTCGAACACGACCTTGCCATCCTCGACCTGCTGGCGGACTCCCTGCACGTCGCCTACGGCCAGCCCGGTGCCTACGGGGTCGTCACCTCGCCCAAGAGCGTCCGCAACGGGATCAACGAGTACCTCGCGGGCTACCTGGAGAACGAGAACATGCGGATCCGCCCCGAGGCCATCGAGTTCGAACAGCACGCCCCGCAGGAGAGCGTCTCCGGCGACGTCGTCGCGGAGTACCCCGACCTGACCTACAGTTACGGACCCGACGCCTTCGAACTGGCCGTCGAATCCGGCGCGATCCGCGACAACGAGGTGCTGGGCATCGTCGGTCCCAACGGGATCGGGAAGTCCACCTTCGCCGAGATCCTGGCGGGCAACATCCAGCCCGACGGGTTCTCGCTGGACCTCGACGTCTCCTACAAGCCCCAGTACATCGAGATAGACCAGCCGATGCGCGTCGACGCCTTCCTCTCCTCCATCACCGACGACTTCGGCACCTCCTACTGGACCACCGAGATCGCACAGCCCCTGGAACTGGAGCGGATCATGGAACAGAACCTCACCGACCTCTCCGGCGGCGAGCGCCAGCGCGTCGCCATCGCGGCCTGCCTCTCGGAGGACGCCGACGTCTACCTTCTGGACGAGCCCTCCGCCCACCTCGACGTCGAACAGCGGGTCCTGGCGACGAAGGCGATCCGTCGCCACGGCGAACGGACCGACGCCACCGTCCTCGTCATCGACCACGACATCTACATGATCGACCTCGTCTCGGACCGCCTGATGGTGTTCGACGGCGAACCCGCCGTCCACGGCCGCGCCGGCACCCCGCGTGGGATGCGCGAGGGCATGAACGAGTTCCTCTCGAACCTCGAAGTGACCTTCCGGCGTGATCCCCGGGTGGGGCGCCCGCGGATCAACAAGCCCGGCAGCCAGAAGGACCGCGAACAGAAGCGCGAGGGCGAGTACTACTACGCCCCCGAGGACGCCGCCTAGCGGCTCTCTTCCTCGCCGGCTCCGTGGTTCGATCCCGCCGGTGAGTCGGTGGTTCGATCCCCGAGAGTCGCCGCCCGAGACGTTTTCTTTCTCCGGTCGTAGCTACACGCATGCAACTCCCCAACCGGGAGGGAACGCCGGTGGACCCCGTCCCCTTCCTCGTGGTGACGGCCACGGCCTTCGCCACCTGCTTCGCGTTCGGGCCGGCGTACTTCACGACCCTCGGGGTGGGGATCCGGGGTGCGCTCCTGGTCTCGGGGGTCGCCTTTCTCGGGGCCACCGCCGCGAGCTACTACCGGTTCGTCTGGACCGCAGGGGCGGAGAGACGCGCCGAGGTACCGGTGGCCTCCCGGTACCGGCGACTCGTCCTGGTCGTGGCGGTCGGTCTCGCCCTCGTCGTGTTGCTCGCGCTCCCCCTGGTGTTTTAGGCCTCCCGGTGCCTCTGGCAACGACGAATGCACGAGGTCGAGGTTTCAGGGTTCGTCCAGGCCACCCCCACGGAGGTCGAGCGTGCACTCTCGCCGGCGAGGATCGTCGAGTACGAGGGGAGCTTCCAGGTCGAGGACGTGACCGAGACCGGGTCGGGGTGGCTGGTGACGGTGTCCGGTGGCGGCCTCGAGTTCACCGTCCGGTTCGAGCCACGCGAGGACGGGTACCACTACGACCAGGAGGGTGGCCCCCTGGAGACCATGGAGACGACGCTCACCTACGAACCCGAGGACGAGGGAACCCGGGTACGACTCCGGTCCCGGGTGAGCATGGGGTCGCCACCGGCGGCGATCACCGACCGGTTCGCCGGCTGGAAGCGCCGTGGCGAACTCCGACGAGCCCTGTCGAATCTGGCTGCAGACGTCGAGTGACCCTCGTTTCCGGTCGGGCGTCCCCCGGTTGTGTGCGCCCACCGCAATGACCGTGCATCTTTAACGGGGAGCGTGTTATAACGACACACATGAGTCTGCTCGCCACGGTACGAGAGATCCTCGAATCCTCGACACAGTCCCCGAACCGCGGGGAAGCGACCACGACCGAATCGAAGGGTGCCTACTGGTGTGACGACTGCGACGTACGGATCCGGGATGTCGACGTCGAGGGCGAGGAGCCACCCTCCTGCCCGGACTGTGGCGACGAGATGCGGTTCGAGCGGTCGGCGGCGTCGACCGGGTGTGCCTGCTAGACCGGGGGAGCGTTTTTGCAGGGTCCGGCCGTAGGGGCGCCACACATGCAGCTATACCAGCGGATCGAACTGTTCCGTGACCGACTCGAAGAGTGGCTTCACGGCCTCTATCACGGAATGTGGGAGGGTCCCGCCCACGAGAAGATAGAGAAGGAGGCCGAGGACGTCGAGGACGCGTTCCTGTTCGCGTGTTTCGCCGACGCGTTCGGGATCCCCAGCCCCGTCTCCTACTACACGGTCGAACTGCTCCCGTACCTGACCGAGGAGTTCGAGCAGTGGGAGCGCCGAATGTGGGACCGCGGGACCCTCCTCGAACGCAAGGGCCAGCAGTACCACTTCCACTGATGGAGAAGTTCGTCTTCTTCGGCGGGAAGGGTGGCGTCGGCAAGACCACCGTCTCGTCGGCCTACGGGCTGAAGTCTGCGGCGGCCGGGTTAGAGACGCTCGTCGTTTCGACGGACCCGGCCCACAGCATCTCGGACGTGTTCGACCAGGGGTTCGACGACGATCCCTCGCCGGTCGACGGGCACGAGGGACTGTGGGCGATGGAGATAGACCCCGACGAGGAGGTCGAAGAACACATGATGGAGATAAAGCGCCGGATGGGCGACCAGGTGAGCCCGGCCATCGTCAACGAGATCGACCGGCAGATCGAACTGGCCCACCGGACGCCGGGCGCCTACGAGGCGGCGCTGTTCGACCGCTTCATCGAGGTGATGCGCGAGGCCGACCGCTGGGACCGGGTGGTCTTCGACACCTCGCCGACGGGCGGGACCCTCAGGCTCCTCTCGCTGCCCGAGTTTCTGGAGGACTGGCTCGACCGTCTCATCGAGAAACGCACCACGAGCGTCGACCTGTTCGAGAAGGCCGCGATCGGCGACAAGGAGGCCCGCCGGAAGATAGAGACCGACCCGATCATCTCCCACCTCCAGCAGCGAAGGGAGAAGTTCGAGTTCGCGGGGCGGGTCCTCCGGGACGACGCAGCCTTCTTCCTCGTGTTGAATCCCGACGAACTGTCGATCAGGGAGACCGAACGGGCTGTCGACGAGATGACCGGGTACGGACTGTCGGTCGACGGCCTCGTCGTCAACAAGGTCACCCCCGAACCAGACGACGACGACCGGGGACGGGGCGCGCGCTACCTGCGCGCCCGGGTCGACACCGAGCGGAGCCGGATCGAGGAAATCCGCGGGAGCTTCGAGCAATCCGTCGTCGGCACGATCGAGTCCCGGGTCGAGGAGGTGAAGGGGGAACTCCTCTCTGACGTTGCCGAGGAACTCCGGATCGAGGTCCAGACGGAGGCGACGGCCTGACGCGGTCGCCCAGACGGCGGGGACGTACCTCTGACGTCTCTGCTGACCCCGGAGTCCACGGACGGTCCGACGACGCTCCCGGACGTGTCGTCGGGCGACTCCGGTCCGCCTCCGCGACGACCACCCCGCCTACTGGCTCTCCGGCGAGGACTCCCTCTCGGGGGATCCCCGGTCCCCGCTCTTCCTCAGTCCGCCACCGGTGAAGCCGGACCGGCCGATGTCGGTGTACATCCGGTAGTACCAGGCCAGGAGCAACAGCGGCACGATAGTTATGATCGCCAGGGCCACGATCGCCATGTCTGGAGCTGCGGACATCGTTCCACACGGAGCTTGCACGTTGGCCCATACAATACTTTTTGAAAATTGAGCATCACTTTTGTGGTGGACTCCCGACCTGCCCGGGGTTTGTCGGATCCCCCCTTCGGCCGGATCCGGCGACGCCATCGGCACGACCCGGGCATCTCCCGCGCGCCGGATCACTTCAGCCGGCCCGGGTAACTCCCCGCGCCGGATCGGTTCACCCGGACCCCAGTTTGGAATCGAGGACAATTTTTAAGTGCTCAATTTCAGAACTCTGGATCGTAGAGGGTTGTTACCATGGTTCAGGTATTATGGCTCGTCGTGATGGTATTGGTCACGTTCAGCATCGGGTATCTCGGCTATTCGAGGTACCTGGCGCAGTTCGTCGAACTCGACGAGGAACGGGAGACGCCAGCCCACAAGTACGAGGACGGCCAGGAGTACGTACCCTCGAAGAAGCCAGTTCTCCTGGGACACCACTACGCGAGCATCGCTGGCGGTGCGCCGATCGTCGGTCCGATCACCGCGACGATCTGGTGGGGCTGGGTCCCGGCGTTCCTGTGGGTCGCC
Source organism: Halobacteriales archaeon QS_8_69_26 (assembly GCA_003023195.1). Lineage (GTDB taxonomy): Archaea > Halobacteriota > Halobacteria > Halobacteriales > SW-7-71-33 > PXRX01. The sequence continues at coordinate 78,089 of PXRX01000022.1, forward strand.
ATCGGGAACCCGATTTTCGGGAGCGTCCACGACTTCATGTCGCTGTCCTCGAGCGTCCGCCACGAGGGGAAGTCGATCGGCTACATCATCGGACAGTACGTCGGCGACAGAGGCAAGGACATGGTCCTGTGGTTCGCGTTCCTGACGATCATCCTCGTGGTCGCGGTGTTCGCACTCGTCGTCGCGCTGGTGTTCAACGCCTACCCCGAGTCGGCGACGGCGAGTATCCTGTTCATACTGCTGGCGCTGGTGTTCGGCGTCTACATGTACCAGATAAACGGCCCGTTCATCCCGGGAGCCATCGTGTTCATCGGGGCGGTCCTGGCCTCCGTCTGGGTGGGTATCCAGTACCCGGTCGCGATGGTGCCGATCGAGTACACCCGGCAGGGCACCCTCATCACGGTCCTCGGTGGGAGCCCGCTCCCGCCGGTGGTCCTGGACGGGGCCGGCGGCGTGAACATCGCGACCTGGATCCCCGTGGTCATCGTATACGCCTGGGTCGCGAGCGTCCTCCCGGTGTGGGTGTTGCTCCAGCCCCGGGACTTCCTGACCTCCAACATCCTCTACCTGGGGGTCGGGGGCGCCCTACTGGGGGTCATCGTCGGGACGGCGCTGGGCACGTCCTCGCAGGCGCTGACGATCAACGTCGCGGCCTGGAAGGGCTTCTGGGGTGACCCCGAGTTCGCCTCCGCGCCGCTGTTCCCGCTGTTGTTCGTGACCATCGCCTGCGGGACGATCAGCGGCTTCCACTCGCTCGTGTCCTCCGGGACGACCGCCAAGCAACTCGACAAGGAGACCGACGCCCGACTGATCGGCTACGGCGGCATGCTCGGCGAGGGGTTGCTCGCGACGACGGCCATCGCGACGGTCGCCGTCTACGCCTCCACGCCGGCCGGCGGCGGCATCGGCCTGGCGCTGCCCAACTTCGCGACCGGCGGCGGCATCATCCTCACGAGCTACGGCCTCGAACAGATCGTCGGCGCGACGTTCATGGGGCTGGTGCTGGTGAGCTTCCTGCTGACGAGTACCGACACCGCCGTCCGGCTCGGACGGTACATGTTCGAGGAGGCCGTCGGCACGCCCGAGACGGCCGTCGAGGAGTGGGGCGCCAACCGCTACGTCAACTCGGGCATCCAGTGCATCCCCGCGTACCTGCTGGTCGCGACCGGGAGCTGGGCCGACCTCTGGCCGCTGTTCGGCGGCGCCAACCAGACCCTGGCCGCGCTGGCGTTGCTGATCGCCACCATCTGGCTGGCCAACTGGGACGACAGCAAGCAACTCGTCTCGACGGGCGCGCCGATGGCGTTCATGCTCGGGATCACCGTCACGGCGCTGGTCTACCTGGCGCTGTTCCAGAACCTGACCCAGAAGTTCCTCAGCGCGTCGTGGCGGTCCGGGGCCGGCGCGCTCGACTGGCTCTCGATCTCGCTCCAGATCGTCATCGCGTTCGTGTTGATCTACCTCGCGCTCTCGATCCTTCGGATGGGATACGAGAGCATCTCGGAGGCCAGGGGCGAGGGCCCGGCACCCGAGGAACCCGAACCCGGACCCGCCGACGACTGACGGGGTCCGGGCCCGCCGGTGGTCCCGGGCGGTCCGGTGACCGCCGGCCCCCGATCTCCGGTTCTCTCGGCTGATCGCCGGTTCTCCGCTGTGCTCCTCCCGGCTGATCTCCCCTTCTCGGTTACTCCCGGCTGATCGCCCGCTCCTCGGGTCCGCTCCTCGGGGCTGATCGCCGCTGCGTGGGTTCCCCCTACCTATAGCTGTAGCCGCCTGGTGATCAGGTCCCACCAGGAGGGCTCCCCCTCCTCGATCGGGTCCCAGAGCCGGAAGGCGTCCGCCAGGTGGGCCTCCCGGCTCGCGACCACCCGCTCGTCGCCGGGCGCGACGAGGACGAGGTGGACCTCGTAGTGGCCGTAGTACCCGCGCTTGATCATGGTCCGCTCGCGGAACTCCGAGACGAACTCGGCGAGGTCGTCGGGAACCGCGTCGGTGACGAGGGCGAACGTGAAGTCTGTGCTGTAGTGTTCCTCGTTGGCGTCGATCCACTCGTCGGCGAGGTCGTGACCCAGTTCGAGCAGCGCGTCAACGTCCCGGCGACGGACGCCGTCGGCGCGCCGGGCGAACACGTGCTCGTAGGAGTCGTGGTGGGCGAAGGACAGCGCCGGGTGGAGGAAGTGCTTCTCGTGGTGCATGTCCATCCGGCCGTACAGCCCGAACCGGCGTCCGTCCACCGTGTAGTCCTTCTCTAGGTCGTAGTTGAACATCAGCCGGGTGGCGACCTCGTCGAGGAACTCGTCGTCCCACTCGGGAACGTCGGGGGGACGGTCGGGCTCCGGTTCCGTCCCGTCGGTCCCCGCCTCGGGGCTGGGGTCCGCGTCGCCGCCGGCCGCCGTGGGGTCCACGTCCCCGTCGCTCATGGCCGTGGATCGGACGCTGACTATATAAAGGGTGGCGGGAAAGATTCATGCGGTCCCCGCCCATACGTCCGGCAAGACGATGAACTCGGAAGAGCGGGAAGCCTGTGGCCGGTGTTCTATGAGCAGCGTAGCCGGCATGATCCAGGAGGACGAGGAGTCCTCCGCGCCGGACCCCTTCGGGGAGGAGCGCATCGAGGTCGACGAGGACGAGATGCGGACGGTCTCGCCCCACGTCGTCGCACTGGGTAACCTGAAACGCCGGATCAACGAGTTCGCCACGAAGATCACCTACGGCCGCTGACCGCGATCGACCCGGCCCGCCCCGTTTCCCCCGGGCAGTCCTTGAGGGCGGTTTCCGGTCCGGATCCGGGTCCCGTCCCCATTCCGTTCTCGTCCCGTCCCCATCCCGTTCTCGTCCCGTCCCCATCCCGTCACCTCCGGGTCTATCTTGATTCAGCGAGAGAATCCGGCCTTCAGGCCGTCACCAGAAATCTCCGATTTCTGGTTGCCCGTCAGATGTAATCTGACGACCGGGCGTGAATCGCGTAATCCCGGGTGTCTTTTC
>PXRX01000023.1 GCA_003023195.1 Halobacteriales archaeon QS_8_69_26
AACAGGCGGCCCGTGGCCGGGACGACGACGGGTGGGCCACACCAGCGCGCAGGCCCGTCATCGCTGTGGTCACGTCACGGTCCGGCTGGCCGCGGGTTCGTATATAAACTTCAGCCCCGCTCGTCGGTTCCTGATTAGGCGGGTTCGCGGATTCACGGATTCACGCGAACCCGTGCGTTCGCTTACCGGTTCAGGGTGTGGATGGCCGCGTCCTCGGCGTTCTTGACCAGGACCCGCCCGCGGTCCTGCCAGTGTTCGCGGGAGTACGAGACGTCCCGCTCGATGACCGCGTCGTAGCCGACCTGCTGGACCGCCTTTGCTATCTCCTCGACCGTCGGATCCTCGACGGCCACGTCCTCGGGGACCCGCCGGCCCTCCGACCGGGTACAGTTCCGGTCCAGGTAGGCGGGATAGATCGCGTTCTCGACCATACCGGGGGTCCGGGCGTTCGACTAACAACCCTTGCGGTCGGCGGCGACCGCTACAGTCCGAGTCGAGTCACTGGCGTCCCGCCTCGTCAGATGATGTACCACTTCGCCAGCAACCGGCCCACGGACTCGATCCCCCGGAAGCCGTAGCCGAAGACGACGTAGGCCGGGGCGGCGGTGGCGAGGACGGTCCGCAACGGCGGGATCCGGTGGATCCGGCCGATGCCGACGTATGCCAGGACGGCCCCGTAGACGACGGCGGCCGCCCGGACCTGGAGGACCGGCACGGCCGCGAACAGGCACGGGGCGGACGCGTAGCCGAGCACCTGGACCGTCTCGCTGACGCCCGCCCGGTCCGGAGTCATCGGAACCAGGACCACCGTCGCGATGGCGGCCGCGAGGTGGAGCATCGCCGGCGTGATCAGCAGTACCATCACTCCGATCCACAGGACCGCCGAAATTGTCGGCTGGTCGGCGACGACCGGGTAGTCACCCAGTGCGACGACCCGGACCGTCTCCTCGACGAGGACGACGAGCATCGCGAACACGAGTCCCGGGGCCTGGTCCCCCGGGGCGACCGCGTTCTCGAAGAACCGGGACGGACGGACCATCACCTCGGCCCAGGCCCTGACCAGCGCCGCAGGTCCCCGGTCCCTGCCGCCGGAGGGGTCCTCGATCCACTGGGTCACCGGTCGACCACCCCCGCTCCCGCGGCCCGGCCCACCGGGTCCTCCCACACCGATCCCCCGTCGCTCACAGTCGTCCCGCTCACGGACGGTTCGCCGGGAGGGACGGTTAAAGTCGTTACCGTTCGCCGGCAGCGGGGTGGTCGCCCACCTGCAGAACTCCGATCCGTGAAAGGGATGTAGCTCTGGACGGTGACCTCGGGACGGATGCTGGAGTCGCCGCGGAGCAGGGGCGGGGCGCTGGTCCTCCTCGGCGTGGCGCTGTTCGCCCTGATGGTCTGGTACGGGAGTCTCGGCCCCGGGGCGTACGCCTCCCAGGAGTACTTCGGTCCGGACCCGGACGCGTACCTCGGCGAGCGGGTCGTCGTCGGGGGAGGCGTCGTCGACACCGACCCGGTCAGGATCAGGGTGACCTGGGGCACCGACGGGAGCGCGGAGTACCTCGTGACCGGTCTCGACGTGCCGGTCGAGCGTGGCGAACTCCTCAGGGTGGCCGGGCGCCTGACGGGTCCCAGGACCATCCACGCCGAGAGCGCGTTCACCGTCACTGACGTCGGCTCGCGGTACGCGTTCGGGATCTCCTTCCTGGCCGGTCTGTGGGTGCTCGCCCGGATCATCCGCCACTGGCGATTCGACCCGGAGACGGCCGCGCTGATCCCCCGCACCCGGTCCCGGACGTCGGCGACGACCGACGCGAGTGACCCCTCGGTCGCCACACCGGACTCCGACGACCCGGCCCCCGAGGGAGGTGACCGCGATGCCTGACATGCTGGCGCACGCGCTGATCGCCTACACCGTGTGCCGACTCGTCTCGCTCCGGATCGGGTGGTTCACGACGCCGTACGTCACGGCCGGAATGGCGGGGGCGTTCATCCCGGACCTGCTGAAAGTCAAGCACCTGGTCAGTGACGCGACGATGGAGTCGTTGCTGGGCGTCCCCTTTTCGTGGGGCGCGCTCCAGACCTTCGGCGGGGCGACGCTCTGCGTGCTCGTCGGGGTCGTCCTCGTTCCGCCGGGGGAACGGCGACGGGTCGGGACGGCGCTCTCGGTCGGGGCGGCGACCCACATGGTCAGCGACGCCATGTTGCTGACCGCGACCGGCCGGTCGTTCCCGGTCCTCTGGCCGCTCACCTCCTACGTCCCGCCGACGCCGGGCCTGTACCTGAGCACCGAGCCGGGACCGACCGTGGTCGCCGCCGTCGCCGCCGGCATCGCGTGGCTGGCGGCCCGACGGGCGAGCGCCCGGTGACCGGATCACCCTCGGTCGTCACCCAGGAGGGATCACCCCCGGTCGTCACTCAGGAGGGATCACCCCCGGTCGTCACTCAGGAGGGATCACCCCCAGTCCCCGGCCCAGCGGGATTTACTTCTTGACGCCGATCCCCGTGCCGTCGGCGAGGGGCGTCACGACCGCCTGGAGGTCCTCGTGGTTCACGAAGGCCCGGTTGAACTCGACCAGCGCGGCAGTGGACTCGTCGTCGGCTTCGCCGGTCCGGACCGCCTCCGGGACGCTCCCGTGCCAGAGCATGTTGTCGACGACGACCATCCCGCCCGAGGGCATCATCGGGAGGACGCCGTCGAGGTAGTCGTCGTACTCCGTTTTGACCGCGTCGAGGAAGACCACGTCGAACGGTCCCTCCAGGTCCGGGAGCACCTTCAGGGCGGGGGCCTCGTGGATCCGGACCCGGTCGGCGACCCCGCCGCGGTCGAGGTACTCCCGTGCGGCCGCGATGCGCTCCTCGTCCACCTCCATCGTGACGACCTCACAGCCGGTCCTGGCGACGTGGAGCGTCGAGTAGCCGATGGCGGTGCCGAACTCCAGGCCCCTGTCGGCGTCCGTCGCCCGGGCGAGTCCCGCCTGGAGGGTCGCGACGTCCCGGGACGCGATCGGGATCCGGTCCGCCTCGGCGTGGGCCTCCATCTCCTCGACGAGGTCGTCGGCCGGCGGGCGGACCGTCTCCAGGTACTCCTCGGTCGCTTCCGAGAGGATCCGTGTCATGGTGACGGGTTTGCGGTCCGGGAATCAATAGCTTGCGGAGACCGTCCGCGAGGCGAGTTCACCTGCGGCGCGTCCCCGACCAAGTGTCGATCCCGGTTCCGGATCCGGGAGTAACGAGCACTTCTCGGTCCCGGATCCGGGGATACGAGTACCGGTCGCTGGTCGGGATCGCGTCGGTAAAAACTGGTGCGTGTGGTGTCCTACCGACCGATCAGGCCTCGTACAGGATCTCGTCGATGGTCTCCAGGCCGCCCTCCTGGTACCGGAACAGCTCGTAGGTGGCGGCCGCGACGTCGCCGTTCTCGTCGAAGGTGATCACGCCCGCGGCACCCTGGTAGTTGATCTCCTCGCCGCTGGCGGCCATCTCCAGGCCCTCGACGAGGTTCTCGGGGGTGACCTCGGTCCCCCCGGGGTTGGCGACGTTGCGCATCTCGTCGCGGACGGCCTCGCCGTTGTTCTCCCCGGCAGCGGCGTTGGCGAGACACATGACCGCTGCCGCGTCGAACGACTGGGGACGGAACGGCGTATCGGCCTCGCCGTACTCCTCCTGGTACAGGCTCTCGAAGAAGTCGCTCCCCGGACCGGACGACAGTGGGGCGGTGCCCCAGACGTTGCGCATGCTGTTGCCCACGTTGCCCGGGAGTTCCGAGTCCTTCAGGCCGTCCGGGACGATGATGTCACAGAAGTCCTGCGAGTAGTCGTCGTAGAAGTCCCGGAAGATGTTGACCCCGCTCTCGGGGTAGCCGACGATCATCAGCAGGTCCGGCTGGTCGCTCAGGGCCTGGCTGAGTTCGGCGCTGTAGGAGGACTTGCCGGGTTCGAAGGCCACCTGCGTCTGGACGGAGCCGCCACGCTCCTCCCAGGCGCTGGCGTACGCCTCGGCCAGCCCCTGGCCGTAGTCGTTGTTCAGCCCCAGGATCGAGGTCGTTTCGGCCTCGAGGCGCTCTCGACCGACCTGAGCCATCACCTGCGACTGGAGTGCGTCAGTCGGGGTCGTCCGGTAGACGTAGTCGTTGTCCTCCAGGCCGGTGATCGCCGGGGAGGTACTGGCCGGCGAGCACTGGACGACGCCGTTGGGGATGAGCACCTGCTGGGCCGTCTGGATGGTGACCGTCGAGGAGAGCGCCCCCGCAACCATCGGGTACCCGGCGTTGACAAGCGCCTCGGCCCCCGAGATACCGGTGTTCGGGTCCGTTGCAGTGTCCTCGAACTGGGTATCGACGGAGAACGTGTCGCTCTCGTCGTTGATGTAGTCCGCCACGAGCTGGGCCGAGTTACGGATCGGCGGGCCCAGTTGAGCGAGTCCACCGGACACCCCCATCAGGATACCCATCCGGAGTTCACGACCCATGTCGGCTTCCGTGGTGGTCTCCATGCCACCGTCGTCGGTGGTCGTCTCCTCGTCGTCGCCGCCTCCGCCGCCGTCGAGGCAGCCCGCGAGACCGGCCATTCCAGCGATTCCGATGCCCTTCAGGACCGAACGCCGCCGCTTCTTGCGCGACATATGCGGGTTAATAACGGGACACGATATAAATCTGCCTCACTCTCACACGGTACCAATACACATCCGGACCACACTGTACCGGTCCGGACCCCTACGATCACCGGTGCCGGTCCGCGACAGGATCACATCTCCCGGCAGTCGGAACAGACTAGCTGGCCGTTTCGTTCGGCCAGTGTGTCGGCCAGGGCGCCGCACACCTCGCAGAGTCCCTGCGTGGAGTACTCTGCGTCGGTCGCGGCCGGGGCGGCCGAGGAGCGAAACCCGGTGGTGCCCCCCTCGGGATCGGACTCGACGGCCTCGAACTCCTCGCCCGTCGGTCCGCCGACGCCGGGGTCCTCAACCGAGTTCGGGCGGAGCGAGGCGACGAGGGCGATGACGTCGCGGTCGGTGAGGACGCCGACGACGTCGTCGTCCTCCACGAGCAGGTTCCGGATGTTCTCCGTCGACATCACCCCTGCGGCCTCGACCAGTGTCGCGTCGGGAGGGATCGACCGCACCGGCGTCGACATGACCTCCGAGACGGCGGTTTCGTCGGGGTCCATCCCCGCGTCGACCATCTCCAGGACGTCCCACTCGGTCACGATGCCGACGGGATCGCTCCCCCTGAGGACGATGGCGCTCGAGGACTGGTCGTCGCACATCAACCCGACGGTCCCCGCGACGCTGTCCGACTCCGTCACCCCCACGTACTCGCCGGTGATCACGTCCCCGACCGTCGCGTCACTGTCCATGTGGCGAACTTCGACAAGCGAACCCTAAAATCTACCCCCGCAATCTTTACGTCGATCCCTCCCCCATACGGGGGTTTCCCCCACCGGGCTGGACGGGTGATACCCCGCTGTCGGACGGGAGTCCGATGCCGACCGGTCGCTACGCGTCGGGGGTGTACTCCCAGAACCCGCCCTCGCGCATGGCGTCGCCGACCGCGCGGTGGAACTCGACGAGGTCGTCGAACTCCTCCCGGTCGACGTACTCGAAGACGTCGGCGACGGACACGACCCGCCGGTGGTTGAGCCTGACGGGGTCGTCGCCGTGTTCCTCGACGAACTCCGCCCTCGACAGCGGGAACGTCACGTCCTCCACCTTCTTCGCGACGATAGCCATCCCGTACTTGCGACCCTCCTCGCTCCCCTCCTCGCCGTCCGGGTCGTGGGGCCAGTCGCCCTCGTCGGCGGTCGCGTCCATGGTCGCGGGTCCGGTCGGCGGCCGCAAAAACGTTCCCCTCCCGGCCGGATCCGCGGACCCCTGCTGTGGTGGGAGTGTCGGGGGGCGACACCCGTCGTGTCGGGCCCCGGGCCCGATCGCTACGGGTGGAGGTCCTCCTCGTCCAGGTCCAGGTCGTCGTGTTCCCGGATCATTCCCAGGAGGTCGTCGTGCAGGGACTTGGCGACGACCTTGAGTTCGTTGTACCGGTCGTTCTCGTCGAGTTCCCGCCGGGACTTCTGGCGTTCGAGCACCTCTATCTTCGAGCGCAACTGGAGGTACTCCCTGAGGCGGGCGTCGTAAGAGTCGTAGACCAGCTGGCGCTCGACGACGTCCTGCAGTGTCGAGCGGTCGACTGGCTTCGTGAGGTAGTCGTCGAATTCCATGTCGACGATGTCGAAGTCCGGTTCGATGGCGGTCACCACCACCACACGGCAGTCCAGACCCCGCTCTCGGATCCGCTCCAGGACCTCGTCGCCGGAGATGTCCGGCATCCGTCTGTCCAGCAGTACCACGTCGACGCTCCCGTCGACCGCCTCCAGGGCCGCCTCCCCGCCGTACGCCGTGCGCACTTCGTACAGGTCGTCGAGGTGTACCGTGTAGAGGTCGGCCACTTCGGTTTCGTCGTCGACTATCAGGATGGTCGCCCCAGCCCCCCGTCGCCCTGTACTGCGGTCGATCATACCATCCCCATTGAACGTAATGCCTCAAATAGCTTCTCCGACCTAACCTCCGACGGATCGACCAACTGCCACCGCGGGAGTTCTGTCCCCGAATCGTCCCCGTCGATCCCACGTCTGCCGCCCGTCCGACGGTTTCGCCGGTTCCCGTCGTCCGGACGTCCGTCACCCGCCACCGGTCACGGGTTCGGAACTTCGTCCGGATCGATCGGTTCGTAGACGGGGTGGAACGCGCGCCGGCCGTCGGGGTCGGCGAGTTCGGCGGCGACCCGGGACGGGGGGACCTCGGTCCCACGGCCGTTGAAGTAGCGCCGCCCCGCGTCGGTCCAGTCGTGGAATCCGGTGTCGTAGAGGTCGTACCCCAGCGCCGTCGCGGCCAGGGGCACCCGGACCTCGTCGTTGGACACGGCGGGCGGGTCCAGGGCCGCGTGCTCCACGAGGAACGACCGCGGGAGCGCGGCCCCCGGAAAGATGCAGGACGGTCCCTCGCCCTCGAACCCGAACCGCCGGGCCGCCCACTCCCGGACCTGGCGGTAGTCGTCGGCGTGCTGGTACGACCCCTCGTCGTCGATCCACGACCACCCGTCTTCCCGGGCCGCGTCCATCGAGCGCAGGCCCGACAGCGCCAGGGCGTCGGGCGGAACGTGGCCGTACAGCTCCGACAGCGGCGCACAGAGGAGCAGGTCCCACTCGACGACGTGGGCCACGTCGAAGTCCACCTCGTGGCCCACCGCCCGGAACCACCGCGCCAGCGCCAGGTCACCGTTCTTCCACTTCCACTCCGCGTCCCGGTCGTCGATCACGTGCAGGTCCTCGAACTCCCCTTCGAGGCCGATCCGCTCGCCGAGACCGTAGATCGGCACCCCGGGATTGAGCTGTCGGAGCAACCGCAACCGGCTCCGGCAGACCTCGGGATCGCGGTGGAACCGGAAGACGACGATCCGCTCCATGGGATGGCACCTGGGTAGGATCGGTGATAGCGTCGTCGGTTTCCGGACCTGGTGCTGGGGACGTACGACCCGGCCGAGCGCCCGCCGGGTGATCGAGCCATGCCGTCCGGGAGAGAGTGCGAGGGGATCGGGTTACAGTAGTCTTACTGTATCTTGGCGGTGTTACAGTAAAATTACTGCAAAGGATCTATCGTTTCCGGTACTATAGTTGGGCCGGCCATCGAGATCCCGGGACGGCGGTTGACAGGGCGGGGAGACGACCTATGGGACTAATCCCATACCTTTTCCCTCTGGGGAGAGTATCGTAGGATAACGGATGGCGTCCTACACGACCGTCGCCGACTGGCAGGACGTCGAAGGGAACTACGTCGTGGACGTGACCATCCGGAGGACGGACGACGAGAAGTACCCGAGCGGCTGGGACTACAGCCTGCACCTCGGGGAGATCGGCGGGGACACCCTCCTCCGTTACGACAACGCCCACGAACGGGTCAAGGGCCACGAACGGCACACCCGGGAGGGCGACGAGGAGGTCGAGTTCCCCGGGATGTTGCCACTCTACGACCGGTTCCTCACCGAGGTCGAGGAGCTGACGCCGGTGTCGTGGGAGTGGCCGGAGTAGGACGCCACCGGAGGACGACAGCCATGCCAACGCTCAAAGTCACCGTCGGCGACCGCGACCGACTCGACGAGCGAACGCGCCGCCGGATCGAGGCAGCGGCGGCGGGCGAGGAGGTGGACGACGCCCAGCCGGTCCTCAACGTCGGCTCCTACGCGGAGTTGAGCCGGCTGTTGAGCGAGACGAACCTGGAACTGCTCGACGCCATCGCCTCCCACGACCCCGAAAGCATAACCGAAACCGCCGAACTGGTCGACCGGGACTACAGGGAGGTCCACCGCAACCTGTCGGAACTCGCTGACGTCGGCGTGATCGACTTCGAGGGCGACGGGGTCGGTGGGCCGAAGAAACCGATCCTGGCCTACGACGGCCTCGAAGTCGATGTCCCGTTCGCCGACGCTACGGAGGATCCCGGCGTCACGACGCCCTGAGCGAGGGACGGTCCGCAACCGGCGTCACCGTCGCCCTGGCGACGACCCCGGTCCGATCCCGGGACGTTCTTGTCGTCCCCGGTCGGATGGGGGCGCATGACGGACCCGTCCGCGGACGGAACCAGTGGGGGCCTGGCGGCCGGCCTCGGGCGGGGATCGGCGGTGCTCGCGGTGCTCACGGTTCAGGTCGTCGCGTTCTGGGCGGCCACCGCGGCGGGGCGGCCGACGCTGTACGCCCTGTTCGCGATGGCGAGCGCCGGCGTCATCGCGGCGGCGACCGGCGGAGGGCTCCGGGGTGCGCTGGCGGCCGTCGCCGGCACCCTCCTGCTCGGTGCGCTCTGGTGGGTCGCCGGCCACCCGCTGTTCGCAGCGGCGCTCCGGCCCCTGGCCGACCTCCTCGCCGGGATCCCACTCGTGGGGTCCCTGGTGCCGACCGATCCCGGCCCGCGGGGGCCGTGGGTGTTCCTGCTGGGACCGGTGGCGCTCTCGGGGGTCGTGGCACTCGCGGACGAGGCCTGGACCGGCGTCGCCGCGGCGACCCTGGGGTCGGTCCTGGTGGTGGCGCTCGGCCTGCCCGTCGCGCTGTTTCTCGCCCGGCAGGACCCGGACCTCGTGCTGTCGGCGGCCCGCGACCCGGAGGTGAGCGCGATGCTGTTCCTCTCGGTGTACGCGCCGCTGCTGGCGGCCGGGGTCGCCGTCGTGTTCGGGGTGCCACTGGCCCACCTCCTCGCACGGGGGTTCCCCGGTCAGGCGGTCGTCGAGAGCCTCGTGGACCTGCCGCTGGTGGTGCCCCACTCGGTCGCCGGGTTGCTGGTCCTGTTCGGCTTCGGCGAGGGCGGGGCATTCCCGGGACTCACGGTGCTGGGCGGCCTGGCTGGGATGGTGCTGGCGCTGACCTTCGTCTCCGCGCCGTTCGCCGTCAACGCCGCCCGCGAGGCCATCGAGTCGGTTCCCCGGGAGTACGACCGGGCCGCGCGGGTCCACGGCGCCGGTCCCCTCGGGACCTTCCTCCGGGTGACCCTCCCGCTGTCCTACCGCGGGATCCTGACTGGCGGGGTGCTCGCCTGGGCGCGGGCCGTCTCGGAGTTCGGCGCGGTCGCAATCGTCGCCTACAGCGTCACCTACCTCTCGCCGGCGACCGGCCGCGAGGTAACCACCCAGCACGCGCCCGTGTTCATCTACAACACCTACGTCACCGCGGGCCTGGCCGAGAGCGGCGCTGTCGCGACCCTCCTGCTGGCGCTTTCCGGTGCGATCTTCCTGGCGATCCGGTGGCTCGCCTACGACGGGACGGGGGGAGTGCTGTGACGGCGGGTCGTCGGAGAAACGGCGGCGGGACAGAGTCAGGGGGTGATCCGTCGTGACCCTGGCCGTCGAGGTGGCCCGGCGGTTCACCGCGGCGGGGGCCGACCCCTTCGAGGTCGATGTGGACCTGACGGTCCGCGAGGGCGAGACGCTGGTGGTCCTCGGCCCCTCGGGGAGCGGCAAGACACTCCTCCTGGAGTGCGTGGCCGGCTTCCACGACCACGAGGGGCGGGTCGCCCTGGACGGCCGCGAGGTGACCGGCCTGCCCCCGGAGGACCGGGGCTTCGGCTTCGTCTTCCAGGACTACGCCCTGTTCCCGCACGTGACCGTCCGGGAGAACGTCGCCTTCGGGGAGCCGTACCACCCCGGCGCGCGCGACCCCGACGAACTGCTCGCGGACCTGGGGGTCGCGGACCTCGCCGACCGCCGCCCGCCGACGCTCTCGGGCGGCGAGGCCCAGCGAGTCGCCCTGGCCCGCTCGCTCGCCGTCGACCCCGACGCCCTCCTGCTGGACGAACCCCTCTCGTCGCTGGACGTCCCCACCCGGCAGTCACTCCGGGACGACCTGGCCGGGATCCTGGCGGGTGTGACCGCCCTTTACGTCACCCACGACCGGACCACCGCCAGGGCCCTGGCCGACCGGGTCGCGGTCATGCGGGAGGGCGAGGTGGAGCAGGTCGGATCCCCCGAGGCGGTCTTCGAGCGCCCGGCGTCCGCGTTCGTCGCACGGTTCACCGGCGCGAACTGCCTCCGGGCCGCCGACCTGCCGGAGGGGGCAGTTCCGGAGGGTGCCGATACCCTGGCGATCCGACCCGAGCACGTGGTCCTCACGCCGGCCGACTCCCCGCCCGCGGGGGACGGGCCCACGGTGGCGGGAACGACTGTCGAGGGCCGGGTCGACTCCGTCGTCAGGGAGGACGCCGCCCACCGCGTCCGCGTCGCCGTCGGCGAGGCTCGAGTGGACGTCTTCGCGGACGACCCGCCCGCGCCCGGGGACACGGTCGTTCTCGGGTTCCCGGACGACCGGGTGACGGCACTGTCCGAGTGAGGGCCGGTGGGATCGGTCTCGCGGGGTCGACGGGTCCGTGTGGGCGAGGTCGGTGGCGAGCGTCGGACGGACCCTCGCTACTCCGTCCAACGGATCCACGAGACGTATGCTCGCCCCCCGACAGTGCCCGCCATGACCGAAACGCTGCCGGAGACCCGGACGGACGAACCGGTCACGGTCGAGTCGCTGGCGAGGGACCTCGGATCGCTCGGCGTCGCGGCCGGCGGGACGGTACTCGTCCACGGGTCGCTCTCCTCGCTGGGGTGGGTCGCTGGCGGGGCACCCGCCGTCGTGGACGCCCTCCTTCGGGTCGTCGGAGAGGACGGGACGGCGGTGATGCCGACCCACTCCCCGGGGAACATGGAGCCCTCGCGCATGGAGCACCCGCCTGTCCTCGAGTCGTGGTACGACACCATACGGGAGACCATGCCGCCGTACCGCCCGGAACTCACCCCGACCCAGGGCATGGGTGCCATCGCCGAGTGCTTCCGTTCGTACCCGGGCGTCCGCCGGAGCGACCACCCGCAACACTCCTTCGCCGCGTGGGGGGCCGACGCCGGGTTCGTCACCGAGGACCACTCGCTCTCCTACTCGCTCGGCGAGGGATCGCCCCTGGCCCGCGTCTACGACCTGGAGGGGGACGTGCTCTTCCTCGGGACGACCCACGCGACGAACACGTCGCTCCACCTCGCGGAGTACCGGGCGGACCTGGACGCCCCCACGATGGACTGCGCGAGCGCGATGCTGGTCGACGGGGATCGCGAGTTGGTGGAGTGGGAGGACCGCCACATCGACGACTCGGACTTCCCGGACTGTGGCACCGACTTCGAGCGGGAGCGACCGGACGCCTTCGAGACCGGTCAAGTCGGGGCCGCCGACGCGAAACTGATCGACCAGCGAGCACTGATCGACTTCGCTGTCGACTGGTTCGAGGCGAACCGGGACTGACGCCCGGTTCCCCCTGCGTCGTGTTCGGTGTCGTCGCCGGACCTTTGGGGAACGCCCGCCTTCGAACGGACGTGACCACCTGGGGCGACCTCTTCGGCCGCGCCGAGGAGTACGACGCGCCCACGGAATCGATCCGTGAGTCCCTGGCCGAGCGCCGCGAGCGGCGTGCCCGGGGCGACGACGGTGCAGACCGGGAGAGATCGATTGCGGCAGAAGAATCTCCGACAGAGACCGACGATCCGGACTCGACGACGGTTCCCGACGAACCGGACCCGACGACGGTTCCCGACGAACCGGACCCGACGAGGGTGGTCGCCGACGCGGACGTGCTGGCGGCGGACCTGCTGGTCGGCGGGCCCGCCCGGGCGGCGCTCGACAGGGTGCGCGAGCACTCCTGGATGAACCTGGTGGCGAGCGATCCCTTGCTTGCCGACGCCGAGGCGGTGGTCGCGGGCCTGGCGGACGCGGCCCTGGGGGCGGACTGGCGGGCCAGGGCCGGGCGAGAGCGGGTCCGCGTCGAGCACCCGGCGGGCGACCACCCCGGGCTGGCGTCGGCCTACCGGGGGGGCGCGGCCCACCTGTTCACCTTCGACGAGGGACTGGCGAGCGTCCGGACGGGGCTGAGCGTCCAGCCCTACGCCGGTCTGAGCGTCCGCCATCCCGACGCGTTCGCGACCGTGTTCGACGCCGCGGGCCTCTATCGGACGGTCGCGCAGGGGGACTACCCCGGACCGGACCGGGACCCGCGGGGGTAGGAGCCGCCGGTAGTGTTGTATATTTAACACCGTTCGGCCCGGCCCCACGTCCGTGGGAGGGACGGGGATCGGGCGGGTTTCGGTCGGAGTGGGGCAAGAGTTATGACAAGGGCGGGAGATACGGGAAACGAACGTACCGGCGGCGATCCGACCGCCGGTTCCCGCACATCCATGAGTCGGAAGGTCGCCCGGACCCGCGCCGAGCGCGGGTCACGGACGGGAGAGCGGAGCGGGCGCGACGGGCCGACCAGAGCCAAGTCCGGGTCTGAGTCCGAGTCCGCCGACCGTCGCGTCGAGTCCCTCCACCGCTCGGCCGGCAACCAGGCCATGCAGTCGGCCGACCGAGGCGGCACCACGTCGTCCGGGGGGTCGGCGACGGTGGACCGGTCACCTGCCCAGGAGAGCGAGTCCGGTGAGGGGGACCGCGAGTCCGGAGAGAGCGATACTGCAGACCGCGAGTCCGAGGACGGCTTCGAGACGGCCGTCGACCGCGTGATGCGATCGACCGGGGACACCAGGGCCGGCGGCACCTCGCCCGTCGGGGACGGCGGCACACCACCGGGAGGAACCGGCGGGCCCACGGGAGGCGCGGACGGGTCGGGGGGATCGGTCGAGGAAGTCGACCCCCAGACAGTCCGCCAGAAACAGCGGCAGGGAAACGTCGAGGTGGTCGACGTCAGGTCGCCGACGAGCTTCCGTGACGGCCACGTCCCGGGCGCGAAGAACGTCCCCCTCGGCGAGGTGGCCCGCAAGCCGAGTACCGTGGGCGACGCCGACGAGGTGGTCTCCTGTTGTCGCTCGGGGAACCGGTCGGAGGACGCGGCCCGGATGATAGCGTCCGAGGGGGGCGCCGACCGGGTGCTGAACATGGAGGGCGGCTACGAGCGGTGGCAACGTGAGGTGGGCGAGGCCGACGGATCGGGCGGCGGTGGCGCCGCCGGGACGACCGGTGGCACGGCAGGTGACGGCGAGAGCGGAAGCCAACCGGCGCTCGGGGATGGACAGTTGCAGGCCAAACTGTCGATCAGCCAGCCCGGAGACAGGAACGAGCGGGAGGCCGAACGGGTCGCGGAGGAAGTGATGAAGATGGACGACCCGCGTGAGTCCGCCGGTGCCGGGATGGCTGGCGGGGCCGCCGGTAGGACCGTCGCGGCCGCCGGCGGGACCGCGACGGCCTCCGGCGCACCGACCGGCGGCGCCGGGACGGCCGCCGGACCGACCGCTTCGTGCGGGGGCCGGGAGGCGGCGACCTGTTCGGAGTGTGGCGAGGACCTCCAGCGGTCGACGTGCTCGACCTGTGGCGAGACGATCCAGCGAGCGTGTGCCTGCGAGGAGGAACTCCAGCGGTCGGCCTGCTCGGAGTGCGAGGACGACGGCGTCCAGCGCTCGGCCGAGGACGGGAACGGAGGCGGCGACGTCGAGAGCAAGATATCTGCGGCCCGGAAGGGAGGCCAGCCCCTCTCTGACGAGACGCGGTCGTTCTTCGAACCTCGGTTCGGCGCGGACTTCTCCGACGTGACGGTCCACACGGGGAGCGAGGCCGACGAGGCGGCGAGGGCGGTCGACGCCGAGGCGTTCACCGTCGGCACCGACGTCGTGTTCCGGGAGGGGGCCTACAATCCGGGGACCCAGGGCGGGAAGGAACTGCTCGCCCACGAACTCACTCACGTCACCCAGCAGAACGACGTGTCGGCCGAGGGCGGGGGCGTCCAGCGCCAGGCCGCGAAGAAGGGTGGGGGCGGAGAGAGCGAGGGCGTCGCCCAGGAGAGCCGGGTCACGGGGAGCGAACCGTTCCTCCCCCTGCAGATAAGCTGTCTCAGGCAAGCAGGCGCCTGTGGGATGGGGTCGATGGCCCTCCCGCAATTGAACGAGGTCTGCCGGGCCAGCGGCTTCGCGCCGGTGCCACCCACCAACTACGAGGGACCGGACCTCACCCAGGAGGACCTGCAGTGTGGCACGTCCCTGGGGAAGATCGTCGCCCGGACGGTGGACGAAGTCTACTCGGGGTGGCTGAGCACCCTGCCGGACTGTCCCTGCACGGTCGAGGGGGCCAAACAGCACGGCGAGTTCGAGAACACGAAGGGGCCCTGGTCGGAGAACATGCACGCCGGGGCGGAGTACGACTTCCGGGCGACCGGCTACTCCAGCGTCGGCGACACGCACCACGGCCAGCAGTGTATGTACGACGCCGCCGGCCAACTGATCACGGAGGGCGAGGGCCGGGGAACCCCCGACGTGTGGGGGCCCAAGCCGCTGACCTACTGGCCCTACCACCGCGCCATCGACATCGTCCCCTCCCAGGACCTCTCGGCGGACGAGTACCGGGACATCTGGACGCCCAACACGGGCAAGGACTGTGCGTCCAACACCACCGGCGTGAGGATGGAAGACGGCCAGGAAGTCGCCGCCGGTGCGGGCGGTGCCGCCGCCGGCGGTCCGAAGGAGAAGGGCGGCGGTGGATCCGGCGGCGGTGGGTCCGCCGGCGGGACGGGCGGCGGGAGTTCCGGTGGCTGCGGGTCCAGCGGCTGGGAGTACGACGTCGACGGCTGTAGCGTCCCCGACGTCGCGACCGCCAAGGGCGGCGGGTTCAAGGGGTGGGACGCCAACGTCTTCGACTCCGCGAACAAGCCGATGGGCGAGGACGGCGTCGAGTTCGGGGCAGGAGGGAGCAGTAGCGACCTCCCCTGTGACGTCCACGACCGGGACTACCAGACCTGCAAGTCCGAGTTCGACGAGAACAAGCTCTCGGAGGTGCCCCCGCCCGAGAACTTCGACAGCCACGAGGCACTCTGGCAGACCTACCGGGAGGCGGGCGCGCTGCTGGTCGACTTCTCCTGGAAGGAGGAGGCCGACAAGAAGTTCGAGGAGGGCATGAAACAGCAGTGCGCCGAGAGGTACGAGGGCGAGACCGCCTGGTTCTCGGACACCCCCTACGAGGACTGCGTCGAGACGGCCGAGATGTACCACGCCGGCGTCAGCGACGCCTTCTCGGACGCCTACCGGAAGCGCCAGTACCAGGCCTGCACCTGCGAACTCCAGCACAACCCCGAGTCGGTCGGTGTCAGCGAGAAGGGCTTCTGGCGGAACGTCCCGGGAGTCGGCGAGGGAGCGGCGATACCCTGGTGATCCGGCCTTCCAGGGTGTGGCGAAAGAGCCGGGATCAGCGCCCGGGGTCCAGCACCTCGACGGGGTGGCGGACGCCCCGGCCCAGCAGGTCGGTTAGCTGTTCCCAGCAGGAGGCGCCGCTGGCGACGGTTTCGCGGTCGTCGGGCACCTCATCCGCCAGGCGTTCGCCGACGTCCTGGCTGACCTCGTAGTACTCGGACTTGTAGCCGAAGGATCCGGCCATCCCGCAACACTCGGCGCCAGTGGTGCGCACGTCGTAGCCGGCGTCGGAGAGCGTCGCGGTCGTGTACTCGTCGAGGCCCAGGGTTCGTGCCTGGCAGTGCGGGTGGTAGGTCAGGCCGGGGTGGTCCCGGTGCGGGCCGGCGAGTGCGTCGGGGTCGGCCCCCTCCGAGAGGCGGCCGTAGACGTACTCCAGCACCTCGTAGCTGTGCTCGGCCAGGCGGTCGGCGGAGGCCTCGGGGAGGAGCTTCTCGTAGTCCCGCCGGAACATCGACAGGTCGCTGGGTTCGACGACCACCACGTCGTAGCCGTCGTCGAGGTAGCCCACCAGGTCGCCGTGGACCTCGCGGGCGTGCTCCCGGGCCGTCTCGACCATACCCTGCGAGAGGGGTGCCCGGCCGCTCTCGGGGACCGGCGGGACGTGGACCCGGACGTCCAGGGCCTCCAGGACGCGGACGGCGGCCTTGCCGCGCCCGACCTGGAAGTAGTTCGTGTAGACGTCGGGGTACAGCACGGCCTCGCGGTCGGGGTTCTCGACGCGGGTACCGCGGGCGCCGTACCACTCACGGAGGGTCTCGTCGGCGAACGCCGGGAGGTCACGGCGGGGGTCGATCCCCACGACCGAGTCCAGCAACCCCCGGACTGCGTCCGATTGGGCGAGCCGGTTCGACAGCCCCGGGAACCGCGACCCCACCCTCGCCAGGGTCTCGACGTTGCCGAAGACGCGCTTCGTGAGGTCGAGGCTCCCCGGTTCCTCGTCGGGGAACAGCCCCTCGACCAGGAACTCGAACCGGCCCGGTTCCGCGCCGCGGTGGTTGATCCGGTCCCGGACCACCGTGTTGATCCAGGGGATGTCTATCTTGACGGGGCACCGGTTGACACAGCGGGTACAGCCCGTACAGAGGTCGTTCATGCCGGCGGCCGACCCCAGGTCGTGGACGCCGGCCTCCCAGCCGGTTCCGATCCCGCCGGTGTACGTTTCGCCGCCGAAGGCGTGGCCGCCGACGGACTGGAAGTTCGCACACGAGTTGGCGCAGGCCCCACACCGGATGCAGTACAGCGTCTCCCGGAGGTCGTCGTCCTCGCGCATCGCCATGCGGCCGTTGTCGAGCAACACGAGGTGGAACTCGCGGTCCTCGCCCGGTCCCAGGTCGCCCGTCTCGAAGTCGACGGTGGGCGTCTCGACCGGCGGGCTCAGCAGGGAGACGTAGGAGGTGATGTCCTGGCCGGACCCGCTCTTCGCGATCAGTTCCACGAACGGCTGGAGGTCCTCGACGCTCGGGACTATCTTCTCGACGCCGGCAACCGCGACGTGGACGTCCGGGGTGACGGCGGACTTGCGGGCGTTGCCCTCGTTCGTGACCAGTGCGATGGTGCCGGTGTCCGCGACGACGAAGTTCGCGCCGGTCATCCCGACGCCGGCCCGTCGGATCCGGTCGCCGACGAACTCGCGGGCGAACTCGGTGAGTTGCTGGGGGTCCGCCTCGAGGGGTTCGTCGGGGTCGAGGCGTTCGTTGAACAGGTCGGCTATCTCTTCGGGGGTGTAGTGGAGGGCCGGCGCGATGAGGTGGGAGGGGTCCTCCTCGGCCACCTGGACGATCAGTTCGCCCAGGTCCGTCTCGAAGACGTCCACCCCGTGACGCGCGAGGTAGTCGTTGACCTCGAGTTCCTCGGTGGTCATCGACTTGCTCTTGACGACCAGGTCGGCGTCGGCTCCTTCCACGATTTCGCGGATGGTGGCGTTGGCCGCCTCGGCGTCCCGCGCGAGGTGGACCCGGCCGTCGTTGGCCTCGACGGACTCGCGGGTGCGCTCTATCAGGTCGGGCAGGTCCGCGATGGCCGCTTCCTTGACGGCCCGCGCGCGGTCCCGGAGGTCCTCGGCCCCCTCGAAGGACTCGACGGCGTGGTCGGTGATCCGGTTGATCGCGAGGGTGTTCGAGGAGACGGCGTCGCCCTCCTCGTCCATTACGTCCCGGAGTCGCTCGGCGGTGTCGCGCCTGGACATCACCGGTCACCCCCGTAGTCGACGGCGTCACGCCCCGCCGTCGTCCCGGATCGGTCGGCCGTTTCCCCCGGCATCACCGGTCCTCCAGTACGATCACCCGCACGTCCTTCGGCCCGTGGACGCCCTCGACGAGGCCACCCATGTCCGCCGTGGTCGAGGGGCCGGTCTGGAGCACCTGGGTCCGGTCGCCGGCCGCGAACTCCTCGCCGAGTCGCTCGAACGCCGCGGTCATGTCCGGGACCAGGTCGCTCGCCGCCAGCACCGCGACGTGGCGCTCGGGGTACAGCGAGACGAGTTCCTCGCCCGCCGCCGTCGATCGGAGCGTCACGGTGCCGTACTCCGCGACCCCCATGCCCGCCGCCGTCACGCCGGTGTGGAGGTCCCGAACGTCCGTCGCCGACTGGAGGCCCTCGACCGGCGTCCCCTCGTAGGAGACGCCCTCGAACTCCAGGGGGGTCCCGACCGCCGGCGACTCGACGTGGTCGGCCATGACCGCCCCGAAGTCCGCACCCGCGACGACCTCGACCGCGTCGGCAGTCCCGCGAAGTGTCGACTGGAACTCGGAGACGAGATCAGTACTCACGGGACACACTGGCGGGCGGAGCGACTAAGCCGTTTGGCCCGCGGAAGGACCGACCCAGTGAGAGCGGGCAGCCCTCACTCCGAGAACAGGCTTTTGTCCGCCGGCCCCCTCCCGTGCGGTGACAGTGGACAGCGATCACGGGTCGGAGGGATCCGACGACGGAGGGGAGAAGGGGTCGACCGAGGGCGTGAACCGCGGATCGGCCGACCACGACCCGGAGTGGCCGGTCCGGATCCCCCTCTCCAACGAGGCCTTCGAGGGGAACAACAACGCCTACCTGTTCGCCGCCGGCGGTGAGGTCGGACTCGTCGATACCGGGGTCGCCACCCCGGACGCACGCGAGGAGTTGCGGGCACGGCTGGCCGATCGGGGGATCGGCTTCGCGGACGTCGACGCGGTCGCGCTCACGCACTGGCACGCCGACCACGCCGGCCTGGCGGGTGCCATCCAGGCCGCGGGCGGGGCGACGGTCCACGTCCACCCGGCGGACGCACCGCTCGTCGAACGCGACGAGGAGGCGTGGTCGGGGTTCCGGACCGCAAGCGTGGGGCGCTACGAGGCGTGGGGGATGCCGCCGGACCGCCGCGAGGAACTGATCGCCTTCCTTGAGAGCACGGACGACTACGACCACGCCGCCCCGGAGACGACGCCGGTCGAGGACGGCGACCGCCTGGAACTGGGTGGGACGTCACTCGACGTCCTGCACCTCCCGGGCCACACCGCGGGACTGGTCGGGTTCGCCCTCGACGCCCCCGGTGGCCGGGACTTGCTGACCGGGGACGCCCTCCTCCCGGTCTACACCCCGAACGTGGGTGGCGCAGACCTCCGCGTCGAGCGCCCACTGGCGACGTACCTGGACACCCTTGACCGGATCGCCTCGGGCGGCTACCGCCGGGCGCTCCCGGGCCACCGCGACCCCATCGCCGACCCGGCGGCCAGGGCCCGGGAGATAGCCGACCACCACGCCGACCGCGCCCGACGAGTGGTCGATACCCTGGACCGGATCGGTCCCGCGGACGCCTGGACCGTCAGCGCCGACCTGTTCGGCGACCTCTCGGGGATCCACGTCCTCCACGGTCCCGGGGAGGCCTGGGCCCACCTGGAGCACCTCGAACGCGTCGGCCACGTCCGGCGGGAGGGCCGGGAGTACCGGCTGGCGGGCGACCCGACGGACATTCCCGGCGACCTGCTGGGCCGCGGAACCGGTGATCGGTAGTTTTCGTGCACCGCGGAGTGACCGTTCCGAAGCTTCTCCGTCGGATCGGTCGATCGCTACGCCTGCGTAGCGATCAAACGTACGTCTTCATCTCCGACGTTATCGTGCTGTCCTCGTCCGGCGTCAGGGACAGCACAACGTGTTCGGCGACCTCTTCGAACACCGCCGAACACTCCCTCTCGGTCTCGACCGAGACCCCCACATCGACGTTAGTCTTGCAGTAGTGTGTCTCGCCCTCCACCTCGTACGGCAACTCGACGGTCCGTACGGCACCGGTCTCGGTCGCCGGGAAGGCCCAGATAGGACGGTCCTCGCCATTGAACGAGAGCGTCCCCGACCGTTCCACGTCTTCCGAATCGAAGTCCGACGGCGACTCACGCCTCGGCTCGCCCCCGATCACGCTCTGGCTCACGGTGACGCCCAGTTTCCCGCCGTTCTCCACGCGCTGTTCGGCCCCGAGTACGTAGAACCCATCGGCGTAGTCCGCCTTGTCGAAGACGGCCGTTGGGAGCTCCAGGTCGAAGACGAAGGCGATCTCTCCGGAGTCGTAGAACTCGTAGCCACCCGTGAGGTCCGAGCAGGTCATCGACCTGCCGGCGTCGCCACCCTCGCTGTCGTCGCCACTGCCACCAACACCGTCGTCTCCAGTGTCGTGGTCACCGGGACCGCCATCGACGCTGTCATCGCCACCGTTACTGGTTCCGGCACCATCACCGGGACTGTCACCGCCACCATCAATAACTGTAGAACTCGGCGAAGCCGTCATAATGGTTCGTCACGAGCGATCGGTATGGCCGACGCAAGCGTGCGGCCGGCGGACCCCGACGAGGCTACGGGAGTCGAACGGGTCGCCCGCGAGTCCTGGCACGCCGCGTACGACGACATCCTCGGAGCGGACACCGTCGATTCGGTGCTCGACGAGTGGTACGACGTCGACGGCCTCCGGGAGTCCATCGACCGGGACGACCACGTGTTCCTCGTCGCCGACGACGGCGGCGTCGCCGGGTTCGCCCACGCCGGCCGCCCGCCCGACGACGACTACTGGCACCTGACCCGTATCTACGTCCTCCCCGACCGGTGGGGCGACGGCGTCGGCACGGCCCTGCTGGAGCGCCTGGAGTCCGAACTCGACGAACGCGAGGTCGAGAGCTACCGCCTGGCAGTCCTGGCGGACAACGAGGTCGGAGTCTCGTTCTACGAGTCCCGGGGCTTCGAGCGGTTCGACGAGGGGACGGTCGAACTCGGCGGCGTGGAGACGACCGAGTACTGGTACCGCAAGGAGGTCTGAGGGCCGGTACCGTCACCGGGATCGAACGGATCCCCCAGGAGGTCGGCCCGTGATCCAGTCGGGAGAAAGGCCCGTGATCCAGTCGGGAGAGAGGCCCACTCTGTGATTACAGTAAACTTACCGTAACTACTCGAACGCTCCCATCCGGATCCCCTTCCTACTCTTCGTCGGCCGAGAGTGCGACCACCCGCCCGTCGCCGTACGTCACGAACGCCTCGGCGACACCGTCGCCGTCGACGTCCGCGAGCGTCGGGTGGGTAAAGACCGAGGCCTCGCGGCTGTAGCTGTCCAGCACGTCTCCGCCCGCCGGATCCACGAGGAGCACCCGCCCGTCGTTCGTCGGCGCCACGAGGTCGGGGTCGCCATCCCCTGTGACGTCCCCGAGGGCGGGCGGCGGCGTCATCTGGGGATCCGAGTCGATCCGGGTGACCCACTCGTCGCTCCCGTCGGGGCCGGATAGCGCTCTGAGACGGCCGTCGCCGGCTACCGCGTACACCTCGACGGTCCCGTCGCCGTCGCCGTCGCCCACGGCTTCGACGGCGGCCAGATCCCCGAAGTCCCGTCGCCATTCGACGCTCCCGTCCCGGCCGTCCAGGGCGGCGACGGTCCCGCCCTGTGTCGCCGCGACAACCTCGACGGCCTCGTCGCCGTCCAGGTCGGCCACCGTCGTCCACGTCACCGTCGTCTCGAAGGGGTCGGCGGTCCGCCAGGCGGTGGTCCCGTCGCCCTCCAGCAAGACGACCCCGGCCTGTCCGGGTGCGACCGCGAGTTCGGCCGAGCCGTCGGCGTCGAAGTCCGCCACTGCGGGCCGGCCGTAGGTGAACGAGGAGAACTCGCGGGTCCAGCGCCGGGTCCAGTCCCCGTCGAGCACGTAGACCGTGCCCCTCGCGTCGGCGACCACGACCTCCGGCCGGTCGTCGCCGGTCAGGTCCGCGACCGCCGGGCGGGCGTAGCCGTAGGTCGCCAGGTCGGCCTCGCCCACGACCGACCCGTCGACGGCGGCGGCGGCGAGGACTCGCCGTTCGGTCGTCGCCGCGATCACCTCGGGGCGGTCGTCGTCGTCGACGTCTGCCAGGGCCGGGTCACTGACCGAGTGGATAGTGCAGTTCGTGGCGGGGATCCGGTCGCGCCACACGGCGTCGCCGTCGGCGGCGTCCAGGGCGACGAGGGCACACCCCTCCGAGCGGTGGCGTGCGCTGACGGGCGCGAAGACGTACCCCTCCCCGTCGACCCGCCCCGCGGCCGGGGCGTGGTGGTTGCCGCCCACGTCGCGCCCGGTGTCGCTGACCCACAGGGGATCCAGGGAGGGGCCGTCGTCCGTGCCGGGGTCCGGGCCACTCCCCTGACCGCCCAGGACGGCCCCGCCCGCCACCAGGACCCCGAGAACGACCACCGCCAGGATCCCGAGGGTTAGCCGTCGCATACCACCGTTCGGGGGCACGGACCCAAATCGGCTCCGATCCGGCAGGTAGTGGCAGGTGCGTCCGTATCCGGTGGTTCCGGACCGCTATACCGGGCGGAACCCCGATCAGTACGGCGAGTGGTGGCCGGCGCCTCCGGGTCGGAAGACGGGGCGACGAAACCCGTACTAGTTTGGTATCGGTCTTAGGGAGATCCACCCCCTAGCCGGAAGTAGCAGAACCGGGATCGCCGGTCCCCGCGGGACGGCCCCCGACCCCCATCCAAACAATGGTATCCAACGATCAACTCTCGACGAGCAAGGCGATCCAGCGTCGCACGGGGAAGACCTTCCACGTGGCGACGCGGGTGCTGCCGGAACGCGTTCGCCACCCGACCTACGTCCTCTACGCCTTCTTCCGCCTCGCCGACGAGGTCGTCGACGACCCCGGCGACAGGACCCCCGAGGAGCAACGCGAGCGCCTGGCCGAAATCCGGGAAGCGGCCCTGGGCCGCCGGGAGACCGACGACCCGGTGCTGGACGCGTTCGACGAGGTCCGGCGCCGCCACGGGATCCCCGACCGCGAGGTGGAGTCCTTCGTCGACGCGATGGCGACGGACGTCGACACGGACCGCTACCGGACCCACGAGGAACTCTCGGAGTACATGCGGGGGTCCGCGGCCGCGGTCGGCAACATGATGACCGCCGTCATGGGAACCGAGGACCCCGAGCGGGCCCGACCCCACGCCGAGGCCCTGGGCGAGGCGTTCCAGTTGACGAACTTCCTGCGGGACGTCCGCGAGGACGTCGTCGAGCGAGACCGGATCTACCTCCCCCGGGAGTCGCTCGCGGCCCAGGACGTGCCGGTCGGGGAGGTGGAGGACCTGGAGATGAGCCGGCGGTTCCGCGACCTCATGCAGTCGGAACTCCGCCGGACGGAGGACCGCTACCGCGAGGGGGTGGCAGGGATCAAGTACCTCCCCGAGGACTGCCAGTTCGCCGTCCTCGTCTCGGCGGTGCTGTACGCCGAACACCACCGGCTGATCCGCGCCCGGGACTACGACGTGCTCTCGGAGACCCCCGAACTGTCGATGGCCCGCCGGATCTACCTGGTCGCCCGGACCCGCCTGGCGTGGTTCTTCAACAAGGACCCCGAGGCCGTCTTCGAGTCCGTCTCGGCGATCCCTACCGGCGAGGACACGTCCTCCATCGAGGGCCACGAGGGGGGGCAGGCGTACCCGTCGCCGTCGACGTAGTTCCGCGGTCGGACCTGGCCCCGGGAGGCCGGCACTGCCCGCCGGTGGGGTCGCCGTTCGACGGTCGACCCCGTCGAATACCGACGCGGCTGTGGATCGTATCGTCGCGGTGTCCCCGGTTAGTCCCTGTGCGAACGAAATCGGGAAGCGGTGGTAGCGGACCGCCTCTTCGGGGGCGCCCGCTGCACCCGATCGGACCGCGTCTAGCAAGCTAGAGGACGGTTTCAGGTCGGTTGACGGAGATTTGAAGCGCGTGACACTCCCGACGGAGAAGGACGACGATCCGAACCGCCGACGACGGGCGCTCTCGCGCCGCCGACTGCTCGCGACCGCGGGTGCCGGGACGTTCGCGACCGTCGCCGGCTGTGTGGGCGGCGACGGGAACGGCGGGGACGGTGGCTCCGGCGACTCGGGCGGCGGCGACGCCGACAACCCGACCGAGGCACTCTGTGGCCAGATCCCGGCGACTTCGTCGCCTTCGAGGCCGGCGCGACGCCCGTCATCTGCAACCACGACATCCCTTCGGCGTTCGAGGGGAAGTACCAGGACACCATCCAGCCGACCTCCAACAGGTGGCGCATCGAAACGGACACGGATCCGAGCGGCGGGATCAACATCGACGTCGACCAGTCCGTTCCGGACTCCAGGGCCAAGGGGACGTCGCCGCGCGAGTACTCCAACCAACCCGAGGTGCTCGACGTCGAGTTCGGCGGCGAGACGGTCACGTTCTACGGGTCGGTCTCCGACGACGGAACCTCCATGGAGCGGTCAGATGGGTACAACCTCATCGGAAACCTGCCGTACACCGTCGGGGACACGAAAGCGTACTTCGTCACACTGATACAGACGCAACTCGGCGTCGAGAACCCGGCACCGGCGATCCCCGACGATTGCCGGGCGTCCGTCGAGGAGGTCACCCGCCGTATCACCGAGAGTCTCCGGGTCAACGAGGAGACGACGGTCGCCGAGAAGCTAGAGGAGGAGTGGGACGAACCGCCCTGACGCAGGGCGGGTGCCGAACCCGCGAGGATCGACCGGATCCGTCGGGGAGACGGGCGGGACCGCCCGGGATCGATGGGTGGCCTTTCGTCCCGCCGTGCGATCGGTAGTCACCCGCGGTCGTCGAGGGCCTTCGCCAGTTTCTCGACTGGGTGGGCGGGCCGGTCGCCGGTGAGGTCGTCTAGCTGGGTGCGACAGGAGGTGCCGGGTGCGACGACGGCGTCCGGATCTTTATCGCGGACCTGGTCGGCGAGGATGGACCCGATGGCGACCGACAGATCGTAGTGTTCGGCCTCGTAGCCGAAGCTCCCGGCCATTCCACAGCAGGTGGCGTCCACGGGGTCGACCCGGTAGCCGACCCGCCGGAGGACCCCGACGGCGTGGTGGTCGCGCCCGACGGCCTTCTGGTTGCAGTGGCCGTGGTAGGCCAGCGTCTCGTCGGGGGCGTCGATGGCGAGCCGGTCGTCGGCCCGGGTGCGGTCCAGGTACTCCGCGACCCCGTAGGTGGCCTCGACCACCCGGTCGACGTCCGTCCCCGAGAGCAGGTCGCGGTACTCGTCCTGGACAGCCACGGCGTCGGAGGGTTCGACGAAGACGACGGAGTAGCCGTCCTCGACGTACGGGAGCAGTGCGTCGACGTTCGTCCGGGCGCGCTCCCGGGCCAGGTCGAGAAAGCCGAGCGAGTACGCGGGCCGGCCGCTCGGCCCGACGCCGTCCGGTAGCTCGACGTGGACCCCCGCCGCTTCGAGGACGCGGACGGCGGCCTTCCCCAGTTCCGGATCGCTGTAGTTCGTGAAGGCGTCGGGGAAGAGGACGACCCTGTCCTCGGCCGTTTCGGGGTCGACCGGCGACCCGCGGGCGGCGAACCAGTCCTCGAACGTGGTCCGGCGGAACTCGGGGAGGTCCCGCTCCGGTGCGATCCCCAGGAGTTTCTCGGCCAGGAAGTCGCTCCCGGGCAGTGCACTCGCCCAGTTCGAGAGGGGCGCGAGCCTGCTCCCCCACGCCGAGAGCCGGCCCACGTTCGCGAACAGTCGCTCCCGGCGGGACGCCCCTTCCCGCTCGTGGTACTGGTGTTTGACCTCGGCCTTGAGTTTCGCCAGGTCGACGCCGGTCGGGCAGTCCGAGGCACACCCCTTGCACCCCACACAGAGGTCCAGCACCTCCTCCTGGAACCGGTCGGTGTAGAGTTCGTCCTCCGGCAGGTCGCCGCTTATCGCGGCCCGGAGCATGTTGGCCCGCCCGCGGGTGGTCTGTATCTCCTCCTCCGAGGCGCGCCAGGTGGGGCACATCACGTCCGACCCGGTCTGGCGGCAGGTGCCACACCCGTTGCAGAGTTCGACGAGGTGGGAGAACCCGTCCTCCCCGGAGAAGTCGAGGGCCGTCTGCGGTTCCAGGGAGGTGTAGTCCGCCCCGTATCGCAGGGTTTCCCGCATGTCTGTCGGATCTTCCTCGCGGAAGACCACCTTCCCCGGGTTCATCCGCCAGTCGGGGTCGAACGCGGACTTGACCTCCGTGAACGCCGCCCACAGGTCCGGGCCGTAGAGTTTCGGGTTGAACTCGGTGCGCGCCAGGCCGTCCCCGTGCTCGCCGGAGAAGGATCCCCCGTACTCGGCCACGAGGTCGGTCACCTCGTCGGCGATGGAGCGCATCGTCTCGATGCCGTTCTCCTCCTTGAGGGTGAGGATCGGACGGATGTGGAGGGTCCCGACCCCGGCGTGGGCGAAGTACGCCGCCGAGGTGCCGTGGGCATCCAGCACCTCCCGGAAGTCCTCGACGTACTCGGCCAGTTCCCCCGGTGGGACGGAGGCGTCCTCGATGAACGGGTAGGGCTTGGGGTCGCCCTCCAGGCTCATCAGCAGGGGGATGGCGGCCTTCCGGAGCTTCCAGATCCGTGCCTGCTCGTCGTCCGCGAACGCTTCGACGGCGTCGAAGGCCGCCCCCTCGTCCACCAGGTGCTCGGTCGCCTCCGCGACGGCCGCGTGGAGGTCCTCTTTCACCTCGGAGTCGAACTCGACCATCAGTGCGGCCGCCGTCCCCTCCGGGATCGGTTCGACGTACTCGGCGTACTCGGTCGACTCCCCGGCCAGGCGGAACACCTCGTCGTCCATCAACTCGACGGCGCTTGCGTTCAGGTCCAGTGCCGCCGGCACCGCCGCGAGTGCGTCGACCAGGTCGTCGTAGGCGTACAGCCCCAGGGCGGTTCGTTCCGGTCTGGTGACGAGGCTCACGGTCGCCTCGACGACTACGCCGAGAGTTCCCTCCGCGCCCACCAGGAGTTTCGAGAGGTTGATCGCTCGCTCGCCGTCGTCGTTCTCGTAGACCACCTTGTCCAGGTTGTACCCCGAGACGCGCCGCTTCAGGTCGGGGTAGCGGTCGGCTATCTCGTCGGCGTTGTCCTCGACGACGGCCCTGACGGTGCGGTAGATTTCCGCCTCACGGCTGTCGCCCGAGGCGAGCGACTCGTACTCCGGGGAGTCGAGCACCACCTCCCTCGTCCGTACGACCTCGCCGTTTGACAGGACCACCCGCAACTCCTCGGTGTAGGCGTCGGTGATGCCGTACCGGACCGAGTGTGCCCCCGTCGAGTTGTTGCCGATGCCCCCGCCCACCGTCGCGCGGTTCGAGGAGGCCGGGTCGGGCGCGAACTTCAGCCCCCACTGTTCGAGGTGGTCGTCCAGGTCGTCCTGGACGACCCCGGGTTGGACGGTGGCCTCCCGGGCCTCCGGGTCGACGTCGACGATGGCGTCCATGTGCCGGGAGAGGTCCAGGACGACACAGCCGGGACCGACGGCCTGGCCCGCCAGGGACGAGCCCGCCCCACGGGGGAGGACCGGGACTCCGTGGTCGGCGGCGGCCTGGACGGCCGCGCACACGTCGTCGACGTCCACCGGGACGACCACCCCGGCCGGTCGCGCACCGTAGATGGACCCGTCGGTGGCGTACAGCACCTGGGCGTACTCGTCGAAGCGAACCGTTCCGGAGACGGACTCCCGGAGGTCCGCCGCCAGCGCCGCGTACTCCTCCGCGTCGGGGTGGTCGTGGCCGAGCGAATCGACCGAGACGCCCCGCCGCGCCTCTTCGGTCGCCATTGCACGCCCCTGGGGAACCGACCGGGTTAAAGCTTGGCCGGGATCCGGCGGTTTCCTAGCGACGCCGGGCGGGGATCCGGGCCTCTCTCCCCCTCGGTGCCCGTGAGACGTTACCTACCCCCAGGCATTTCACACCCCCTCCCCTACGGGCCGGGCATGAAGCGACGGTCGTTGCTCGCCGCCCTCGTGGCGGGGACAGCGGGTCTCGCGGGGTGCGGGGGAACTGGAGATGGGGTGAGCGGCGGTCGAACGACCTTCGGGGTTCCGTCCACGGAGTCGA
This sequence comes from Halobacteriales archaeon QS_8_69_26, assembly GCA_003023195.1. GTDB lineage: Archaea > Halobacteriota > Halobacteria > Halobacteriales > SW-7-71-33 > PXRX01. The sequence continues at coordinate 28,017 of PXRX01000023.1, forward strand.
CGACGGAGACGCCCTCGGCAACGACGCGGACGGATGCGGAGACGACGACCACCGTACGGGGTGGCGACCCGGGGGTTGATCCGGTCGGCGACCTCGCCGTCCCGTCGGCGGTCGACCGGTCGCTGCTCGCGGGGGTGCCGGAGGACCGACGACTGGTGTTCTCGTTCGACGGTGACCTGCCCGACGACACGACGCTGACGGCCGGGTTCCTCCGCCCACCGGACCTCGAGGACCCGGCCAGGGTGTGGATGGCCCTCCGGAACGACGCCGACCGCCAGCGGACGTTCGGCTTCGGTCCCACGCCGCCGTTCAGCGGCTACTTCGGCCAGTCCCCGACGGGGTTCGGGCCCGAACCGATGCTCGTCCCGGACGACGACCGGGGGTACGCACGGCCGGGGATCGTCCCCGACGACCCCCGGGGGGAGGGCTGCTGGACCGCCGAATCGGTGTTCGTCGCCCCGGACGTCCGCACGAAACTCGCCCTGGGACCGGGCGAGGCAGTCGTCGGCGAGTACGCCCTCGTGTTCGGCCACCAGGCCGAGGCGTGCTTCCCGGAACACCAGGTCTACGCCTTCCGGGATCCTGTCATGGACTTCCGGCTACTGCTCGGCACCTGGGACCCCGCGGTCGCCGTCCCCGGAGAGTCGCGGTTCGACCGCTCGGTGCCGTCCCTGCCCGGCGTGGCCGGGACGGCCTGGTACCACACGGCCGCCGATGCACAGGTCTACCTCGAACCCAGGGGCGAGACGCTGTCGCTTCCCCGGGACAGCACCGACTTCCTGCTGAAGAACTTCTCGACGGACCGGATCCGGATCGACGAGGCCGGGTGGAGGCTGTACAAGTACCGGGACGGCCGGTGGTTCCGCGTACTGCCCTGGGAGACGGACCGGAACTACGTTCACCTCCCGCCCGGCGGCGAGAGCCGCGTCCTCCTCTCGATGGACAACCGCATCGGGTACAACCGCCAGGGGATCGTCCGGGACATCGGGGGCGGGCTCTACGCGGCCCGGTACGGGAGTATTCCGCTCCTCGCCGACTTCGACTCCGGGCCGCTCCGGGTCGACGGGGACGACCCCGGGGAGCCAGCGGAGGAGGAGCCCCGACAGGCCCAGGCGGCGCTGGTCGCAGTCGAGGGGGACCCGGTCGGCGTCGAACCCGACGTGCCGAGCGACCGGATCGAGCGCGACGGGGGGACCGTCCGCGCGGACTACGGCGACGGCGGCGAATCCGTCTTCCTGGCCCGGCGTGCGTCCTCCGAGGAGGGCGAACCGGTCAGGGTGATCGCAGAACAGGCGAACCAGACCGTGGCGCTTCGCAACACCCTCGGGTTCTTCGAGGAGGACGTCCAGCGGGTCCGACTGGAGGCCAGCGAGACGCTGGTCCGGCGACCCGCGTCCCGGTTCGGGGACGGCAGCGACCCGTTCCTGTTCTCCTACGACGACGAGACGTTCCTCGGCCGGGTCGAGTGAGGGGTCCTCGACGCGTCCGGTACCGGATCGTCGTTCCACCGGCTATTTGGTTCCCGCAGCCCCAGGTCGCCCATGGAACTGCTCACCGAGGACACGGTCCCGGAGGACGCGCTCGAGGTCAAGCGCGAGGCCCGCGAGTTCGCCGACGAGCACGTCCGTCCCAACGCCGAGGAGTACTTCGAGAGCGGGGAGTACCCCTGGGACGTCCTTGAGGCGGGGATGGACGCCGGCCTGATCGCACAGGACATCCCCGAGGAGTACGGCGGCCGGGGACTCGAACTCCACGAGATCCTCGCCATCGCCGAGGAGTTCTTCCGTGCCGACGGGGGAATCGCCCTGACCCTCCAGCTCGCCAGTTTCGGCGCGGAGATACTGCTGGAGTACGGCGACGAGGAACAGAAGGAGGAGTACCTCCGGCCGGTCGCCGAGAACGAACAGATCACTGGGCTCGCGGTCTCGGAGTCCCAGTCGGGGTCGGACCTGGCGGGGATGCAGACCCGCGCCGAGAAGGTAGAACGTGCCGGCGGGCACGCCGGCGACGAGTGGGTGCTCGACGGCGAGAAGTACTGGATCGGAAACGGCGTGGAGGCCGACTGGGTGACCGTCTACGCCCGGACGGGCGACGACGAGGACAACCGCTACGGCAACCACTCCCTGTTCATCGTGCCCACGGACGCCGACGGCTACGAGGCCGAGCACATCCCCGAGAAGATGGCGATGCGGGCCTCCAAGCAGGCACGCATCGAGTTCGACGGCGTCCGGATCCCCGAGGAGAACCTGATCGGCTTCGAGGGTGCCGGGTTCATGATGCTCGCCGAGTTCTTCAACTTCGGGCGCGTCGTGGTCGGCGGGCACGGGTTGGGGCTGGCGGCCGCCGCCATCGAGGAAGGCTGGGAGTTCGTCCACGACCGCGAGGCGTTCGGCCGCGGCGTCAACGAGTTCCAGGCCGTCCAGCACTCGCTCGCGGACATGCGAACCGAGTTCGAGAGCGCACGGTCGCTCGTCTGGCGGGCCGCCGACAAGGTCCACGCCGAGGAGAACGCCGGTCTCTGGGCGGCCATGGCCAAGACCAAGGCCACCGAAACCGCCCGCGAGGTCGCCGAGGACGCCATGCAACTCCACGGCGGCCGTTCGGTCCTGAGCGAGCGCCGGATCGCCCGCGTCTACCGGGACGTCCGGATCCCCGTGGTCTACGAGGGCGCGAACGAGATCCAGCGCAACCTGATCTACCGGCAGTCGTAGTCGCTCCTGATCGGGTCCCGGATCGCCGCCGGTTCACCCCGCGGACACGTCGACCGGGGTGACGGCGGTTCGCCGGGTCCACGACCCTTTTCACCGTTCCGTCCGGCCTAGGCGTATGGACATCGAGATGAAACACGTCATCCTGGCGGTCCACGGGATCGTGGGGATCGGGTTTCTGACGTTCGCGATGGCGCTGTTTCTCGCGGGGAACCGGGTCAGGGCCGCGCTCCGGGCGGGGTTCGGTGTCGTGGCGATCCTGGCGGGCGTCTACCTCTACCGGGAACGCGACGGTCGCTGATCTGTCCCGCGGTTCGTCGCCAGACCAGGCGCGGCCCCCGGGGCTCAGACGTGTTCGCGGGGCATCAGGTCGTCGAAGGGCCGGTCGGCCATCCAGTCACAGAGGGCGACGAGTTGTTCGGTCGCGGCCTCGAACAGTCGTTCGCCCTTCTCGGGGGTGGCGTCGGTCTGGTCCCCGAGGACGCCGTTGTCCGTGTTCTCGATGGCGTCGTAGAAGGTGCGGGCGCCGTGGACCCGGCCCCCGCCGCGGCCCCACTCCACGAGGCCGCCGTCCCGGGCCTCCGCGAGGCGGTCCCCGTGGACCAGGCCGGGCGCGATGTGCATGATCATGGCCGTCTCCTTGGGCCCGCCGTGGGGGCCGTTGGTCTCGAAGGCGTCGTCGACGAGGTCCGGGATCGACTCGTTCCACATCCACTCGACGGCGAAGGCCGTCCGGTCCTGGTGGAGTCGTCGCCCGACCTCCCGGAGGTGCTCGACGTTGCCGCCGTGGGCGTTGACGTAGACCACCCGGTCGATCCCGTGGTAGGTCAGGTTCCGCGTGAGGTTCTCGACGTAGTCCCGGAACTGTGGCGGGTCGACCCACATCGTGCCGTGGAACTGCCGGTGGTGGGGCGAGACGCCGACGGTGACCGTCGGGGTGCAGAGGTACCCCGAGCGGTCGGCCGCCTTGCGGGCCAGGGCCTCCGCTATCATGTGGTCCGTTCCCTCGGGCAGGTGTGGCCCGTGCTGCTCGGTCGATCCCACCGGAACGATCGCCAGCGACTCGGCCTCGAAGTACGACCCGAGATCCGGCCAGGCTTCGTCGGCGAGGTACATCCCTGGGCGTCCGGTCGTGCCGCGGTTCAAAAGGTTTACCGGGACTCGTTCCGTGAGACCCCGGTCCTGCGACCGTGGATCGGTCCCCCCGGCCTCAGGCGGCGTCGGCCCCGAGGTCCGCGAGGAGTTCCTCGGGGTGGTCGCCGGGGTCGACGCCCTCGTAGACCACCTCGATCCGACCGTCCGGGCCGATGACGAAGGTGTTCCGGTAGGCGATGTCGTGGGTCTCGCCCTCCATCTCGATGGTGCCGAAGGACTCGTAGGCCTCGGCGACGCTCCCGTCCTCGTCGCTCAGCAGGTCGAACTCGAGGTCGTACTTCTCGGCGAAGTCGGCGATGTCCTCGACGGGGTCGTTGCTAATCCCGAGGACCGCGACGTCGGCCGCCTCGTACGCCTCCATGTTGTCCCGGAACCCCTTGGCCTCTATCGTACAGCCGCGGGTGTCGGCACGCGGGTAGAAGTAGAGGACGACCCGTTGCCCCTCGAACTCGGAGAGACTGACGGGGTCGCCGTCCTGGTTGGGGAGTTCGAACTCCGGCGCTTCCTGGCCTGGTTCCAGCATGGGTGGAGACACGCGGGCATGGGATAACTCGGTTCCGACTCGTCGCGGGGTTCGGAGCTCCCACCGCATCGATCCCGGACCGGGAGATCCCCGACCTGTAGCGAGGGTACCAGTCGCGGTTTACGACGGCGGCTGGATCCTCGACCGGGGTTACCGGTTGCGACCGGTGGGAAAGCTCACCCGGTCGGGGTTGGCGTTGAACTCCGCGAGGACCTCCTCGTAGAGTTCGTTGCGGGTCGACTGGATCCGCTTGGGGTGGGTGAGAAAGCGGAGGCGCAACTCGCCCCAGGACTCCTCCTGGGAAGCCCCGACCTCAACAAGCGAGGGCCGGGTAGGCCCGAGCGCGGTAGGTCGGGGTAGTTCACTCGTCGAGTCGCCAGTGCCCAGTATCGGGGTCCCGCCGGATCCCGGCAGCATCCTCGAGGATCGGTGCCAGCATTTCGATGTTTATCCACGTCATCCCGCGGTCCTGGAGAGCGGTGACGATCGCTTCGGTTGCGAGTGGGTCGGCAGCATCCTCCAGCACCGTCTCGATGACCTCACCCACTGACGGCTTCTGGTACCGGGGGTCGGTGTACCCGGTCGTCCGCCCGTGGACGAACATGTCCCGAACCTCGTACATTTTCTGCACGGCGCCGTGGTGGACGTTCAGGAGGTACGTCTGCGCGTTCCCTTGCTTGCCGGCCTCGACGATGAGTCCATGGTTGAGGAGGGCGTCGACCTGCTCGTAGACGGTATCGTGATGCAGGCCGGTCGCCTCTGAGATGTCGGCGACGGTCACGCGGAAGCCACCTTCCTGCAGGAACGCCTCGAAGACCTGCAGGCGGGAGCCGGGCGTGAACACGGTGGCGATCGGTCCCGGTTCGGTAGTGTACTCCAGCACCCTGATTTCGTCGGGCCTTGGCGGCTCGATGTCGCTCGTTTCGGACGGCGGCGTTGACATACTCTTGGATCGACTCTGCCTGTTAAAATAAATTACGTATATAATATAATGTCTTTCGGAATAATCCGAATTTGAAGCGATCAGGTCCATGCGGCTCTTGAACGAGATTGCGGGGTGCAACTATTGGAGCCACCACGCACTCCTTCGGAGCTGAGGCCGGGGGTAGCCGAAGCCCAGCAAGAGTGGACACCTATGACCGACTCAGATCAAATCCAGTCGGGTTCCGGGTCGACGTGCCCGACCTCTACCTTGGGATCACCTCGGACGGATATATAAACATCCGGGGCGTGGGCCGTCCGGGTCAGGGACACACTGGTCGCCTGGCGATCAACCCTTCCTCTCCGATTCCCATGGGATTCACGGTGGTGGCCGTGGATGGTCCACCAACCGATGGGCGAGAGGGCGGGAACAGGATCTCTCGGGAGGAACTCCTGACGGAGATCGACCGATTAGGAACCCGGTTCCTGATCCTCCACGGTTCCGTCCGGACTCGTAACGCGGCGGGTCCGATCCCCGGCCACCCCGAAAGTGCAATCCCAAGGTTTTTACGTTCTAATTAAATATAATTACGCATGCCGACGCGCCACGACGCGGTGCTGGCCGCGATACCGCTCGTCGCCCTCGGCGGTGCGGGACTCGACCGACTCCTGCCGGTGCTGGAGTCCACCGTCGGCGTCGGCGGCGAGTTCTCGGTCGTCCCGTTCACCGTCCTCGGACTCGTGACGGCACTGGGCGTGATCGGAAACGAGACCGTGGTCCGCCCGTACCGCCTGAACTGACCGCGTCCCCGGTTCCCCGACCCGGCGGCACCACCTAGGGCCGTACCGGGAGTACTGCCGCTAATGCGTTCCGGCCAGTACCGGTTTACGGTAAATTTACAGTAAACTCCGGATCACCGCCGTAGAATCAGGATCCGGGGCCCGGACGACGTGACGAGTGGCAACCTTTTCACCGGTAGCCGTGCCAGCCACCCGTCGATGGCCGACGCCGGGGACGAGTTCGTGGTCGAGGTCAAGCAGTCGGCGGTCCGGACGAACGACGCCGTCGGGGACCGGACGACCGACCGGGGGTCGGTGTGGACCTTCGACGCCCCGGAGGCGGCACGACGGCTCTCGGATCGGGGGGAGGGCCGGGTCGCCGTCCAGCGGTCCACACCGCAGGACGACGCCGTCGACGCCTACCTGGTCGCCGGCCCGGAGCGCCGGATCCGGGAGCCGGACGGCTCCCTCGACGAGGGGCTGACCTTCGACGTCAGCGGCAACCAGTACGGCGCACTCGGCGAGGCCCTGGTGCTCGCCCACCCGGTGAACCCCCCGGGGATCACCCGGTACGCCAGGGAGGACGCCCTCCCCGACGACCGGCCAGGCGACGACCTGCGGGTTGTACTCGACGCCGACCCGGACCCCGTGGCCGTCCGGGACGCCGCCGGAACGCGCCTGACGTGGGTGCCCGACTGCCGGGCGCGCGCCCTCCTCGACGGCCGCCGCGTCGCGGAGTACGTCTGCGGGGTCAAGACCGGCGACGCCTCCTTCGAGCGAGCCCAGCGGACGGTGATGGCCGCGACGGCCCGGATAGCGACGGTGCTCGCCGTCCGGGTCGACGTCGAGGAACTCCCCGACAGCTACGCCGTCCGGGTCCGCGAGGAGACCGCCAGCGATCCGGACGAGGCCCACCTCCTCGACGGCGCGCGGGACGCGACGCTCGACGAGTTCGGGTGACCTGGGAGGCGGTCGGCTCGTCCGTCGCCGGAGCGCCGTCGGTAGGAGTCGACCCGACCGACCCGTTCACCGGTCGTCCAGGTACGTCCCGATGGGTGTGGCCCGCTCCCAGTAGTACTCGAAGAAGTCGCTACCGAACCGCATGGCAGCCTCGTCGCGGCCGACCAGGTCGCTGTCCCGGTCGTACGTTCCGTCCGGGAGCGGGAACGAGGGCGTGAACAGCTCCTCGGTCAACATGAACGAACAGGGGAGACGGCAGACCCGCTCGTCCACCGATTCCGGGCGTCCCGTCAGGAACTCCGCTGGATCCTTCGAGTACTGGTCGAGGTACTGCTCCAGGACCGGCGCGGTCATGATCCTCACGTTCGTCACCCTGCTCGTGGTCGGGCGGTTCGGCTTGCAGGTCCTCGGTCCTCGTCGCTTCGGGTACCTGTGTTTCGGGTGTCTGGGTCTGGGTAACCTCGCCGCCTTAGTATGGGCACTGTCCGGATCGCGCCGGTGAGTCCCCGGACCCGTACACGGGCGTACCGATGGGACGCTCTCGAACGGCGGCCCGGTCACCCGTGGGTCGTCGGGCGACGAAACACGGCCGTTCGACACACCACCCAGGGCGATCACCCACCGTCCCCTCTCCCGGCCCGTTCGAGGATCGCGTCCCTGGCTCGCTTCGCACACTCGCGGCTGCCGCGCCGGAAGTGGCAGGTGTTGGCGTCCACCGGGGTCTTGAACATGGCCGTCCCGTCGTTCTCGAACCGGACCTGGCACACCTGGAGGTAGCCGACCACTATCCCCTCCGCGAACTCGACGCCGGTCACCTCGTCGAGCGGGATCGACTTGTCCTCGAACTTCGAGCCATCCGGGCGTTCGACGTGGACGTGGTCGTCGTAGACGAACAGCGTGACGTGGTCGAACTCGCAGGCGACGACCGGTTCGAGACGGACCACGCCCTCGGGCGGGTTCTCCGGTTCGAGGTCGTCGTCATCGTCGTCCCCGTCCTCGTCGGATCCGCCCCAGGGTAGCCTGACCATCGTCTCGGGGTTCGGTCGGTACCGTCGAAAAGGTATGGGGTGGCGAGTGGTGACTCCGGGATCCGAACCGGGAGGTCGGCACCGTCGCCTTCGGCAAGCGCGCGACGGGATGTGAACCCGATGGCGAGACCTCACTCCGTTCGGTCTCGCGTGGTTCAAATCCCTTTACCCGCTGCTGATTTACGGCTCCCTCGCGGTGCTCGGTCGCGTGAAAATCAGCAGCGGGCGCGACGGGATTTGAACCCGCGGCAGCTTGGTCCGGAACCAAGTACTCTGTCCACTGAGCTACGCGCCCTCGGGATCGAATATCGACGGTCGCCGGTTTAACGGTTGTGAACCGCGGTCAGTCCTCGCTGGTGGCGTCCACCTCGGGACTGCCGGTCCCCGGACTCGGACCGTCGGGCGGACCCTCGGCGTCCTCGTCGATCACTGCCTCCTTCCAGGTTCCACGGAGGAACCAGGCGCCCGCGGCGATGGCGCCGAGGATGTTGCCGAGGGCCATCCCGATCCAGATGCCGCTCGCGCCCATGCCGCTGACGAAGGCGAGGTAGTAGACGGCCGGTACGCGACCGATCCACAGCGCGACCATCGAGAACATCATCGCCGTCTTGGTGTTGCCCGCGCCGCGGTAGGCGCCCAGCAACACCTGGAGGACCCCGATGAACGCGAACTCGACGGAGCGGATCCGGACGTACTCGACGCCGAGGCGCAGGGTTTCGGCGGCCTCCGGGGTGTCGGTGCCGACGAACACGCCGACGATGGGGTCGGGGAACAGGGCGGCCACGACGGCGACACAGAGCATCACGCCGGCGCCGGTCCCGGCGGCGAGGTGGACCGCCCGCTCCGCGCGGTCGGTCTTGCGGGCGCCGAGGTTCTGGCCGACCATCGTGTTCGTCGCTCGACCGAGGCCCATCGCCGGCAGGAAGACGAGCGAGATGAGGCGGTTACCCAGGCCGTAGGCGGCCACCACGGGCGGCGCGAACGCCGCCACCATCGCGGTCAGGGTGACCATCGCCAGGGCGCTCGCGGACTGCTCGGCGGCGCTCGGCACGCCAAGGCGAACGATCTTCTCGATGACCGACAGCTCCGGCCGGAGGTCCGCGACGAGGACGTTCGGCCCGGACTCGGCGACGAACAGCACCCACAGGCCGATGACGGTCCCGATGCCACGCGAGAAGATGGTCGCGATGGCGGCGCCGAAGACGCCCCACTCGGGGAACGGTCCCACCCCGAAGATGAGCAGTGGGTCCAGCACCACGTTCACGACGACGGTGACGAACATCACCCGCATCGGCGTCCGCGTGTCGCCGTAGCCCCGCATCAGCGAGGAGAACACGAAGAAGCCGAACATGAACGGCACTCCGAGGAAGATCACCTCCATGTACACTGCTGCAAGGGGGATCACCTGCGCGGCGGTGTCGGCCTGGCTGGGCAACAGCGCCAGCAGGTCCCGGGTGACGAGGTAGCCGAAGACGCCGAGCACGACCGCCAGCATCGAGACGAACGAGACGGTCTGTCCGGCGACGTGGCCTGCCCGCCCCTCGCTCTTGGCCCCCGTGTACTGGGCGACCAGGATCGACCCGGCGGTCGTGAACCCGCCGGCGACCGAGATGAGCAAAAACACGAGAGGGAACGCGAGGCTCAGCGCGCCCAGGGCGTCCACGTTGTACCGGCCCAGCCACAGGGTGTCCGCGACGTTGTAGGTGACCTGCAGTAGCTGAATCACCACGATGGGCCAGGCCAGCCTGAACAGCGGGCGGACCAGGCTGCCCTCGGTGATCGAGTCGGCCTCTCCTGTCTGCACGCGGGGACTCCTCGCCCTTCGATTCGAAACCGGCCAACATGAACCCTGCGTTACGTTCGCCGGATCCGACTCGGTGCCGGTCGGGCGGCCCCGGGCGGCGTGGACGGATGGATCCGCAACCGTGGAGCGAGGCCGTGACAGATGTTGGCACAACCGTTTTGTCCGGCCGGTCCCGAATCCCCGGCGATCCGATGGGACCCCACTCCTCGCCCCACGAGTCCCCCAAGCGCCGGTCCTGCACCCGCTCCGAACCCCCCGAATCCTCCGAGCGCCGGTACGGAACGCCGTCCTATCTGCCAGAATCGGCGGGCGTCTCGTCCGGGAGTCTTGCCGATCCCCACTCCGGGAACGGGCGGAACGGCCGGACCCGGCGAGAGGTCCTCTCCGGCGTCGCGGTCCTTGGGGCGTCGACCGTCGCCGCCTGTGGAAGGCTCCCGGGTCGGGGCGGTGCACGGTCCGGGCCCGCGGACGGGTCGACGACCGTCGCCCTGGAACCGGTCGCGGAGGGACTGACGGCGCCCCTCGCGTTCGAGTCGCCGGACGGGGTCGACGCCCACTACGTCGTCGACCAGGCAGGATCGATACGCGTCCTCGGGCCCGACGGTCTCCGGCCCGACCCGTTCCTCGACGTCCGCGACCGGATGGTCGACGTCGAGGGGTACGACGAGCGTGGACTCCTCGGCGTCGCCTTCCACCCCGAGTTCCCGGCCGACGACCGCGTGTTCGTCCGGTACTCCGCGCCTCCCCGGGAGGGCACACCCCAGGGATGGGACCACACCTTCGTCCTCGCGTCCTTCTCGGCGTCGGCCGACGGGGCCGACCCCGACTCCGAGCGGACCCTCCTGGAGATACCCCAGCCACAGATGAACCACGACGGCGGCCCGGTCGCGTTCGGCCCCGACGGACTCCTGTACGTCGCGGTCGGGGACGGCGGCGGTGCCGGCGACCAGGGCGTGGGTCACGCCGAGGACTGGTACGGGGCCGTCCCCGGCGGCAACGGCCAGGACGTGGCGGAGAACCTCCTCGGGAGTGTTCTCCGGATCGACGTGGATACCGATGGAGAGGACAGACCGTACGGGATCCCGGAGGACAATCCCCTGGTCGGTCGGGAGGGCCTCGACGAGCACTACGCCTGGGGATTCCGTAACCCGTGGGGGATGTCGTTCGCGCCCGACGGACGGTTGCTGGTCGCCGACGTCGGGCAGAACGAGTACGAGGAGGTGAACGTCGTCGAGAGGGGTGGCAACTACGGGTGGAACGTCCGGGAGGGTCGCCACTGCTACGCCACCGAGGAGTGTTACGACGAGACGCCCGAGGGCCGACCGCTCAGGGATCCAGTCGTCGAGTACGACCACGGCGGCGACCCACCGAACGGTGCGGCGGTGGTCGGCGGGCACGTCTACCAGGGATCCATCGGGGCCCTCCGGGGCAGGTACGTCTTCGGCGACTGGCGGTCCGGGCCCGGGGGCGCGCTGTTCGCCGCCACACAGGAGGGCGACGACTGGCCGGTCGAGGTACTGTCGGTCGAAACGCCGTCGGAGAACGGCATGGACCGACTGCTCCTGGGACTCGGAACCGACCGTGATGGCGAACTGTACGCCTGCACGAGCGGTCGGACGACGGTCGGGGGGTCGACGGGAGTCGTCTACCGTGTCGTCCCGTCGACGGGATCGACGACCACGACGACCGACACCGGTAGGGCGACCACGACGACCGAGGCGGGCGGGACTACCGCTACCGGTACTACCGGCGGGGAATCACCCACGGAAACCGGACAGGAGCCGACTACTGGCGGCGACGGGACCCGGACGACCACCGGAGCGGGATCCGGGGCGGGAACCGCGACGGACGACGGGGATGACGGCGTCGGACTGCCCGGGTTCGGGGCGACGGCGGCACTGGCCGGCCTCGGAGGACTGGCCGCGACACGTTACCTGATCGGATCCGGGAGCGACGAGACCCCGGACTCCCGGGCCGACGACGGGGAGTGACGCTACCGGTATCCACGGAAACGGGGCGACAGAACCGGCGAGACCGCGGATCGAACCGTAACCGACGGCGTCAGTTCAGGATCGACTCTGCGATCGAGGCGATCTGGCAGGAGTCGGCCTCCTCCAGTCGCTCGTCCTCGATGGTGAGTCGCTGTCGGGGGCGGCCGACGTCGACCGGGACCTTCTCGGTGTCGATGATGCCGGACTCCTCGAGTTCGTTCTTCGTCCGCGAGAACGTGGCCTTCGAGGCGACGCCGACGTCCTCGCCCCACCTGGAGATGTCGTAGAACAGTTGCTCGTTCTTGGCGCCGACGAGGAGGCTGATCGTCACTTCGTCGAGACCGTCGCCTCCGCTCCGTGCGGTCTCCAGCGAGGACAGCACGTCCGAGAAGTCCTCCTCGGTATCGGCCCCGACGTCACTGGCGAGGGTCTCGCGCACCGACGAGAGGGGCGGGGTCCGCAGGTCGAACTCCTCGGCGGCCGTCCAGGCCTCGTCGTACGAATCGACGGCCGTCCCCACGAAGTCGTCATCGACGGTCGTGAGTCCGGCCACGTCGCCGCCGGCACTCACCACGGCCATCACGACGTCCCCGGTGACGACCGTGGGGTTCTCCGAGAGGCCGTCCTGTGTCCGCATCTCCAGGGTTCCGTCCGCGACCAGGTCGGCCGCGCTCGACGCCACGATGAAGTCCTCCATGACTCGTCGGAGGATCGTCCCGTCTGCGAGCATTCGAACCTCCGGCGGTTCGTCCTCGAACTCCATCGTGGTCTCCACGACTGCTTCCACGAGCGATTCGTCCGGCGCGACGACGTACGTCGGCCCCTGGGCCTCTGCCAGCACGGTCCGTACGATCCCGTCCGGCCCGCTCTCGAATAGATTCGATTTCATTCTCACGAGTCAGTTGAGGGTGAACTATTATTTAATATTACCGCTATTAGATTGTATCATTAGGGATTCGCCTATATTACGCAACGGAGTGAAATGGAAATCGGTATTACGGATCGAAATCTCAATTCGCTCCGTGGGGACGGGTGACGGAGGGTGCGAAACCGTTCCCGACCGCCGCCCTGCGGTCGATTCCACGGCCGAGGATCGGTCCGGCAGTGCGTTCCCGTCGAACTTTATGGTGCCGGGGTCCCTGCGCCCCACCATGGAACGCTGTCCGCGGTGTGGGGCCGACCTCGAAACGTTCTCGCTGTGGGGTCGGGAACAACCGACCTGCCCGGAGTGTAGCTACGTGGGGGTGTCGGTCCACCACGGGAGCGACCGCGAGGACCCCGAGTCCTGGCAGACCGCCCTCGAACGGTTCCGCGAGAAGGGGTTCGACGGGCCGGATCCCGCCGCGTTCGACCGGGAGGACCCGGGCGACCACTCCACGGAAGACGCGAACGGATCCGACCCGGACGGTGAGGACGGGACGGATCCCGGGGACGCGAACGGGTCCGATCCGGAGGGGACGAACGGGTCCGATCCGGAGGGGACGAACGGGTCCGATCCGGAATCGGAGAGCGGGACGGATCCCGCTCCCGAGGACGGGTCCGAGCCCCGTTCCCCCGAGTCGGAGACTGTGGACGCGGAAGGGGCCTGACCGGGGGGAACGAGTTCGGCGGATCTACAGGAGGGACCCGGAGTGATCGCTCGGGTGACGCCGGAAAAAACGGTGGGGGTGCCGGAGAGAACGGTGACGGTCTCAGTCCTCGGACTCGACGGCGGCCTCCTGGCCGCCCCGGGTCCGCTCTTCCTCCTCGTCGGAGCGTGCGGCCACCAGCGCACCCCGGGCGACGCTGTAGAGGGGTTCGTTGGCGTGGCGGACGCCGCTGATGGAGAAGGGAATGTTGGCGTCCCGGAGGTGGTCCCGGAACAGGTCCTCGAACCCGCGGGGGCTGGAGGTGCCGCCGGTGACGACGACGGGCACGTCCAGGCCCTCCTCGACGTCCTCCTCGTCGACCTCGCGGACGATGTTCTCGATGACGTAGTCCAGCAGGTTCTCGTAGTAGATCGAGAGCGCACCCTCGACGCCACCGACGTCGGTGGTGAAGTCGAGTTCGAACTCGTCCTCCTTGATCGACGTGACCTTGTCGACGGGGGTGCCGGTGGCCTGGGCCGCCTGCTCGTCTATCCAGTCACCGCCGCGCGCGACGGAGAACTTCATCACCGGCACGGCGTAGTAGGACAGGCAGACGTTGGTCATGCCGGCCCCGAAACTGATCCCCAGTCCGGTGAAGTTGTTGTCGGCCAGTTCCGAGTAGATGACCGCCATCCCCTCGTTGATCGGTTCGGCGTTGTACCCCATGTCGTCGAGGAACGACTCGATGGTCTTCTGGTGGTACAGCGTGCTCAGGTCCGAGTCGATGGGGTCGGCCGGCGACGAGAAGTAGAGCTTCTCGCCGGGTTCGTCCGGTTCGCCCACCACCTGTTCGGTGATGAGCTTTATCATCGGGATGGCCGACTTCTCGTCGCTGGAGAGGATCCCCTGTTGCATCGGGCGGCGGGTCTCCTTGTTGAAGATGTTCGCGAAGTTCAGGGCGTCGTCCCCCACGACGTACACCTTGTTGTCCTTCCGGATGTGCAGAACCTCCGACCGGCTGAGCATCTGCTCCGCCATGTCGGAGTGTTCGATCTCGACGAACGAGTTCCGCTGCTGGACGAACACCGTGTCGTTACCATCCTGCTGCGCGGACAGGATGTTCATCGTGCCGACGTCGATGCCTTTGGCCATGACTCGCCCGATACTGCCTCCGAAGGCATAATAAAACCCTGTGACTGATGGTTGATATCGTCTGACGTGCGACAGACGACCGCAAGCATGCGAGGGGGTAACGGACCATGTATTAACGACGGCCATAAGAGTAAACAAAGGTTCTGCTGACTGCGCACGGCCCGCGAGCACCGGAGCGGCGGCGCGAGGTTACGAATCGACCTCGACAGGTGGTGGCGGGACACTGGGGATCCGGTGATGGAGTTCCGGTGGAGGGGCTCCGGTAGCGGGGACGGATCGGGGCGGGGTGACTGGAGGCCGACGGGGGATCAGCCCAGCATCCCCCGGAGCCGGTCGACGATGCCGCCGTCGTCCTCGCCCGGGGCGTCGGGAGTCTCGCCCTCGCGCTTCTGGCGCTTGAGTTCCGTCAGCGCAGCGGTCTGGTCGTCGACCGTCGACTCGGAGGCGGTGGTCCGGTCGGCCTCGCCGGTCTTGAGCTGGCGGAGCCCGGCGACCTGGTCGTCGACGCCCGACGAGCGGGTCGTGTCCGCCTCCACGTCCACGCCGGACACCTCCACGTCCATCTCCAGGTCCAGGGTCCGGTTCTCGGACTCCTCGACACCGCCCCAGGAGATTTCCGTCTCCTCCATGGCCTCCTCGATGTCCCGTTCTATCCGTTCGTCACTCCACTCCTCGGTGTCGTCGCCGTTCTCGCGCTTCGCTTCGACCTCCTCGATGGACGGTGGGCGGGCCTGCTGGATCCGGTGGGCGACCAGCGCCGCGCCCGTGGCGCCGACGACGGCGGTCAGTCCAACCGCGTAGACGGCGACGACCGGGACGGTGAGGTCGGCGCCGTAGCCGTTCCAGTCCTGCGGATAGGCGGTCCAGAACCAGGCCACCGCCAGGGTCGTCACCGCCGCACCGCCCAGGGATCCGTACAGGGCGCGGTCCTCGACGGGCAGGAGCACCACGACGCCGACGAGGGTCGCGGGAACCGCGATCATCCCCAGCGCGTAAGCCGGGCCGGCCCAGGCGAAGTACGCCGGCGAGCGGGCGGGATTGGTGCCGGCGACCAGGAACAGCGCCAGCGCGATCCCGAGGAGGGCGATGCCGCCGAAGAAGACGCCGAAGCCGAGGTACACGTCGCGGTTGGCGTCGGGTTCGCCGATGAACTCGCGGTACAGCTCGAACAGCCGGTTGTCCGGGAGCGGGTCGCCACCCTCGTCACCCGGACCGGTCGCGGACGACGCCGACATGGACGGCCGTTCCACGTCGAGTGTAATGACTGTTTGGCACGGGCCGGTCCCGTCACGCGGGTGTCAGACGATCTATCCGAGCGCCCACGCCGGCCGTACCGGGCTCCGAACGGTTTTTATTTTATTCGCCTGTGGTCGGAACATGGCAGCGATCGACGTACGGGGCGTGACGGAGCGGTACGGGGACGTCACCGCACTCCGGTCGCTCGACCTGTCCGTCGAGGAGGGGGAAATATACGGGTTCCCGATCGTCCGGCTGGTCGTCTACGCCGTCAACGGGTTCGAGTCGCCGTCCACTAATCCCGAGTGGGCCACCGTCCTCCTCACGGTCAACCCCACGACCGCCGTCCGGACGGCGATCCACGGGTGGATCCCGTCGCTGTTCCGGGCGACCTTCGGCGGACCGCCCGGGAGCGGCGAGTCGGCGTTCTACCAGGACCCCGCCTTCGGCGCGGTGGTGCTCGTCGTCTGGGGCGTTCTGGTCCCGGTCGTCGGGTACCTCCGGTTCCGACGGGCCGACCTCTGACGCGGCCGGTCGGATCCTCGCCTCCTCGATAACGTCCCCCGGGTCGTGGAGGGATCCCAAACGACGCTCCTTTGTCCGCCCGGTCCGCACCCGGAGGTATGGACACGACAGAGGCCTTCGTCGGACTGGACTGCGTCGACTGCGGAGAGCGGTTCGAGCCGAGCGAGGCGACCGGACGGTGTCCGGATTGCGGCGGGATCCTCGACCCCGCCTACGACCTGGACCGGGTCGACCTCTCGCGGTCCGACCTGGCGGACCGGCCGTTCGAGTCGATGTGGCGCTACCGGGAACTCCTCCCCTTCACGCGGGAGGCGGCGGTGACGATGGACGAGGGCGCCACCCAACTGGTCGAGTGCCCGACTCTCGCCGAGGAGATGGGCGTCGACCGGGTCTTGATCAAGGACGAGGGCCGGAACCCCACGGGCACCTTCAAGGACCGGGGCGCGACCGTGGCGGTCACTGCCGCCAACGAGGCCGGCGCTACCGACGTCGCCCTCGCCTCTGCGGGGAACGCGGGCCAGGCGGCGAGCGCCTACGCCGCGCGCGCGGACCTGGACTCGCACGTGTTCCTCCCCTCGCGGGCGAACTTCGTCACCAAGGCGATGGTCAACGTCCACGGCGGGGACCTGACCGTCGTCGGGGGTCGGATCGGCGACGCCGGCGAGGCCTTCGAGGAGGCCCTGGCCGAGAACGAGGGCTGGCACCCCGTCCAGACCTTCGTCACCCCCTACCGCCACGACGGCAAGAAGACGATGGTGTACGAACTCCTGGAGCAGATGGACTGGGAGACTCCCGACGCCGTGGTCTACCCCACCGGGGGCGGCGTGGGCCTCGTCGGGATGCACAAGGGCGCGAAGGAGTTCCGCGACCTGGGACTCGTCGACGACCTGGTGCCGATGTACGCCGCCCAGTCCGAGGGGTGTGCGCCCGTCGTCCGTGCCGTCGAGGAGGGCCGGGACGTCCACGAGGCCTGGGGGAACCCCGACACGATCTGTGGCGGCATCGAGATCCCCGACCCCGGTGCCAGTCCGCTCATCCTCGACGCCATCCGGGAGTCCGGCGGCGGCGCGGTCGCCACGACCGACGACGAGATACTGGAAGCCGCCGTCGCGGTGGCCGCGCGTGCGGGCGTCGAGATGGGGGCCTCCTGTGCGGCCGCCGCGAGCGGCGCCTGGGGACTGGCCGAGCGCGGCGAGTTCGGCCCAGACGACACGGTCGTCCTCCTCAACACCGGCGCCGGCAACAAGGACGCGGACGTCCTCCGGAGCCACCTGATGAGCGAGGGCGTCTGAACGCCGTTCCGGATCCCGCCCGGGCGCGCCACGGACCGGAGTCGCTCCCGCCGGCCGTAATTCGTGAGACGATCATATAGGATAAGTGAATTATACTGCTGGTCCTCCGTAGCGACACCCGTGCTATCGGTTGTACTGGGGATTTTATCTCCTCACACTCCCTACGAGAAGGTGGAAATTACAATGAGTCAAGATCTTTCCACCGTCGAGTCGAACC
This sequence comes from Halobacteriales archaeon QS_8_69_26, assembly GCA_003023195.1. Classification (GTDB taxonomy): domain Archaea; phylum Halobacteriota; class Halobacteria; order Halobacteriales; family SW-7-71-33; genus PXRX01. Next base: position 45,877 of record PXRX01000023.1, read on the forward strand.
GCGACGTCGTCGAGAACTTCAACGACGCCATCTTCGGACGCCACGACGTCGAGGCCGGGATCGACCTGCTCTCCCCGGAGTTCATCCACCGCGAGTCGGGCGCGTCGGGTCCGGGGCATCGACGGCGACCGGGACTACTCCCGGACCATGCTGGAGGCGTTCCCCGACGTCGAGATGGACGTCGCAGAGACCGTCGCCGAGGACGACCGCGTCGTCCAGTTCTTCGAGACGCGCGCCACCAACGACGGCGAGATGACCCTGGGCGGGGACCGCGTCCTCCGACCCTCGGGCGAGCGGATGCCCTGGCACGGGTTCGTCTCGATGCGGATCGAGGACGACGAGATCGCCGAGGGCAACCTCCTGACCGACGACCTCGCGCTCTACCGCCAGCTGGGCCTGGTCCCGCTGGGCGAGATGGCGGCCTGAAGCGACCGACTTCGAGCCTTTTCCGGATCGACCGGGTGTAATACTCCGGTCACTCTCTTGGTTGGTGTGCGATCCCTCGCACCCTTTGCTGTCCCGGTTCCAACTGCAATCCGTTCCAGCGACGTCCCCCTCCGAGCGGGATCCGCGTTTACAGTAACGTTACTGTAAGGGATCGGGATTCCCGTACGGACACTACGCCCTCGCGAGTCAGGTATGTCGGCCCCGTTACTCCCCGGGTGATCCACCGGATCCGTCCCGCGCCTTGACGGCGTCCGCCGGGTCGACGACGGTTCCCGTCGAGGGTTCGACGCCCACCTGGTCGCAGAGGTCCGAGAGCGGGCAGGCCTCGGGGCCGTCCAGGCAGGCCGGTTTGCGGGCCGAACAGTACTCGCGCCCGAACTGGATGCTGGCGGTGTGGCCGAACCCGCACTTCTCCGGGGGGACTTCGCTCTCCAGGACCTCCCGAACCGCTTCGTGGTCGGCGTCCGGCGGCGCGATCCCCAGTCTCCGGTAAATGCGGTGGACGTGGGTGTCGACGGGGAAGACACCCTCCCGACCGCCCGAGAAGAGGAGCACGCAGTCCGCCGTCTTGGGTCCGACGCCGTTCATCGAGAGCAGTTCCTCGCGGACCGCCCCGGGGTCACCGGTCCTGACGAACTCGTCGAATCCGGCCGCCGATCCGTACTCCCCCAGGATCCGTTCGGCGATGGCGACGATCCGTCTGGACTTCTGGTTGTACAGCCCCGCCGCGGAGATGGCGTCGGCCAGGTCGGCGCGGTCGGCCGCCGCCAGGGACTCGGCCAGGTCCCCCTCGCCGCCGTACCGGTCCATCAGTTCCTCGAACGCGGGCTGGGAGGCCTTGTCCGAGGTGTTCTGGCTGAGGATCGTCCGGACGAGACACTCGAAGGCGGGGCGCCCGCCGTAGGCCTTCTGCCAGTAGATGTCCCCCAGTCGGTCGACGACGGCCTCGGCCCGGGTGTCGGCCTCGCCGACGGGGTACTCCGCCGGTCGGCCCCCGCCCTCGTCGCCGCCGCTGATGTTCCGGTCGGGTTCCGGGTCGTCGCTCATGCCCGCGGCTTCGCGCGGGCGATTGAAAATCGCGGTGGATCCGGATCCGCTCTCGACCGCCTCGTGGGTCCAGATCCGTTCTCTCCCTTGCGATGGATCCCGATCCGTCTTCAGCCATCTGGTGGATCCGGGACAGTCCTCCAGTGGTACCGGTGCCGGAGGAGACGGGTTACGTCTCGACGGTCAACTCGAAGGTGAGTTCGGCGCCGTCGGACAGGGCCTCGACCATGCCGTGGTCGAACCCGTCGGCGGCGTGTTCGGCCCCGACGGCGACTGTCCGGTCGTCGACGTGGTCGCTGGTCCGGACGACGCAACTCCGGTCGCTGTCGAAGGTCAGGTCCGGGTCCCCACGGGCGGCGACCGAGGCCTCGTGGCCGCCGGCCCTGACCGTCACGGTGATGGCGGCGCCGCGGTCCTGGCAGGCCGCGACGAACTCGGGGTCGAAGTCGGAGGCGGCCCGGTCGGCCTCGATTCCGAGGATGCAGTCGCCCGCCGGGGTGAGGTAGTCGTCGGTGGTCACCTCGAACGTGCTGCCGTGGGCCGCGGTCACGTTCTCGTGGCCGCTGGCCGTGACGACTTGACGGTAGCCCATCGTCGGCTCTCGCCGGTCGTCACTACAGTAGGTTTCGATCCGCGGAAAGCTCATTGTCGGTGGTCGTCCGCCGGGGGTGGGGTGGGTTTCGATCCGGCGCGACCGTGTGACGGTGTCCCCCGGCCAGCGCCGCCCCTGTCCCGACAGTCTACGCCTCCCGGGTCGCGACGGTGACCGTGACCGCCCCGCAGGTGCACTCGTAGGCACGCCGGACCCCACCGTCCGTGCGCATCTCCATCATGAGGCGGTCCTCCGTGAGGCGGCGGTCGCAGTTCGACCCCTCGCACGTGCTCGCCAACCCGTCCAGCATGGACGGAGGGACGGTCCCCACCATCATCAAGGCGACCCGGCCCCGCGGTGAAAGTGAAACTGGCCGGGGCGACGTCGACGGTGACGCCGGGGCGGGGTCGGCAGTGCCGTCCCGGCGATCCGGCGGTGCCAACGGGGTCGATTGACCCCCGTGTGTGGACCGTTTGCAGGGGACAATCGGGGGGAGGCGAGGGATTTTCGACGTTGCGAGTATCGGTAGGTTTAAATTCCAAGACGTTCGACTAAGGGTAACCGGAACGCCATCGGCTTCCGGGGGCACAGCGCGCTGGACAAATGAGAGGGCATCCTTGTAACTCGACGAATGCGCTCGGCCAGCCGTGTGTGTCCCGTCCGGGACGGATCCGGACACGACACAAACGAGGTACAACACCATGGTAGACGGAGAAACAGAAACCGAACCCGACCGAACCGACGAACAGACCGAAACCGAAACCGAGGGCCCGACTTCTATCGACACATCGAAGAACGTCTCGGTGACCGACGAGGACCTACAGGAGAAATCTAAAGGGCAGCTGATCAAACTCGCCGGACAGCTACGCGACCGGCGCAACGAACTGAACCAGATGGCCTCCGAGCGGGCCTCCAAGCGCGACGACCTCAACGCCAAGACCCGCGAGACGGTCGACGAGGCCCAGAAGCACCGCGAGAAGCGCGACGAGCTCAACGAGCAGGTCCAGGAACACAAGGAGAAGCGCAACGAGCTCAACGCGAAGGCCAACGAACTGTTCGACAAGGTCGAGGAGATGAAGGACGACCTCGACCTGGACGAGGGCAAGTCCCTGGAGGAACTCGAGGACGAAATCGAGGACCTCGAGTTCAAACAGCAGACCGAGGTGCTCTCGCCCGACGAGGAGCGCGACCTCATCGAGAAGATAGAGGAGAAACGCGAGAAGTACCAGCAGCGCAAGGAGAAGCTCGAACAGAACGACGACGTCGAGGAACTCGCCGAGGAGGCCTCGGACGTCCGGAGCGAGGCCTCGAAGCACCACCAGAAGGTGACCGAACTCGCGGACGAGGCCCAGGAGCATCACAACCAGATGATCGAGGCCTACCGCGAGGCCGACGAGATCCGTGACGAGGCCGACGAGATGCACGAGAAGTTCGTCGATGCCCAGGAGGCCGCGGACCAGCACCACGAGGACTTCGTGCGCGTCCAGAAGCGGCTCCGCGAACTCGACAAGAAGGAAGAGGAGGAGCGCAAGTCCGAGCGCGACAAGGAGCGCGAGAAGGCCAAGGAGGAGGCCGAGGAGATCTACCAGAAGTTCAAGGAAGGCGAGACCCTCGACACCGAGGACCTGATGAAGCTCCAGAAGACGGGGCTCCTGTAACCCGGCACGTTCTTCGTACTGTTCGTCCCCCGAGACGCCGACCCCGGAGCCTGGCGTCTACGGTCCGGACCCATCGGGTCGACGCGTCACGGATCCGCCCCGAGGTGACCCCTCCCGGATCCCCGTCCGGAGCCGAGCCACTTTTCCTACCGAGGGTGTCACGGGGTGGCATGGCATCGCCAACGTGCGTCGAGGCGAGATTGACGACCGATCGGGGTCCCGGCCGAGGGGGTGACTGCCGTGGCTAGTGCCGGGTGGCTCGGCCGCGCACTCGGTCGGCTAGCGATCACGGTATCCGTGCTGTTCCTGGCGGTCGTGGTGTCGTTCCTGGTATTCGTGTGGTATCCCAGCAACCTGGCCGAACTGTTCGGCGTCGGGGTCGTCGTCGTGGTCGCCGTGGGGGCGCTCAAGGCCGGGAGCAACGTCGCCGGGAGCGCCCTCCCGGAGCACGACGTGGGCGAGGTGGCCGTCGAGGGCCCCATCGTTCGGCGGCGCTCGGGTGGTCCGATCCCGGGCGGCGGGCCGGTCGCGGCGGCGGACGAGGTGGTCGAGCAGATAGAGCGGGCCGACGAGGACGGCAGCGCCCGGGCGCTGCTGTTGAAACTCAACACGCCCGGGGGACAGGTCGTCCCGAGCGACGACATCCGGCTGGCGGCCCAGGAGTTCGACGGACCGACGGTCGCGTACGCCACCGACACCTGCGCCTCGGGCGGGTACTGGATCGCGTCGGGGTGTGACGAACTCTGGGCGCGGGAGGGGTCCATCGTGGGGTCCATCGGCGTCATCGGCTCGCAGGTCAACGCCAAGGAACTCGCCGACAGGGTGGGCCTGCGCTACGAGCGCCTGGCGGCGGGCGAGTACAAGGACGCAGGGATGCCGCTGAAGGAGATGACCGACGACGACAGGGAGTACCTCCAGGGAATTATCGACGGGTTCTACGACGACTTCGTCGACCGAGTGGTCGAGGGCCGGGACCTCGAACCCGAGGAGGTCAGGGACACCGAGGCCCGGGTCTACCTGGGCGAGGAGGCCCGCGAGATGGGGCTGGTCGACGAACTCGGGACCCGGGAGGACGTGGAGGCGGAACTGGCCGAGCGACTGGGAGTCCCAGAGGTGACGGTCAAGGAGTTCGAACGGTCGACGCCGCTTCCGGTCCGGTTCCAGTCCGGCGTCCGGCGGGTCGCCTACGCCTTCGGGGCCGGGGTCGCCGGCGTCGTCGCCGACGACGGCTGGGAGTTCCGGGTCTGAAGTCCGGGGTCACCGGCGGCGACGGGCCGCAAGGACTGCCACCAGGACCAGGACCGCGACGACGGCGGCTCCGGTGCCGAAGCCAGGCCCGCCGCCGCCCCCGCCGTCGCCGGATCCGGGTTCGGCGCCCGGGTCGGTCGGCGTCGGTGACGGGACTGGCGTCCCGGTGGGCGTGACGCCGTCCGTCTCCGTCGCCGTCGCGGTCGGGGTCGGCGTCGCCGTCTCCGTCCTGGGCACCCTGACGTGCGTCGACTTCTGCAGAGGGATGCCCGCGCGCCGGTACGGGACGTCGACCGAGGCGTTCTCGGGGTGATCGAACGCCAGGGTCCCGTCGGTGTCCCGGTGGACCGTGACGGTGAGGTCGGTTCGCCCGGTACCGAGTCGCTCCTCCAGTTCCACCGCCACGTTCTCGTGGGCCCCTGGGTCGAGGTACGCCGAGACGCCCAGGAACCGTCCTTCCTCGGTCGCGACTGCCACGAACCCGCCGTCCGGGAGTACCGCGGCGTCGACGGTGACGGTCCGTCCGTCGGGCGACCGCGACGGGGTGACGACCAGCGACGGCGGTGCGACCACTACGCCGGTCGCCCGGGCGCGTACGGCGGTGTCCTGGCGGACCGTGACCGTGAATTCCTGTCCCTGGGGGACGCCCGAGAAGTCGAACCGGGCACCGAAGGTCCCGTCCTCTCGGACCCGGACTTCGGCCGACCGCTGGAACGGCTGGCCACTGTCGTTGGTGATGGTGATCCGTATCCGGGTACCCTCGGGGAGGGTGGTCGTCCCGCCGACGAACGCCCGGGTGGTCTGCTGGACGCGGAGGGGTTCCTCCCCCCCACCGATCCTGACCTCGCCGGGCGGGTAGGGTTTCACTTCGACGGTGAGGGTGTCGCTCACGTCGGTGTCCGGCACCCCGAACACCAGGGTGTAGTTGCCCACGCCGACCCCGTCGAAGTCGGCGGTGAACTCCTGGACGGTCGTCCCCCCGTCGATGGTCACTTCCGCGGTCCCGTCGCCGTCGACGTCCTCGATGGTTCCGGTCCCCAGGACCCGACGGATCCGCGACGCGTCCAGGTCGGGGGACGAAACCACGTGCGCGTAGCCGTCGCGGTTGGACTCCAGAGTTAGACGGACCTCGGACCCGTCGCCGCCGTTGCGCACCGTCGCATTCGCCGGTACGATCCGGTACCTTTGGTGGACCAGCGTGAACCGCAGGGAGGTCCCTTCGTTGTCGGTGAGTACGTAGTCCCCGGGCGCGAGGACGTCGGTTTCCAGGAAGAGGGTCCCGTCCCCTTCGAGGGGGACGTCCGTGACGAAGGTCCCGCCGGGCCGTTCCAGGTCGACGTCGTCGCCGACGGCGAAGGCGTCGGTGAACAGGACCTGGCCGACGAAGTGAGCGCTCCCGTTCCGGACCACCGCGTCGGCACCGTCCGGCGGATCTACGTTCCGATCGACGGACGGGGCCGGATCAGTGGAGGCGGCCGGATTCGGATGGTCGGTCGCGGCCGGATTCGGATGGTCGGTCGCGGCCGAGTTCGGGCGATCGGTCGCGGGCGGGTGCGGGGCCGTCGAGCCCACGGGGGCCGCCGCCGCGACGGCGGTGACCGCCACCGCGGCAACTACCAGTGCCACCGTGGCGGTTCCCCACCCGAACTCCGCGACGGTCATCGTTTCCATGCCCTCCAGAGTCGTCATACCTGGTTCCCGGCCCCTCCGGCATGAATCTTGTCGTACCCACCTCGGGCGCGTACGGGGTCGGTGATCCACCACCCGCGGTTCTCCCGGGGCGGTCGGTGGATCCGGGACCGGACGTATCGACCCGGTGTCGGCGTTCCGTCCGACGATCGGTGTGCGATCAGTGAGGCTTTTAGTGTCCGGCGCCCGTTCGGCCGGTTGCAGTGACAACACTGGTGCTGTGCGTCGACCGCTCGGACGACATCGGTCACAAGACCGGGCTGTCGACGCCCGTCGTGGGGTGGGAGGCGGTCAGGTCCCTGGTGACCGACGTCGGCCTGGCCGACCCGGAGGACTCCAGCGTCAACTGTCTGCTGGAGTCCCTCCGGATCACCCGCGAACTCCGGGACGAAAACGAGGACGCCGAGGTCGCGGTCATCTCTGGCGGCGGCGAGGACTCGGTGATCAGTGCCGACCGTGCGGTCGCCCGGCAGGTCGACGCCCTCGTCCAGGAGTACGACCCGGACTCGGCCGTGGTCGTCATCGACAGCGCCGAGGACGAGCGCCTGGTCCCCATCGTCGAGTCCCGCGTCCGCGTCGACTCGGTCGACCGGGTCGTGGTCAGGCAGGCACGGGACCTGAAGTCGACCTACTACCTGCTCAAGCAGTTCCTCGCCGACGAGGAACTCCGCCAGACCGTCCTGGTCCCCATCGGCGTGACCCTCGTCGTGTTCCCGGTGCTGTCAATCCTCACGGACATCGCCGTCGCCGCGGCGGCCATCACCACCGTCATCGGCGGCTTTCTCCTCTACAAGGGGCTGGGCGTCGAGGACTACCTCATCGAGGTCGCCACCGAGGTCCGGGACGCCGTCTACTCCGGCCAGGTCTCCATCGTCACCTACGCCGTCGCCGGGGGACTGACGCTCATCGGCGTGTTCGCCGGCGGGTTCGAGGTCTCGGGACTGGAGGGGTCCGAGGGCGTCTGGCTCCCGGCGATGATATTCGCGTACAACGCCGTCCCGTGGCTCGCGCTGGCCGCGATGACCGCCTCGCTGGGACGGTTGCTCGACGAGGCGATCCGTGACGGGCGGCTCTCGACGCCGTACCTCAACCTCCCGTTCTTCGCCGTCGCCATGGGGCTGGTCGTCCGGGGCTTCTCGGCGTACTTCCTCCAGTTACAGCTTCCGGACGAGTTCCCGCCGCCGTCGGTGCCGCCCCTCGAACTCGGCATCCTCTCGGTCGACGGGTTCGCGCTCACCGCCGGCCAGCGGCTGGCGACGTTCGGAGTCGCAGCGGTGCTCGTCGCCCTGTTCGGCGTGCGGGTCGCCTCCTACCTCTCGGGGACGAGCATCGAGGAGGGCGAGTTTCCCGAGGGCGAGGAATCGTAGTCCCCGCGATCCCAGGGGGTCCGACTGTTCCGAAACCGGTTCGATCCACGATCCGTCCCCGACGGCCGGTTACACGCTCACGCCCAGGTGCCGGTCGAGGACCTCGCCGTCCTCCTCCAGTCGTTCCGCGGGACCGGAGTAGACGATCCGACCCCGGTCGAGGACGAAGACGTGGTCGGCCAGGTCGAGGGCGACGGCGACGTTCTGCTCGACGAGCAACACCGAGATGCCCTCGTCGTTGACCTCGCGGATCACGTCCTCGACGCTCTCGACGATGAGCGGGGCCAGGCCCTCGGTGGGTTCGTCGAGCAACAGCAGGTCGGCACCGGCGACCAGTGCGCGGGCGATGGCGAGCATCTGTTGCTCCCCGCCCGAGAGGTTCGCACCGCGGTTGTTCCGGCGTTCCCGGAGGTTGCCGAACGTCTCCAGCACCTCCTCGACCTCCCGCCGGTGGGCGGTTTCGCTCCCGCCCAACTGTCCCATCCGGAGGTTCTCCTCGACGGTCAGTCCCGGGAATATCCGACGCTCCTCGGGGACGAGTCCGATCCCTCGCTTCGCGGTCGCGACGGAGTCCTCGCCGATGATCGACTCGCCCCGGAACCGGATGGATCCCGACCGCGCCGGGATCGCGCCGGTGATCGCACGGAGGGTGGTGGTCTTGCCGACGCCGTTGCGCCCGACCAGGGCCGCCACCTCGCCGTCGAGGACGTCGAAGCTCACGCCCCGGAGCACCTCGGTCTCGCCGTAGCCGGCCCGCAACTCCTCGACCGAGAGGATCCGGTCGCCGGAGCGGTCCGACGTGTCGCTATCCCCGGGTCCGCCTTCGCCCTGGGCCGGATCCGCGGCGTCCTCCCCGCTCACGGTCCCGCACCTCCCAGGTAGGCGCGCTGGACCTCCTCGTCGTCGGCCACCTCGCCGGGGGTGCCGGTCGTCAGGACCCGCCCGCCGTGGAGTACGGTCACCCGGTCGGAGACGTTCATCACGAGGTCGATGTCGTGTTCTATCAGCACTATCGTCCGGTCCGCGAGCACCTCGTCTATCAGGGACATCGTCTCTCTGGTTTCGTCGACGCCCATGCCGGCGGTCGGTTCGTCGAGCAACACCACCTGGGGGTCGGTGGCCAGCACCAGCCCGATCTCCAGTCGCCGCCGGTCGCCGTAGGCGAGGGCGGCCGCCCGGACGTCGGCGCTGTCGGCCAGGCCGATCCGGTCCAGCACCCGCTCCGTGTCGGCGGTGACGGGGTCGGAGCGCTCCTTCGACCGGAACAGTCTGTCCAGGACGGAGAGTTCTTCCCGGTGGACCGCCTGGGCCGCCAGGCGGACGTTCTCCCGGACCGTCAGTCCGCCGAAGACGTTGGTGATCTGGAACGACCGACCCAGCCCGCGGCGGACCCGGACGTGCGGCGGCAGGTCGGTGATGTCCTCGCCGTCGAAGGTGACCGTCCCGCTCGTCGGCGAGAGCGCACCCGTGATCAGGTCGAACAGGGTGGTCTTGCCCGCCCCGTTCGGGCCGATGACCGAGCGGAACTCCCCGCGTTCGACCGTCAGGTCCACCGAGTCGACCGCGACCAGTTCGCCGAAGCGCTTGGTGAGGCCGGTCGTCTCTAGGACGGCATCGGTCGACGTCTCGCGGCCTGCGGTCTCCGCTCCGTCGGTGGTTCCAGCGTCGTCGGTCGGGTCCCCGGGACTCGCCTGCTCCGCGTTCTGGTCTGTGACGTCGCCGGCCATCAGTCGTCCACCTCCCGGTCTGCGTCCGCCTCCGGGGCGGGGCCGGGGTCGGCGCCGGTTTCCCCGCCGCCACCGCCCAGGTCGAGGTCGAGGTGGCGGTCGAGGAGGGCCGGCAGCGACACCAGCCCCCTGGGGACGAAGATGACGAAGAACACGAACAGGAGGCCGAGGATGGCCTGCCACTGGTCGGTGTACTCCACGAGCAACTCCTCGGCACCGACGAACAGCCCCGCACCCAGCATCGGCCCGTAGAGGGTCCCCATCCCGCCGAGGATGGTCGCCACGATGACCTCGCCCGAGACGATCCAGTGCAGGTCCGAGGGACCGACGCTGAGAACGATCCCGGTGGTGATCGGCAGGAGGCCGCCCGCGAGTCCGGCGAGGGCGCCGCTGACGACGAACGCCCGGCGCTTGTATGCGGTGGTGTCGTAGCCGAGGAACTTCGCCCGCTGTTCGGACTCGCGGATGGCCTGGAGGACGCTCCCGAACGGCGCGTTCATCATGCGACGGGCGAGCAGGTACGACCCGGCGACGGTGACCAGCACGAAGTAGTACGACAGGTGGACTTCGCCGCCGATCACCAGCACCGGTCCGATCGTCAGTTCCTCTACCAGGACCACGTCGCCGACCTCGCCGATCCCCTGGCCGAAGATTCCGTAGTCCAGGTTGTCGGCGGTGCTGAGTCCGTCCGTGGAGCCGGCCCACTGTAGCTTGAGGACGGCGTTGCGGACGAGTTCCGCGAACGCGAGGGTGATCATCGCGAAGTAGACGCCGGCCACCCGTATCGAGAGGTAGCCGACGACCCACGCCAGTACCGCGGCGACCCCGACGCCGGTGGCGAGCGCGAGGAACACCGAGTCGGAGTAGCCGAGGACCGACAGCAGCGCCGCGACCGGCGTGTCCGCGAACAGCCCCGCGACCTTCCCCTGGGCGACCAGCACCGAGGTGTAGGCGCCGACCCCGAAGAAGAGGACGTGCCCCAGCGAGACGAGGCCGGCATACCCGAGCACGAAGTCCAGGCTGAGCGCGAACAGGGCCCAGATCATCATCGTCACGAGGAGGCTGTCGACGACGTACGTCGAGTAGCGCACGCCGACACCCAGCGGGACCAGTGCCAGCAGTGCCACCAGCCCGATCCCGAGTCGCTTGCGCCAGGTCGGGCCGAGGACGCCCTCGCCGCTGCCGGTGAGCAGTTCCCCCTCCTCGCCGGAGGACTGCCACTCGGGGTTGCCGAACAGCCCCTGGGGCCGGGCCAGCAGCACGATTATCATCAGGATGAACACGACGACGCCGCTGAGTTCCTCGCTCGGGACGTACTCCCCGAGGACGGGGGGACTCGTGAGCATCGTCTGGATCAGTCCGACGCCGAGGCCGCCGACGACGGCACCCCGGAAGCTCCCGAGGCCCCCGAGGACGACGATGACGAACGCGGGGATGATGACCGAGTCGCCCATCGCGGGGAAGACCCCTTGCCGGCCGGCGAGGACGATGCCCGCCACGGCCGCCAGGGCGGAGCCGAACGCGAACACCAGCGTGTAGTAGCGGTCGATGTCGATCCCCAGGTGGCGGACCATCCCGCGGTCCTGGGCACCGGCACGGACGATCAGTCCGACCTTGGTGTTGTTCAGCGCCCACCAGGTTCCCAGCGCGACGACCGTCCCGGCGGCGATGACGAAGACGCTGTACGTCGCCACCGTGATCCCTGCCCCGAGCGCGACCTGTCCCTCCAGCATCGGCGGCAGCGACACCGAGGACCGACTGGTGCCACGGAACAGCAGGAAGTACGGGGGACAGCACCGCGTCTCGATGACGTCCTTGAACACGAGGACCAGCCCGAATGTCAACAGGATGTGATAGAGCGGGTTGCGCCCGTACAGCGGTCGGATCGTCAGCCGCTCGATGCCGCCGCCGACGACCGCAACCGCGAGGGGCGCCAGCAACAGCGATATCCAGAAGGCGTGGAACGGCAGCCCCTCCAGTAGCTGGACGCCCGCGACCGCCAGCGCAAAGTACGCCCCCAGGGCGAACAGCTCCCCGTGGGCGAAGTTGATGACGTCCATCACACCGAAGATGATGGACAGGCCGGCGGCCAGCAGGACGTAGACGATGCCGATCGTGAGGCCGTTGATGAGTTGGTCGATTACGGCCGTGAACGCACTCATCTCCCCGACCCGCCTACGAGCCCATGTCGCAGCCGGTTTCCCCGCAGGGCGGGATGACGTCAGCGCCCTCGCGCTTGGTGATCAGGTTGACGGCTGGCGTCTCGCCCTCGTCGGGTTCGACGTTCTGTCCGATCCAGATGGGGTTGGTCGCCTGGTGGTCACAGGCCCGGAAGTTGTTCGGGTCGAACAGCGAGGGCACCTCCAGGTCGGGGAGGACGTCCTTGACCTCGGTCGGGTCGTTCGTCCCGGCCTCCTGGATGCCGTGGGCGGTCATCCGGATGGAGTCGAAGGCCACACGGGCGAAGTTGTCGGGGTTACCGTCGTACTCGTCGCGGAACCGGGAGACGAACTCCTGGTTGTCCCCGGTCTCTATCTGGTAGACGTAGCGGGTGCCGCCGTAGACGCCGTAGCCGGTCTCGCCGACCCCCGCGCGGATGGACTGGAAGGTTCCGGCGGTCGTCATGATGTCCATCTGGTCCTTGAGGCCCGCGCTGTGGGCCTGGCGGATGAAGTTCACGAGGTCGCCGCCGGTCGAACCGACGACCACCACGTCGGCATCGGTGTTGCTTATCTCGCTGATGTAGGGGTCGAAGTTGGTCTCCCCCAGGTCGGCCCTCGTGACCCCGACCTCGTTGAATCCCTCCGGCTCCAGGAGCTTCCGCCACTCGCTGAGCACCGACCGCCCGTAGGCGTAGTCCGCGATGTGGAAGTGGATGTTCTCCCCGAGGTTCTCCATCGTCCAGATGGCCGACCCCCGGGCGTTCTGGGCGGTGTTCGTCTCCGCGCGGAACACGTACTCGTTGCACTGGCTTCCCGTGATGGGGATGGCCGCCCCGCCGGGGTTGTAGATGACCTCCTGGTCCAGCGCGATGGTGTTCAGGCCCAGTGCGACCGAACTGGAGATCGCACCCATCAGGAAGTCGGCGTCGTCCTGCTGGATGGCGCGCGTCGCGGCCTGCTGGCCGGCCTCCGTCTCGGCGCGCGTGTCCCCGTACGTGGCCTCTATCTCGAAGTCGAACTCGTCGCTCTCGTTGACCCAGTTCACCGCCAGCCGCGCGCCCTGTCGCTGTTGCTCCGCCAGGGCCGCGTACGGCCCCGTCATCGGGTTCAGGACCCCGTAGTTCACCGTTCCGATGCTCGGTTCGGGCGTTCCCTGGGTGGTTCCCCCCGTGTCGCCGCTGTCACCGCCGTCGCCGCTGTCGCCGCTGTCACCGCCGTCGCCGCTGTCACCGCCGTCGCCGCTGTCACCGCCGTCGCCGTCGCCACCGTCGGCCGTCGTACAACCGGCCAGTGTCCCGAGGCCGACCGTCCCTGCGGCGCCGAGTGCCTTGAGGACCGCCCGCCTGTTCGATCGGTCGGTGGCCGATGCGTCGTCGGTGCGCTCTCTGCGGACCATGGAGGCCCAACGGGCGCGACCGTGATAAAGATTGTATACCATAACCCCCGACCGACGGTTGATTTACGGGCGATGGGCGGTTCAAAATTCATTGGGTGCCGGCGGACACCCCGGTCACCCCGACCGTTCCCGATCGGTGCGACGACTGCCCCTTCCGATAGTTTCGTATACACGTTCTCGCCGTCCGCACCCCGGACCGCCCGCCGGGCGGACGACTTCGACGGCACGATCTCCCCGAGAGCGTTTACAGTAATATTACTGTAACTTGTCCAGGTGACCTGACGGAACCGCCGTGTCCAGTGGCTGGAGGGCGGTCACCGCGTCCCGGAACCTCCGGTACCGGACCAACTGGGGGCCGTTGGCCCTCCAAATCCGCGGGCAGGGGTGGCCGGCGGGTGGACTTATTGTCCGGCGGCGGCAACCCCGCGTCATGCGCTACCATGAGCTAGAGACGGCTCCGCGGTCCGAGATCCGGGCCCTCCAGGACCGGAGGGTCCGCGAGGCCGTCGCCCGGGCCCACGACGTGGCGTTCTACCGCCGACGGCTCGACGACGCCGGGGTGTCGCCGGGCGACGTCGAGTCCGTGGACGACCTCCGGAGTCTGCCGTTCACGACCAAGGAGGACTTCCGGGCGGAGTACCCCGACGGCCTGTTCGCCGCCCCCCGCGACGAACTCCGGCGGATCCACGCCTCCTCCGGCACCACGGGCAAGCCGAAGGTCGTCGGGTACACGGCCGCGGACCTGGACCGGTGGGTTGACCTCGCGGCCCGGTCGCTCTACGCCGCCGGGGTCCGGCCCGGCGAACGGGTCCAGAACGCCGCCGGCTACGGCCTGTTCACCGGCGGCCTCGGCTGGCACTACGGGGTCGAACGGCTGGGTGCGGGCGTGGTCCCTGCCGGCGCGGGCAACACCCGGCGACAGATCGAACTGATCGCGGACCTGGACGCCGACGCCCTGGTGACCCTCCCCTCCTACGCGCTGTACCTCGCGGAGCAGGCCCGCGAGGCCGGGCGCAACCCCGCCGACCTCGGCCTCGGGTCGATACTGGTCGGCGCGGAACCCTCCACCCGCGAGACGCGGGCGACCATCGGCCGCGAGTACGACGCCACCGTGACCGAGAACTACGGGCTCTCCGAACTGCTGGGACCGGGGATGGCGACCGAGTGTGCGACCGCCCGCGACGGCATGCACCTCTGGGAAGACCACTTCTACCCCGAGGTGATCGACCCCGAGACGGGCGAGGTTCTCGGGGAGGGCGAACGGGGCGAACTCGTCCTGACCGCGCTCACGCGGGAGGCCCTGCCGCTACTCCGCTACCGGACCGGCGACGTCACCGCCATCACCTACGACCCCTGCGAGTGCGGGCGGACCCACGCCCGCCTGGACGGCATCACCGGCCGGACCGACGACCTGCTGATCGTCCGTGGGGTCAACGTCTACCCGACCGAGGTGGAGAGCGTCCTGGGGGAGTTCGGCGACCTCGCGCCGCACTACCGGATCGACCTCCACCGCCGGGCGGGCGGCCTCGACGAGATGGAGGTCACCGTCGAGCGCGGCCCCGACGCTGACCTGGGCGACACCGCCGACCTGGAGGAGCGGTTGACCGCACGCCTGACCGAGGTGCTGGGACTGACCCCCGACGAGGTGACCGTCGTCGCCCACCGGGCGCTGGACCGCACCGAGGGGAAGGCGAAACGGGTGTACGATCACCGGGACTGAGACGGACGTTCTCGCTGATTCCGCGGTCTCGGGTCGGGGTCGCCACCAGTTAGAACCTCGTTCGAGGGTGACGAAGCGGGAGACGGCCGAGTATCTATCGAACGTTTCCCCTCCCCTGGACCAGTCGAACGCCCCTCCGGCGGTGGCCCCGGTACGTCAGCGCCTCCGCGGCGGCGAACCGGCACGAAGACACGGTCCGTATGGCCCGGTCGAACCAGGCCCGTAACCAGGTGGCCGTGGTGAGCCGGCCGCTTCGGACTGGACGACCCGGGACGAACTCGTTCGGGAGCGGTACTGCGTCACTGGGGCGCTGCCACGGCCCCACGTGACGTCGTTTCCGCTATCGAGAACACGTGAAGGGAACCGTCGGGGCTGACGTAGACTGCGATCGCGGGTGGACCGTCGGTGACGGTCAGTGACAACTGGTCGCTCGCCCCGGCGTCCGTCGTTACGGTAAGCGTGTAATTGCCCGGACGACTTGCCACCTGAAGGAGTCGAATCCCGGATGTCCCCTCGACGGTGTACGTCTCGTTCAGTGCCGTCTCCGGAGTACTCTCGTCCGTGACGGTGAGCCGAACGGAAACCCTGGTCCGGTCACCAGCGAAGTTGAACAGCCGTATCGATTGCCCCTGGTCGACTTCTCCGGAATCGTTCGGTGCGTAGGTTCCCGGGTATCGTTGGCTGATATCGTCGTCGCCGACGCGAGCAAAGGATCCATTGGTGACGAAATACGTTGCACTGGACGCACCGTCAGCCTCGTCGTACCAGAACGGTTGTTGGGCGAAAACGAAGATGCCGTCCGCGGTGACCCGCTCTACGCGTAGCACCTTCCCGGCCGTCGTCGGATCCAACCCGAACGTCTCGTGGGTACAGATCCGGTTGTAGGTGCGGTTCGCTTCGTATTCAGCCGCGAACTCCGTGGCTGTCGCCTCCGTTATCGATTCCGGTGGGTCCGGGAGAGGTCGCTGACAGTCGGTCGCCGCCTGGGTTGTCGTGGATCGGGAAGTGGTTGGACTCGAACCCGGATCTGCCGACGTTCCGGGCGATTGGTCCGTCGTGGTCGCCGCCGATCCAGGCTCGGATTGCCCCAGGCCGGTACAGCCAGCCAACAACAGGGCAACAACAACGACCCCGAAAAGGAGGAGCCGTCGTGAGGGACACACCATACGCCAATTATTTAGTTGCATGGTATAATGGGGTTTGGAAACTTAAATATACGCTTCACCGAGGAAATCGTCGATCTACCAAGACAGTACCGATCGACTGGAGTACCAATGAGGGCCGTACCGTCAGGCGAACTCCGGGACCCGGTCGTCGTACCCCTCGTCGTGGGCACGTTCGATGATGGACATCACGAGGTCCGTCTTCGCCTTCGTGTAGGCGTGGTGGTCGTCGCCGTGTTCCTCGACGGCCTCGCGTTTGACGCGTTCGTACTCGCGGCGGGCGTCCTCGTTCTCGCGCAGGTAGTCCCGGAAGACTAGCTGGTTTCGCACCTTCACGTCGTCGCGGGTGTGCATCTTGACGAAGACGGCCTCCTCGTCGCCCCAGTCGATGACCACCATCGACTCCTCGTCCTCGTCGTCCGCCTCGATGACGTGGTCCCCCTCGGCCAGGGCCTCCGCGGCGGCCCGCATCGATCCGTAGTCCTCGTAGACGGCGATGACGTCCAGGGTCGGCTTGCCGGGCACGTCGGGGATGGCGGTGCTCCCGACGTGGAAGACACCCAGGAGGCCGTCGTCCGACGCCTCCTCCACTCGCTCGCGTTCGGTCTCGTAGCGGTCCGTCCACAGCGGGTCGGGTTCGAGCCACACGTCCTCTTTGGGATCCATTGGGCGCGACGATCGGTAGCAGCTGCTAACAGAAATAATTTATGACTGAAATTGAATTTACTTCTTGCTTACTTTTTCGCACTGCTCACTTTTATGCGTTTCGGACCGGGCGGTCCCCGGCGGGACTCGCGCCGTCCGACAGGGATTTCACCCTGCAACGTACACCGGTGGCCCATGGCCGGTCGCTACCGACTGACGAGCGTCGAGGACGTCGTCGAGGAGGGGTCCTGGCTGTTCACGGTGCGGGACGAACACGGCAACGACGAGGAAGTCTTCCTGGTTCCCTGCGGGAACGGGACCGATACGGACGGCGAGAACGGGACCGATCCCGATGGCGGGCGGGACGCGGGCGACGACGCTCCGGGCGTCGAGGCGTGGGTCAACCGGTGTACCCACGAGGCACAGCGACTCCATCGGGAGGGGATCGGTGCGGTGGTCCGGAACGGTGGAATCGTCTGCCCGAAGCACGGGTCCACCTTCGACGCCTGTTCCGGGTACTGCGACAACGGGGACGCCGCCGACACGACCCTCGTCTCGGTTGACGTGACCGTCGAGGACGGGTCGGTCTACCTGACCGACGACGACGTGACCTTCCTCGCCCCGGGATCGGCCGTCGACGACGATGACGACGACGAGGGACCGAGTTCCACCTCGCACCTGCAACTCTGAGGATGTGGATCCCCCGCGAATAGGAAACCGCCCCTACGTCCACCGGTCGAGGCCCGTCTGGACCGCCGACTTCCGGATCCGTTCGAACCCACGTTCGACCTCGTCGTCGTGGACGCCCCACTCCTCTACCACGTACTCGCGGGCGGCGTCGACGTCGGGGGTGATGTCGTCGTCGAACGCGACGTCCTCGTCGACGTTCGGGTCGAGGAACAGCGTCCGGACCAGGTCGGCGTCCGGGATGGTGTCTCCGCGAGCCTCCAGCACCGACCAGAGGTCGCCGTGCTCTTTGATTTCCGAGATGGCGGTCTTCGGGCCGACACCGGAAATCCCGTCGTTGAAGTCCGTCCCGATGAGGATGGCGGCGTCGACCAGTTGTTCGTAGGTGATCCCGTGGTCGTCCAGTGTGGCGTCGAGGTCCATCAACTCGGGGTCGCCCTTGCTCGTCAACTGGCGGAGGGTCAGGGGCGCGCCGAACAGGAGGGCGTCGTAGTCCTCGGTGCCGACGTAGTCGACCGACCCGTGGCGGGCCACGTGGGCCGCCTGCGCTTCACCCTCCGCGGGGGCCTCGATTACCGGGACGTCGAGCAACCGGAGCACCTCGCGGCTCGTCTCCTGGATGACGTCGGTGAGTCGCTGGGTGCGGCTCTCGAGGGTGGCGACCCGCACGTCGTCGCCCTCCTCGCGGGCCTCCTCCAGTTGCTCCTCGTAGTGCTCGCGCTGTTCGCGGCGGCGTTCTACCTCCTCGGTCTTCAGTTCGCTCGGTCCCCCGTCGAAGACGAACACCGGCGTGATCCCGTGTTCGAAGAACTTCGGCAGCCCCTGGACGATCCCGACGAGGTTGGCGACTTCCGTCCCGTCCCCGGTCGTGTACGCCTCGTCGGGGGTGAACCGCACCGTCGTCGTCAGGTAGCGGTACAGCCAGTTGTGGGCGTCGACCGCGACGACCGACCCCTCCAGATCCGCGAACGGGACCGTCTCTATGGCGGCCAGGTCCCGGAGCGCTGCGTTTCCCATCGCTATTCCGTAGTGGTGGCGGGTCTTTGAAGGATCCGGGATCGGGATGGTAGCGGGGTCTTCGACGGATCCGGGATCGGACCGTCGATCCCAGGCGCCCGGTCGGAGTATACACCTTCACCCTGGCCGGAGGGTATTTACGCGAGTACCGGGATAGAAACGGTGAGGTACGATGGCAACAGGCACGGTGGCGTTCTTCCACGACAGGAAGGGCTACGGATTCATCGAGACGGACGAGGCGGACGAGGACGTCTTCTTCCACATGGAGGACGTCGGCGGCCCCGACCTCGAAGAGGGCCAGGAGGTCGAGTTCGAGATAGAACAGGCCGAGAAGGGGCCGCGCGCGAAGAGCCTCGAACGGGTGTAGCGGCCCCGCCGTTCACTCCGAGCCCCCCACCGTCCGGTCCCCGGGCGGCCCAGCCTCGCGCTTGTCCGAGACGAACCGCCGTTCCTCCTCCTCCAGGTTCCGGTCGAGAAACAGCGACAGCCCCGCCTCGTACCGGTCGGGATCCGCCGGCGCCTCGCTGTCGAGGTCACGCTCCAGCACTAGCTCCGCAATCCCGGTCTCCTCGCCGGTGTACCGGAACCCGGCCCGGTACAGGGCGTGGTAGGCGAACGGGTTGTTGACCGCGATCCGCACCAGTTCGTACCCCCGCTCGCGGGCCCTGTCGACGACGAACTCGACGAGTCGGGGTCCGATCCCCGCCCCGCGACGGTCGGCCCGGACGGTAACGTACCGGAGCCACATGGTCGACGGGTCGGTCCGGTCCTCGTTGAACGCGACTGCCGCGACCACCTCGTCGTTCTCCCGGGCGACGGCCTTGCCGGTCGAGGACATCACGAACTTCCCCGCGTAGCTGAACTCCCGGTAGTCCAGTCGCAGGGTCGGACCGTCCGGTGGCCACCCCAGCAGTTCGAGGTCGAGGTCCGGTCCGCTCATATTGCCGTCCGTACCTCAGTCCCCCAGGTATTTACTTCCCCTCGGGAACGTTCGGACATGCAACTGCCCGATCCGCCGTGGGGACGCGTCGTCCGGGTGCGGGGGACCGAACGGAACCGAACCGAGGACCGGGTGACGGATCCCTCGGACGGTTCCAGGGATATCTCGGAAGAGTCGCCGGACTGCTCCGATCGAACCCTGCTGACCGACGGGTCGGGGGACCCCGACGGGGACGACGACGCGGGGGGTGACCCGGGTGCGGGTCCGGACGACGGACTCGGTGAAGGGGCCGAGGACGAACCGGAGACGGTCACCAAGGACGTCTCGGAGTTCGGTCCCGAGGAGTTCCGTCGCGAGGCCGAGGAGTTCGCCGCCGCCCACGGGGACAAGGGGTTCGACTTCACCGTCGCGTCGCTGGAGGCGCTCGACGACTACGCGCTCGAACAGGCCGGGATCCTCGGCGTCCTCGGGGAGGAGGCCGACGACCGACTGTTCGACGAGGCGACCGCGGGGTTCGTCCTCCGGTTCGGGAGCTACTTCGGCGAGGTGCTGGTCCGGGAGTTCGACGCCGAGTGGGGGCGGGACGGCGAGGACGTCCACGTGGCGGTCCCCGCCGGCGAGTACACCGTCGAACTCTCGCCCCTGGAGGCGGCACTGACCGCGCTCCGGGAGGCACCCCGGTTCGCGGACCTGGCCGCCGACCTCCAGGACACCGTCGAGGACGCCGAGGCGGGCGACCTATCGCTCGGCGGGCCGGCGTCGCTCCACGAGGAGGTCAGGGGGGAGGCCGAGGACCTGGTCGAGTTCTGGACGGAGTACGACCTGGACTACTCTCCCGACTCGCTCCCGGAACTCGAAATACTGGTCGACGCGGCCTGGGAGAACGACCGGTACGAGGACGCCGAGTACGGCGGCGACCGCGAACAGGACGTCGCCTTCACCCGCGTCGTCCGCCAGGTGGGGAGCTACTTCGGCGAGGTGCTGGTCCGGTCGCTCGACGCCGACTGGGTCCAGGACGAGACGACCGTGGTCGAGGTCCGGGGCCCCGACGGGGCCACGAACGTGGACGTCTTCGGCGTCGCCGAGGACAGTCTCACCGGCCCCTCAAGGTTCGTGGAACCGTACGACGCCGCCCGGGAGGACGTCGGAATCGAGGACTGACCGGGTCGATCCGCGGTCCCCCGGTCGACGACTACCGCGAGATGCCGTCGGCCCCGCCTTCGACGACATGGCGGACCTGTTCCGGGGTGACGACCGCGACGTCGCCGGGGATCCCTCGCTTCAGCGCGGCCGTGGCCGCACCGTACTCCAGGGCCTCGTCGGTCCCGCCGCCCGCGAGGCGTCGTGCGAGGTACCCCCCGACGAACGCGTCGCCGCTCCCGACCGGGTGGGCCGACCCCGCCGGGAAGGCGTCCTGGTCGTGGACCGCGCCGTCTCGCACGGCGAGGGCACCCTCCTCGCCGCGGGTGAGCACCGCAGTTCCGAGGTCGTAGTCGTCGGCGAAGCCGGCCGCCACCTCGGCGGGGTCGCCCGCCCTGTCGAAGACCGCGTCGGCGTCGCGTTCGGCGACGAACAGCAGGTCCACGTCGGGGAGCAGGTCCGAGAGCGTCTCCCGTGCGGCCGTCGGCGTCCACAGTTTCGCCCGGTAGTTCACGTCGAAAGCGGTGAGGGTCCCCGCCCCGCGGGCGGTCGCCAGTAGCTCACCCGTGGTCGCCGCCAGGGTGTCCGAGAGCGCCGGCGTGATCCCGGTGACGAAGAAGGCGTCGGCCGCCCGGATCCGCTCGACCGGGAGTTCGTCGGGGGTGGCGGTCCGGACTGGCGCGCCGGTCCGGTCGTAGGTCACCTCGGAAGCCAGGGGTTCGGGACCGTCCTCCAGGTAGTAGAGGCCCTGCCGCCCCTCGTCGCTCCAGGTCACCAGCGGTTCGACGCCGTGGCGGCGGACGCCGTCGACGACCCGCCGTCCCGGCGGCGAGTCCGGGAGCTTCGAGGTCCAGGCCGCGTCGAGGCCGAGACGCGCCGCCGTCACCGCGACGTTGCTCTCGGCTCCGCCGACGTGGACCGCCATCTCCCCGGTCGTCTCCACTCGCCCGTCGCCCGGCGGCGTGAACCGCAACATCGTCTCGCCGAACGTGACGATACTCGCCATACGGCTCCATCCGGCGGCGGTCGTCATAAGCGACACCCACGAGTGGCGGGCCTCGCGGGGGAGTCGGTCTTGCGGATTCGAGTGGGCGGATCGCCCCCGGATCCGGGTCGATGCTCCGGCGGATCGGGGTGGTCCGAGCCTATCGCTCCAGCACGTCCGGTCGCTCGAACGTCTCGTCGTAGTCGACGGCCCCGACGCGCCGGGTCGGCCAGTCGTCCGTCCGGGTCAGGGTCTCGTACCCGCCCTCGCGCACGAGGACCGTGTCCTCGCTCTTGGCGCCGTGGACCGTCGGGTTCCAGGCGTAGGCCATCGGGATCCGTACGGGGTCGGGCGAGTCGGGGGTCGCTATCCACTCCCGGCCGGCGAACCCGGCAGCGCCTCCCTGGTGGTGGGACCGCCACTCCTCGGGGTACCCCTCCTCGGCGTAGGCGTGCCGGACCGCGTCGAACACCGCCCCGGCGTCCCCGCCCCGCCGGCCGACGGCCCGCGTGGCGGCGAGCGCCGTCGCCTCTACCCGGGCGGCGCTCCGGTGGCGCTCGCGCAACCACGACGGGGGGTCGAAGGCCACGGTGCGGGTGCAACTCGCGAACAGCCCGCCCCGCGTGGTGGTGACCGAGACCAGCGCGTAGTCGCCCAGTCGCACGTCCTTGGGTGTGAAGTGGCGGTAGCGACCCGCCCGCTCCGCCCCGCCCACCAGCGCGACCGGTGCGTCGATCCCTCGCTCGGCCAGGGATCCGCGGAGTCGGGCGGCCACCGCGCGTTCGGTGTCCTCGCGGGCGGCGTCGCGACAGACCGCCTCGACCGCGGCGGCCGTCTCGGTCCCCAGTCGGCGGTACCGGCGGACGTCGTCCGAGGTGAGCGGTTGCCGGAGCCCCGAGGCGTCGACGTCGTCGAACCCCGGGACTGGGAAGTCTGCGGCCGCGGGGTCGGGGCTCCGGTCGGCCACCGCCTCGGCCAGCGACCGCTCGTGCCAGGGGTAGGTCTCGACCGCCACGGGGTCGGGCAGTTCCTCGGCCGCCAGGCGCGGTCCCTCGATGTCGTCCGTGACGACGGTCACCCCGTCGCCGTCGTAGCCGGCGGCCGCGACCCCCACCTCGGCCGCCCTGTCGACGCGGTTGTCGCCCCCGGTCAGCCACGCGAACCCGTTCGGGCGGGCGAACCAGACGGCGGAGAGATCCCCCTCGGCGAGGTAGCTGTCCAGTCGGTCCAGCTTTCTCTCGTCCACGCCCGATCCTTCGGGCGCTGACTGTTGAAGGTTGGCACCCGTTCGCGGCCCGGGTGGTCTCCGCCGTCCGTCAGGCCTCGTCGAAGAGCGTCTCGCCCTCGACGAGGTGGTCCGCGACGACGTCCACGTCGAGGGTCACGCCGAGGCCCGGTTCCTCGGGCACCTCGATCCGTCCCTCCTCGATGACCGGTCCCTCGACGAGGTCCTCCCACCAGGGCAGTTCGTAGGAGTGGAACTCGACGGCCAGGGCGTTCGGGACGGCGGCGGCGACGTGGGCGCTGGCGACGGTGCCGACGGGCGAGGCGACGTTGTGCATCGCCACCGGCACGTAGTAGGTGTCGGCCAGGTCCGCTATCTTCCGCGTCTCGCGCATCCCGCCGACCTTGGGCATGTCCGGTGCGATGAGGTCGACCGCGCTCTCCTCCAGGAGTCGACGCTGCCCGTGCTTTCGGTAGCGGTTCTCGCCCGCCGCGATGGGCGTCGTCGTCCCCCGGGTCACGTCCGCCTGGACGTCGATGTTCTCCGGGGGGACCGGGTCCTCCAGCCACCAGACGTCGTACTCCTCCAGGCGGTCGGCGAGTCGTTTGGCGCTCCCGGCGGCGTAGCTCCAGTGACAGT
Source organism: Halobacteriales archaeon QS_8_69_26 (assembly GCA_003023195.1). GTDB lineage: Archaea > Halobacteriota > Halobacteria > Halobacteriales > SW-7-71-33 > PXRX01. The sequence goes on from PXRX01000023.1 coordinate 69,371, forward strand.
CGAAGGCCACGTCGGCCCGGTCGCCGACCCGTTCGGTGACCGCCTCGACGATCCGTGCCTTGTGTTCTATCTCGGGACCGCGGAGGTGCCGGTTCGCCCGGTCCTTCGTGTGGCCCGAGGGCACGTCGAGGTCGAACTTCAGGGCGTCGAAGCCCAGTTCCTCGACGACGCGCTCGGCCTCCCGGGCGCAGGCCTCGGCGTGGGTCGCCTCGGTCGCGACGTCCTCGGGGTCCTCCGTGTCGGGGACCGCCTCCGTCTCCTCGCCCGCGTGGCAGTCGTTGTAGACCCGGACCTCGTCGCGGTACTTCCCGCCCAGGAGCTGGTAGGCGGGCACGTCCAGGAGCTTCCCGGCCAGGTCGTGCAGGGCCACCTCGATGCCCGAGATGGCGGTGACGGTCACGCCCGCCAGCGATCCCTCGCCGGAGGTCCGCTGGACCAGGTGTTCGTAGAGCCGGTCGATGTCCAGCGGGTTCTCGCCGACGACGAACGGGGCCATCCGCTCTATCATCTCGGGGACGCCGGCACCCCAGTAGGCCTCGCCGGTGCCGACGACGCCCGCGTCGGTGTAGACCCGGACGAGCGTCCAGGGGAAGTTGCCGTCGACCATCGCCGTCTGGACGTCGGTGATCTCGACGTCCCGCCCTTCGCCGCGGGACCGCTCGACGCCCATCGCCTCGGACGAGAGGTCCCGCATCGTGTACTCCGCGTTCGGGTCGCGCAAAGTTCGGTAGTTTCTGTCGCTCATGGTGGGTTCTGATCACTCCGTCGGTATCGGTCCGTGGTAGTCGGTCGGTGTCGGATCGATCCGTCGGGATCGGTGGGTGGTGGTCGGTCGGTGTCGGTCGATGTCGGTCGCTCACAGCAGATCCATCTCCCGCAGTTCGCGTTCGAGCCTCGTTCGGCCGTCGTCGTCCATCGTCCGGAGTGGGTCACGGAGTGGACCGGGGTCGAAGTCCACGTCCCGCAGGGACAGCGCGGTCTTGACGCCGGCCATGTACGGGCCGCGCTTGAGCGCCCGCCTGACCTCGTAGACCCGGCTCTGGATCTCCCGGGCCCGCTCCTCGTCGCCCGCGGCGTAGGCCTCGTAACACTCGACGACCAGTTCCGGGAAGGCGTTGGCGACGGCACTGACGAGTCCCGCACAGCCGACCTCCAGGCCGGCGAACAGCAGCGAGTCCGACCCCGCGAGGAAGGTCAACTCCGGGGCCGCGTCGATGGCCTGCCCGAGCCACGGGACGTCCTTGCTGGAGTCCTTCAGCCCGGCCAGGCCGGCGTCCGCGAGCGCCGACACCGCATCCAGGGACAGTTCGTTGCCGGTTCGGCCCGGGATGTGGTAGGCGTAGACCGCCACGTCGACCGCGTCGATCACGCGGCGGAAGTGGGTCGGGGCCGCCTCGTCGTCCAGCGGGTAGTAGTACGGCGTGACGACGACCACGCCCTCGGCCCCGGCCTCGACTGCCCGCTTCGCATTGTTCACCGTCGCCCGGGTGCTCGGGGCACCGACGCCCGCGATGACCGGCACCTCGCCACCGACCTCGTCGACGACCGCTCGGACGACGCGTTCCCGTTCCTCGGCCGTGAGAAGCGGGAACTCGCCGTTCGTCCCGAGTGGGAACACGCCGTGGGCGCCACGGTCGACGACGAAGCGGGCGTGTGCCGCGGTCGCGCCGGGGTTCAGCGTCTCGCCCTCGTGGAACGCGGTAATCGTCGGCGGGACGACCCCGTGGAGGGAAAGCGGATCCGCCCCGCCGGTCGCCTCGCTCATCGTACCACCCTCGACAGCCGGTTGAGGGCGTACACCGTCCTGAGCGGGTCGGCCGCCCGCCCGCGGTCGAAGACGAGTTCGTCCGTGCTGATCACGTGGTCGAGGACGTCGCGCGAGGAGTGTTCGGGGGCGGCGGCGATGCCCTTCCCCTCCTCCTCGACCCAGCGCATCACCCGGAAGTCGGACTTGCTGTCCCCCATCACCATCGCGAATGGGTCGTCGATGCCGAGGACGTCGAACGCCGCCCGGACCCCGACCACCTTGTTGAGTTCGAGGCTGCCGACCTCGGCCGCGTCGGCCTCGTAGTAGGCCACGTCGATCCGTTCCAGCAGGTCGGTCGCCTCGGGTGGGACCTCGCCCGCGTCGGCGTCGGGCACCGCCCCGGTCGCCTCCAGGACGCCACGGATCTCGGGGTCGGCCGCCGCGTAGTGGGCCTTCGTCCACTCGACGACCCTGTCTGCACCCGCGTCGAGGTGACGGGCCAGGGCCTCCCCGAGGAGTTCGAGTTCGTACACCAGCGCCTCGTCGATTATCTCGCGGGCGCGGTCGCTGCCGGTCTCGAAGTTCGGCTTCAGGGTGACGTTGAACTCGTTGCCCTGGAGGTGACAGCCCCGGCGGATGGATTCGGGGGCGTCCGAGACGACCCGCGTCCGGACCTCGTCGAACACCTCGCGGATCCCGGGGTCGAGGTCCTCGTAGAGGAGTTGCTTGGTCTCGGAGCCGTGCCCCGGCGTGAACACGCCGGTCCCCGCCTCGTACACGACGCTCACCCGCCCGGAGTGGACGATCTCGTTGCCGAGTCCCTGGATCAGGAAGCCCTTGACGTTCTCCAGGGTCTGGCCGGTACAGATGACGATCGGCGTCCCGGCCTCGTGGAACTCGGTCAGCATGTGGAGCGTCTCGCGGGGTATCTCGTTGTCGGTCCCGCCGGCCGAGCGCAGGGTCTCGTCGACGTCGAGGACGAGGACGTTGACCCCCCGTTCGTACTTTGTCAGGAGGTCCAGCGCGGTGAACGCCTGGTCGCGGCTGGTGGTGGCGGCGACCTCGGCGAACGTTCCGCCCGCCTCCGGGAACGCCTCCCTGATGTCGTCCTTCCGGGACGCCAGTTCGTCGCTCGCGTCCTGCCAGTACTCCAGCGCGACCCGGGAGTCAACCGGCGGAAACACGTCGACGAAGTCCTGGTAGTCCCGCAGCGTGTCGGTGTCCACCTCGTCGTAGAGGCGGTAGAGTTCGTCGTACTGTTCCATGGGGGGCATTCGGGCTCACTCCGTATGAATTGCCGGCGGATCGGCGCGACACAGATATTAACTCGGAGATGAATAAACTTTTCCATGCTCGGCACGTGGGTACGCCCATGAAGGCGATAGCGATCCGCCGGGGCGACTCGGCACCCAGGCTCCTGGACCTGCCGCGACCGGACCCCGGACCGGGGGAGGCCCTCGTCCGCACGTTGCGGGTGGGCGTCGACGGGACGGACCACGAGGTCATCGAGGGGGCCCACGGCGGGTTCCCCGAGGGCGAGGACCACCTGGTGCTCGGCCACGAGGCCGTCGGCGTCGTGGCCGACCCGAACGGCACCCGCTTCTCGGCGGGCGACGTGGTCGTGCCGACGGTCCGGCGACCGCCCGGCGGCGAGACGAACGAGGCGTTCGAGCGCGGCCAGGCCGACATGCTCCCGCCCGACCAGACGCACGAACGCGGCATCGACGGCGCCCACGGGTTCATGAGCGAGTACTTCACCAGCCCGGAGCAGTACCTGGTCTCGCTCCCGGAGGACCTCGCACCCCTGGGCTTCCTCGTCGAACCGATCAGCATCACGGAGAAGGCCGTCGAACACGCCTACGCCTCGCGGGCGGCGTTCGACTGGGAACCGGAGAGCGCGTTCGTCCTGGGCAACGGGTCGCTCGGTCTGCTGACGCTTGCGATGTTGCGGGACTACGACCGGACCTACTGCCTCGGACGGCGGGACCGCCCGGACCCCAGCATCGACCTCGTCGAGCGACTGGGGGCGACCTACGTGGACTCCCGGGAGACGCCGGTCCCGGAGGTCCCCGACGTCCACGAGCCGATGGACTTCGTCTACGAGGCGACGGGGTACGCCCGCCACGCCGTCGAGGCCGTCGGGGCCCTCGCCCCGGGCGGGGTGGCGGCACTGCTCGGCGTCCCGGAGCCGTGGACCTTCGAGGTCGACGTCGGGTCGCTCCACCGGGACGTGGTGATGAACAACAAGGCCGTGGTCGGGACGGTCAACTCCAGTGCGGACCACTTCCGGGCGGCCGCGGACACCCTGGCCGGCCTCCCGGACTGGATCACCGACGAGTTCCAGCGAGGGGTCACCCCCGTCGAGGACTTCGAGCGGGCGTTCGATCCCGACGAAACGACCATAAAGACCGCGGTCCAATTCTCGGCCAGATGAAAAACGTCGACGACCTCATCGAGAACGCGGCGGAACTCGCAGAGCAGGGCTTCTCGAAGGGCGAGATCGCCGACGAGTTGAACGTCTCCCGGGAGACCGCGAGCTGGCTGGTCGAGCGTGGCGGGACGGCGGTGCCGACCAGGACCCAGTCGACCGAGGGGCCCGAGGACATCCACGTCGACTGGAGCGTGCTGGGCCGGGACTCCAGCAGGCTCTGGCACGCCGGCGCGGCGATGGCGGACCTGCTCCAGAAGCAGGGGGAGGACGTGGACCTGACCGTCGGCATCGAGAAGGCCGGGGTGCCCCTCGCGACGACCGTCGCGCGGGAACTCGACAGCGACCTCGCGACCTACGCCCCGCGCAAGCACCAGTGGGAGGACGGCGACATCGAGGACCTGCGCGGACGGCTCTCGCGGAACTTCGCGGAGATCCGGGACCGCGACTGCTACGTCGTGGACGACACCATCACCAGCGGGACGACCATGACCGAGACCATCGAGGCCATCCGCGAACGGGGCGGCGAACCGGTCGCCTGCGTCGTCCTCGTCGACAAGCAGGGGGTCGAGGAACTCGAAGGGGTCCCCGTCTACTCGCTGCTCCAGGTGATCCCGGTCGGAATGGGCGAGTAGCGGACAACCGACGCCGATCCCCGCCCGCGACGAGACGCGAACACCGATCCCCGCCCGCGACGAGACGCGAACACCGATCCCCGCCCGCGACGAGACACAACGGTTTTGCGCTCCGACCGGGGAGAGGCCCACATGGTACTCACCCTCGACGACCTGGCCGTGGAGGGGCGGACCGTCGGGGTGCGGGTCGACGTCAACAGTCCCACAACCGAGGACGGGGGACTGGCGGACGACGCCCGCCTGCGCGCCCACGTCGACACCCTCTCGGAGTTGCTGGACCGGGGGGCGCGGGTAGCGGTGCTGGCCCACCAGGGCCGTCCCGGCGACGACGACTACCACCGCCTGTCGGCCCACGCCGACCGGTTCGACGAACTGCTGGACGGGCCGGTCGGCTACGTCGACGCCACCTTCGGGTCCGCCGCCCGGGAGCGGATCGCCGCCCTGGACGACGGCGAGGCGGTCCTCCTGGAGAACACTCGCTTCTACGCCGAGGAGTACATGGAGTTCCCCCCGGAGCGGGCCGCCCGCACCCACCTCGTCGAGGGACTGGTCGACGCCCTGGACGTCTACGTCAACGACGCGTTCGCTGCGGCCCACCGGTCCCAGCCGTCGCTCGTGGGGTTCCCCCCGCGTCTCCCCGCCTGCGCGGGCCGGGTGATGGAACGGGAACTCGACGTTCTCGGGGGCGTCGCCGACGCACCCCGGCCGCTGGTCTACGCCATCGGCGGCGCCAAACTCGACGACGCCCTGGACGTGGCCTGGCACGTCCTGGAGCGGGGAAGGGCCGACGAGATGCTGGTCACCGGTGCCGTGGGCAACGTCTTCCTGTTCGCCGACGGCGTCGACGCCGGCACCGCAAGCGCCGAGTTCATCGAGGGGAAGGGCGGCTGGGAGCAGGTCGAACGCGCCCGCGACCTGCTGGACGCCCACGGCGAGAAGATACACCTTCCGCTCGACGTCGCCGTCGACAGGAACGGCCGCACCGAACTGGGGATCAACGCCCTGCCACCCCGGGAGGGGGAGGCGGCGATGGACGTCGGCAACCGGACCGTACGGGCCTTCGAGACGGTCCTCGACCGGGCCGGGACCGTGGTCCTCAACGGCCCCGCGGGCGTCTTCGAGGACGAGCAGTTCCGGTACGGCACCCGGGAACTGTTCGACGCCGCCACGCGGGTCGAACACAGCGTCGTCGGCGGCGGGGACACCGCCGCGGCCATCCGCGCCCTGGGGGTCGAGGGGTTCTCGCACGTCTCGACCGGCGGCGGCGCCGCCCTCAACCTGCTCTGTGGCGAGGACCTGCCCGCCGTCGAGGCACTCGAAGCGGCCGCCGACCGACGCGACTCACAGGAGGCCGAGGTGGATGCGGATCGAACCGGCTGAGGGCGCGGACGTCAGTCGCCTCGCGGACCTGTGGGTCGACCTCGCGACCGAGCAACGCGACCACGGCACCCACCTCCTCCCCGAGGGCAACCGCTCGACCGTCCACCAGGACCTGATGCGCCGGACGATCACCGGTGACGTACTGGTCGCGAGGGGTTCTCCCGGGGAGGACGGGAGCGACGCCCGGTCGGAGGGTGACGGAGCCGACGGCGACGACATCGTCGGGTTCGTCTCGTTCGCGATGGAGACCAGCGGCTACGACCAGGACGTCGAACGGGGGATGATATTCAACATCTACGTCGTTCCGGAACACCGTGGCGAGGGCGTCGGGTCGCGGTTGCTCGCCGCCGCCGAGGGGCGACTCACCGAGGCCGGTGCGGACGTCGTCGCACTGGAGGCGATGGCCGACAACGAGGCAGCACGGCGATTCTACCGGCGCAAGGGCTACGACGAACACCGCGTCGAGATGGAGAAGCGGGTCGGGATCGGCGGCCAGGACGCCGACTCCACGGACCGGGATCCTGCGGGCGAGGACGCCGACCCCTGATCCCGGGAGTCTCCGGGACGCACCGCCTCTGCCTGGCACCTACGGCGAGTGGGACCCGCTCCGAGTGTCGTCGATCCGTTTGGCGACCTCCCCGAGGTCGACGTCGTCGACCAGGCGCTTGACCGCGATCGTTCGCTCGTCCAGGTCCGGGAACCGGGCGGCCCAGGTCTCGCGGGCGGGTTGCACCGCCTCGAACAGTTGCAGGACGCAGGGGTCCCACCCGTCGCCGTCCGGGACGACCACCAGGGGGTTGCCGTCCGAGAGCATGGCGGTGACCCGTGCTCGGTCCATGGCGTCGAGTTCGCTCGCCGGGATCCGCATCGTTTCGGGGTCGGACGCGAGGTCCCCGACCGGCGAGAGCGACCCGAGTCTGGCGGTCAGCAACACGAATTCCGCCTCCGCGTTGACGACGAGGGCGACCTTGGCCTCGGCACCGGGGGGATACGCGAGGGCGACCCCCGTGACGCCGTCGTCCCGGAGCGCGACCGCCGGTCGGCCGTCGTCGGTCTCGCGAAGTACCTCCCAGTCCCCCGACAGCAGGGCGTGGGGGACCTGGAACCCGTCACTGGGGGCTGTCATCTCGACTCACTCTCGTCCGACCGATCCCTTAAAAGGAGACGGCGATCGATCCGGATTTGGGGCGATTAAGCCGACTTTCGCGGTCGGCGAACCCCCCGAGGAGCGTCGAAAGCGATACTCATACGAGGGACGACCCGCAAGGGCCGGACGCGCCAGGGGAGCTTGGGCGGTTCAAGCACTCGACTTGTAATCGAGAATTCGTGGGTTCGAATCCCACCCCTGGCTCTCGGCCGCGAGCGATCCCGCGAGCGGCCGTCTGCCCGGGATTCGAAGCAGGGAGGAGCTTCGCTCCGACCGGGGTTCCGGATCCCACCCCTCCTCGCTGAAATCGGGACAGTAGCCCTTACAGTCGGTCAGATGCCGTCGTCGGTGAACTCCGGTCCGGAGTCGCAGGCGTAGACCTCCAGGTCGACCTCGGTCGCGGTGTCGTCGGTCGAGTCGGTCGTTCCCCCATCGTCACCGGTCGTTCCCGGCGGGGACCGGCCGTCGCCCGGTCGGATCTCGAACAGGAAGTCCGCACAGTCGGGGTCGACGTCGCCCAGGTCCAGCGGCGCGTACTCGGGGCCCGCGCCGGTCCGGAGGCCGACCGCGGTCACGTCGTCGGGCCAGTCCGACCCCAGCGGTACCAGCGCCGCCGACAGGAGTTCGCCGTCCTCGTAGGTCGCCGCCGGGACCCGGACCGGTCCGGACTCGCTCACGTAGCTCCCGTCCGGGACGTCGTGTTGTCCGAGCCGAACGGTCACCTCGTGGGCCCGCCGGTCGCGGTTCAGGACGGTGATCGCCCCCAGCGACGCTCGCCCGCCGGAGTCGAGACAGCCGGCCAGCGCGACCGTCCCCGCGGCCGCCAGCAGGCGTCGTCGCCGGATCCCCATCGGGTAGCGCCTCCGCGGGGCGGGTAGAAGTGTTTTGGGGCAGTTCGGACCGTCCGAGAGCGGTTTACGGTAAGGTTACAGTAAGACACGGAGGCCAGCCCGGCGGTACAGTCCTCCCCGGATCCGCCCGTCACGCCATCGGCCGGTTCGACACCGTCACCAGGAGATGAACCCCGAGCGGGCGTCGAGGTCGTCGTAGAAGGATGGATCCCTAGTCGGCGTCGGGGTCGTCCCGGAGGTAGACGTCGAGTCGGGACTCCGTGACGTTCGCGTCGAGGGCGTACTCCCCTGCCGCGTACTCGAACTGCCACCCACATGCGTCACGGACCGGCAAGGGCTGGGGACTCGCGCCACCTCCCATCGCCAGGAGCGCCACCCCCCATCGCCAGGAGCGCCACCCCGAGGAGTCCGGCGAGGACCAGCCTGTGGGAAACCATACCGGGACGCTTACCCGATGTGGTAAGTGATTGACGGTGACACGCCGGGGAGTTGCGCCCCGCCGCAGGAGTGGACGGCGCGGATCAGTCGTCGGCCGGTTCGGCGCTCACCGCCGGTTCGCCGGCGGCCGTGAGCAGTCGGTCGAGGCCGTCCAGGACGGCGGTGACGCTGGCGAGGACGACGTCGGCGTCGGCCGCGGCGGCGTCCAGCGAGCGGTCGCCCCGGGAGAGTTCCACCTCGACGGTGACGAGGGCGTCGGTGCCCCCGGTGACGGCGTCGACGCGGTAGGAGTCCAGGCGGAACTCCACCTCGCCGAGCGCGGACCGCACGGCGGCGACGGCGGCGTCCACCGGGCCCGTTCCGGTGCCGGCACCGGTCCTGACCTCGCCGTCCACCGAGAGGCGGACGCTCGCCGCGGGGTCGCCGTCGCCCGCGGTGGCGGTCAGCTCCTCCAGGGTCACCCGCCGGTCGCCGTCGCCCCGCACGTCGGCGGCCAGGGCCAGGAGGTCGGCGTCGGTCACCCGTCCCCGGCGCTCGGCCAGGTCCTTGACCCGGCCGACGACCGCCGAGAGCGTCTCGTCGGAGACGTCGACGCCGTGGTCGTCGAGGACGGCCCGCACCCCGGAACGGCCGGCGTGCTTGCCGACGGCCAGGCGTCGCTCGCGGCCCACCGCCTCCGGAGGGTAGGGTTCGTACATCCGCTCGTCCTTGAGGGTGCCGTCGGCGTGGATGCCGCTCTCGTGGGCGAAGGCGTTCGCCCCGCAGACGGCCTTGTTCGGCGGCACGGGGACGCCGGTGGCCTCCGCGACGGCCCGCGAGAGGTCGTGGAGCGATCCCACGTCGACGGGCGGGGCGTCGTAGCAGTGCCAGAGCGCCACCGCCACTTCCTCCAGGGCGGCGTTACCCGCACGCTCGCCGACGCCGTTGACCGTCGCGTGGACCAGGTCCGCCCCGGCGGCGACGCTGGCGAGGGCGTTGGTCACCCCCAGGCCCAGGTCGTCGTGGGTGTGAGTGCTGGTCGGTCCGAGGTCCACGAGTCGCGAGACCCTGTCGTAGGTTTCCTCCGGACTGGCGTGTCCGACCGTGTCGCAGAAGCAGACCCGGTCGGCACCGGCGTCCAGTGCGGCCCCGAGGAGTCGTTCCAGGAACTCGGGATCCGCGCGGGAGCCGTCCTCGCCGAGTACCTCGACCCAGAGGCCGTGGTCGCGGGCGTACTCGACGAGTTCGACCGTCCGCTCGACGACGCCGTCGCGGGTCGTCCCGACCTTCTCCTGGACGTGCCGGTCGCTGGCGGGCACGACGAGGTTCACGCCGTCGACGCCGCAGTCCAGCGCGAGGTCCAGGTCGGACCTGAGCCCGCGCACGAACGACGTCACCCTCGCGTCCAGGCCGAGGCCGGCGACGCGCTCTATGGCCGCCCGTTCGGCCTCGCCGGTCGGGGCGCTGCCCGCTTCGACGACGGCGACGCCCGCGTCGTCCAGCGCGCGGGCCAGTTCGACCTTCTCGTCGACGCCGAGCGAGACGCCCGGTGCCTGCTCGCCGTCGCGCAGGGTCGTGTCCAGTAGCTGTACGTCCGCCGTGGGGAAGGGGCTATCTCGAACCCCGAATAAATCGATCAGCGGTCATCGAAACCACGCCCCGACCGAGGCCGCGGGGGGTAGTGAACGCGCCGGTCCGACAGAGCGATCTGTTTCTCGCGCGATATTTGCGGCCCGTCGCAATTCCTGTCCCTCTGCGGCAATTTCTGCCCCTAGTGGCAAGTATTGCGACCCTCGGCAATACCTCGCAGCGACGCCGGGTTTAAGCCTCCTCCGGAGAGAGCGGTAGGTGCAATGTCCAACAAGACGGAGGACACGTCGGACGCCCCGGCGGATCGAGTTCTTCCAGGGCACGCTGAGTAGCCCCTCCGACGTAGACGACGCACGGATTTTCGACACGACGCTGCGCGACGGCGAACAGTCACCGCGAACTTCGTTCTCCTACGACGACAAGCGCGAGATAGCGACGGCGCTGGACGACATGGGTACCCACGTCATCGAGGCGGGGTTCCCGGTCAACTCCCAGGCGGAGTTCGAGGCGGTCCGCGACGTGGCCCGGTCGACCGACGCGACGGTCGCCGGCCTCGCGCGGGTCGTCCCCGAGGACGTCGAGGCGGCGCTGGACGCGGGCGTGGACATGGTCCACGTCTTCTGCTCGACCAGCGAGGTCCAGCTCCGCGACTCGATGGGGATCACCCGCAGGCAGGCGACGGCACGGTCGGTCGAGGCCGTCGAACGGGTCGCCGACGCCGGCGTCGAGGTGATGTACTCGCCGATGGACGCCACCCGCACCGACGAGGAGTACCTCGTCGAGGTGGTCGAGGCCGTCACCGAGGCCGGCGCCGACTGGATCAACGTCCCCGACACCTGCGGGGTGGCGACGCCCCGCCGGTTCCGGGACCTGATTTCGACGGTGACCGCGCACACGGACGCTCGGGTCGACGTCCACACCCACGACGACTTCGGGATGGCGACCGCCAACGCCGTCGCCGGCTTCGAGGCCGGGGCCGCCCAGGCCCAGGTGTCGGTCAACGGCATCGGCGAGCGTGCGGGCAACGCCGCCTACGAGGAGGTCGTGATGGCCGTCGAGAGCGTCTACGGCGTCGACACCGGCATCGACACGACGAAGATAACCGACGTGGCCCGGACGGTCGAGGAGAAGAGCGGCGTGCGCGTGCCGCCGAACAAGCCCGTCGTCGGCGCGAACGCCTTCGCCCACGAGAGCGGCATCCACTCGGCCGGCGTCATCCAGAACAGCGACACCTTCGAGCCGGGGGTGATGACCCCGGAGATGGTCGGCGCCGACCGCGAGATCGTACTGGGCAAGCACGCCGGCCAGCACGCCGTCAGGGAGCACCTGACCGAGGCCGGGTTCGACCCGTCCGACGACGAGGTCCGGGCGATCACCCGCCGGGTCAAGGACTTCGGCGCGGAGGACCGGCGCGTGACCGAACGCGTCCTCGCCGAGTTCGCCCGCGAGGTCGGCGTCACCCGGGAACGAGTCGAGGCCGAGTGATCCAGTGAGTCCCCACGAACGTGGGGATCCGACCGCGATCCCCAGTAGCGGCTGGCGGTGGCAGACTCCCGGTGCCGGTGACTGGCGGCCGACTCCCGCCGACCCTCGGCGGCGGCCCACACGCGGCAGTCACGAGGGACGGGTAGCGGCTGATCCGGTCCCGACAGTCCCCTGCGGCGTCCCGGAGTGGCCCCGTGCCCCCACGGACCGTCAATACTGCCACTCTCGAACGCTTTATGTCCCCGGGGCCAGTTCGGGCGCACATGACGTCCCCGACCGACGGTGTGCAGGCCCGTCGCTCCCAGCGGCGGGACCGGTCCGGGGACGCGGCCGCCATCGCGGGGATCATTGTAGGGGCTCCCTAGCCCCTACACACCCCCTTCCACGACTTCTCGCCGCATCGCACCCGACCAGCGTCGCTCCCACGTTCCGGGGGCGACCGTCGACGCGACACCCCCTGGCGGCGCGTCACCCAACCCCGCCACACGACCGACGATCCCACCCACACGATGACAGCACACCCGACACCGACACGACGGAGCGCGAACCGACCGGACGACCGACGCCAACGACCGACGAACCTGCGCTATCGAGGGGCGGACGGATCACCGGAGCCCCTGCCCGGAACCACACGGAACGGGGAGGGATCCAATGAGCGGTAGCGAACCGACCGGTGCGGACCCCGGAGAGGACCCGACCGACGCCGCGACGAGTCCGGAGCGGGACGGGTGTCCCGACACGGACCGGGAGGGGTCGCCGGACCCCGAAACCGCGACCGACCGGGAGGGGTCGCCGGACCCCGAAACCGACCGGGAGGGACCGCCGGACCCCGAAACCGACCGGGAGGGACCGCCGGACCCCGAAACCGCGACCGACCGGGTCACCACCGGCGCGGAGGCGGCGGTGGCGACACTGGAGCGTGCCGGCGTCGAACACCTGTTCGGCGTCCAGGGCGGCGCGATCATGCCGGTCTACGACGCGGTGTACGACAGCGAAATGAGCCACGTGACGATGGGTCACGAGCAAGGCGCGGCCCACGCCGCCGACGCCTACGGCCAGGTGACCGGCGAACCGGGCGTCTGCATGGCCACCTCGGGTCCGGGCGCGACCAACCTCGTGACCGGACTGGCCGACGCCGACATGGACTCCGATCCCGTCGTGGCCCTGACGGGCCAGGTGCCGACCGCCCTGGTCGGTAACGACGCCTTCCAGGAGACCGATACGGTGGGCGTCACCGCACCCGTCACGAAGGCCAACTACTTCGCGACCGGCCCGGAGGCGGCCGGCGAGGCCGTGGGCGAGGCGTTCGCACTGGCCCGCGAGGGCCGGCAGGGACCGACCCTGGTCGACCTCCCGAAGGACGTGACCCAGGCGGCGGCCGACCGCGCTCCCGACCGCCCGGAGTCGCCCGAGACCTACGACCCGCCGGAGCGGGCCGACCCCGACCGGGTCGCCGACGCGGCCGCCTGTCTCGCCGACGCCGAGCGACCACTGATCCTCGCCGGCGGCGGCGTGATCAAGGGCGAGGCGAGCCCCGAGTTGCGCCGGTTCGCCAGGGAGTTCGAGGTTCCGGTCGCCACCACGATGCCCGGCATCGGCACCTTCCCCGAGGACCACGACCTCGCGCTGTCCTGGGCCGGCATGCACGGCACGGGCTACGCCAACATGGCGATCAGTCACTGCGATTGCCTGCTCGCGGTGGGAACCCGGTTCGACGACCGCCTGACCGGCGACGTCGCCACGTTCGCCCCGGAGGCGACCGTGGTCCACGTCGACATCGATCCCTCGGAGATATCGAAGAACGTCCACGCCGACCACCCGCTGGTCGGGGACGCGGGGACGGTGCTGGAGCAGTTGCACGAGGCGATGCCGTCAGTGCCCGAGGCGGCGGCCTGGCGCGAGCAGTGCGCCCAGTGGAAGCGAGAGTACCCGATGACCTACGCCGCCCCGGAGGACGAACCGCTCAAGCCGCAGTTCGTCGTCGAGGCGGCGGACGCGGCCACCGACGACGACGCCATCGTTACGACGGGCGTCGGACAGCACCAGATGTGGGCCGCCCAGTACTGGACCTACACCGAACCGCGGACGTTCGTCTCCTCGCACGGCCTGGGGACGATGGGCTACGGCCTGCCCGCGGCCATCGGCGCGAAAGTGGCGGCTCCCGACAAGCAGGTCGTCTGCTTCGACGGCGACGGATCCTTCCTGATGACCTGCCAGGAACTGTCGGTCGCCGTCCGGGAGAACCTGGACATCACCGTGTTCGTCCTCAACAACGAGGCCGTCGGGATGGTCCGCCAGTGGCAGGACGGCTTCTACGACGGCCGCCGGATGGCCTCGGAGTATCCCTGGGTGCCCGACTTCGCCCGCCTGGCGGAGGCGTTCGGGGCCGAGGGGTTCCGGATTTCCGGCTACGGCGAGGTGGCCGACACCGTCCGGGCGGCCATCGCCCACGACGGCCCGGCCGTCGTCGACGCCCACATCGACCCCGCCGAGGAGGTGTACCCGATGGTGCCGAGCGGCGGCGCCAACGACCAGTTCGCGCTCCACCCCGACCACCTCGATAACGGAGGTGAGGACGAGTGACGGACGAACGACCCGACAGCCGGACGGACCCCGACGACCCGGAGTTCATGGCCGACCGCGCCCCGAGTCGCGCCGACGGCGGGGCTCCCACGGCACCCGGCGCACTCCACGGACCGGGGCCGGACAAGCGTCCCCGCCCCGAGGGCCGGCGCACCGACCTGGGGATCCGGGTCGAGGGCGAGGCCGAGAGCGAGCACCCGCCACGGCGGGCCGTCGTCTCGGCGGTCGTCGACCACGAACCCGGGGTGCTCTCGGACGTGTCGGGGCTGTTCTCCCGGCGGCAGTTCAACATCGAGAGCCTCACCGTCGGCCCGACCGCCGACGAGGACTACGCACGGATCACCCTCGTCGTCGAGGAACCGGACCCGGGGATCGAACAGGTGAAGAAACAACTGGAGACGCTGCTGTCGGTCCGCGAGGTGCGCGAACTCGAAGAGTCGGCCGTCGAACGCGAGACGGCCCTCGTCGAGGTCCGCGCCGAGGACCCGGACGCCGTCCGGACGGCGGCGAGGACGACGGGCGGCGAGGTGGTCGACACCTCCCCCGGCACGATGACCGTCTCGGTGACCGGTCCGACCGACCGGGTCGACGCCGCCATCGAGCGCCTGGCGGAGTTCGGGATCCGGGAGGTCGCACGGACCGGCGCGACCGCCCTCTCGCGGGGCGAGACGCCGACGACGGAGTGGCCGCGTCCGGCCCGCGAGGAGGACGCGGCGGACGGATCGCGACCGGAGCACGACACCGAGAACTGACGATGACAGGAAATACCGACGCCACGGATCACGCGGACGGAGCACAGCACGACGAACGAGCGACCGTATACTACGACCGGGACGCCGACCCGGACGCCCTGGCGGGCAAGACGGTGGCGGTCCTCGGCTACGGGAGCCAGGGCCACGCCCACGCCCTGAACCTCGCCGAGTCCGGCGTCGACGTGGTCGTCGGCCTCCGGGAGGGTTCGTCGTCCCGCGAGGCGGCGCGGGCCGACGGCCTGCGCGTCGAGACCCCGGCCGCGGCCGCCGCCGAGGGCGACGTCGTCTCGATGCTCGTCCCCGACACGGTCCAGCCAGCGGTCTTCGAGCGGATCCGCGACGGGATCGAGGCCGGCGACACCCTCCAGTTCGCCCACGGGTTCAACGTCCACTACGGGCAGGTCCGACCGCCCGAGGGCGTCGACGTGACGATGGTCGCCCCCAAGAGCCCGGGCCACCTCGTCCGGCGCAACTACGAGAACGACCAGGGCACGCCCGGACTGCTCGCGGTCTACCGCGACGCAAGCGGCGAGGCCAGGGAGGAGGCGCTGGCGTACGCCCGGGCCATCGGCTGTACCCGTGCGGGCGTGGTCGAGACCACGTTTCGCGAGGAGACGGAGACCGACCTGTTCGGCGAACAGGCGGTCCTCTGTGGCGGGGTGACCGAACTGATCAAGGCCGGCTACGAGACGCTGGTCGACGCCGGCTACAGCCCCGAAATGGCCTACTTCGAGTGCATGAACGAGATGAAGCTCATCGTCGACCTGCTGTACGAGGGCGGCCTGGCGGAGATGTGGAACTCCGTCTCCGACACCGCCGAGTACGGCGGCCTCACCCGCGGCGAACGGGTGGTCGACGACGAGGTGCGCGCGGAGATGGAGGCCATCCTCGACGAGGTCCAGAACGGCGAGTTCGCCCGGGAGTGGATCAACGAGAACCAGGCCAACAGGCCGGCCTACACCCAGCGCCGCCGCGCGGAGCAGTCACACGAGATAGAGGCGGTCGGCGAGGAACTCCGCGAGTTGTTCGCCTGGAGCGAGGGCGACACCGATGCGGACGACGCCGACGGGGATCCGACCGCCAGCGGGGAGTCCGGCGGGGATCCGACCGCAGGCGAGGACTCGAAGGAGCGACCCGAGCCGGAAGTACCGAACGACGACTGATCGACCACCCAGAACCCATCATCCAACCATGAGCGAGAAATCGGACAAGCGAACCGTGAAGGACATCGACCACACCCATCCCCACCACGACGAACCGTTCGGTACGAACGGGGTCTACGACCGCGGAACGTCCGGTAACTCGGAGGAGGATCCGGAGGCGGACGGAGACACAGCGTCGGAGGAGGACCCGGACGCCCGGACCGACGGACGCGGACCCGGGGACACCGCCACCGACGGCGGCCCAACGGGGGATCGACCGGAGGGGCCGAGCAGGGCCGACAGCGAGTGGCCACGCCGGGTCCGCGACATCGACCACACCCCGCCGGACGACGTCGGCGCACAGCGCACCTTCGACCGCGGTGGGGAGGCAGCGGCCGAGGATCCGGACGAAGAGAACGCGGGAGACGGACCGGACGTCGGGGAGACCGACGCGCCGGACGACGGGGTATGAGCGCCGGCACGCTGTACGACAAGGTCTGGGACCGTCACCTGGTGGCGAACCTGCCCGACGGGCGCGACCAGCTGTTCGTCGGCCTCCACCTGATCCACGAGGTCACCAGCCCGCAGGCGTTCGGGATGCTCCGGGAGCGGGACCTGGAGGTGGCCTACCCGGACCTCACCCACGCGACGGTCGACCACATCGTCCCGACGGCGGACCAGTCCCGGCCCTTCGCCGACGACGCCGCCGAGGAGATGATGCGCGAACTGGAGGACAACGTCGGCGAGGCCGGCATCGACTTCTCCGACCCGACCACTGGCGACCAGGGCATCGTCCACGTCATCGGCCCCGAGCAGGGATTGACCCAGCCCGGCAAGACCATCGTCTGTGGCGACTCCCACACCAGCACCCACGGCGCGTTCGGCGCGCTGGCGTTCGGGGTCGGCACCTCGCAGATCCGTGACGTCCTCGCGACCGGCACCGTCGCCATGGAGAAAAAGAAGGTCCGGCGGATCGAGGTCGCCGGCGACCTCGGCCCCGGCGTCACCGCCAAGGACGTGATCCTGACGATCATTCGCCGCCTCGGGACCGAGGGCGGGGTCGGCTACGTCTACGAGTACGGCGGCCCCGCAATCGAGGCGATGGGCATGGAGGGCCGGATGTCGGTCTGCAACATGTCCGTCGAGGGCGGTGCCAGGGCGGGCTACGTCAACCCCGACGAGACCACCTACGAGTGGCTCCGGGACACCGACGCCGTCCGCGACGACCCCGACGCGTTCGAGCGCCTGAAACCGTACTGGGAGTCGGTCCGGTCCGACCCGGACGCCGACTACGACGACGTGGTCGAGATAGACGGGTCGGCCATCGAACCCGTCGTCACCTGGGGCACCACGCCCGGACAGGGCGTGGGGATCACCGAGCCGATCCCGGATCCGGACGAACTCCCGCCCGAGAAGCGCGAGACGGCCCGGCGCGCCCAGGAGCACATGCGCGTAGACCCCGGCGAGACGATGCGTGGCTACGACGTAGACGTCGCCTTCCTGGGGTCGTGCACGAACGCCCGCCTGGCGGACCTCCGGGCGGCCGCCGACGTGGTCGACGGTCGGGAGGTCCACCCGGACGTCCGGGCGATGGTCGTCCCCGGGAGCCAGCGGGTGAAGGCCGCCGCCGAGGCGGAGGGGCTGGACGGGACGTTCCGCGAGGCGGGCTTCGACTGGCGCGACGCCGGCTGTTCGATGTGCCTCGGGATGAACGAGGACCAGCTCGTGGGCGACGAGGCCTGCGCCTCCTCCTCGAACCGCAACTTCGTCGGCCGCCAGGGCTCGAAGGACGGACGCACCGTCCTGATGAGTCCGGTGATGGTCGCGGCCGCGGCGGTCGAGGGCGAGGTTACGGACGTCCGCGAACTGGCGGAGGTGCCGGCGGCATGAGTCCCCGACCCGACGGCGGTTCGGCCGCGGACACCGGGAGCAACGCCCCGAGCATCGAGAGCGTCTCGGGCACCGGCGTCCCCGTCCGCGGCAACGACGTCGACACCGACCAGATCATCCCCGCCCGGTTCCTGAAGGCGGTCACGTTCGAGGGCCTGGGCCAGTTCGCCTTCTTCGACCAGCGGTTCGACGCCAACGACGACCCGAAGGACCACCCGTTCAACGAGGATCGCTACCGTGGGGCCTCGGTACTGGTCGTCAACGCCAACTTCGGCTGTGGCTCCTCCCGCGAACACGCCCCCCAGGCGCTGATGCGCTGGGGGATCGACGCGGTCGTCGGCGAGTCCTTCGCCGAGATATTCGCGGGCAACTGCCTGGCGCTGGGGATCCCCACCGTGACCGCCGACCGCGAGGACGTCCGGGCGCTCCAGGACTGGGTGGCGGCGAACCCGGACGGCGACGTCGACGTCGACGTCGAGTCGGAGACGGTGACCTTCGGCGACCGGACCGTCCGGGCGACGGTGGACGACAGCCAGCGCCAGTTGCTGGTCGAGGGCAAGTGGGACACCACCGCCCTCCTCCGGTCGAACGCGGAGGCCGTCAGGGACACCGCCCGTTCGCTCCCGTACGTGGACGAGGAGCAAGTCCCGGAGGAGCCGGCCGGTTCCGGAGCCGACGGATGACCGAGGAAGTCGCCGTCATCGAGGGCGACGGGATCGGCCGGGAGGTCGTCCCGGCGGCGGTCCGGGTCCTCGAAGCGACCGAAGTGGACCTCTCGTTCGTCGAGGGGGAGGCAGGGGACGCCGTCGCCGACGAGCGAGGGGAACCGCTCCCCGAGGAGACCCGGGACCTTGCGGCCGGTGCCGACGCGACCCTGTTCGGTGCGGCCGGCGAGACGGCCGCCGACGTGATCCTTCCACTCCGCGAGGTCGTGGGATCGTTCGCCAACGTCCGCCCGGCGCGGGCCTACCCGGGCGTGGACGCACTCCACCCCGGGACGGACCTGGTCTTCGTCCGCGAGAACACGGAGGGCGTCTACGCCGGCATCGAGAGCGAGATAACCGACGGCGTGACCACGCTGACCCGGGTGATCACCGAGGAGGCGTCCCGGCGGATCGCGGAGTACGGCTTCGAGTACGCCGACGCGAACGGCTACGACGTGACCGTCGCCCACAAGGCCAACGTGATGCGGACGACCGACGGGCAGTTCCTCGACGCGGTGGCCGCCGTCGCCGACGAGCGTTGTGCGGACTACGACACCGCGCTGATGGACGCGCTTGCGACCCACCTCGTGATGGACCCCGACGAGTACGGCGTCGTCGTCTGCCCGAACCTCGCCGGCGACGTGCTCTCGGACCTGGCCGCCGGTCTGGTCGGCGGCCTGGGCCTGCTCCCGAGCGCCAACGTCGGCGAGGACAACGCCCTGTTCGAACCCGTCCACGGCACCGCGCCGGACATCGCCGGACGGGGGGCCGCCAACCCGACGGCCGCGATCCTCAGCGGTGCACACCTCCTGGAGTTCCTGGGGTACGACCGCGAGGGCGATCGGGTCCGCGAAGCGGTCCGGGCGGTCCTCTCGTCCGGTCCGCGGACCCCAGACCTCGGCGGCGACGCCGGCACCGACGCGGTGACCGACGCGGTCGTCGACCACCTCGACTGACCTCCGGCGGCCCCCGTCGCCGTTCGCCCGCCATCAGGAGGACAGGTCGCGAAGTGCGTACCACGGGTGCGTCTCCTTGAGTGTTCAATTACGAGATATATAATATAGTAGATATATGATTATAAAATTTATAATAATATTAATATATTTCTCACTATAGTGGTATACAACCATTATTCGTGCTGTATTCCTGGGATCTCCCCAGACACGGGTTGTTATTCGGTTAATTAAAATTGGAATTTGTGTTCTTCTCATAACAGCCGTATTAACAACTGAAAGCCCAGTATTTTAAATTACAATAAAATATTATAGTATATATTCATTGTTTAAAAATATATTTTGAAATCTGGTATATAAAGAGTATCACAATATTAATGGTATATTCGATATTCGATCAGTAACTGGGAGATCTCGCGGAATCTGCTGGCTGGGCTAGCTCTCGTGCCGTGGTCCGTCTGCGGTGCCTTCGTTCGAACGGCGGTAACCAGCGAACCGAGAAATGAAGTCTCCATTAATATTTTCTAAAATTCTATACACTAAATAATATCCTAAGGGTGTTATAGAATGGGTGGATGGGTTGGTCCTTGTTACTCAATAACAAGACACAATTGGTGGAGTCGAAGAATGTAAGAGTTCTAACCTGTATGCGGTGTGTGCCCTCCGGTCGTCGTACGGGTTCCGTGACGTCGAGCGGACGGATCACGGCGGACCCGACGCAGGCATGTGGTCCGAACGGGTCTCGAACTCCGCGTCGGCGGCCTTCTCGGGGTGGACAGCCGCCAGCACCAAGTCGGTCTTCTCCCCGAAGTACTCGACCAGTCGCTCTGTCCGTTCGGCGTCGAACGCGCCGAGCGAATCGATGACGAGTACGGGTGCGACCGACCCGACGTCGTAGGTGAGATACCCCGCGAGACAGGCCACGAGACCCACCATCTCGCGCTCGCTCTCCGAGAGGTGTTCGGGAACGTCCCGTTGGACGTTTCCGTCGAATTCCCGTGCGATGACCAGATCGAACGATCCGTCGAGCCAGACCCGCTCGATCCGGTCGAACGACAGCATGGCGACGAGGTCGTCCATCGCCTCGTTGAACTCGTCACGGAGGTGGTCCTCGATGTTCTCTATCTGCTCGGTCAGTTCCCGGATCTCGGTCGTGACCGTTTCGAGTCGGTCGCGGGTCCGTTCGCGTTTCTCGAGGCGGTCTTCGAGCGTATCGCACTCCTCGTCGACGGAAGCGATCTCGCGTTCCAACCGGGTGATCCGGACCCTCGTCTCCTCGATTCGCTCGTTGAGGTCGGCCTGTTCGGAATCGCGTTCGCTGGACCGTTCCTCGATTCGCTCGTTGAGGTCGGCCATCTCCTCGCGGACCGCTTCCAACTGGTCCCGCCGGCGTTCCAGCGATTCCAGCCGGGACTCCCGGTTTTCCTGGATAGACCGGAGTTTTGCCTCCAGTTCGTCGACCCGTCGCCGTGCACGCTCGGCCGCCTCGATGCGTTCCTCGATGCGCTCTAGCTCCGGTTCGTGCTCGTCCTTTCGCTCCTTCTCCGACGCGACGAGTTCCGCCAGTTCCTCGGCGGTCTCCTCGAAGTCCGCCGACGGTGCTTCCTGGCCACACGTCCAGCAGGTGATCCGGTCGTCGTCCAGTCCCGCCTCGTAACCGAGTGCCCCGAGCGCCCCCGACTCGAGCATCTCCCGGTTGGCCGTCAGCGCCGACTGCAGCACCTCGATCCGTTTTTCGCGCTCCCGCACGTCCGCCCGGAGGTCCGACCGCCGGGACTGGAGGTGGTCCAGGTCGTCCGAGTCGGCCGTCTCGCGGACCGTCGCCAGTTCCGACCGGACCTCCTCAAGGCGCTCGTCGAGGCGGTCGACCGCCGACTCCAGGCGCTCGACCTGGTCGGCGTGGGACTCGCGTTCGGCCACCAGGTCCGCCCGGCGCTCCAGCAACTCCTCGTGGTCCCCGTCCTCGCCGGATTCGGATCGTCGCTCGTACAGTCCGTCCAGGCGTTCCTCCAGGGTCTCCCGGCGCTCCCTGAGTTCCGACCGTTCCTCCCGACACTCCTCGAGTCGCTCGTCGACGTCGGAAAGATCCTCAAGCCGGGACTGGAGCTCCCGCTTTTCCTCCATCTTCCTGGACTGCTCCCGGCGCAGGGCGTCGACGTTCATCGGTTCGGTCAGCAGGCGCTCGATGTCGCCCGATCCCCCGACCGCCGTCCTGAGGGGGTTCGTCTCCAGGAGCGCACCGAACCGCTCGAAGAGGGCGACGTCGTCGGGGTCCTCGATCCACCCCTGGCCCTCGACGGCGACGTCACCACTGCGGTGCCGGGCCGTTCGCGAGACGTGCTTGCCCTCGAACTCCATCTCCACGGTGGCGGTGTCCGCGTCGGTGTGTATCGGTACCGAATCCACGCCGAAGGCGAACTGGATCGCCCGCAATAGCGACGTCTTGTTCGAGGCGTTCGTCCCGGTAACGAGCGTAATACCCTCTCCGAACTCGACTTCGGTGGATTCGATTCCCCCGACGTTCTCGACTGTGAGGCGAAGTCCCGTCATCTTCCGTCGTCCCGGCTGACGTATCCCCGCCGGATGGCCCGGTCCGCGGGAACCCTGACGTGCGTATCCTCGTCTTCGAGTTCGACGGTGACGTGGACGCTGACGTCCCCGATCGCGTCGAGTTCTCCCTTGTTCTCCAGTGACCGGACGGCCTCTCGAACCTTTTCGGCCGCGTGCTCGGAGGCGATGTCGATGGCGTCGCGTTCCCACTCGCCGGACGTGTGTTCTCGTTCGGCGTCCAGACACTCCTTGAGGTGGGTCCGGACCACGCCGTACGAGACGAAGTCGTCCTCCAGGCGGTCGACCGGGACGCCAGCGTCGCGGAGCGATTGGCGGACTTCGGCGGCGACCGTGGGATCGTCGCCGGTGAGCCTGCGGTACTTCGACTGTCCCTCCTCGCCCAGGGTCTCCATCCCCGCGGCGTCCATCTCGCGGCGCAGCATGGTGACGTTGAGCCACTCCGCGAGTTTTCGATATCCACGTCGTCGAGGACCGTCCGCCTGCCAGTCCTCTACGAGCCTCGACTCGTGGTGTTCCATGTCGTGGTCGTCGAGGACTCGACACACCTTGCAACCATTCCGCGTCATCCCGTGAAAACGAACCACGAGCTACGTAATATGAAGATCGATATCGGATCTTCTTGTCACGGCCAAGCGAGAACTTACGATCTCCACCGGAGCGGGGGTCGCTGCCGGGGATCAGTCTTCCCGGTCGTTCGACTCCTCGATGGGGTAGTATTTCTCGACGTCGACGGCGCGGTCGGTTTCGATGATGTACTCGACCGACGACACACCGTCGATCGCCCGCACGTCCGTGAGGAGGTCGTCAATGTCGCCGGTCCCGGTAACCGTCGAGACGGCGTAGATGTCGAAGGAACCGAACCCCGACCCGACGAACCAGAACGGCAACTCCCGGAGGCGGTCGATGACCCGGTCCCTGGCGTCCTCCTCTTCGGTCACCGACAGCGCCATGCGGACGATGTGCCAGTTCGCCTCGTCCGGCCTGAACGTGAAGAAGACGGAGGTCTCCTCGAAGAGGTTCTCGACCCGGTAGCGGATCCCCTGACTGCTCATCTCGTAGCCCCGCTCTGCCAGACGGTCGGCGATCTCCGAGTAGGGCGTCCGGGGGTTCTCGTTCAGGATCCCGAGGATTATCCGGTCGATCTCGTCCATCCCTTCTTCCGACGCGTGTCCCATGCGTCCCGGTTCCGTGCGGGGCAGACTTAGTTTCCGGGGGCCGCCGGCGGACGGGCACCGACCGGACACGGCCACGACGGTCGAACCTGTGGCCGACGGGAGGACCGGCGGATCACGTCCGGAGGTCCTCGCGGTCCCCGACGTGGTCGGCGACCCCGGCGACGAACTCCGACGCCGCGAGTTCGTAAACCGTGTAGCCCCGGGGGTCGCGGTGTCGGCCGATGTCGAAGGCGTGACGGCCGTCGACCAGTACGGACCAGGCGTCGCCCGGCGTGACGTTCTTGCCGACGATCCGTACGTCGGCGTCGTGGTCCACCTCCAGACGGTCGAGGACCGGCGGGACTAACTCCCCGTCCGAGAAGCGGGGTGGCCGGTACGGCCGAAGTCCGAACGCCTCGTGTTCTTCGATGGCGGCCCGCCACCATTCCGGGAGAGCGTCCAGGTCCGTGTCGGCGTAGACGTCCTCGTCCTCGCCGGGTTCCCGGCCGGCCAGGTCCGAAACCGACGGCGTGGTGTCGTCCCCGTCCTCGTCCATTGCCGGGGGGTAACGCGGCCCGGGACTTGAATATTCCCCGGCCGTCCCCGTCCGCGGCGATCCCGCCGTCTCGTTTGGTTCCGAAAGAACGTCAGGCGACTCGCCGTGCCCGTCCCGCCGGTTTCCCCGCTCCGTCGCGGAAACGGTGGGGATCCCGGAGCGCCGTTCCCGCGTTCGTCGGTCGGACATCTCGCCACCCGAAACTACTAACTTCGCCGTGACGGAATGGAGGTGTAGTCGAGAACGGATCGCCGACTACGATCCCCAGACTGTCGAGGACGAAATGACATCGGCACTACTCAGGACCCACGAGGTGGTAAAGAAGTTCGGCGGACTCGTGGCCGTCGACGGTGTCGACGTCGCCATCGAGGACGGGGACATCGTCGGTCTCATCGGGCCGAACGGGTCCGGGAAGACCACGCTGTTCAACTGCATCACGGGCGTCCTCTCGCCCACCAGCGGTCGCGTCGAGTTCGACGGGCGCGACATCACGGGCAAGTCACCGGACCAGATCGCACTCGACGGGTTGATCCGGGCGTTCCAGGAACCACGGATCTTCCCGGGGATCTCGGTACGGCGGAACCTTCTCGCCGCCCGCGCCCGTTCCGGCCGGGTCAGCGAGGCCCTGCTGGAACGCCAGGACTCCCCGGATGCCGTCGACCGCGCCCGGGAAACCGCCGAGTTCGTCGGTATCGGCGGTATGTTCGAGGAGAAGGCGAGTTCGCTCTCGCTGGGGCAGAAGAAACTCCTGCAGGTGGCGATGGTCTTGATGCCGGACCCCGACCTGATACTGCTCGACGAACCGACTGCGGGCGTGAATCCGTCGATGATAACCGACATCGTCGACCTGGTGCGCGAGGTGAACGAGGACGGGACGACCGTACTCCTCATCGAACACAACATGAATGTCGTCATGGACGTCTCGGACTCGCTGTACGTGCTCAACAGCGGGCAGGTCATCGCCCACGGTCCGCCAGACGAGATACAGCAGAACGACCAAGTCCTCCGGGCGTATCTGGGATCAGCATGACGGACGGAGACGGCACCGGCGATTCGATGGACGTCCCTCCCGGGAACGAGGGGACCGGCGATTCGATGGACGCCCGGCCCGGGGACCACGGTACCGGCGAGTCCCCGGACGACGCCATCGTCGAGTTCGACGACATCTACGCGGGCTACGGCGAGACCACGATCCTCCACGGGATCACCGAGTACGTCCGCGAGGGCGGCATCACCGTGATCATCGGTCCGAACGGGGCCGGCAAGTCGACGCTCCTGCGCGCGGTGTTCGGCCTCATCGACGTCTCCTCGGGCCACGTCCGGTTCAAGGGCGAGGACGTGACCGACCTCCACCCCCAGGAGCGCCTTGAGCGTGGCATCGCATTCCTGATGCAGGAATCGAGCGTCTTCGAACCGATGACCGTGCGGACGAACCTCGAACTGGGGGCGTTCCTCCTCGACGACGACCGGCGGAACGAACGGATCGACGCCGTCGTCGAGAAGTTCCCGCTCCTGGAGGAGAAATCCGGCGTCAAGGCCCGGACCCTCAGCGGCGGTCAGCGTCGACTGCTCGAGATCGCACGCTCCCTGTTGCTCGACCCCGACCTGTTTCTGATGGACGAGCCCTCTATCGGCCTCGACCCCCAGACCCGGGCGGACATCTTCGACCGGGTCGAACGCATCAACGAGTCCGGGACGACTGTCCTGATGGTCGAACAGAACGCCTCCGAGGCCCTGGAAGTCGCCGACCGGGCGATCGTCCTCTCCTCCGGGCAGATCGAACTGACCGGCGATCCCCAGGAGGTGCTGGAGGACCCACAGATCCGCCGGCTGTACCTCGGCGGCTGACCCTCCCGGTTCGGGGGTGTGCGCTTCCCCGGATGGTCCGGGTTCCGCGGACCGGGGGTTTATGCTCCCGGTGGTCCGACAACTGGGTATGCAAGCCGTCGTTTGCAGTGACTTCCAGGAGGCCGAGGTAGCCGAAGTGCCCCGGCCCGACCCCGCCGACGACGAGGTACTGGTGGAGGTCGAGCGTGTACAGTTGAGCGTAACCGAGTGCGAACTCTACCGGGGGATCGCCACCTCCCCCTCCTACGACCGGGTGCGCGAGCGAATGGTGAACGGGGACGGCCTCCTGTTCGGCCACGAGTTCTGCGGGACCGTCGTCGAGGCAGGTCCGGCGGTCGAGGCCTTCGACGTGGGCGACCGGGTGTACGCCCCGGGGAAGATACCCTGTCACGACTGCGCCTACTGCCGGGCGGGACGGGAGAAACTCTGTGCGAACAAGGCGACCATCGGCCTCGACCGGCCCGGGGCCCTAGCGGAGTACGTCGCCCTGCCGACCGAACCGCTGAGCCACCTCCTCGAGGACGTGTCGGCGGCGGCCGGCGCCGCGATGCAACCGGT
This sequence comes from Halobacteriales archaeon QS_8_69_26, assembly GCA_003023195.1. Taxonomy (GTDB): domain Archaea; phylum Halobacteriota; class Halobacteria; order Halobacteriales; family SW-7-71-33; genus PXRX01. Next base: position 95,762 of record PXRX01000023.1, read on the forward strand.
GGCAGCGGCGATGATCGGCGTCCACGATGCACCGATCGAGAGCGGCGACGTCGTCGCCGTCGTGGGAACGGGCGCGATGGGCTTCTCGACCGGCCAGTTCGCCCGCTACGCGGGTGCCGGCGAGGTGATAGCGATCGACGTCGACACCCAGAAACTCGACCTGGCCGCCGAACGCGACATGCGACCGGTCGACGCCCGGGAGGCGGACCCGGTGGCGGCCGTCGAGGACGCGACCGGGGGGATCGGTGCCGACGTCGTCTTCGAGTGCGTCGGCGGCGACCAGGACGACGCGACGGGCGGCGACGGACCTCTTGCACAGTCGTTCGCGATGGTGCGCCGGGGCGGGTCGGTCGTCCAGGTGGGGTACATCTGCGGCGAGGTGACGCTAACCCCGCGGGCCGTGAAGGCCGAGAGCGTCGACTGGCTGAATCCGCCGCGCTGGCTCCCGGAGCTGGGGCCGAACGCCGAGATGGGTACCCTCGCCGCCGAGATGGTCGCCGACGGGCGCGTCTCGGTCGAGGAGTTCGTCACCCACGAGTTCCGGGGGCTGGAGAGCTTCGAGCGAGCGATCGAGGTCACAGCGAACAAGCCGGACCACGATGCGCTTGGGCCCGCACAGATCGTCCTGACCGGATAGCGGCGCCGGCATCGAACCGGACCGGGCCGGGCGATCGATCTCGCCCCGTCCGGGCGATCGGACCCGACCCCGTCCGGGCGAGCCTCGAACCCACTCCTCCCGGGCGAGCGGTTTTCCCGCCGAACACCCGGGGGACCAGCGGGTCGTGCGTGATACCTTACCGCTCCCGGGATCCGATCGTCGTGTCGGCGGTCCCGAAACGTCGGGGGTTCCGGATACCGCCAGAAACGGTCACGGACGGATCCTATCGGTCCGACCGCTTGAGCAGGCTCAAGAGCCCGCCAGGGAGGTACAGCATCAGGACGATCATCAGAAAGCCGTACAGGAGGTTCTTCACGTTGGAGAAGGTGGCGAACGTCTCCTCCAGCGTGAGCAGGACGAACGCGCCCAGGATGGGGCCGAAGACGGTGCCGAGGCCACCGAGGATGGCCTGGACCTGCATCCCGACGGAGATGTTGACGCTGAACACCGACCCGGGGATGATGAACCCGGAGTACATCGCGAAGGCGCTTCCGACGACGCCCGGGAAGAAGGCGCTGATGACGAACGCCACGAGCTTGTACTTGCGGACGTCGATGCCGAACGACTGGGCCAGCGTCTCGTCCTCGCGGATCATCTCGAAGTTCAGCCCCAGCATCGACCGTTTGAGGTGGTAGGTCGTCAGCACGACCGCGACAAGCAACATCAGGAACACCCAGTAGAACAGCCCGTCGCTCCAGCCGATCCGGATGAACTCGCCCGACGATCCGCCGATGGTCATCAGCGAGCCGACCTCCCACTGTTCGAGGAAGAAGATGCGGAACATCTCGGCCAGCGCCAGGGTCACCAGCGCGAAGTAGATACCCGTGGCGGTGATGGAGATGACCCCCACCGGGACGCTCACCGCGACGGCGACGACGCCGCCGGCCAGCAGGGTGAGGACCGGGTCGACTCCGGCGTTGGTGAGCAACACGGCGCTGTAGGCACCCAGCCCGTAGAAGGCGACGTGTCCCAGCGAGAACAGGCCGGCGTAGCCCGCGATGATGTTGAACGACTGGGCCAGCACCGCGAGCTGGAACATCCGGATCAGCACGTCGATGTAGAACTCGTTCTCGGTGACCAGGGGCACGGCGAACAGGACTAGGACGACTGCGACCCAGAGGCCGGCCTTCGCCCGGGCCGAGAGGCGCTCGTCGAGGGCGACGACCGCCCGGTTCCGGACCGACCGGAGGGGGTCGAGGGCATCGGACGCCCGGGCCCGGAGGGACCGTCCGGTTCGTTCGAACGTCGAGAGGAAGCCGTCGTCGGCCACGGTCACACCTCCTCCAGGCCCCGGATGCCCATGATGCCCGTCGGCCGGACCGCCAGTACGACGATCAGGAGACCGAACTCCAGCCACGGCGTGAGTGCTCCCGGGACGAAGATGTTCCCGACGTTGACGACGACGCCCAAGAGGATCCCGCCCACGAGCGTTCCGACGATGCTACCCATCCCGCCGAGAATGACCGCCACGAGGACGGTTATGAGGAAGTCCAGTCCCGAGAAGGGACCGAACGACATGACGAAAAGCGTCATCGCGCCCGCCGCGCCGGCCATTGCCGACCCGAGGACGAACGCCACCGACTTCACCCGTTCGGTGCGGATGCCGACGACGAGGCTGGCTTGCTCGTTGATCGAGGTGGCGTACACCGCCTGGCCGTACTTCGTCCTCGTCAGAAAGAGGTACAGCGCCGCGATCAGGATCACGCCACCGACCCCGACCAGGAGTCGGACCAGCGAGACGGTGAACGGGCCAAACGCGACCGATTCGAGCGACAGCGGGCTAGTGAAGGTCCGGGGGGTCGGGTCCCAGAGCAGCGCGAAGACGTTCTCGACTAGGATCAGCGCCCCGAACGTGATGACGATCTGGTTGAACACCGGCGCCTGGAGCATCCACTTGATGATGGTGTAATAGAGCACGGCTCCCGAGGCGATTCCGACCCCGACGGCGACGGCGAACGCGACCGGGAACGAGACGCCGTAGAGGGTCATCAGCCAGTAGGCGACGTAGGACCCGAGCACGACCTGGTCGCCGTAGACCAGGTTGAACACCCGGAGGACGCCGAACATCAGGCTGAACCCCGCGCCCATCGCCGCGAACAGGCATCCCAGCAGGATCCCGTTCACGACCGCCTGCGAGACGATGAGAGCGTCGACCATCCGGATCGGTTCAGGACGACAGCGGGTAGATGAAGTCGTCGGCCGTGCGCTGGTCGATGGGGTAGACGAGTTCCCGATCGCCTCCCTGTACCTGGACGGTCAGGTGGTTGAGCCCCGACGGCTTCCCGGCCATGTCGAAGTCCAGGGTGCCCATCGGCGTGGGCCAGATCCCGTCGTGGAGCGTGTCGATGATGTCCTGTTTGTCGAGGCTCCCGGCCTCCTTGGCGGTCTCGGTCGCCAGCAGCGTCTGGGTGAACCCCGCGCCGTCGTGCCAGCCCGGCACCGCGTTGTCCTGCTCGTACCGGCCGACCAGTTCGTCGGACAGCGGGGTCTTCGCACCGGGGTGGAACCCGGTGTATCCGACCATGCCGTTGGCGGCGTCCTTGACATCCTTCAGGAAGACGTCCAGGGATATCGAGACGCCTGCCATCTTGGCCTTCAGGTCCATGCCCTGCTGGATCGTTCCGCGGGCGACGGCGACGTCGCCCTTGTAGTGGCCGGCGTTCGCCAGGGCGTCGACGTTTGCGTTCTGGGCCTTCTGGAGCGAGGAGGTCATGTCCTTACCCCGGTCGTAGGTGTCGATGATCGACACGTCGAAGTCGAAGCCCCTGTCGTCGGCGTACTCGACCATCGCGGGCGCCATCTCCTCGCCGACGACGGTGTTCTCCTTGAGCACCCCGACCTTCTGTGGAGGGTTGCTCTGGAGTGCCATCAGTTCCAGAAACCCCTTCCCGTACTGGGTGATCCGCGGAGCGGGGACGAACACCCACTCGGAGTTCAGTTCGGCGATGGTCGGGGTGTAGGAACTGTACGGGATGAACGGGACCTCCTCGTCGTGGGCGACCGGGGCCACCGCCGACCCGTACGTCGACCCGGTGCCGGTCAGCAGGACGTGGACGTCGTCCTGGTCGACGAGGCGCCGGGCCTGCTGGCGTGCTTTCTCCGGGTCGCCCTCGTTGTCGTAGGTGATGTGCTCTATCTCGGCGTCGTCGCCCTGCAGGTTGAACCCGTTGTCCCGCGCGTAGGCGAGGCCGGTTTTCACTCCCTTCTGGTTCTGTTCGTCGAGCGATGCCACCGGTCCGGAGAGGCCCAGGGTCTGACCGATCCTGAGGGTGTTGCCGTCACCGTCGCCGCCACCGCCACCGCCACCGAGACAGCCCGCGGTCCCGAGCGTGGCTGCTACGCCGATCGATTTGAGGGCAGTTCGCCTGTCGAATGACCGACTGGTGGCACGGTGGGTAGCGCTATCGTCCGCCATGCGTTCACCGAGCGGTCATCCACACATAAGCTTTTCTTACAAATATGTGATAGTAATGGCTGGGGGCGTAGCCGGCGATGTCGTAGAGGTCCTCCCCCGACTGGATGCGCTCGCGGATCTCGTCCTCGCGTTCGATCCGGTCGCGGGCCGCCGCCAGGGCCTCGGCGGCGTCCTCGCGGGGGACGATGGTCACACCGTCGCCGTCACCGACCACCAGGTCGCCCGGTTCGACGATGGTCCCGCCGACGGTGACGGGGACGTTCACCGACCCGGGCGTCTCCTTGACGGCACCGACGTGGTTGACGGTGCTGGCGAACAGCGGGAAGTCCATCTCTCGGATCTCCTCGACGTCGCGGACGTTGCCGCCGGAGACCACGCCCGCGATCCCTTTGCGCTTGGCGTTGGTCGTCGCCAGTTCGCCCCAGGTCGCCCCGCGGTCGGTCGTCGCCTCGATGACCAGGACGTCCCCCGGGGCGGCGACCTTCGCCCCGACGTGGATCATCATGTTGTCCCCGGTCGGCAGGCGGACCGTCGTCGCGGGCCCGACCACGCTCCCCCCCGCCACGCGGGAGATCTCCGGACCCATCCCGCCGGCCTTGCCCATCGCCTCGTGGACGTCTGCCGCGCCGATCCCTTCGAAGCCCTCTACCACGTCCGACGGCGGACGCTGGATGTCGGTGACTATCTCGGGCGTCATGGACCGGACGAGGGTTCCCCTCGTAATATAGCTTCGCCCCGTTCGCTATGGTACAGTTCGGATCGGAAATTCTACAGTATACTTACTGTAAACCGACTATTCCGCGGGGCCTCGTCTTGCCGTCGAAACCCCCGTCTTTGGACTCGATCGAAGCACGGTACGGGACCGGTCGATTTACAGTAGGTCTACTGTACATTGTCCTGGCCACTCCGAGCACTGCCTTCACGGAGTCGAACTTCGGCGAGGGATCCGGCACCTGTCGCGCGGGACGCGCCGACGGCCGTCCAGAAGCGGTGAGGCATCGATCCGGGTGGAACGAATGGGGGCGGGGACTCCGAGGTGTGTTCGGTGGATCGAGTAGCTGTCACGACGGAGACGGGAGTGCCCTCCCGGGCGGATCCGACGTCGGTGGTTCGCTGAGCGACGACCGTATCGACCGCCGGTTTCAGTGCAGGGACGGGCCCGGTGGCCGCAGGGTACGTCCCCAGTGAGGACCGGTCGGACCAGAACGGGGTCGGTCGGACCGGGCCGGGATCCGGTCCGATCCCGACGAAAGTCACCTCGCGATCCCCGTTTCGTGACGTTCCCGTGCTAGCCGTCCCCAAAGAATATTAGCCGTCCTCCCCGCTGAAGGTGCATGGACGAGGTTTCGGTGGACCCCGTTACCCACTCGGTTATCACGAACGCGCTCGACGAGATAGCGGCCGAGATGGACGAGATCGTCGTACGCACCGCGCGCAACCTCCCTATCGTCCTGGCACACGACTTCTCGGTCGGCCTCACCGACGGCCAGGGACGACTGATCGGCGGTACCCAGGGGATCCCCGTCCACCTGGGGTCGATCGACATGACCGTCCAGATGGTGATCGAACTGGTCCCCGAGATCGAACCGGGGGACGTCGTGTTGACCAACGACCCGTACCGGGCGGCCAACACCCACATGCCCGACTTCACCATGGTGAGCCCGGTGTACGGGCCGGACGAGGACGGCGACGGGGACCCGGTCCTGTACATGGCGTTACGGGCGGACCAGGCCGACATCGGGGCGAAGGACCCCGTCCGGTCGCCGGTCGATACGGAGGAGGCCTACAACGACGGGTTGATCATCCCGCCGGTGAAGGTGGTTAGGAACGACGAGGTGATCCAGGACGTCATCGGCCTGATCACCCGCAACTCCCGGGTCGAGAAGGTCCAGCGCGGCGACCTGTCCTCGATGATCGGGGCGATCCGCAAGGGCAAGGAGCGCTCCGTGGAACTCCTCGAACGGTACGGCGTCGAGACGGTCCGGGCGAGCACCGACCGATTGCTCTCGACCACCGAACGGAAGGTCCGGGAGTACGTCGCGGACCTGCCGGACGGCACCTACCGCGGTCACAGCCAGACCGACGCGAACCCCAAGAGCGACGACCCGGTTCACATCCGTGTCGCGGTCACCGTCGACGGCGAGGACGTCACCTTCGATTTCGGGGGGTCGAGCGAGCAGATCCGCGCCCCGATCAACAACACCATCGGCGTGACCCACTCCGCGGTCAACAGCGCCTGGTTCGTGACGATGGATCTGGACATCCCCTTCAACGCCGGGTGCGTGGACGTGGTGGACGTCGAGGCCCCGATGGGCTCGATCGTCAACCCGGAGTTCCCCTACGCGACGGGCTACTCCACCGTCGACTGCGTCCAGGAGACGATGGAGGCCTGCCTGGACGCGCTGACGGAGGTCAACCCCCGGAACGCCCCGGCGGGGTGGTCGCGGTGGGTGCGCCCGATGACCTCCGGGACCTACCCCGGTTCGGGCGAGGAGTACCGCGGGGCCGTCTCGTCGGTGATGGGCGGCGGCGGCGCGGTATGGGGGCGCGACGGCATGAACGCCATCGGGGGGATCATCCTGCTCGGCGGGTTCGTGGGGATCGACCCCGAGATGTTCGAGGCGATGTACCCCATGTCCATCGACGAGATGGACCTCCGGAAGGATTCGGGCGGGGCGGGCCGCTGGCGGGGCGGCCTCGGGCCGACGGTCGAAATCTCGCCGGATGGTCACGAGTCCATCTTCTCGGTCGGCGGCGACTTCGGGCGCGAGTCGCCGCCCCACGGTCACCTCGGCGGGAACGACGGCGACTCGGTGCGAGTGTTCCACGAACGCGCGTCGGGCGAGCGCGAGGAACTCGAACGGTCCTGGACAAACCTCTACATCACCGACGGGCGGTACGTCCAGGAGAGCGGCGGCGGCGGCGGCGTCGGCGACCCCCACGAGCGCGACCCCGAAATGGTCAGGCGGGACGTGAAGAACGGCTACGTTTCCCGGGCGGCCGCCCGCGAGGAGTACGGCGTCGTCCTCTCGGAGGACCTGGCGATCGACCGCGAGGCGACCAGTCGTCGCAGGTCGGACGCCAGCGTCGGGGGTGAGGACGATGAGTGACGGCGGGACCTACCGGGTCGGCGTCGACATCGGCGGTACCCACACCGACTTCGCGATGGTCACCCCGGAGGGCGACGTGGAGACCTACAAGGTCTCGACGACGCCCGGACGACTCTCGGGCGGGGTCATCGAGGGACTGACGGTGGCCGCGGACGACCGGAACCTGGACCTCGGGGAGTTCCTCTCGGTCACCGACCGCATCGTCCACGGGACGACCGTCACGACCAACGCCCTCCTGGAGGACGACGAGGCGACGACCGGACTGCTCACCACCGAGGGGATGCGCGACGTGATCGAACTCAACATGGAGCGCGATCCGGACATCTACGACCTCTGGTCGGACCACAAGGACCCCGGGCGGACGGTCATCGAGCGGTCGCTGCGACGGCCGGTCCCCGAACGGGTCGACGACGAGGGTCGGGTCCGGGAGGAACTCGACGAGTCGGACGTGACCCGGGCCGTCGACCGCCTCGTCGACGAGGGGGCCGAGTGTGTCGCAGTCGCCTTCATGAACTCCTACCTCGACGACCGCCACGAACGGGCGGCCGAACGCGTCCTGGCCGATCGCGAGGACGTCGCCGCCGTCTCCGTCTCGACGGCGGTGTTCCCGCAGATCGGTCTCTACGACCGCATCACCACCACTGTCATCGACGCGAGCCTCAAGCCGGTTCTCCGGGAGTACCTCGGCGACCTGGAGTCGAGCCTCCGGGACGCCGGCTTCGACGGTACCTTCCTGATCATGAAGGGCAACGGCGGGGTGTCCCTTCCGGAGGTGCTCGCCGAGGAACCCGTACTGTCGGTGAACTCCGGCCCGGCGGCAGCCACGGTCGGCAACGCCGCCACCGCGGGCGTCGCCGGCTTCGAGGACATCATCTCCGTGGACATGGGGGGCACCAGCACCGACGTCTGTCTCATCACGGAGGGGACGCCCCTCGTGACCACCGACAACAGCGTCGGGACCAAGCGCGTCCCGGTTTCGATGGTCGACATCAACACCATCGGTGCCGGCGGCGGGTCGATCGCGTGGCTCGACGGCCGCGAAGTGCTCCAGATCGGTCCCAAGAGCGCCGGTGCCGACCCCGGTCCGATCTGCTATGGCCAGGGGGGCGACCGGCCCACTGTGACCGACGCGAACCTCCTGCTGGGTTACCTCAACCCCGAGTTCTTCCTGGGCGGGGAGACCAGCCTCGACGTCGAGGCCGCACGCCGGGGGATCCGCGAGCGACTGGCCGACCCCCTCGGCATCGACGTCGAGGAGGCGTGTGCGGGGGTCGTCGAGTTGATGAACGAACAGCTCATCAACCAGATCAGGCAGGTGTCGATCCAGCGCGGCTACGACCCACGGGAGTTCGCGCTGGTGACCGTCGGCGGCGCGGGGCCGCTCCACGTCGGCCCGCTTGCGCGGCGGTTCGAGACGACCGCAATCGTCCCCGAGACGGCGGGGACGCTCAGCGCCTCCGGGCTGTTGCAGTCGGACATCAAGCACAACTTCGTGCGCTCGTTCCCCCCGGAACCGCTCTCCGGGGCCGTCCTCGAACGGGTCAAGGAGGCCTTCGAGGAGATGGAGGCCGAGGCCCGCGAGACCCTGCGGGAGGAGGACACGCCCGAGGAGTCCTGGTCGTTCGAGCGGACCGTCAGCACCCGGTACGAGGGCCAGGTCCACTACGTCGACGTGGAGGTTCCACCGGAGGTCGAGAAACTGACCGACGTCGGGACCATCGAGGACTACCACCACGAGCAACACGAGAAGCTCTACACCTTCTGCGACGAGGAGAGCGCGGTCGAGGTGGTCAACATCCGGCTCACGGCAGTGGCGGAGACCGAAAAGCCCCGGCTCGCGGGGACGGGTGGCGGCGTCGACCCCGCAGAGGCCGTCAAGGACCACCGCGACGTCTACTTCCCCGCTCGCGGGGAGTTCGTCCGGACGCCGATATACGACGGCCGGCACGACGTCCAGGGGGACTTCGAGGGGCCGGGAGTCGTCGAGTTCCCCCACACGACGCTCGTCGTCCCGCCGGCGTTCGACGCGTCGGTCGACAGACGGGGCAACTACGTCCTCCGGCCGGAGGGCGTCGGAACCGACGGGGATCGATAGCTCGTTCACACCGTCGGCGGGGATCGATAGTCGGGCGGGGATCGATAGCCCGTCGACCCCGACTGCACCCGAGGACGCGACCGGTAACCCAGCCGATAAAAACACTTTTTACAGCGGGAAGGTCCTATAGGGCTATGCGGATAGGAGTCATAGGTGCGGGTTCACTAGGCGCACTGTTCGGCGGCTACCTCTGGGAGAACGGAGAGGACGTCTACCTCTACGACGTCTGGGAGGAGCACGTAGACGCCATCAACGACGAGGGCCTCTACATCGAACGTCTAGGTGCCGAGGACATGCGGGTTCACCCACCAGCCACGACCGATCCGGAGGAGATCGGTCCCGTCGACGTCGCGTTCGTGTTCGTAAAGAGCAACGACACGCGTACGGCCATGGAGGGGGCCAGCGCGATGTATGACGAGGAGACGACGCTGGTGACGCTCCAGAACGGGCTGACGAACTACGAGGTCATCCAGGAGTTCACGGCCGACGACCGAGTGCTCGGCGGGACGACGCTCATCGGGTCGAACATGAAGGGCCCGGCCCACGTCTTCCAGGACGGCCTGGAGGGCAAGACGAAACTCGGGGGCGAGGACGACGAGGCCGCCGACCGGGTCGTGGAAGCCCTCAGGAGCGCGGGCTTCGAGGACACCCACCGGGTCGACGACCCCATCCCACACATCTGGCACAAACAGATCACCAGCGTCGGCGTCAAGCCCATCGCGGGGCTGACCGGCCTGATGATCGGTCCGATCAGCACCTACGAACCGACCCAGGAGGTGTTGCGGGCCCTCATCGAGGAGGCCGTGACAGTCGCCCGCGCGAAGGGCATCGAGGTCATCTCCGACGACCCGGTCGGGGACACCATAGAGCACTGCCGGGACAACCCCGAGGTGATGTCCTCGATGCTGGAGGACGTCACGAAGGAGCGCAAGACCGAAATCGAGTACATCAACGGCGCCATCGTGGAGTACGGCGAGGAGGAGGGAATCGAGACGCCGTACAACCGCGCGGTCACGGCGCTGATCCAGGGGAAGGAACACTCCTACCTCGACCAGTGACGGTCCGAGGGCCCCGGATCGGAGCCAGTGGCCGGCAGACGACGACCGACGACCGGTAAGGCGACCCGAACGCGACCGTGCGCCGTCGACGCGACCCCCGGTCGCTCCCGGCAACCGGGAGGGCCGATCCCCGACCACGATGCTAGAGACGCCGCGAACCTGGGTGCGGGACCTCGACCTCTACTACGGGTGGGTCGTCACCGGAGCGTGTTTCGCGCTCGTCCTCGCGGTGTTCGGCATCTCGTTCTCGTTCAGCGTCTTCTACGACTACCTGCTCGCCGACCTCGGGCGGTCGCGATCGGAAACATCGCTGGTGTTCTCGGTACAGACGATGACGCTGTACGTGAGTTCGGCCCTGATCGGTGGGATGGTCGACCGCTACTCCATCCGACGGGCCACGATGGTCGGGACGGTCCTCCTCGGGGTCGGACTCGCCGGCGCGAGCCAGTCGGGGACGCTGCCCGAGTTGCTGGTCTCCTACGGCCTGGTCGCCGGGGTCGGCATGGGCATCGTTTACGTCGTCGGGTACACCACCGTCCAGCGGTGGTTCCATCGCCGGCGGGGGGTAGCGACGGCCATCGCCACCTCGGGACTGGGCGTTGCAACGCTTGTCGTCCCACACGTCGCCTCGTATCTGATCCGCGAACTCGGTTGGCAGACGGCCTACCTGTTCATCATGGCGGGAGCGCTGGCGGTCCTCGCGTCGGCGGCCGTCTTCCTCGCCGACGACCCGGTGTCGTTCGGCGTCGATCCCACGCAGGAGTTCCCCGAGGGGTACCTCGCGGGAAGCGACCGTCGCACCGTGCGCGAGCAGGTGGCGGAGGTGCTCTCGGTCGTCCGGTCGCGGGCGTTCGTCTCCGTGTTCCTGAACCTCGTCCTGACCTACACCTCGCTGTATGTGGTGCTGGTCCACATGGTGGTGTACACGAAAGACGTCGGGCTGGGCCGGGACGTCGGCGTCTGGACGGTCAGCCTCTCGGGCGCGGCGGCCATCCCCGGACGGATCGCCCTCGGGTACGTCTCGGATCGCCTGGATCGGCTGACGACGTACGTCGCCCTCTCGGTCGGGATGGGCGTTCTGGTGATGAGTCTGTCCGTGGCGTCGACGGCACTGTCGCTGTACGCGTTCGGGCTCATCTACGGGTTCGTCTACGGCGGCGGCGCGGGCCTGGTCCCGACGCTAGTCGCGGATCTGTTCGGCGTCGACAACATCAGCGCCTTCTACGGGACCGCGGCGGTCGGTCTGGGCGTCGCCAGCGTCCTCGGGCCGTTCCTTGCCGGCACCTCATACGAGACCCTGGGGACCTATACGCCCGTGTTCCTCGGGAGCGGCGCGCTGGCGTTCGTCGGCGCGGCGCTGGCGGCGACCTGGCGGTCGGGGTAGCCGATCCGCGTTCGACAAACGTCTCGTGCACTCTGGGATCCACCCTAGGAGTCCGTGAACGAAGGGTACCCACACCCACGTCCGACGATATCGGATACCTTCGCGGCGTCGACATCGGTGCCCCGGGGACGAGGAGTCCCGTACGAGCGAGAGGGGTTTCTCCCGTCCGCGGGGGCCGACGAGGACTACGGGTGACCCTCTCGTTCGGCTACGACGGGGGCGTCGCCCCTTCCTCTCGCCGATCCGCTTCGGGGGCCACAGGGAGGTCGGGGACGACGACCGGACCGCGACGTCGGGCATTTCGTCTGCCACGCCCTCCGATCCCGTTCGACCAGTGGTACCGTTCGGATCGGAGTACGGTTCATACAGTAAGTTTACTGTATACGACTATCTCCACTAACCTTCGCTTTACTGTCCCGAACTCCCGTTTTTCGGGCCCGACCGAAATACTGTAAATTTACTGTAAACCGACCCGGCCGCTCCGAACGCTGCCACGCGGCCGTTCCCACAAACGTTTATATGCCGTACGTTACTACATCACGCAGGATGAGCTCTAGCGGTAGTAAAACCCAGCAGATCCGTTCGCTGAGCGACCTCGAAGTGGTCGTGGACACGGACTTCCACCTGACCGAGCGCCAGGAGGACTTCCTCCCGTACCTCGACGACCCGTTCGACAGCCTACTGAACCGGGAGACGGGAGGTGACGACTACGGGTTCCTGAGCAGCCTCTTCCCGTCCCACGGGATGCTCGGGCCGGTCACCATCGGCAAGGTGGACAATCCCCCGGTACGGACGAAACGGCAGGTCCTCGACGGCAAGGAACTGATCGAGTGGGACCGTGCCATCGTGACGCCGACGCTGAACCTGTACCTGGGCGGGGTCCACCACCACGAACTCGCGGCCGCCCTGGCCTCGGCGTACAACGAGTGGATCTTGGACGAGATACTCGACCCCGACGAGGGGATATACGGCGCCGCGGTCGTCGCGCCACAGCGCCCGGCCGAGATGGCCGAGGAGATAGACGACCGGGCGGACGAGGAGGGCATCGTCGCCATCATGCTCCCCTCCAGCATCTGTAACCCCATCTTCGGCGACGACAAGTACCACCCCATCTACCGTGCGGCCGAGGACGCGAGACTGCCGATCATGATGCACAACGCCGCCGGGGCGACGATGATCCGCTTCCCCTCCCAGTGGCAGGCGATGAAGCGCCAACTACCGATCCACGTGACCGCCCACCCGATGATGCACATGGTCAACATCGCCGACATGCTGACCCAGGGGATCCCGGAACGGTTCCCGGACCTGGAGTTCGTGATCCAGGAGTCCGGCCTCGGCTGGTATCCCTACTTCATGCGCCGGATGGACCACGATTACCGGGCCGCGAAGTACGACGCGCCCCTCCTGGAGAAGATGCCCAGCGAGTACCTGGCCGACCAGTTCTACCTCACCAGCCAGCCAGTGGAGGGAGACGACGACCCCGCCTACCTCCAGAGCGTCATCGAAGCGTTCGACGGCCAGAACAACCTCATGTTCTCCTCGGACTACCCCCACTTCGACTTCGACATGTCCGAGGAAATCCTCAAGACGATCCGCGGCAACTTCGAGGTGGACGAGGTCAAGAACATCTACGGCGAGACCGCCGAGGACCTGTTCGCCTTCTAGGCCATGCCCGACGACGAACCCGCCGGAGCGGACGCAGATGCCGGCGTCGAGGAGGGGAACACAGACGGGGCCGACCGGGGGACGGCTGCCGAAGGCCTCGACGATGTCGATCCCGACCAGTTACGTCCCGTGATCGCATCGGGGGAACTCGAGGACGGCGACCGGGTCATCGCGGAGATCGACGGCCGCGAGATCGCCGTCTTCCGGGTTAACGGGGAACTCTACGCGCTGTTGAACTACTGTACCCACCAGGGCGGACCGGTCTGCGAGGGACTCCTGTCCGGGACGCTCGGCATGGACGAGGACGGGACGTTCACCTGGGATCGCGAGGGCAAGGTGATCGCCTGTCCCTGGCACGGCTGGGAGTTCGACATCACCGACGGCTACCACCTCGCCAGCGAACGGTACCGGATCCCCACCTACCCCGTGACAGAACGCGACGGCCAGATATACGTCGTCCTGTAGCCTCCCGGCGCGATGTTCGACGGGGGCCGCGTCGAACGCCCCGCGACGGGTACCGTTCCGGGAAGTCCCGATCGGCCGGGAACACATCCCGAAACTCTTCCTATCTTAGATCGTATCTATTCCTATAAACATAATCCTACACTGTATTATTGTATTCTTATGAATAAGGTTTTCTCTGCGTCGTCGCCCGGACCCGTTCCGGTGGCAGTCGATCTGCGATCGGGCCGTTGATCGTCAGTAAATGGTCCGAAATACGAAGAAATCGACATCCGGGAGTATCTCGCGGCAGTACTCTGCTGTCGTCCTGTTCCCCGGTTCCGGGACGACACGAAACGCGATTTACAGCCCGTAGAGCATCCGATAAGGGATCTGTAGCAGTGATACGTGTGTCGCCGACGACTCCAGGGGCGATCCCCGTTGTTAACATAAAAATACTTATGGTATAAGCTAAATATAGAAATAAAATAAATCCTGTTTGTAGATCATCGATTCGGGGCTCCTTCCTCGGTCCATCGTCGTTGGTCGCGGGCGTCGAACCTGGGCGGTCGGCGGACACTGGATCGGTCCTGGGCGGACCGGGGATGTCGACGGTTACCCGGCCCCCTGCGGCCCCGGGGATCCACCTGGCGACCGCCGGTGTGCGCATCCTTTTGTGGCCGGCGACGAATCGTGGGGCATGATCGCGGGATGTCACCACGTCGGTCTGGTGGTCGACGACTACGTGCGAACGGTCGAGTTCTACCGGGACGTGCTGGGCGGCGAGGTAACGACCGAAACGGACGTCGATGAGAAGGTCCGGGTGGCCTTCGTCGACCTTCCCGACCACGCGGTCGAGGTAATCGTCCGCGAGGAACGGGGGACGGAACTGGACGACCTCCTCGACGTGCTCCGGGAACGTTCGGACTACCACGTCGCGTACGTCGTCCCGGACGTCGAGGCGGCGATGGTCGCCCTCGAACGCGAGGGGTACCGGCTGTTCGACGAGACGCCCGTCGAGGGCCTGGGCCCCTACGTCCGGGCGTTCGTCCACCCGGCGGACGTTCCGGGGATCCCGGTCGAACTCGTCGAACTCGACGGGTGAACGCCCGTCGCGGGAGGTCGGCCGGTCACTCCTCCGCGTCGAGTACCCGACGGAGCGTCGCGAGTCGTTCGTCCCGGCGTCGGGTCACGGCCTCGGCCGGTTCGTCGTACTCGAGGAACCCGGCCCCGTCCTCGACGCCACCCCGGCCGCGGTCGACGTGGTCGGCGAACAACTCGCCCGGTTCGTCGTCGTCACAGAGGTGTGGGTACAGTCCCTCGGCGATCGTCTCGAACAGTTCGAGTCCGGCGATGTCCACCGTCTCGAACGGGCCGACGACCGCGGTCCGCCGGGCGTAGCCGTCCCGGACCGCCCGGTTGACGTCCTCCACGGAGGCGACGCCGGCCTCGACGATGTGGACGCACTCCCGCAGGACCGCGAACTGGATCCGGTTCCAGACGAACCCGGGGACGTCGCGGCGAACGACGACCGGATCGCGGTCGACCCGTTCGACGAACGCCTGCGTTCGTCGGAGCGTCTCCGTCGACGTCTCCTCGCCGGCGACCACCTCCACCGGGCAGAGCAGGTATGGCGGGTACCACCAGTGACAGCCGACGACCCGGTCCCCGTGGCCCGGCGCCCCCTCCGCGACGTCGGTGACCTGGAGGCTCGACGTATTCGTCGCCAGCACCGCGTCGGTCGTGGCCCGCGCCGCCCGCTCGAACACCTCGCGCTTGATCGCGAGGTCCTCGCTGACGGTTTCGAGCACCAGGTCGGTCCCCGCGACGCCGTCGGCCAAATCGAGGGTGAATCCGGTCCGGTCGAGCACCGCGTCGGACGGCGTGTCGTCGGTCCCGGTCGGGGCGTCGGCGATCCCTCGCTCGTCGAGGAACTCCACGACGTCCGCGATGGTTTCCCGGGCGGCGTCGAGGTTCGACTGCCGGTGGTCGATCAGCGTAACGTCGAGGCCACAGAGCGCGAACTGGACCGCGAGGCCGGTGCCCATCGCACCCGCGCCGACGACCGCCGTCCGTTCCGTCCGGTTCATGAGGAGTGGATCCACGTCGCGGGGGAAATACCCCGGGGTCGGCTGGCATCTCGCGGTGCGGTCCAAATTGGCGTGACCGGGACCGTTATGGGGCGTCTCCCCCGAACTCACCCATGAGCACTCCCGAGGACGCCGACGGCACGGAAGAGTCCGGATCGCGGGGGGACCCCGAGGGATCCGGCAAGCTCGACCACCTCCCGAGCAACGACGTCACCGAAGGACCCGAACGCGCCCCGCACCGGGCGATGTTCCGGGCGATGGGCTACGACGACGCCGACTTCGACTCCCCGATGATCGGCATCCCGAACCCGGCGGCCGACGTCACGCCCTGCAACGTCCACCTCGACGACGTGGCCGACGCGGCCTGGAACGGGGCCGACGAGGCGGGTGGGATGCCGGTAGAGTTCGGGACCATCACCATCTCCGACGCCATCTCGATGGGGACGGAGGGGATGAAGGCGTCGTTGATATCACGGGAGGTGATCGCGGACAGCGTCGAACTCGTCGCGTTCGGGGAGCGGGTGGACGGCCTCGTCACCGTCGGTGGCTGTGACAAGAACCTCCCCGGGATGATGATGGCCGCCATCCGGACCGACCTCCCCTCGGTCTTCCTGTACGGCGGGTCGATCATGCCCGGCGAACACGAGGGCCGGGACGTAACCATCGTCCAGGTGTTCGAGGGCGTCGGCGCGTACGCCGCCGGCGAGATGAGCGAAGACGAACTCGACGACCTGGAGCGCAACGCCTGTCCGGGCGCGGGGTCCTGCGGCGGGATGTTCACCGCCAACACGATGGCGACGGTCTCGGAGGCCATCGGCCTCGCACCCCTCGGGAGCGCGTCCGCCCCCGCCGAGGACGAGGCCCGCTACGAGGTGGCCCACCGGGCCGGGGAACTCGCGGTCGAGGTGGTCGAGGAGGACCGCCGGCCCTCCGACGTCCTCTCCCGGAAGTCCTTCGAGAACGCGATGGCCGTCGGGACGGCGGTCGGCGGGTCGACGAACCAGGTGCTCCACCTCCTCGCCCTGGCGGCCGAGGCGGGCGTCGACCTCGACGTGGCGGAGTTCGACCGGGTCTCCCGGCGTACGCCGAAGGTAGCGGACTTCCAGCCCGGTGGGTCACACGTCATGAACGACCTCCACGAGGTCGGGGGCGTTCCGGTCGTTGTCCGCCGCCTGCTGGAGGCCGACCTGCTCCACGGGGACGCCACGACGGTCACCGGTCGAACGCTTGCGGAGGAGATAGCCCACCTGGAGGAGACCGGCCGGTTGCCCCCCGAGTCGGAGATAGACGCCGAGTTCCTCTCTCCCGTCGAGGAACCGAAACAGCCGGAGGGGGCGATCAAGGTCCTCTCGGGCAACCTCGCCCCCGACGGGGCCGTCCTCAAGGCCACGAGCGACGACGTGTTCCGCCACGAGGGCCCGGCACGGGTCTTCGAGAACGAGGAGGACGCGATGGCCTACGTCCAGGAGGGCCGCGTCGAGAGCGGGGACGTCATCGTGATCCGCAACGAGGGACCACGGGGCGGCCCGGGGATGCGGGAGATGCTCGGGGTGACCGCCGCCGTCGTCGGGCAGGGGCACGAGGACGACGTCGCCTTGATAACCGACGGACGCTTCTCGGGCGGGACCCGGGGCCCGATGATCGGTCACGTCGCGCCCGAGGCGTTCGTCGGCGGACCGATCGGCGCCCTGCGGGACGGCGACACCGTCCGGATCGACGTGCCGGACCGGACGCTGGCGGTCGATCTCCCGGACTCGGAGATCGATCGACGGCTGGCGGAGCGGGAGGACCCGGAGCCAGCGTACGATTCGGGGGTCTTGGCGAAGTACGGCCGGGACTTCGGATCGGCCGCCGACGGCGCGGTGACGAACCCCGGAGTCGAGTGACGGGAGGAGCCCGACCGAACCCCGGGCACCGACCCCGGAGTCGAGTGAGGGTCGCGCACCGCCGCGTAACGGTGACGCCCCTCGATCGAACCCCCGACGGACACCGGAGGGGACCCGCGTCCGCGACCCTCAGTGCGAGTCGTACAGGTCCGACAGCCGGTCGCGGAGGTAGATGACGTCCTCGTAGCGGTCGGCCTTCTCCTTGGCGAGGGCGGTGAGGAGGACGTCGTCGAGTTCGGGGGGCAGACCGGTGTCGACGGCAGTCGGGGGATCCGGCTCCTCGGCGACGACCGCCTCCATCACGCTGGCGGATCCCCCCTCGAACGGCGGCACTCCGGTGAACAGTTCGTAGAAGACGGCCCCGAGCTGGTAGATGTCCGTCGACTGGTCGGGGAGGCCACGGTCCTCCTCGACCTGCTCCGGGGCGGCGTAGGCCGGCGAGAACCCCTCGACCCCCGTCGAGCGCGCCAGCATGAACTCCGCCAGCCCCCAGTCGGCCACCTTCGGCACCGGCCAGGTCTCGCCGGTCGAGCGGAACAGGACGTTCTCCGGCTTCAGGTCCAGGTGGGCGACGCCCCGCGTGTGGGCGTGGCGGACCGCCCTCGTGATCGTCAGTGCAGTCCAGAGAGCCTGGTCGATCCCGAGGGTCCCGGCGCGGTCCCCCAGGTCGCCGGCGTCCATGTACTCCATGGCGATCCACGGCAGCGGCCGGGAACCCCAGTCGACGACCCCGACGATGGCCTCGTGGTCGTCGAGGCTGGCCCAGGTCTCGGCCTCCTCCAGGAACGACTCGACTGTGTCGGCGTCCAGCGTGTTCCGGAACCGGGGTTCCTTGACCGCGATGACTGCTTCGCCGACCCCGATGTCGACGGTGGCCTGGTAGACGTCGGCGTTGCCACCCCGACCGATCACCTCGCCGCGCTGGATGTCATCGTAGGTCAGCGAGAGGTCCGGGGCCAGCGGTACGGAGGACGGTTCCCCCGAGGGGCGACCGACGCCACCGACGACGCTCCCGTCCGGGGATCCGCCGTGGGCCGACCCGTCGACGGGGTCCTCGTCGGGTGTGCGTGAGGATCCGCCGTGGGCCGACCCGTCGACGGGGTCCTCGTCGGGTGTGCGTGAGGATCCGTCTCCGGCCGCCCCGTCGCCCGGGTCCGCTTCCGGTTTCCCGTCGGATCCGCCGGCGGGCCCGTCGTCCGCTTCCCGTCCGGCGGGTGGGGGAGACCCACCGTCGGACGGACCGTCGCCCGGTCGTGCGTCCGGAGCACCGGGGGATCCGACCCCGTCCCGTTCGTCGTCCCCCGGTGAACCGTCCCCGTCCCCGCCGCGGCGACCCCAGGCGACGCCAGCGGTCAGGGCCGCCAGGGTCGCCACCCCGCCGACTGCCAGGGGGACCACCGGGAGGTCGTCCCCGGACTCGACGGTCGTTCCCGTCGGGTCGCCGGATCCTCCGGCGGGGGTCGTCCCCCCGTCGGGGGCGGAGGGCGTGCCGCCGCCGGTCGAGGTGGAACCGGTCGTGGCGTCAGTGGTGGCCGTTCCGGTCGTCGCGTCGTCGCCAGCGGACGTCGTCGCAGTAGTGGCCTGCGTCTCGGTGGCCGTCTCGCCGGTCACCGCGTAGACGTGCCCGTCGTAACTCCCGACGTAGACCCGTCCGTCCGCGACCGCAACCGCGGACTCGACGTTGTCGCCCGTCCCGAAGGACCAGCGTTCGGTCCCGTCGGCGGCGTCGATGGCGTAAACGTTCGAGTCGATGCTCCCGACGTAGACGGTGCCCGCCGCGACCGCCGGCGACGTGTGGCGGTCCGTATCGAAGCGCCAGCGAACGTCGCCCGTCGCGGCGTCGATGGCGTGGAGGTCCCCCGAGAGGCGCCCGCCGACGAACACCGTGGCACCGGACGAGTCCGTGGACCCGCCGACCACCGCTGGCGAGTGAGTGACGGGGTCGCTGATCCCGGTCCGCCACAGTTCGGTCCCGTCGGCGGCGTCGAGGGCGTAGACCGTCTCGTCCCGGCTTCCGACGAAGACGACGCGGTCCGTCCCCTCGGCGGCGGGAACCTCGGCGACCGCCGGCGAGGAGGCGACCTCTCCGCCGGTCTCGAACGACCAGCGCTCGCTCCCGTCGGCGTCGATGGCGTAGACGTGGTCGTCGTCGCTCCCGACGTAGACCGTCCCGTCGAGGACTGCCGGGGACGAATCGACCCAGCTCCCGGTCTCGAAGGACCAGCGTTCGGTCCCCTCGGCGGCGTCGATGGCGTAGACGTGGTCGTCGTCGCTGCCGACGTAGACCGTCCCGTCGACCACCGTTGGGGAGGAGTAGACCGCTCCCCCCGTCCCGAAGGACCAGCGTTCGGTTCCGTCGGCGGCGTCGATGGCGTAGACGCGTTCGTCGGCGCTGCCGACGTAGACCGTCCCGTCGACGACCGCCGGCGAGGACTCGACGTTCGTGCCGGCCTCGAACGACCAGCATTCGGTTCCGTCGGCGGCGTCGATGGCGGAGACGGTGCCGGCGAAGTTCCCGACGTAGACGGTTCCGTCGACGACCGCCGGCGAGGAGGTCACCCGGTGGCCGGTGTCGAAGCGCCACTCCTCGGTGACCGATCCCACCGGCGCGGGTTCCCCGGCGGCGTGGCCGGTGTTCGCCGGGTCGTGACCGAAGGTCGGCCAGCCACCGATGGCCGTGGACGCGGCCACGTCCCTGTCGGCACCGGACGCGGTTCGCGACGTCGCGAGGCCGGCCACCCCACCGCCGAGGGCGGCCGCGAGGAGGTGACGACGAGTGATCCCGCCCGACATTCCCTCCGTCGGGATACTCCACCACGGGTATTCAGCGTTGTGCCCCCTGGCCACCGCCAGGCGCGACGATCGGTCGGGCCGGGAACCGCTCTTCGAACCGACGGGCCCCCATCCGTTCGACCGATCCGTCCGAAAGACGTATTTCCGTTCCCGCAGGATCGAAACCCGAAGACCGGTACGAACGGGAAATCCGGGGATCGACATGGGTGTCCAGGGTTGACGCTGGACGGCCGGAGCGGGTGGTGCCGGTCCAGTCGCCGACGGACCGGGAGGTGCTGACCCGATCGTCGACCGACCGTACGGACCGGTGCTGTCCGCGTTCCGGGACCTCCCGGACCACGACTCGCTGGTGGCACACCTGAAGCGGGGTGCGACCGCGGTCGACGGTCCCGAGGCACTGGCGGCGGAGCGGACCGCCCTGTTCAACGAGGTGGCCGACGCGGTGCGGGAGCGGACGGAGGGGTCGCCGCTGGTCGTGTTCCTCGACGACCTCCACTGGGCGGGGCCGGACACCCTCCGCCTGTTCGCACACCTCTCGCGGACGGTGACGGAGTGGCTCTACCCGGTGCTGTTCCTCGCCACCTACCGCAGCGAGGCCGTCGCGGCCGACGACGGGTTCGGTGCGGTCGTCGACCGCATGACCGACGCCGACCGCACCGACCACGTGAGGGTCGGCCCCCTGGGGGCGGCGGACAGCCAGGGGCTGGTGGCGTGGCTCGCCGACAGACCCGACCTCCCCGAGGAGTTCCTGACCGTCGTGCGCGAACGGACCGGCGGCAATCCCCTGCTGATCCGCGAGACGGTCCAGCGGTTGCTCGACGTCGGCACGCTGGCCGCAGACGGTGACGTGCCGACGGACCCGGACGACGTGCCGCTGCCGGAGGACGTGACCCGGGTCGTCGGGACGCGGGTGAAGGTCCTCCCCGAGGCGACTCGCCGGGTCCTGGAGGCCGCGGCGGTGGCCGGGGAGACGGTGGCACCGGAACTGCTGTCGGCGGGCCTCGACGAACCGGAGGCGTCCGTCAACGACCACCTCGACGTGCTGGTGACCGGCCGGTTCCTGGACCGGACCGGGGATTCCATCGCGTTCGTCGGCGGCGTCGTCAGGGACGCCATTCTGGACTCGCTCCCGGCCGACCGCCGGCGGTCGCTCCACGCCGCGGTCGCGGCGGCGATACCGTCGGTCTACCCGGACGCCGCCCGGGACCGCGCGGCGCGGATGGCCCACCACTACGAGCGGGCGGGGAACCGGCGGGCCGCACTCGAGACTCTATCACGTCCGGATCGTAGAGTTCGGAGGCCAACTACGAGCGGGCGGGGAACCGGCGGGCCGCACTCGAGGGCTACCGCCGGGCGGGGGACCGCGCCCGCGAGGTCTACGCCCACGAGGACGCGGTCGAGACGTACCGCAGCGCAGTCTCGCTGGCACGGGAACTCGGGGACGACGCCGCCCGGAAGGAGGTACTGGTCGCGCTGGGCGACACCGAACTCACGCTGGGCCGGTACGGGGAGGCCCGCGAGCACTTCGAGGAGGCCCGCGACCTCGCCGGGGACACCGCCGAGCGCCAGCGACTCTACGAGCGGCGGGCGGAGACGTTCACGCACCAGGGGGAGTACGAGGCCGCCGTCGAGGCCGCGAGGGCCAGCCTGGCACTCGCGGTCGACGACACCGGGGACGACGGACCGACCGTGGAAGAGGGATCCGCGTCGGGTGACGGATCGGCCTCGACCCGCGATGGCGGATCCGCGCTTGGCGGGGGATCGCGTTCGGTCGGGGAACACGCCGACGACGCTCTCGGGTGGACCCGGGATCCGGCCGGGGAGGGCCCCGCCGCCACGGCCGAGGTATCGGGACTGCTGTGTGCCATCGCGAACGCCCTCGAACAGACCGGCGACCTGTCGGCCGCCGGCGAGGTAGCCGCCAGGGCCTGCGAGTGTGCGAGTGCCGCCGACGCCCGGGACCAGGAGGCCAGGGCGCTGTTCCGGCGGGGCAACGCGGCCTACCGCCGCGGCGACTTCGCCGCTGCCGTCGAGCAGTTCGAGGAGAGCCTCGCGGTCCACAGGGAGATGGGCCACCGCCGCGAGCAGGCCCGGGCGCTCAACAACCTCGGGGCCGTCGCGTCGAGTCCTGGCCGACCTCCGATCTACCCCGATCCGTCGACCGTGACCGTGACGGTCCCGTTCGTGCCGCTGGCGGTCGCGTTGCCGAGGAACGGATCCGTTCCAGTGAGCACGACGACGGTCTCGGGGGCGACGCGCACCGTCTCGAACCCGCCGTAGACGTCCTCGCTCCGGCGGTCGGCGAGCTCCGCCATCGCGTTCTCGAAGGCGTCGGCCTCGTCGGCGTCGGTCCACCGGAGGACCCACGCGAAGTCCAGCCTGTCCCCCTCGAAGCGGACGAGGGTGTCGTTGCTCCACCCCGCGGCAGCGGTGGCCGCGACGTCCCCGTCGAGTTCGCTCCGGAACATCGCCCGGAGGACGCCCTCGCCCAGGGTCCCCCGCCGCTCGTACTCCCGGTCCGGTGCGTCGACGTCCACCGACAGTGGCGCGGTCGGGTCGATGCCGGGACCGTGGATCACCTCGGCCATCGTTTCCGGGGGATCCTCGTAGGCCGCCCAGAGGTCGGCCGGGTCGTCGAGGCGCCGGTCGAAGTACCGCCCGCCGAAGTAGTAGGGACCCGTCCCCGCGACGCTCGTCGGTGGCCGCTCCCGGTAGTCCTTCGCCCGGTGGTCGATCGGGGTTCGCCCGTCACCGTAGGTCACGCCGTACTCGCGGGCGTAGACGTCGGTGACGTACACCGCACCGCCCTCCACGAGGGACCGTTGGACCTGCCGCGGGAGGCCGGCGCCGAACTCGCGGTCGCGCCGCGCCTCGCGCTGTAACTGGACGACGTGGACGAACTCGTGGACGAGGACGAGTTCGAGTTCGCCCCTCGGTGCCTCCTCGACGGTCGTGTTCCAGAGCGTCAGGACCACCGCGTCGTCGAACGCCCGTCCGCCCACGTCGCCCCGGAACGACTCGTCACCGGGGGCCTCCAGGCCCATGCGGCGCTCGAAGGGCTGTTCGGAGGGCGTGAACCGGATGGTGGCGGGCGTCCGGAGTCGCACCTCCTCGGGCGTGTCGGCGTCCACGCCAAGCAGGCGTTCGACCCGCCGGAACACCAGCGTCGCGTTCAGCGGTAACTCCCCGTTCTTCACCGACACCGTTCCCGACCGGTCGGACGGCGTCGCCGTCCCATCGACTCCCGCCGCCCCCGTCCCCGTGGTGTTCGGCTCACTCGACTCCGACGGCGTGGCCTCGCCCGTCTCCGTCGTCGCGGGGCCGTCGGTCGTGCCGTCCCCCGTCGGGTCGACACCGGTCGTGGAGGGCTCCGGCGACCCCGGCGACAACTCGGCGCACCCGGCCGTCACGAGCAGTACCCCCACCGCAACCGGTAGGATCCACTTCGGCACCATCCAGTAGTTTCCAGTTCGGAACCTGTACGGAGAAAAATTTTTGGCCACGGACCGGCGGAACCTGGCCTGGATCGGACGAAACCGGTAACTCCCGGTGAGTGCGGAGCCCACCGCGAGGGTTCGGACGGGATCCACACTCCTGGCAATGATTCATCCCGAACGGCGAGGAAACTTATGCCGCTGGGACTCCTCGTCCCCGTCGACGGTGACAGACCAGATGCACACGCGGCGCGATCTGTTGCGATCCGGGGGGTACCTCGCGGCGGTCGCGGCCGTCGGCGCGTCGGGGTGTCTCGGTCGGTTCGGGACGGACGGTGGTGCCGACGAACCGGCGCTCGAACGGTGGCTTCCCAGCGAAGCCGCCTTCGGGGTCGACGGCGAGAGCTACTTCCTCTCGCGGCTCGACGTCGCGACGGTGGTCGAGAACCACGACCGGTTCGACCGGGAGCGGTACGAACGGTTCGTCGACGCCTACGGCGACGACTCGCTCCGCCCGCCGGTCGACACCGTCGAGACCGTTACCACGGCCATCGTCCCCGGCGCCCAGGCCACCCTCCTGGCCGTCGAGGGGTCGTTCTCCCGCGAGGCGGCGGTCGATGGGGTAACCGGCGCCGGGAACGAGCGGACCGGGGACCACGCCGGCTACGAGATGTACGCCGGGGATCGGGGCGCGTTCGGGGTGCGGGAGGGGACCCTGGTCGGCGTACCGAGCACCCGGGGGGACGCCGACGAACTCGCCCGGACGGTCATCGACGCGGGCCGGGGAGAGGCCGAACGACTGGTCGCGGCCGACGACGACGCCGCGAGACTGGTCGAGGCGCTGGGATCGGGGTTCGCCGCGGTCGGCCTCCTCGGCCCCCGGAACGTCGACCAGGCCTACGACTCCGGGTCACTGGTGGGGATGGGCCGGGCGGTCCGACTGACGGCCGACGCCGCGGAACTCGACCTCGTCTTCCTCTACGACGACGCGGAGGGGGTCGATCCGGACGCGGTCCGGTCGGCGGCCACCGACGACCCGTCGATGGCGGGCCAGTTGCGGGACGTCTCGGCGTCGTCCTCGGGGCGGGTTGCCCGGGTCACCGGGCACCTCGACGCGGACCAGTTGACCCTGGAGCGCAACTCCGTCGGCGTCGCCCGCGACGGGAACGGTGACGGCGACCCACCGACGCCGCCTGAGGCCTCCTTCGAGTTCGACCACGACCCGGACGCGGGGACCGTGACGGTCACCCACGGCGGCGGCGAGGCGTTCACGACGGAGAACACGGGGGCGCTCCTGTACGGCAACCGCGCCGCCGGGGAGGACGCCCTCCGGGAGTGGCCCCTCCCCGTGGCGGCGGGCGACTCGGTGACCGTCGACGGCGTGGCGTCCGGCGACGGGGTGGTGGTCATCTGGGAGTCCCCGGGTGGCGACACGATGCCGGTCGGAACCTTCCAGGTTCCCTGACGTCGCGGGGAAGGGACCCGCACCGGCACCGGATACCGCCGGATCGAGTCGGTGGCCCGGATGACGGTACACGCACCGCATGGCGAGGGATTTACAGTATATTTACTGTAACCGGTCCGGTCCGCTTGCCACCCCGGACACAAGACTCGATACCTCTCGGGTCGAACGGGGCGCATGGAACTGACTCCTGAGACGGTGGCCGCGGAGCGCGAGTGGGTGCGCGGGCGGGCCGAGGTGGTGGTCCCGCTGATCAACCGGGTCCGGACCGACCTCGAGGAACTGTTCGACGCCGACGTCGAGACGGTGAGCGAGGACCGGTACCGCGAGGAGGTGGACCTGGTGTTCGCCGACGGCGACGTCGCTGTCAACGTCGCCGCACTGGTCGGCCTGTTGCGGGAACTGGACGTCCAGGGGGACTACCCCGGGTTCGTCGTGGACGAGGTGCTCGGCCGGGAACTGGCCGGGACCATCGGGGGCGACCAGCCACTCCGACTGCTGGGGGAGGCCACGTTCCACTACGCTGACCTGATCCACCCTGCGGACACGGACCTCCTCACGGGAGCGGAGGGTGACGAAGCGGCGGATCCGACCGGGGACGACGACCACGGCGCGGCGGGACTCGACGACCTGGACGCCGCACTGGCCGCGGGCTTCCAGACCCGGCTCCCCGGGTGGGGGTGGACGGATCGACCCAGCCCGTTCGACGTCCCGCGGGACGGGGACTGAGGCCGGGCCCCTCCATCGTCCCGCGTCCCGGGACCGGTGTCGGACCGGGATCCAGCGGTGCCGGCTCCGGGCGTAACACCGGCTTTAATACCGGCCTCCCTCTCCCTTCGGGTAATGAGTGGCGAACAGGAACTCGGGATCACCGAGAGCAAGGAGCACAACACGGGCGAGTGGTACGCCGAACTGATCCAGAAGGCGAACGTCGCGGACTACGCCCCGATGGGCGGGTTCATCGTCACCCGACCCAGGGGGTACGCGCTGTGGGAAGGGATCCAGGACGCCCTGGACTCCCGGTTCAAGGCGACCGGGGTGCAGAACGCCTACTTCCCGATGTTCGTCCCCGAGTCGTACCTCGAACGCGAGAAGGACATCGTCGAGGGGTTCGACCCCGAGGTGGCGTGGGTTACCCACGGCGGCTACGAGGAACTCGAGGAGCGACTTGCGGTCCGGCCGACCAGCGAGAGCATCATCGCGCCGTACATGGCCCAGTGGACCCGGAGCCACCGCGACCTGCCGCTCCGGCTGAACCAGTGGTGTTCCGTCTGCCGGTGGGAGGCCACCGAGACCAAGCCGTTCTTCCGCACCAAGGAGTTCCTCTGGCAGGAGGGCCACACCGCCCACGAGGACCGGGAGGACGCCTGGGCGGAGACGATGCTCCGACTGGAGCAGTACGAGGAGGTTTACGAGGACGTCCTGGCCCTGCCCCCACTCGTGGGTCGCAAGCCCCCCCACGACAAGTTCCCCGGCGCGGACACGACCACGACCGTCGAGACGCTGATGCCCGACGGCAAGTCCGTCCAGGGGGCGACCTCCCACTACCTCGGCACCTCATTCGGCGAGGCGTTCGACATCACCTACACCGACGAGGACGAGGAGGAGCAGGTCGCCCACACCACCTCCTGGGGGCTCTCCTGGCGGGCGCTCGGCGCGATGCTGATGGCCCACGGCGACGACCAGGGGCTGGTCCTGCCGCCGACGCTGGCCCCCGAACAGGTCGTCGTCGTCCCCATCTGGGGCGGCGACGACCGCGAGGAGGTCGTCGAGTACGCCGAGGGCGTCGCCGAGGACCTGGAGGACGCCGGCCTGCGCGTCGAACTCGACGACCGCGACGAACGCAACCCCGGGTTCAAGTTCAACGAGTGGGAGCTAAAGGGCGTCCCCCTGCGGGTCGAAATCGGGTCCAACGAGGTCGAGGACGACACGATCACGGTCGTCCACCGGCCCGACGGCGAGGGGTTCGAACTCGACCGCGAGGGCGCCGCCGCGGCCGTCGAGGACCACCTCGACGAGGTCCACGAGAAGCTCTACGACGCCGCCGAGGAGAACCTCGAAGAGAACGTCCGCGAGGCCGACAACGTCGCGGACATCCTCGGCACGATCGGCCGGTACGGCGGCTACGTGAAGGCCGCCTGGTGTGGCGACCAGGCGTGCGAGGAGGTGATCAAGGAGGAGATCGCCGCCGAGATCGTCATGGTACCCCTGGACGAGGACCACGACCCGATCGACGACGAGTGTGCGGTCTGTGAGGACCCCGCGGGCTCGACCGCATACTACGCGAAGACCTACTGATCACCACTGCACCGGGTTCTTCGCCGCGATCCCCGGCGACGCGGGTCGCGGCTGGTAGCTATATCTCGCTCGCCGCCCTACCCCCGGTCATGGCCTTCGAACCGGAGCGGGTGGAGACGGTCACCTTCGACTCGTACGGGACCATCGTCGACGTGGGGGCCGCGGAGGCGGCCCTGGCCGACCTGGTCGCGGACCCGGCGTCGGTCTCGGACCTCTGGCGGTCGCGGTCGCTGGCGTACACCTTCGTCGCGAACTACGTCGACGGATACCGGCCGTTCTACGAGATAAACCGTGCGGCGCTGGAGTACGCGCTGGCGGCCCACGGTGCCGACCTCACGGAGACCGAACGGGAGGGGGTCCTCTCGGTGTACTACGACCTCGACGTCTACGACGACGTCCGTGACGGGATGGAGCGACTCCGGGAGGCCGGCTACGACTGCTGGGTGGTCTCGAACGGCAACCCCGAGATGCTCGAGTCGATGGTCGAGATCGCGGACATCGGCGACCTCGTCGAGGGTACGGTCAGTGCCGACGAGGTCCGGACGTTCAAACCGGCGGCGGAGCTCTACCGCCACGCCGCCGCCCGGACCGGCACCCCGATAGACCGGATCGCTCACGTCGCCGCCGGGTGGTTCGACGTCCTCGGGGCCACCAGCGCCGGCATGCAGTCGGTCTGGGTGAACCGCGCGGCCGGTCCCTGGGAACCGTTCGCCGGGGATCCGGGCCTCGTCGTCGACTCGTTCCACGACGTCGCGGACGAACTGTGTGGCGTCTGACGGACGGAACCGCGGGTCGGACGTTTTTTAGCGACCGACTGGATACCATCCGGGGAATGACCGACGAGGACATCGGGAGACGACGCGTGCTGTCGGCCATCGCTGGCCTGGGCGTGGTCGGCGGGGCCGCCGCGGCCACGGGGGGCGAGTCGCGGCCCGACGCGAACCCGGACGACCGCGGACGGACGCCGCCGCCCGCCCTCCTCTGGGAGCAACGATTTCCCGAGAGCGACCGGGGACCGGGAACGGTCGTCGTCGGCAACGACGGGGGCTACGTCTTCGCCGACGCCGCGCGCTCCGAGGCCGACGCCACGCTCCGGGGGGCACGGGTCGTCCGGACCGACCCCTTCGGCAACGTCGCCTGGCAGCAGACCTACGGGAGCGAGGAGGACAGCGCCTACGACGTCACGTCCCGGAACAGCGGGGGGTACCTGTTCGCCGGGGAGACGACGGCCGGTGCCGGCGACTCGTCGGGGTGGCTGGTCGCCATCGACGACGACGGCGGGACCGAGTGGGCCCAGAGCTTCGACGGGTCCCGGGCCAAGACCGTGGTCCAGCGCGACCGGGGACGGATCCTCGTGGCCGGAACCGCCACCGACGGCGTCTGGGCCGCCCTCACCGACGTCAGGGGCGGGATCCTGTGGGACCGGACCTACCGGGCGATAACGGCGAACGCGGCGGCCGTCGACCGCGAGGCGTTCGTCGTCGCCGGGGAGCGGTGGGACGGCGGTCGGAACGCCTGGCTGGCACGGATCCGAACGGACGGCGAACTCGACTGGACCAGGACCTACGGCGACGGGACCGAGGACGGGGCCACGTCGGTCCTCCCGGTCGACGACGGGTTCGTCCTCGCCGGTTCCCGGACTCCCGCGGGATCGGACAGTAGCCGCGCCTGGGTGGCCCGGGTCGACAGCGTCGGGGCACTCCAGAACGAGGTTCTCGTCGGCGACGGCGAGACCGCTGCGCTGGACCTGGTCGACCTGGAGACGGAGGGGTTCCTCGCGGTCGGGCGCACCACGGCCGGGGACGAGGTGAGGGCGTGGATGGCACG
The DNA here is from genome assembly GCA_003023195.1 of Halobacteriales archaeon QS_8_69_26. GTDB lineage: Archaea > Halobacteriota > Halobacteria > Halobacteriales > SW-7-71-33 > PXRX01. The sequence goes on from PXRX01000023.1 coordinate 125,378, forward strand.
ACTCACTCCCGACCTGGGGGTCGAGTGGGAGGCGTCCTACGGTTCGGCCAGCATCCAGACCGCGCGCTCGGCGCTGGCGCTCCCGGACGGCCAGTTCCTCGTCGTCGGGCAGGCCGGGACCGGCGGCTGGATGGGGAAACTCGGTCCCGCGAGGGAGACGCCGACGGCGACGCCCACCGCGACGACGACGATGGACCCGACCACGACGCCGACGACGACCGGCCCGGCCACGACGCCCACGACGACCCGGACGCCGACCTCCGGTCCTGGCGGCCCGACGACGACATCGCCGGGGACCACCCCGCCGAACGGGACCACTCCGGGGGAGAGTGGCGGTGGGTTGCTGGAGGGGATCCCCCTGAAGACCATCGGGGCCGGCGCCGGCGGCCTGGTGGTCCTCGCCGGGGCCGGCGCGGCGGGCTACTACCTCTACGACCGGCGCGACAGGCGCAAGGCGAAGATAAAACGGCCGAGCGAGGTCGAGGGCCCGGCCGAGGCGAGCGACTTCATCGACGACGAGTCGGGGAGCGATCCCGGGGACGACGGGGGGAGTGACGGCCCGGACGGGGGCGACGACCCCGACGGGGACGACCCGGGTGACTCCGGACCGGGCCCCGGCGGGAGTTCGGATCCCGGCGGGTAACACTGGAGACGGACCGGAACCCGGCGAACGGATCCCGGGGAATAGCACTGAGGGCGGCCCGGAGAATAGCGCCCACCGCGTCGGGTCCGGGCGACCCGTTCTTCCCGCGACGGTTACTCGTCGTAGTGCCAGCGCCCGCCGACCTTCAGTTCGCGGACGTACCCCTCGGAGAGTTCCTCGCGGATCGCCTCCCGCGTCCGGCGTTCGAGTGTCCGGTCCTCGTCGGCGACCGCGACCGCCGCACAGGCGACCTGGATCGCCACGGCCCTGAGGTCCCGGACGTCGAGTTTGTCCAGGGTGTCGGCGTGGGTGTGGCCCCACCCGCGGCCGGACTCGCCGGAGACGGTGCTGACGAACGCCGCCGGGACGCCCTCCTCGACGAACGCCCACTGGTCGCCGTGGGGGCTGACGGTGTCCGAGGTGGAGAGCGGTGCCCCCAGTTCGTCGGTGACCGACTCGAACGCCGCGCCGAGGGACTCGAACCCCTGGTGGCCGACCCGGAGGTCACGGGAGTTGCACGCGCCGTCGACGTTGAGGACGGCTCTCACGTCGTCCAGGTCGTGGCTGTCCGCCCAGTGGTAGGCGCCGTAGAGACCGATCTCTTCGGCTCCGAAGGTGACCAGGCGGACCCTGGTGTCGAGTTCCCCCTCGGCCCGGACGAGCAGTCGGCCGGCCTCGGCGACGATGGCGCACCCGGCGCCGTTGTCGTTGGCCCCCTCCGCGATGTCGTGGGCGTCGACGTGGGCCGTAACGAGTACTTCCTCGTCGGTGTCGGGGCCGACCACGGCCTCGACGTTCCGGGAGGTGGCGGGGTCGTTGCGACAGTCCACCGAGAGCGTCACCGACGGTCCGTCGGATCCGGTGCCGGCCTCGTCGGCCCACCGGGCGAGGCGGGATCCCAGTTCCTTCGACACCCCGACCGCGGGGATGGGACCGGGCCGCTCGTGGTAGCCCACCTCGCCGGTCGGCGGGAGTGCTCCCTCGACGTGGTTGCGGAAGACGAACCCGACCGCCCCTGCCTCGGCGGCGGCCGCGTACTTCTCCATCCGGTGGATCCACCGGTCGGCGTCCGGGGCGTCGCTGCTGGCCATCGCCACCGCGCCCTCCAGGTCCGCCGCCTCGAACTCCTCGTCGGTGCCGTGGCCCACGTCGACCAGTTCGGCCTCCACCTCGCCGGCGGGGGTCCCCGGGAGCGCTATCACCTCGTGGTCGGCCCGGTAGGACCGTTCGACCGGCGACCGGACCGTCAGCGAGGACTCCCCGCGCCACCACCCCGGTATCGGGAACTCGTCGATCCGGACCTCGCGACACCCCGCGTCCTCGAACGCGTCGGCGACTCGCCGTGCGGCCGCCCGTTCGCCCTCCTGTCCCGCCATCCGGTTGCCCACGTCGACCAGGTCCTCCAGCAGGCTCCATCCCCGATCACTCGCGTATGCGTCCCCGAGAACGGCGTCCGGCAGTCGTGCCATGGGATCCACCGGGACCGACCCGGCAAGAATCCTGGGGGGGTTCGGACGCCCCGGCGCGGTCCTTGTCCCCGGCTGGGCTGGACTGGGGCATGCCGCCCGCTCCGGGGACGGTTCGGGACTGCTGGACGCCACTCGTCGGGGATCCGGGGGCCGAACCCCCAGGAACGCAGGTTTCCGACCGAAACCCCGTTGCTGACAGGGTATTCCACACTTCATTGCGCGTCCGCACCGAACTGTGAACGAATGACCCGACGTCGGGTCGAACGGGGTGGACGCTGGCGAAGGGAGGACCGGCGGGACGGGCACCACGCTCGTGACCGGCCGTCCGGCGATCGGTCCCCCTCCGGGTGCAGGGTGCAACGGTGAGCGGCCGGGAGTGTCCGGTCTGTGACGACGGGTTCGGCTTGGAAAAGGCCGTTCGCGACCACGCGTGGGACGCCCACGACGCCTGTCACCACTGTGGCGATACGTTCGGTGACCGGGACGCACTGTACACCCACTGGCTGGCGGCCCACGGCGAGGACCTCTCGGGGACCGAGAGTTCGGGCGGCGTCCTCGGCGTGGTTCTCGGTACGCTGGGTGCCGGCTGTGCGGCCTGTGGATCGGCGGCCCTGGCCGGGATCCTCTCGCTGTTCGGTGCCGGCGGCCTGCTGACCCTGCTCCCGCTCGACGGACTCGAGTTCTCCGTCCTCGCGCTCGTTGTGCTACTGCTCTCCATCTACTGGGTCGCGGAGGGGTTGCGTGGTGGACGGGTCAACGGTTGTCCCGTCGAGGTCGGACGGTGAGCGACCGGAACCGACCCGTCGATGATCCCCGGACGGGGTAGAGCGGTCGGGCACACCCATCGAGGGTGTGGTCGCGGGTCCGCCCGCCGGTCGACTGGTGTCGGATCCCCCGGAACGACCGGCCGCACCATAATTTCATCCGGATGAAAATGTTAAGATTATTTAAGTATCTATTATTGTGTTCGTCATCCACTGTCGAGCATGGGAGTACAGGAGAATCCGGAACTGTTCGACTTCGAGACGACCGAGGCCGTCGCGGAGTTCGGGGACTCGCAGCACCCCAACCTCCAGATAATCGCCGAGTACAACGCGGAGGTGTACAACGACCTCTTCGTTGCGGACGGGGTGGTGGACGAGGTCGGTGGCCGGGAGGCCTACGACCGACAGCGGGAGAAGGTGGAGTCCTTCCTGCGACTGGATCTGCTGGACCGCGACGCCTACCAGGACATCGTTCCCCGGGCGGGGTCCGCCGAACTGTTCGTCACCCGCGCCGAGAGCGTGTACCTCGTCCGGGCCTTCCGGAACGGCGACGGACTGTTCGTCTCGACCCGGCGCAACGGGTTGGTGGACGACATGATAGACGTCGTCTGCGGGCTGGTCGACGGTGGTGAGTGACGTGTCGTCGAGTGGGGACGGTGGGCGGGAGGTCGACCTTCCCGTGGGGATCGGTCGTCACACCTCGACGTTGCTGGTCGGGGACGCCTACGACCGGACGGTACGGGACGTCTGTAACTCGCTATTGAACCTGGAGGACGACCGGCCGGTCCGGGTCGTCCCGGTCACGTTCCACCACTCCTCGGCCGAAGTGGTCGAGCGCTGGCGGGCCGTCAACGGGCCCCTCCCCGAGGAGATGGTGGTCATCGTGGTCAGCGAGAGCCAGACGTGGTCGAGCGGACGTGACGGCAGTCTGCACGACAACGTGGACGTGGGCTATGCCAGTCCGACGGACATCACCGGGCTCGGCATCAACATCCAGCGGGCACTGACCCAGGACCGGACGCGGACCGTCGTCTGCTTCGACGACCTCACCAATCTCCTCATGTACGTCGACGACCAGATCGTCTTCCGGTTCATCCGGGCGCTCGGGGGCAACATTCTCGCCGCGGACGGCACCATCCACTACCACCTCGACCCCTCCGCCCACGACCGCCAGGTCCGGAACACGTTCCGGACGGCGGTCGACGCCGTCGTCGAAATCGATGACGACGGCGAGGTGAAGCTCCTGGAGCGCTGAAGGCGATCCCGAGGGGTTTTCCCGCCAACGACCCCTCCGAGACGTGGACCACAGGACGCGCTGGATCGGTGTGAACCGCGACCCCGATAGCCGTTGCGACGGGGGGAACCCGTGACCGGGGAGTCGGACGACGGACGGCCGGTCGACCTCGACGAGGTCGACCTCGTGGGCGGGGAGTACCTCGAACACCACGGCTTCCTCTCGTGGCTCGGCCTGGAGGTCGAGGCGGTCGAGGAGGGCTGGCTCCGGATGTCGGTTCCCTACGACGAGAAGCTCGCGAACCTCGACGCCGCCGGCACAGTCCACGGGGGCGTCGTCGCGACGCTCGTCGACACCGCCAGCGGCCACGCCATCCGGACGACGTTCGACGACCCCGCCTCGGTCGGCGTGTCCACCGTCGAGGTCAACACCAGGTACCTCCCTCCGGCCCGGGACGACCCAATCGCGACGGCCGAGGTGGTCCGGGCCGGCGGATCCCTGGGCGTGACCGACCTGGTCGTCGAGTCGACCGGTCCGGACGGCGAGGACACGGTCGTCGCCGTCGGGGGGACGACCTACCGGCTGTTCCGGGACGGCTGATCCCGACCCCTGGACCGATCGGGTCACGGAGCGATTCGTATGCCTTTTTTGTCCCCGAGGAGAAATCGAAACGTCGAGTATGACGACGATATCGACCGACGGGTTGACCCGCCGGTTCGGCGACGTTGTGGCGGTCGACGGCCTGACGATGACCGTCGAACGGGAGGAAGTGTACGGTTTCCTCGGCCCCAACGGGGCGGGGAAGTCGACGACCATCGACATGCTCCTGGGGTTCAAGAAGCCGAGTGCGGGGAGCGCGACGGTCCTCGGCGAGGACGTGACGAAGCGCTCGCGGGCAGTCCGGTCGCGGATCGGCCTGCTCCCGGAGGGGTACGAACTGTACCGGAACCTGACCGGACGGGAGCTGATAGCGTCCGCCATCGAGACGAAGGGTGCCCACGACGACCCCGACGAGATACTGGACCGGGTGGGGCTCGACCCGGACGACGCCCGCCGGGCCGTCGGGGACTACTCGACGGGGATGACCCAGCGGGCGGCCCTGGGTGTCGCCCTGGCCGGGGAACCGGACCTGCTCATCCTCGACGAGCCCTCCTCGGGCCTGGACCCGAAGGGGATCAAGCTCCTCCGGCGGATCGTCCGCCAGGAGGCCGAGCGCGGGGCGACGGTGTTCTTCTCCTCGCACCACCTCGACCAGGTCGAACGGGTCTGCGACAGGGTGGGGATCCTCCACGACGGTCGGCTGGTGGCGGAGAACGCCGTCGACGACCTCCGGGAGGAACTCGACGCCGGCGCCACCATGGAGGTCGACGTCGACGCCGTCCCCGACGACCTGGGGATGGACGACGTCGAAGGGGTCGGGGGTGTGACCGTCGACGGCACCACCGTCCAGGTAACCTGCCGGCGACCCGGCGCCAAGATGCCCGCGCTCCGGCGGATCGACGACCGGGCGACCGTCGAGGACGTCGTCATCGAGGACGCCTCCCTGGAGTCCGTCTTCGAGGAGTACACCGCAGAGGGGATCGATGGATCGGCCGAGGGAAGTGCTGACGCGACCGATCCACAGCGCCAGGCAGCGGAGGGTGACTGACGATGGGGTTCGCCACCGTCTTCAAGGACGACGTCCGGAACGCCGCCCGTTCGTACGTCGTGGTCGGGGTCATCGGCGTCTTCGCGGCGCTGGTTAGCCTCGTGTTCATCGCGGAAATCGACGTCTACGACGCGCCGTTCCGTGCTATCTTCGACGCGTCGTTCCTGCTGTTCATGATATTCCCGCTGGTCATCGCCCCCCTGACCTATCTCGCCATCGCCGGGGACCGGAGCCGTGGCACGATCAAGTTCGTCCTCGGACTCCCGAACTCGCGCCTGGAGTACTTCTTCGCGAAGTACGTCTCGCGGGCGACCATCGCGGTCGCCGCCGTCGCCATCGCGACGGGCTCTGCGTTCCTCATTGCCGCCCTCTTCTACGTCGAATCGCCCGACTTCGTCCGGTTCCTGAAGTTCCTCGGTCTGTCGGCCCTGTTCGCCATGGCGATGGCCGGCACGTTCGTCACCGTCTCCGCGATGACCCGGACCCGCTCGCGGGCGATGATCGGGGTCTTCGGCGCGTACTTCGTGCTCGGCCCGTTCTGGCTGGGGTTCATCCCGGTCATCGGTCTCGACACCGTCGTGGACGCCATCACGTCCGCCCTGGGGGTCGAACTCGCGGAGTCGACGCGCCAGCTGATCGGCGTCCTCTCGCCCTCGACGGCCTACCTGGAATCGACCGAGCTCATCTACACCGGCGTCTTCGAGCGGTATCGGGCGATATCGTCCATCCGCTCGGAGACCGACTACCTCGCGGATCGGACCTGGTTCGCCGTCCTCGTGATGGCGGCCTGGGCGACGGTCGTTCCGCTCCTGGGGTTCCTGCGGTTCCGGTCGGTCGAGGTCGGGTAACCCCTTCGGCGCGCGGGCGAAAGGACAAGAGACTTGACCGGTCCCGGCGAACCGCGGAGGCATGAAGGCGATCGTGCTCGCTGGGGGCTACGCGACACGTCTGTGGCCCATCACGATGGACCGACCGAAGATGTTTCTCCCGATCGGTCGGTCGACCGTGATAGACCGGATCTTCCAGGAACTGGAGGAGGACGACCGGATCTCCGAGGTCTACGTCTCGACGAACGAGCGCTTCGCCGGGGACTTCCAGGAGTACCTGGCCGACGGCGACTACGGCAAGGCCCAGTTGTCGGTGGAGGACACCACCGAGGAGGACGAGAAGTTCGGGGTCGTGGGCGCGCTCGCCCAGCTGGTCGACCGGGAGGGCATCGACGAGGACACCCTCGTCATCGCCGGCGACAACCTGATCAGCTTCGACGTCTCGGACTTCCTCGACTTCTTCCAGGCGAAGGGGGCACCGACCCTGGCGGCCTACGACGTGGGATCGCGGGAGCGAGCGACGTCCTACGGCATCGTCGACCTGGACGGCGACCGGATCGTCGACTTCCAGGAGAAGCCCGACGAGCCGAGTTCGACGCTGGTTTCGATCGCCTGCTACGCGTTCCCCGCGGAGTCACTGGGCCTGCTGGAGGAGTACCTCGCCGGGGACAACAACCCCGACGAACCGGGGTGGTTCGTCCAGTGGCTCCAGTCCAGGCGCTCCACCTACGCCTTCAGCTTCGAGGGTGCCTGGTTCGACATCGGCACGCCCGAGTCCTACCTCGACGCCGTCGCCTGGCACCTCGACGGCGACTCGGTCGTCGAGGACGGCGCCCAGGTGACCGCCTCCGACGTCGGCGAGAACGTCCACGTCATGCCGGGCGCGAAGGTGCGCGACGCCTCCCTCGAACGCGCCGTCGTGTTCCCCGACGCCAGGATCCGGGACGCCGACGTCTACGGGTCGGTCGTCGACGAACACGCCCGCGTCGAGGGGCTGGACCTCTCGGGTGCACTGATCGGGTCGTACTCGCAGGTCAGCGGCGAGTGACGGTCGCCCGGGCCCCTAGCAAAGCTCGGCGTCGGTAATTTCGATCGTCCCGCGGGTCCCCTCCCAGCGGGTGTCGAACGACAGGTCCAGCGGCCGGTCCATGTGCGGACCGTCGACGACCAGCGTCTCGAACTCGCCGCCCTCACCCAGCGGGTGGACCCCGTACTCCTCGTTCAACTCGCGCAGGTCGTCGAGGGCCTCCCTGTCCAGTGACCGACCCAGCCACGACTCGTCGAGACCCCTGGCAGCCACCTGGATTATCCGGATCTCGAACCCCGCTTCCAGCATCTCGTCGGCCAGCGCCCAGGGGTCCCGGCGCCAGAGCGGCGCGAACAGTTCCGCATTCAGGCGCTCGCACATCCCCCGGATCCGCTCGGTCTGGTACTCGCTCTCGACGGCCCCGGCGGTGACCCCTGCCAGCCCGCCCGACAACTCCTCCGAGAGGTCCGAGAGCGCCGCCTCCATCGGTTCGAGTTCGGCGTCGCCCCGTGCGGTCGAGTCGTGGTCGTCCTCGCCCGTCTCGAACGCCGCCGGCTCCACCTCGACGAGTTCGATCCCGATGGACTCGGCGGCCAGGCGGGCCAGATGGGTCGCGGGGACGTGGTACATGTAGGAGTCGCCCTCCGGGTGGACCGTCAGCAGTCGGCGCACGTCCCGCCCCGACTCCAGCGCCCGGTAGAGGGCGAACGAGGAGTCCTTCCCGCCGGAGAAGAGGCTCACCCAGGCGCCGTCACCGTCCGTAGTTTCGCTTTCCTCCGATCCGCCTGCCCGGTCGTCGCTCATGTCACCGGGACGGGGCTGCCCGAATTTAGGCGTGGCGTTGCTCTTGCCAACGGAGCACGTCGGACCTCGACGGGGATCAGAACTCGTAGGCCCGCCGGATCCGGTCCTCGATCCGGACGGCGGCGGGGAGGTAGTAGTCCTCGACCGCGTGCAGGGGGAAGGGCACGTCGAACCCGGTGATCCGTTCGACGGGCGCCTCCTGGTACACGAGCGCCTCCTCCTGGACCGTCGCGACCACCTCGGCGCCCATCCCGGCGGTCTTGGGCCCCTCGTGGACGACGGCGGTCCGGCCGGTCTTCTTCGCGGACTCGGCGATGGTCTCCCGGTCCAGCGGGGAGAGCGTCCGGAGGTCGACGACTTCGACGTCGATGTCGCCGTCCAGTTCGCTCGCGGCGACCATCGTCGGCTTGGTCATCGCGCCGTAGGTGAACACCGACACGTCCGACCCCTGCCGGCGGACGGCGGCCTCGCCAAGGTCGACAGTGTAGGGGTCCGCCGGGACCGGCTGGCGGAACGCCCGGTAGATCTTCTTGGGTTCGAGGAAGACGACGGGGTCGGGGTCGCGGATGGCCGCCGCGAGCAGGCCCTTGGCGTCGTAGGGGGTGGAGGGGACCGCGACCTTCAGGCCGGGCTGGTGGACGAAGAAGGCCTCGGTGGACTCGGAGTGGTGCTCGGGGGCGTCGATCCCACCGCCGTAGGGCGCGCGCACGACCATCGGGCAGGTGTACTGGCCCTGCGAGCGAGCGCGCAGGCGGGCGGCGTGGCTCACGAGCTGGTCGAACGCGGGGTAGACGAACCCCATGAACTGTATCTCCGCGACGGGACGCATCCCGTGGGTGGCGAGACCGATGGCCGACCCGACGATGCCGGACTCGGCCAGGGGCGTGTCGACCACACGCTCCTCGCCGAAGGTGTCCAGGAGGCCGTCGGTCGCCCGGAAGACGCCCCCGTTGTCCCCGACGTCCTCGCCCAGGACCATCACGGAGTCGTCCCGGAGCATCTCCGCGGCCAGGCCGTCCCGGACGGCCTCGACCAGCGTGAGGTCGTCCTCGCCGCCGGGGGAGTCACGACTCGCCTGCGGGGTCCCCGTGCTCACTGGCCATCACCCGCCAGGGCCTCGTCGCCGTACTCCGCCCGGAGCCGCTCCAGTTCCGCCCGCTGGTCGGCAAGTTCCGGCGTCCGCTCCGCGTAGACGTGGTCGAACATCTCGGCGGGGTCGGTCTCGACGGCCTCCATCCGGTCGACGGCGGCGTCTATCTCCGCGTCGATCCGGTCGTCCAGGTCGGCCTCGTACTCGTCGTCGATCAACTCCCGGTCCCGGAGGTAGGTCGCCAGCCGGGGGATCGGGTCCTTGTCGGCCCACTCCTCGTCGACGCCGTCGCGGTACCGCGAGGGATCGTCCGAGGAGGTGTGGGCGCCGTAGCGGTACTGGACGGCCTCTATCATCGTCGGGCGGAGTTCGTCGGCGGCCGGGTCCTTGGCCTTGGACACCGCGCGACGCGTCACCTCGTAGACGGCCAGCGGGTCCATCCCGTCGACGCGGATGCCCTCCAGGCCGTAGGCGCGGGCCTTGCCCGCGAGGGTGCCGCTCCTGGTCTGGCGCTCGACCGGCGTCGAGATGGACCACTGGTTGTTGTTGCAGAAGAACACGGCGGGGACGTCGAACACGCCCGCGAAGTTCAGCCCCTCGTGGAAGTCCCCCTCGCTCGTGGCGCCGTCACCGAAGTAACAGAGGTACGCGGTGTCGGGGTCGCGCTCCGGGTCCTGGAGGGTCTCGGCCCAGGCACCACCGGTCGCCTGGGGTATCTGGGTGGCGATGGGGATGTACTCCGGCATGACGTTCACGCCGTCGGGGACGGCGTAGCCGCTCTGGTGTCCCCGGAGGGCGGCCAGGATGTCCGCGGGGTCCAGGCCGTGGACTATCTTCGCCGCGTTGTCGCGGTAGGTGGGGTAGATCCAGTCGTCGTCCGCCAGTGCGCGGGCGCTCGCCACCTGGGCTGCCTCCTGGCCGCGCATCGGCGCGTATGTGGCGATCCGTCCCTGGCGTTGCAATGAGAGGGCTCGCTCGTCGAACCGTCGGGCGAAGCGCATGCCCTCGTACAGTTCGAGCAGTTCGTCCTCGGGGATCGACGGCGGCTCTCCCTCCTGCCTGAGGTGGCCGTCCTCGTCCAGTAACTGGACGATGCAACCGTCGTCGGGGTGGTCGCGTCTCGGTCCTCCGATGCTCGCGTCGCGTGGGTGTCTGTCGGTCGCCATGTGGGTTCGGTGGGTGTCCGGGCAGTACGGTGGCCCTGCCGGGGCCACCGGGGTAGTGTGGTGGGTCGGTACCTCGGTCTCCGGTGGGAGACAGGCCGTCGGGGTCGGCTTAGCACGCCGACGGAGACGCAGTCGAACTAGTTTCCGCGTCCCGTCGCGTCGGGATCGCCGCCCCGTTTGGTGATCGGTACCGGGAAAAGTTCGAAACGTGTTCCCGCCAGTAGGAATCGTTCGAATGTCGCGGCCGTGGAAGCGAGCGGATCGCTGGAACAACCGAGCACGTCGCCGGCGGCCGTACTGGCGGGCGCCATGGTAAGTAGATGGGCGCAAAAGGTGTTAAATATTGCGTGAAACCGGTTACCACGGCCGACCCGGTCGGCGGCAACCCGGGAGACGGAAATCCGAACGGGTGAGGGCGATCCACCGGCCCTCGTCGCGTCACTTCCCGTTCCGGAGCGCGTAGATGATACAGAGCATCCCGATTATCTCCGAGACCTGTGTCGCGGCCGCGGCGGCGAGTTCGCCCACCTCGGCGAACGCCAGGAAGGCCCCGGCGAACACCGCCGGCAGGCCGGTCACGAGGACGAACCCGACGGCGATGAACAGCATCGGCCTGCTGTCGTTGCGGCGGTACCCCTGGAACGCGATGTAGGCGATGACCAACCCGAGGCCGATGCTCAGGAACTCGCTCACGAACAACACCGTCCGGGGCGTCACCGCGAGGTCACCCAGTTGCAGTGGCACGTGCATGGTCAGAACTCCTCGACGAACCGCGTGAACCGGTCGGCCATCGTCTCCCGCCTGTCGAGTTCCACCGCGAACCCCTCGTCGGTGACCTCGACGGTCACACGACGGAGGTTCGACCGGTAGACCTTGTGGTGGTGCCCGTCGGCGTCGGGACGGGTCCGCTCGACCACCAGGTCGTACTCGGCCAGATCCGAGAGCCGACGGTAGACGGTCGCGTCCGAGGCGTCGCACCGTTCCGTGAGGTCGTTGGCTGACATGGGTTCCTCGCGGGCCTGGACCAGGATGCACCGGGCGCACTCGTCCTCGAGCACCCCGGCCACCGCCTCGACGTCCGGGTCCCCGCTCACGGTGCGGTAGAGGACCGATCCCCCCTTAAAGGTGGGGCAGCACTTCAGCGGCTGAAGCCCTCCCCGGCCTGCCTTTTCCCCGGGTTCCGTACTCCCAGTCGTGATGTCCGTAATCGAGACGAACGGAGTGACGAAGCGCTACGGGTCCGGCGAGGGTGCCGTCCTCGCCGTCAACGACCTCGACCTGACCGTCGAGGAGGGCGAGGTGTTCGGGTTCCTCGGCCCCAACGGCGCGGGGAAGTCGACGACCATCGACGTGCTCCTCGGGTTCGCCACGCCGACCGACGGAAGCGCGGAAGTGCTGGGCCACGACGCGGTCACCGAGTCGGAGGCGGTCCGCGAACGGGTCGGGGTCCTCCCCGAGGGCTACGGCCTGTACGACCGGCTGACGGGACGGCGCCACCTCGAACTGGCCGCCGAGTGGACCGACGCCGCGGCCGACCCCGTCGCGATGCTGGACCGCGTCGGCCTCGACGCAGACGACGCCGACCGGGTCGTCGGGGACTACTCCAAGGGGATGACCCAGCGCCTCGCGCTGGCGATGGCGCTCGTCGGGGACCCCGACCTGCTGATACTCGACGAACCCTCCTCCGGACTGGACCCCAACGGGATCCGTTTGATGCGCGAGATAGTCCGCGAGGAGGCCGAGGACGGGACGGCCGTGTTCTTCTCCAGCCACGTCCTCGGGCAGGTCGAGGCCGTCTGCGACCGGGTCGGGATCCTCCACGACGGTCGCCTGGTTGCGGTGGACACCGTCGACGGCCTCCGGGAGGCGGTCGGTGCCGGATCGACGCTGAAGCTCAGACTCGCCGATGACCCCGGCGCCGCCGAGGACGGGCCCGGTGAGGCCCCGGGTATCGACGCCGTCGGTGACCTCGAAGGGGTCGAGGGCATCGACGCCGTCGGCCGCGAGGACGGTCTCCTGACGGTCTCGTGTTCCGACCCGCGGGCGAAGGCACGCGCCGTATCGATGCTGGCCGACGCCGGCATCGAGATACTCGACGTCACCTCCGAGGAGGCCTCCCTGGAGTCCGTCTTCGCGGCCTACACGACTGGCGGGGAGGGATCCATACTATCGGACCGGGACGGCGACCCCGAAGGTGACGGGCGGGACGGGAGCGACGACGGTGCCGATACCGGGAGGGAGGTGGTCGCATGAGCGCGACGTGGCGCGGGGTCGCCCGCAAGGACGTCGAGGACGCCATCCGGTCGCGGATGGTCTGGGGACTCACCGGTATCTTCGTCGTCTTCCTCACCCTGCTGTTGCTGGCCTTCCAGGCGCAGGCCCCGGCGGGTGTCGATGTCGGCACGGTCGAGGCCCTCGGGTTCGTCGCGACCCTCGCACAGCTGTTCGTTCCTCTCGTCGCACTCGTCGCCGGGTACATGGCGATAGTGGGCGAGCGCCGGAGCGGGAGCCTGCGGGTACTCCTGAGCTACCCCTTCACCCGGCGGGACGTGGTCCTCGGGAAGGTCGTCGGCCGGAGCGTCGTGATCGGAACCGCGCTGCTGGTTGCCTTCCTCGTCGGGGCCGCGGTCGCGACCCTGGTCTACGGTCCTCCCGCGGCCGGGTCCTTCGCCGGGTTCGTGGCCGTCGCGCTCCTGTTCGGCCTCGCGTTCAGCGGCCTCGCCGTCGGCGTCTCCGCCGCCACGACGACCCGGGGCCGGGCGATGGCACTGTCGATCGGTACCTACGTCGGACTCCTGTTCTTCTGGCGGCCGCTCGTCGCCGGCCTCTACTGGGCCGTCAACGGGTCCCTGCCGGGACTGCGGGCCGACGCCTGGTACTTCCTGCTCAAGCGGCTCAGCCCCCTGGAGGCCTTCCGGGTGCTCCAGAGCCGGGTCCTCGGCACCGAGGTGGCGGAAGCCGTCGGCATCCCGGTCGAGGACGTGCCGGCCGACGCCACGGCCGAGCAACTGGAAATCGCCAACCGGGTGGCAGGGGAGGTCCCGTTCTACCTCCAGGACTGGTTCGCGGTCGTCGTCCTGGTCGCCTGGGGGGTGGTGCCCGTGGCCCTCGGCTACCTGCGGTTCCGCGACGAGGACATCTGATCGCCCGGTCCACCAGGTCGTCGATACGTGGCCGTCCGGAGCGGCAAGTCGTCGATACGTGGCCGTCCGGAGCGGCAAGTCGTCGATACGTGGCCGACCGGTTCACTCCCCTCCGTCGCCGCCACCGTCTCCGTCGCCCGCGTCGCCACCGTCGCCACCCGCGTCACCCTCGCCCTCGGCCAGTTGCTCCCGGCGCCGTCGGCGACGACGACGGATCATCCAGATCCGCCTGTAGGTCACGTAGGTGAACAGGGGCACGACGATAAGCAGGAGGAGCAACAGCGTGATGCCGGAGGTCGCGACCGCCGCCCCGTACCCGAGGCCGGTCAGGTTCGCGATGCGGTCGCCGAAGGCGGCGACGAGTTCGACGCCGTCGACGACGATGCCCTGGACGAGTCCGACCCCGACGAAGTCGATGTCGCCGGACCGGTACTCCCGCCAGAACGCCTCGGAGGGGTCGTCGGCCTCGACCATCGAAGTGAACGACTCGCAGTCGGTGACGACCCGGAGTTTCGGCGACTCCGGTTCGCCCTCAGCGTAGCTCTCGATCCGGCCCCGGGAGTCGGTGTCGACGGCGTAGTCCCCGCCGGCCTCGCCGTTCACCTTGAGGTGGATCCGCGAGTTACTGACCTGGTCTCTGACCAGACTCGGGACGTCCTCGATGTTGTCGTTGTAGCTCTCGACGAGTCCCGCGGGGCTCTGTCCACAGATGTCCGGCGACGCCGCCTGGGCGGCCCCGCCAGCAGTGCCGGCACGCGGAGCGTCCCTGGCGGGTGCTTTCCCCTCGGTCACTCCTGCGGCGACGACGCCGGCCCCGGAGCCCACGAGAACGACGAACACCAGGACCCCCGCGAGGACTCCGGCACCGCGTTCCCGGTCGTCAGGCCGCACGGCCGATCCCCCTTCCTCGGTCGCTCGGAACGACCACTCCAGTGTCCATGTTTCACATACTCCTTCTCCTATTTTAATCCGATCGGTCCCCCGTCACTTCGCGGAGGACCGTCGACCCCTGGTCGTTCGCGTCCAGGGTGTGGAGAACGGATCGCCTCCTCGACTGGATTGTCGGGCGGCGTCGGGCCGGATCCGCCGGAGCCGGGGCTACCGTGGCTCGACGACGTAATGGTCCGCGCCCTGGCGGTGGAGGACCGCTGGCTCCCGGAGGGAGACGGTGTACCCCGTCGGGGTGTGGCGCGTCTCCGCGTCCGCCTTCACCCGCACGAGATTCCCGAGGAGTTGCGCCGAGGGTGGCTTCTGGGCCGCCCCGCAGTCGTAGACCGTTATCAGCTCCCGGTCACGCTCGTCGTAGACGACGACGTGGGCGTGGCGCGGGAGGTGATAGCGCCGCGGGGCGTCGGGGTCGGCGTCCTCTGCCGGCGCGAGCCTGTTCACGCCCTGGCGTAGACCGGCGGCCGTCAAACCGCTTTGGATCGCCACGACGTGGCCTACGTCGTCTCCGGTCGCGCCTGCACCGCCCCGGCCGCGCGACGAAGCGACGGGATCGGTCGGGGGACTGGCGTGGGCAAAGGCGGATGCGCGGTTTACAGTAAAGTTACTGTAACCCCACCGGATACCGGCCGGGATCCGTCGACTCCGGGATTCAAGGCGGTCGCGGTCCAACCCCGGGGCGTGAGCGACGACGCCCGCCCCGCCGACGAGTCCGATCCCCCCTCCGACGCCGCGTCGCCGCCAGGGACCGCCGCGGGCGACGAGGACGACCCGGCAGGTGGTGACGCCGTCGGCGAGGCCGGCGACGGTGCCGACCGTCGCCACGACCGGGTGACCGCCCACCGGACGCCCACCGGCGGCAACTCGCTGGCGTTCTGGACCTCCGCCCGGCACCCGCTCCGGGTGGCGGTCAACTACGTCGTGGTCTGGCTGGTGCGGGTTTCACCCAGTCTCGCCCTCAAGCGGTGGCTCCTGCGCCGGATCGGCGTCACCGTCGGCGAGGGCGTCTCGTGGGGCCTGGAGGCCACCCCGGACGTGTTCTGGCCCGACCGCATCACGGTCGCGGACCGGGCCATCGTCGGGTACGACGCCACCCTGCTCTGCCACGAGTTCCTCCAGGACGAGTACCGCGTCGGCGAGGTAGTGATCGCCGAGGAGGCGATGATCGGTGCCGGTGCGATCGTCCTCCCCGGCGTCGAGGTGGGCGAGCGCGCGAGCGTGGCGGCGAACTCGCTGGTCACCGAGGACGTCCCGCCGGGCGAGACGGTGGCGGGCGTGCCCGCGACGCCGATGACCAGCGAGGAAATCGACGGCGAAGACGGTCGTTGAAACGGGGACGGTCCCGGGAGAATCGAAAACGGCGAGGTCGGGGTCAGCGGCGTTGCGGGACGGGCGACCGAAGCCGTCGGGCTCTCACTCCCGGATCCGCACCACGCCTTCCTGGATGATCTTCCGGTTGGGGATGATGTACTCCTCGCCGTCGTTCTCGACGCGGGTGACGACGATGTCCATCCCCTGGACGACGCCCCGGCGGTCGCCGATCTCGACCTCGTCGCCGATCCCGTAGGGCTGATTTAGGAGGAGGTAGACGCCGGCGGCCCCCGAGGAGAGGAAGTCCTGGAGGGCCAGGCCCGCGAACAGCACCACGGCCAGCGCGTACACCGCCAGCAACGCCACCAGCGCGAGGGTCTGGACGCCGATCTGGCCGAGTGCGACGAGGAAGGCGACGTAGAGGACGCTGTACTTCACCAGCCGCGGAACGAAGTTCACCTCGGGGAGTTTCACCCCGCGGAGGCGCTCGCTGACCAGGAGTTCGGCCTTGTCCGCGACGACGAACCCGACGACGACGATGAGGATGGCGATAAAGGCCTGGGGGACGAACCCGGCGACCCGCGCCCAGAAGTTCTCGGTGGAGATGAGCTGGGCGATGTTTATCGCGGCGATGATCGCGACGGCGTAGATGAACCACGACGAGAGCCGGGCCAGGATGGTCACCGTCGACGTCCCGAGGCTCTGTGCCGTGCGCTCGAACGCCGTCCCCTCGACGGCCTCGGGGACGCCGACCGCGGTCAGCAGGCGCTTGTTGAACTGCCCCATCAGCAGGCCGAACCCGAACCCGATCACGAGGACGAACGCCGCCAGGACCCAGGGTTCCTGGAGTACCCCTGGGAGTTCCCCCACCGCGTCGGGCACGCTCTGGAGGGGTGACGCCAGTGTGACCGGGTCCAGTCCCCTCAGGATCCCCTCGCCGTCCGCGATTACCTTCGGTCCGCGCATCGTCAGTACTCCTCCGGATCGAGTTCCAGTACCATCTCTCCTCCTTTAAAAGCCCTGACGAGGCCGTCGGACTCGCTCAGGACGACGGCGATGGCGTTGGTGTCCCGGGTGATCGCGCCGGCGGCCATGTGACGGGCGCCCAGGCCCTTCGGGATGTCGACGCCCTCGGCGCTGGGTTCGAGGTAGCGGTAGGCTGAGACGATCTTCCCCTTGTCGCTGATGACGAAGGCGCCGTCCAGGCGGGAGAACTCCTTGAGCATCACGTTGACGATGGGGTCCCCGACGTGGACGTGGGACTTCTCGAAGGGGTTGTAGCTCAGCGGCCGGGACTTGTTCATCACCTTCCCGGCGTCGCCGACGACGAACAGGGCGCCGACGGGTTTCCCCTTCTGTCCCTTCCGCCCGAGTTCGATGGCCAGTTCGAACACGTCGCGGATCACTTCTGCTGGCGCCCGCGACTCGGCGAAGAGTTCGTAGACGCCGGTGTGGGTGAACGCGTCCGACCGGACCCGGGAGACGGTGTCGACCCCTTCCCCGAACACGCCGGTGACGCAGGCGAGCACGTCGCCCTCGTTGACGAGTTCCTCGTCGATGGCCCCCTCGATGCCGAACTGGATGCGCTGTGCGACGTTCTCGAACTCTAGCGGGAGTTCGACGTAGTTGTCGGCACCCACCGAGTTCTCGGGTGCGATGACCACGACGTCCAAGTTGTCGACCCGTGCGAACCGTTCGTAGTATGACCCGCTCGGCGAGAACAGCACCACGGCGTCGACGTCGCTGACGACGTCCTCCAGCAACTCGGTCAGTTCCGCCATCGATCATACTAAAACGGACGACATGAAAAAGGCTTTCGTGACTGTCGTGCGAGCGTCTGTCGTGGGTTCGCCAGAGGACAGGTTCGGGACTCCCGGTCTCGATGCGGGTCAGTCGTCCGCCGCCAGCCGTCCCCACTTCCCGTCGTAGAAGGTGACGGGATCGGCGTCCGGTGAGAGGACCTCGGCGGCCTCGACGGCACCGACGTAGACCGTGTGGTCCCCCGCCGCGTGGGCGGCGTCGACGGTGCAGTCCACGTAGGCCAGCGACTCCTCGAAGACGGGAGCGCCGCTCTCCCCGGTCCGGGTCGGGTCGGCCTCGAAGGGGTCCCTGTCCAGGTCGACCATGTTCGCGAAGTACTCCCCGAGGTCACGCTGTTCGGTCGTCAGGACGTTCACGGAGTAGCCATCCACCTCCTCAGAGAGGAGTTCGTAGGCCCGGGTGTCGTGGTCGATACAGATCAGCACGAGGGGTGGCGATAGCGAGACGCTCGAAAAGGCGTTGACGGTGATGCCGTGTGGCGGGTCCGAGGGGAGGGTGACTACCGTCACGCCCGTCGCGAACCGTCCCATCACGCCGCGGAACTCGTCGGGGTCGACGCTCATGGCACACCGTTCGACCCCCCGACGGATATGCGTTCCTCGTTCGGGTCGGGAGGCGTCGACGGGGCCGCCGGGGGGCCGCCGGTGACCGGGGGTCAGGCGATGTCGCGGGTCGCCTCGACGGTCACCCGACCGGAGAGGTCGAGTTTGATCGCGTCGGTGGGGACCCGCCCACCACGGAACTTCGGGACGGCCAGCCGGTTGTCCAGGTGGGCACCCCGGACGGTCGTCCGGAGGTCGAAGACGACGTCGGCCATGTGCTCGGTGGTGTCCCGGTTCTCGGGGACGTCCACGCCGTCGAGACAGTGCAGAACGGCGATGGACCCAGTGTTCGCCATGTGGGCCCGGAGGTCGTTGAGGAACGTCCTGTAGCGGTCGACGTCGCGGCGTTCCAGGGGGTCGACGGGGTCGACGATCAGGTTCGCCCCCTGTGGGAGGGCACGGAACAGGCGGTTGGCGGTCTCCAGGGGTTCCGGTCCCGAGACGTCCCGGACGGTCGGGTCCCCAACCGGCGCAACCGTCGACGCCAGGGCGTCCTTGACCGCAACTTCGTCCCGGTCGGCGGTCAGGTACAGCGACCCGCGTGCGGCGGTGAGTTCGTAGAGGATCAACTCGGACCCGGAGGCGGGGTCGGCGGTCAGGGCGACGACGCTGCCCGGCGGGATACCGCCGTCCAGCAGTTGGTCCAGTTGCTCGATTCCGGTCCCCAACCGGTCGTCCATGTGCGTGTCGCTTGGACCGGCCCGTCCCAAATAATTCCTTCGTCACCGAGGGTCCCCGGTACCGGACACCACGGTACCGGCGGTCGGGATCCCCGCCCCGAACCGGACGCCCGTCCCGACGACTTGGTGTTGGATTACTGTTATTTCACTGGACGATCCACTCGGGCGATCCTTTCGGGCCCGGGTGCCGTACCGAACGGATCCGCAGTCCTGGCGGACACTGACGGGGCCTGGCGGCGGTCACCAGAGCCGATCCACCAGGCGGCGACGTGCCCGTCTGACTTCGGGGGCCGCGACCGGGTCGAGTGCGCGAGGGACGGGCGTCACCCGGGTTCCGAGGAGTCGCCGTATCCCGTCGTGGACCTCGTCGGCCCCGGTGAGGACCGCACCCGCGACGGGCGTTCCGACGGCGCGGGCCAGCGAGGCTGTCTTGGCGGCGTCCCGGAGCGACGGGGGAGCAGTGGTCGTCACGACCAGTGCCCGGTCGGCCACACGAACCGGTGTGACCGCGGCGGGACCGGCACCGGCCGGACAGTCGACGAGGGTCGGCCCGCCACTGGCGGCCGCCCGTCGGAGCACCCGCCGGAGGTCCTCGCGGTCGTCACCCGGTGCCGCCGGGACGACGGCACCGGTCGGCCGGTCCGGCAGGGGTCTCGCCAGGTCGCGGATCCCCGTTCCGTCGTCGAGGTCACCCAGCGTCGGCGCCAGGGGGACGCCCGCCAGGGGTGCCAGGTCCGGCATGTCGCGGTCCGCGTCGACGGCGAGGACCGGTCCCTGCCGGGCCAGTTCCCGGAGCAGTCCGAGCGTGGTCGTGGTCTTCCCACAGCCTCCCTTCCCGCCACAGACTGCGAGCATACCGGGGCTGGTTCGGGATCCGGTTTGAACCTCCGGCCCGAAATGGGAGTTCGGGATCCGGTTTGAACCTCCGGCCCGAAATGGGAGTTCGGGATCCGGTTTGAACCTCCGGCCCGGGAAGGGGAGTTCGGGATCCGGTCTACCCTCCGCCCACGGTGTGGTCGGAACGGATAGGGAGATTCAAGGTCGCCGGGAGTCGGCCTCCGTACGATGCGGCACGACCACATCGTCACGGCGAAACAGCTATCCCGTGCGGACATCGAGGCCGTCCTCGACCGTGCCGCCGAGATAGACGCCGACCCAGCGGGGTGGACCGACCACCGGCCGGACGCACTGTTGGGGCTGTGCTTCTTCGAGCCGAGCACGCGCACGCGAATGAGCTTCGAGACGGCGATAAAGCGACTCGGCGGTGACGCGGTTGACATGGGCGCGACCGACGAGTCCGCGGTCGCCAAGGGCGAGTCCCTGGCCGACACGGTGCGGGTGATCGGTGGCTACGTCGACGCACTTGTCCTGCGCCACCCCCGCGAGGGGGCCGCGAAACTCGCCGCCGAGCACGTCGACGTCCCGCTGGTCAACGGCGGCGACGGGGCAGGGCACCACCCCACCCAGACGCTCCTGGACCTGTACACGCTCCGGGAGAGCACCGGTCTCGACGGCATCGACGTCGGCATCGTCGGCGACCTGAAGTACGGGCGCACGGTCCACTCGCTGGCGCGGGCCCTGACGAACTTCGACGCTCGACAGCACTTCGTGAGCCCCGAGAGCCTGCAACTCCCGGCGTCGGTGCGGTACGACCTCCACGAACGGGGTGCGGCCGTCCGGGAACACACCGACCTCTCGTCGGTCCTCGGGGAACTCGACGCGCTGTACGTGACCCGGATCCAGCGCGAGCGGTTCCCCGACGAGACGGAGTACCGCGAGGTCGCAGGGCAATACCGGATAGACGAGTCGACGCTCGCGGCGGCCCGCGACGACGTGGTCGTGATGCACCCGCTCCCGCGCGTCGACGAGATAGCCCCCGAGGTCGACGAGACGGACAACGCACGGTACTTCCAGCAGGCGCACAACGGCGTCCCGGTGAGGATGGCACTGCTCGACCTGCTCCTGGAGGGGTCGGCATGACCGACGACGACCTGCTGGTCGCGTCCATCGAGGACGGGACCGTCATCGACCACGTCCGCGCCGGCCAGGCCCTGAACGTCCTCGCGGTACTGGGCATCGACGGATCCGGCGGCGACAGGGTGTCGGTCGGGATGAACGTCGCCAGCGAGCGACTCGGCCGCAAGGACGTCGTCAAGGTCGAGGACCGGGAACTCAGCCGGACCGAGGTCGACGTCGTCTCGCTCATCGCCCCCGAGGCGACCATCAACATCATCCGGGACTTCGAGGTGGCCCGGAAGGAACGCGTGGACCGTCCCGACGAGGTGGTCGGCGTGCTGGCCTGCCCGAACCCCAGGTGCATCACCGCCGCCGACGAACCCGTCGACTCGCGGTTCGACGTGCTCGACGACGGGGTGCGGTGTGCCTACTGCGAGACCATCGTCCGCGAGGGCATCGCCGACCTCATCGCCGGGGACTGATCGCCGCCGCCGGTCCTCCCGGACGGATCGGACGGTAACTCCGGTCGTGGGAGCGTCGTGGCCGGAACCGCCCGCGTCGACGCCGTCTCGCATTCGTCTGACGACGTGTCGACCTAGAAAACGCTAAGTGATAGCCGTTCGTATGCCCCGGTATGTCGCGCAAAATCTGGCTACTGCTCGCGCTGGTGCTAGTAGTCGTGGCCTGGAAGATGATGGCCGGCCAACCCGACGTCGAAGTCGAGTACGAAGTCGAGTAACCCGCCCGTGGGGTAGGGGCCCCGTCGCATCGCCCGGTCCCCGACCGAACCTTCTGGAGTGCGAATCGCCCGTAGCCGGCGGTGTGATCTGCTCCCGTCCCGAACTGATCCCGCCCCGGAGTTCGTAAGTCCCAAGCGCCGGCACCCGAAGGGTCTGGCATGACCGAGTTCGGGGTCGTCACGCGCAACGAGGAGGAACTCTCCTGGCCGGAGTTCGAGCGGGGGTTCTACGAGGTCAAGGACGTCACCGGCCGCCAGGTCGAACCGACCGACGCGGGGGTCAACATGGTGTCGTGCTTCGGCGACAACGCCGCCGCGGACGCCGAACCGGACCTGGTGCCCGTCAGCGACGAGGGCGAGCGTGCGACCCGCGAGCGCAAGTACTTCGACTGGGCGTACGTCTGTCCCTCCCGCGAGCAGTACCGGGACGGCCTGCTGGAGATAATCGAGGACTGCGTCGCGGTCAACGGGGACCTCCGCCTCGACGACGTCGGCTTCCCGCGTCCCGAGTACTGCCACTGCGAGGTGTGCGACCGCCGGTTCGCCGAGAGCGAGTTCGACGACCGGTTCGAGTGGCGCGCCTCCGTCGTCACGGCGTTCGTCGCCGAGGCCGCCGACCGCATACCGGGGCGGACCTACCTCACCCTCTACCCCGACCCGTACCCGGGTCACATCTACGAGCGGGCTGGCCTGGACGTCGAGGCGCTTTCCGAGCACGTCGACGAGTTCGTCGTCCCCCTGTACGACATGGCCTACACCACGACCTACTGGGTCGAAGTGATCGCGAGCGGGTTCGACGACCTGCTCCCGCGTCCGTTCAGCGTCGAACTCTACGCCGTCCAGGTCGAGGTGGACTCCCTGATCAAGGCAGCCGAAGTCGCGGGCGAGTACGGCGAGTCCGTGCTGTTCGGCTACGAGGCCGGCCAGGCACGGGCCGCGATCCGGCGCCGGCGTGCCGAGGCCAGCGAGAAGGGGACGACACACCGGCCAGGGGACGAGGACGGCGGCGCGGACTGAATCGGGGCGCGCGGCGTCAGTCGAGTATTCGGTCGCGCCAGGCGACCAGGTCCTCCCGGTCGCGGGTGTTCTCCGGAATCTCGTCGAACCACCGGGCCTCGGCTATCTCCCCGTCGGGGTCGGAGACGTCCGGTTCGTGGGTCACCGCGCGGGCGGCGAACACCGGGAGGACGCCCCACGTCTCGTAGCCGTCGGCACGGATCCGGACCCGCGTCAGCAGGCCGAGGCCCTCGAACTCGGCCTCCACGCCGGCCTCCTCGCCGAGTTCTCGCTCGGCGGCCTCGCGGAACGACTCGTCGCCGTCGATCGCCCCGCCGGGCGGGACCCACTGCTCGACGACGGTGTCCCGCACCAGTAACAGTTCCCCCGAGTCCCGGTAGACGACGGTGTGGGCGCCGTAGGGAGCGCCGTGGTCGCGGATCCGTTCGGCCAGCGTCCGGAAGCGGTGCCGGGAGACGCCACGGGTCGCCGTCCGTTCGAGGTAGTCGTCGTGGGCCTCCCGCAGTCGGTAGTACGTCCGCTCCGCCTCGCGTTCGGCCTCGTCGGCGAGGAACCAGAGGTCGTCGAGGGAGGTCATGGTCGGCCCGCCCCTGGCGGGGTCGGCGGCCGGTCGGTCCCGTGCGGTGCGGTCGCGTTCATGGCACTCCGTTCGACGGGCGGGCAAAATAACTCTTCGGAGCCCGCTACCGCCGCCGCGACCGCTGGATCCCCGTCGCTCCGCCCCGTTCCGAACCGGCGATCGATACCGGTCGCGGTGTGGCACGGATCGGCACCGTCCGGCGGGGATCAGTCCCTTTTTTGCCCGGCCACGGGTAGGCGGGGGTATGAGCTTCGAGGAAGGCGACACCGTGGTCCTCAACGACGAGCACAGCGAGTACGACGGGCAGGTCGGCACCATCACCCAGGTGATGAAGACCATGTTCGACGACGAGACCTACACGATCAGTTTCGAGGACGGCCAGGAGGCCGGCGTCCCGCCCGACCAGCTGGAGGAGGCCGACGCCGAGGGCGAGGACGACGAAGCGGAAGACGACGAGGAGTAGACCGCGACCCCCGCCACCCGGGCGAGGTCGGATCCCGGTCGAACCACCCGTTCCAGACGACCGCCGGGGCCCCGCGCGGTGCGGCCCGCGACACCGTCCACGACCCGTCGTCCACACCCATGCCCGAAGTCCCCTTCCACTACGTCGACCTCCGGGCCTTCCGCTACGCCACGGAGGACGAGAAGCGCGTCGAGGAGGCCCTGAGGCGGTTCCTCCCCGAGGAGTTCCCCGTCGAGCGCCAGGAGAGCGAGGGCTACCACGGCGACCGGATCCTCGTCCTCTCGGCCCGCGTCGAGAACGCCGACGACCTCCGGACGGTGTTCTCGGCGGTGGCCGATCTGGACGACATCGAGCGGGTGATCGACCAGCTAGACGACCGGGTCGACGAGAACTGCTCGCTGTTCATGCGGCTGGACAAGCAGGCGGCCTTCCGGGGCGACGTCGCACTTGGGGAGGGGATCACCCTCCGGGGGAAGGTGGAGGCCTACCCCGCAAACAAGGAGGCCGCCGTCGAGAACGCCCGCGAGTTCCTCCGGGAGTACCTCGGCGGGGACGCGGGGTGAGCCCGAGGGGACCGGTCTCAGGGCGCCTCCGAGGACTCACCCCGACGTTTATCACTGGATCGCCCGAAGCCACGGCCATGATCACCGCCGAGCGTATGGCACAGGTCGACGCCAACGCCGAGGCACTCGGGGTCCCGCGAAAGCAGTTGATGGAGTCCTCGGGCCGGGCGGTCGCCGAGGCCGTCCGCGAGGAGTCCGACCCGGGGGACCGGGTAGTCGTCCTCGCGGGCCGGGGGAACAACGGCGGGGACGCCTTCGCCGCCGCCCGGTTCCTCGACGACCGTGACCTGACCGTCCTGCTGTTGGGTCGCCGGGAGACGATCACCACGGAGATAGCCCGGGCAAACTGGGACGCCCTGCAGGCGGCCGAGTACGACGCCCGGGAGGTCCGTGACTCCTCGAACCTCGCGGTGTCGGACGCGGACGTGGTGGTCGACGCGATGCTCGGGACCGGCGTCTCGGGAGCGCCCCGAGAGCCAGTTGCGAGCGGTGTGTGGGAGGCCAACGACGCCGACGCGACGGTCGTCTCGGTGGACGTTCCGACCGGTCTGGACGCCGACACCGGCGAGGCATCGGGTGCGGCGGTGGAGGCCGACCGGGTGGTCACCTTCCACGACGAGAAGCCCGGACTGGCGGACGTCGAGGCCGAGGTGACCGTCGCGGACATCGGAATCCCCGACGCCGCCGAACTGTTCGTCGGACCCGGGGACCTGCGGGTTCTGGATCGGGGTGAGGGGAGCCACAAGGGCGAAAACGGCGAGGTGCTGGTGGTCGGCGGTGGTCCCTACACCGGTGCCCCCGCGCTGTCCGCCTCGGCGGCCCTGCGGGCGGGCGCCGACCTGGTCCGGGTCGCCTGTCCCGAGTCCGTCGCGAGCGAGGTACAGGGGTACGGCGAGCACCTGATCGTCCGCCCGCTCCCGGGCGACCGCCTGGAACCGGGCCACGCGGACCGCCTCCTGGAACTGGCCGAGGGCCACGACGCCGTCGTCGTCGGCCCGGGACTGGGGGACGCCGAGGGAACCCGCTCGGCGGTCCGGGAGTTCCTCCGGTCGCTCACCGGACGGGCCGTCGTCGACGCCGACGCCCTCCAGGTGGTTCCCGACGTGGCCGACGAGACGGCGGCGACGCTGGTGTGTACCCCCCACAGTGGCGAACTCGAGGGGATGGGTGGCCCCACCGCCGAGAACTGGGAGGAACGTGCGGAACTGGTCGCGGACTTCGCCGCGGATCTGGGGCAGGTATTGCTGGTCAAGAGCCGGTACGACGTCGTCTCGGACGGCGACGACGTGCGGGTCAACCGGACGGGCAACGCCGGGATGACCGTCGGCGGGACCGGCGACGTCCTCGCCGGGGTGACCGGCGCGTTCCTCTCGCGGGTCGACCCGCTCCAGGCCGCCGCCGTGGCGGCCCGAGGACGGCGGCGTCGGTGGATACGGCCTCCTCCCGGGCGACCTGGTCGACCGCCTCCCGGCGGCGTGGGGGGATCGCGATGGGTGAGGGGTCGGGGGACGGCGGTGAGAACCCCGACCCGGGGACGGACTCCGGCGACCGGACCGCGGAGTCGGAGTTGACCCACGTCGACGACTCCGGCGAGGCGACGATGGTCGACGTCGGCGGGAAACCGGACACCGCCCGCCGGGCGGTCGCGGCGGGGCGGATCCACCTCCGGGAATCGACGATAGCGGCGGTCCGGGCGGACGAGGTCGGGAAGGGCGACGTCCTCGCGACCGCCCGGGTCGGCGCGATCCAGGCGGTCAAACACACCTGGGAGACGATCCCGATGTGTCACCAGATCCCGGTCACGAACGTCGAGACGGACTTTTCGGTGGAGGACGACCGGATACGGTTGCGGGTCGCCGTGGAGACGACCGGCAAGACGGGGTGCGAGATGGAGGCGTTGGAGGGCGTGACGACGGGGCTGAACGTCGTCTGGGACATGGTCAAGGCCGCCGAGAAGGACGAGGACGGGGGATACCCCGAGACGCGGATCGAGGGGGTCCGGGTGGTCGAGAAGGAGAAGCGACCCCTGGAGTGACGCCGCCGAGCCCTCGGAATACTTCCCTTCTCAGGCGACACGATACCATCCGAATTAAGTGGTGGTCCCGTATAGTGGGCAACATGGTCGACATCGAAGCAGCGGCAAAGTATCCGATGGAGGACGACGACTGGATCAAGACGGTCGGAATCGGTGGAATTTTCATATTCCTGAACTTTCTGATCGGGACGATCGGGGCGTTCGTGGTCTTCCTCCTGGGTGCGATCACCCTCGGGATCGGGTTCCTGCTGTTCATCCCGCTGTTCCTGATACAGATCGTCCTCGGACTCCCCATCATGGGGTACGGGTTGCGGGTCCTCCGGACGACCATAGAGGGCAAGGACATGCCGCCAAAGTTCGGCGACTGGGGCAGCCTGTTCAAGGAAGGGGCCTACGGCTACGGGATCGGCCTGGTCTACGTGCTCCCGTTCATCGTCCTCGGGGGCGGAGTGTTCGCAGTGACGGTCGTCCTCGGACTGGTGGCCGGAGCCGCCACTGACGGCGGCGGCGCGACCAGCCTGCTGATCTCTCTCGGTCAGCTGGCGTTCGGGCTGGTGGCGCTGGTGTGGTACCCCGTGGCGGGGTACCTCATGCCCATCTCGCTGTCGGTCTACGCCACGGAGGGCGACGTCCGGGCCGCCTTCTCGCGGGACCGGCTCAAGCGGGTCGCCACGAACAAGGAGTACGCCGTCCCCTGGGTCGTCGCCATCGCCGGCATGCTCGTCGCCAACAACGTCGCGAGCTTCCTGACCTTCCTCGTGATCGGTGCGCCGATACAGTTCTACGTCATCATGGTCGCGTTCCGCCTGTTCGGCGAGGGGTACGCGGCGGCGATGGAGTCCGAGGAGGCGACGCCTGTAGGGGCCCCGGCCGAGACGCCGCGGTAGTTCCGGACCCCCCGATTCTGCCGACGGATCCCGAACTTCATCGACCCGTCACGGCCGATCCTGACGGTACCCTGTCCAGTCGCCCGATCCCCGAGTGCTCGCCATACCGACGGTCGTTCCCCGATTCGACCGGCGATCCTTGGTCGTTCCCCGATTCGACCGGCGATCCTTGGTCGTTCCCCGATTCGACCGGCGATCCCGGATCGATCGGTGTCCCGCGGACCGTGTGGACCGGTGTTTCGTCCGGGGTTGGTAGCACCGAAGAAACAAGTGGTGGGCGAACGTATCTTGCATTGTCATGCAAGAGTGGGGCTGGGCGATCGCGTCGGTGATCCTGCTGGTCACCCTGGTCCAGTTGCTTGCGTACTACTACCTGGTGCGCGGCGGCGGCCCCTCGATGCTCCCCTCTTCGGCGGACGGCAACGGAAACGCATCGCCGGGCGGCCCGGGCCGGGCGGATGCCGTCCCCGGCGCGGAGGACCGCGACGTGGCCGGCCTCGGGGACGCCGAGGAGGTGCGTCGCTGTTCCAACTGCGGGGCGCCGAACGAGAGCGACCCCGTGTTCAGCTTCTGTCGCAACTGCGGCGACCAGCTCTGACCCGCAGGCCGACTCCGGACCGCGCGTCGGCGTCCCGGTGCGGCCACCGTCGACTGCCCCGGATGCCCCCGCGTCGACCGACACGTCGCTCGATTCGCCCCTGATCGCCCGACCTACCCCGGATCGCTTATGCCGACCCCACCCGAGGGACCACCGTGCCCGAGGCACTGGCGATAAACGTCGCGGCCAACACCACGCTCCCGGGGTTCAGGGCGCCCATCGCCCCGGACGGGCGGTTCGTATACGTCCCGATCCCAGAGCGCGAACCGACCCGCGAGGACGTCGCGGTCCCGACGTACGGTGACCTGGAGTTCTCGCTCCCGGTCGATACCCCCGGCGACCTGGCCGACCGGCGGGTCCACCTCGACCCCGAGTTCGCCGGTCACCACGGCTCCCGGGAGTACACCTACGGCGACGAGCACGGGGTGAAGGCCGGTCCGATCTCCGACCTGGAGGCCGGCGACTACCTCCTGTTCTACGCGACCCTGGAGCGACTCGACGACCCGGGCGGCGACTATCCGGACTGGGCCCCGCCCGAGTGGGGTGCGTACCTGATCGGAGGGTTCCGACTGGCGGTCGACCCGGTCACCGGCGAGGGGTACGCCGACCTGTCGCCGGACCTGCGCGACCGGTTCGCGAACAACGCCCACGTCAAGCGGGCGTCGTTCGACGCGAAGGTGCTGGCGCTGGGGGACCCGGGAGCGTCGGCCCTGTTCGACCGGGCCGTCCCGCTGAGCGACCCGGCCGTCGGCGCGGACCCGAACCGGATCGTCACCGAACTGTCGGCCGACTCCGGACGGGGGCCGTGGTGGCGCCGACCGCTGCGCTTCGACGAGACGGCGACCGAGAAACTCCTGTCGGTCCTGCGCGACCGGCACGGCGTCTGGGACCCGGAGTAGGTTCCGGGCCGTGAGCCGGCACGGATCGGCGGCTCCCGATCCACCGGTTGGCGGACGACCGCCGGGTGGATATTTAATGCACCGCCCCCAACCGTTCCGGGAGGCTCGCACGATGCTCTCGGGAGTCAACGTCGCGCTCGGGGTTACGGGGTCCATCGCCGCGGTCAAGTGCGTCGAACTGGCGCACGAACTCCGCCGGAACGGTGCGTCGGTACGGGCCGTGACGACCGACGCGGCCCGCTCTATCGTCCACCCGTGGGCCCTGGAGTTCGCCACCGGGAACGACGTCGTCACGGAGATTACGGGGTCGGTCGAACACGTCGAACTCTGTGGGCGCGAAGGCTGGGCGGACGTACTGCTGGTCGCCCCGGCCACCGCCAACACCGTGGGGAAGGTGGCGGCGGCGGTGGACGACACCCCGGTGACCACCTGCGCGACGACGGCGCTCGGGGCCGACGTCCCGGTGGTCGTCGCGCCCGCGATGCACGAACCGATGTACGACCACCCCGGCGTCCTCGACGCCATCGCCCGCCTGGAGGGGTGGGACGTCTCCTTCGTCGACCCCCGCGTGGAGGAGGGGAAGGCCAAGATAGCCGACGAGGAGGCGGTCGTCCTCGCGACGGCACGGGCGACCCGCGAGGGGACGCTGGCGGGCAAGCGCGTGGTCGTCACCGCCGGTGCCACGAGCGAACCGATCGACCCGGTGCGGGTGATCACCAATCGGTCGTCCGGACGGACGGGCCGGTCGGTCGCGAAGGCGTGCTACGTTCGCGGTGCCGACGTGACCCTCGTCCACGACGGGCCCGACGTCGCCTACGCCGACGTCCGCCCGGTGGAGACGGCCGAGGAGATGCTCTCGGCCGTCCTCGAGGCGGTCGAGGACGCCGACGCAGTCGTCTCGGCGGCGGCCATCGGCGACTACACGGTCGACCCGCGCGAGGGGAAGATACGGTCGGGCCAGGAATTGACGCTCGAACTGACCCCGACACCGAAGGTGATAGACGAGGTGCGGGACGTCCGACCGGACCTCCCGGTCGTCGGGTTCAAGGCCGAGACGTCGGGGGAGGACGACGCGATGGTGGAGGCCGCAAGGACCACGCTCCGGCGGGCCGACCTCTCGTTCGTGGTCGCCAACGACGCCAGCATGATGGGCCAGGAGGACACCCGGACGCTGTTCGTGACCGACGTGGACGTCGAGGAGTACGCCGGATCGAAGGACGACCTGGGCGTGGAAGTGGCCGAACGCCTGGGCCGGATCCTGAAGTGACCCCTCCCCGGGTGTCGACCCCGCCAGTTCGGGTCCCGGCCCGATCACCTATGGAAACGCTGCTACCTCCACAAACCACCGCTACCGATAAAATGATTACGCCGTCCCGGTGTCTACTGCTCTCCCGGCCGATAGGCGGTCCC
>PXRX01000024.1 GCA_003023195.1 Halobacteriales archaeon QS_8_69_26
TCAACCACTCTCCCCATCTGATCCTGCCGTGATAGTCTCGACGATTAGGCCGTAGTCACGCGATTCTCTCGCTTATCCGAATACGGATGACTCAACCACTCTCCCCATCTGATCCTGCCGTGATAGTCTCGACGATTAGGCCGTAGTCACGCGATTCTCTCGCTTATCCGAATACGGATGTTGGACGTGGTCACCGAGCAGGCCGACGATGAGATCGTGTTTCCGCCGGAACGCTGGGCGGCGACCGTCCGGTCGCACGCCCAGCTCATCCTCTACGAACTCGGTGTGTACCTCGGCTACTCGCCACCGCCGTTGTTGGAGCGGTTGATCGAAGACGCACAGAAGATCCATCAGCAACGA
Source organism: Halobacteriales archaeon QS_8_69_26 (assembly GCA_003023195.1). Taxonomy (GTDB): domain Archaea; phylum Halobacteriota; class Halobacteria; order Halobacteriales; family SW-7-71-33; genus PXRX01. Next base: position 361 of record PXRX01000024.1, read on the forward strand.
CCGATCCTCCAAGAGACGCTCGCTACCGCTACACAGCCGAGGTGTGAGGCTTAGCTAAAGACGAATGAGCCAGCCACTATCTATTTCTATTACGAAATGCCGATAAATCGGATCTGGAATAGCGCCCCAATCTAGATCCGCCTGAAAGAACGAACGGCTTTTCGGTCGTGCACCGGTACTCGCCTGCTAATGGACCTGCTGATCGTCGGTGCGGGGCGGATGGGCCGGTGGTTCGCCCGCACCTGCGGCGGCGAGTCGGTCGCCTTCGCCGACCGGGACCCGGCGGTCGCCGAGGCGGCGGCCGAAGAGGTGGGTGGTCGGGCGGTGGCCCTGGAGGGCGACGAGGGGTTCGACGTCGTCTGTATCGCAGTCCCGATGTCGGGGGCCGCCGACGCCATCGCGGAGCACGCGACCCGCGGCCGGTCGGCCGTGGTGGACGTGACCGGCGCCATGGGACCGGCGGTCGAGGCGATGCGCGAGGCGGCGCCCTACCGCGAGCGACTGAGTCTCCACCCGCTGTTCGCACCGGAGCGAGCGCCGGGCAACGTCGCGGCGGTATTCGACAAACGGGGCCCGGTCACCGGCCGGATCCGCGGCTCGCTGGTGGCCGCCGGCAACCGGGTCGTCGAGACGGACCCGGAGACCCACGACCGGGCGATGGAGACGGTGCAGGCGAAGGCCCACGCCGCCATCCTGGCGTTCGCGCTGGCGGCCGACCCCGTCCCGGAGGGATTCGTCACGCCCGTCCTGGACGCGATGGCGGGCCTGACCGAGGCCGTCACCGGCGGCGATCCCGGGGTCTACGCCGAGATACAGGACGCCTTCGACGGCGCGGACGAGGTGGCCGGGGCCGCCCGCCGGGTCGCCGAGGCCGCCGACGACCCCGCCGCGTTCGTCGCCCTCCACGACGAGGTCGGACCGGTGATCGAACCCGACGACACCGCCGGAAGGGCGGACGAGGGGGCACCGGCTAGCGGGGACGAGGCGTCGACGACCGAGGATCCCGACGACGGAACGGACGAGGCGTCGGCGACCGAGGATCCCGACGACGGAACGGACGAGGCGTCGGCGACTGGAGACGCCGGCGACGGAGCGGGGGACCCGCAGTGAGCACCGCCGAGGAACGCGAGGCAATCCTCGACGCCGCCCGGTACCTCCGGAACGTCCGACCGCTGGATCCTGACGAACTCTCCGAGTACGTCGACGGGGGCGTCCACCCGGCGGTGGTCGCCCGGGTCCTGGAGGAGCACGCGGTCGACCTGGGGGTCGTCGAACGGGCCGACGGCACGTTCGTCCCGGTTCCCGACGGCCCACACGACGGGCGGGGACCGCTGTTCGGGGGCGGTTCCGGCAGTTCGGAGGGTCGATCCCGCCGGGGTGAACCGGTCCCGGGCGCGGGACCGGGACGTGGCGGGCCGGACCCGAAGACGGTCGAGGCGCTTCCCGAGCCCTACGTCCGGCGGGTCGAGGACCTGCTCGTGACCGAGTTCGGCCGCGACTGGCACCGCGGGGAGTCCGGCGACGGCCTCCGAGAGCGGATCCGTCGGGTGAAGGAGGACTACTACCGCAACCGCGAGGTGGAGTACGACCGGACAGCGGCGCTGGGCTACGCCGTCTACCACCTCGTGGACTACTACGCCGCCGTCCAGTACGTCCTCGCGGAACTGGTCCAGGCGAAGCAGGTCCCCCGTCAAGTCAGGGTACTCGACGTCGGGGCCGGCGTCGGCGGGCCCGCACTCGGGGTCCACGACCTCCTGTTCGGACCGCCCGACCCGACGGCGGGATCCGTGGTCGCGTCGGAGGACGGACCGGACCTCGGAGGAGGATCGGACGACGGACTCGACGCGGGTGGATCCGGTGGAAGCGGGGGAGGATCCGACGGAGGCGGGGACCGGAACGGATCCGACGGGGACGACGGGCCACCGACCCCGCCCGCCCTGGTCGACTACCACGCCGTGGAACCGAGCGCGGCCGCCGACGTTCTCGACGAACTGCTCGACGCCACCGACCCGAACTTCCGTCCGACGGTCCACCGGACGACCGCCGAGGCGTTCGACCCGGACGGCTCGTTCGACCTGATCCTCTTCTCGAACGTACTCAACGAACTGGACGACCCGACGGCCGTCGCCCGGCACTACCTAAACGCCCTGGCCCCGGAGGGATCGCTGGTGGCGACGGCACCCGCCGACCGGCGGACGAGCGTCGGCCTCCGGTCGGTCGAGCGGTCGCTGGCCGACGACGGACCGGCGACGGTGTTCTCGCCGACGGTCCGCCTGTGGCCGGACCGATCGCCGACCGACGAGTGCTGGTCGTTCGCCGAGCGACCGCCGGTCGCGGCCCCGCCGTTCGCGCGGAAACTCGACGAGGCGGCCGAGAGCGAGGGCGAGTTCACCAAGACCGCGGTGCGGTACTCCTACGCCACCCTGCGGGTCGACGGCCGCCGACGGATCGACTACGCCCCGGACCCCGACCGGTTCGCGCCGATGGCCGGCGCGGGGGACTACGTCACCGACCGCATCGACCTGGTCGGGGTGAAGTTGAGCCCCGACCTGGCGGTCCCCGACCGGGGCGACGAGCGACGGGGATCCGGCGAGGGTGGATCCGCGAGCGGCGACGGCGACCACAACCCCCTCTTCCTCGTCGGGGACGGCTCCCAGTCGGTGGACCACTACGCCGTCCTCGTCCGGGAGACGTCGCTGAACCGCCACCTCCGGACGGCGGCCTACGGGGACCTCCTCGTCTTCGACGGGACGCTCGCCCTGTGGAACGACGACGAGGGGGCCTACAACCTCGTGGTCGACGAGGAGACGGTGGTGGACGGCGTTCCGGCCGGGATTCACTGACCCCGACAACGGCCGACGGTCGAACCCTCGGCCGAGGTTCAGGACCGCCAGTAGGCCCGGGTGAAGAGTACCGCCACCGTCACCAGTTCCAGGCGGCCGATCCACATCAGGACGACCATGTACTTGACGACGTCCGAGAACGGCAGGAAACTGTTCATGGGGCCGACGACGCCGATCCCCGGGGCCTCGCTCCGGGCGATCGGGCGACCCGGGCACCGGGATCGGGGTCCTTTTGCCCACGGGGATCCACGGACTCGGCCATGACCGACGACGACGGGACCGGACCGGGGGACCGGAACGGGGCGGACCCCCGCCCCGGCGGGGGCGACGACGAGGAGCCGACCATCCTCCTGACCAACGACGACGGGATCGGCAGTCCTGGGTTCCGGGCGACGTTCGAGGCGCTCACGTCGGTGGGCGAGGTGACCGCCGTCGCGCCGGCCCGCGACCAGTCGGCGGTCGGCCGCGCGATCACCATCGGGGGCAGCGTCACCGTCGAGGAACACGCGCTGGGCTACGCCCTGGCAGGGACGCCCGCCGACTGCGTGGTCGCGGGGCTGGAGGCACTCGTGCCCGACGCCGACCTCGTGGTGTCGGGGTGCAACAAGGGCGCCAACCTCGGGGCCTACGTCCTCGGCCGGTCCGGCACCGTCTCGGCGGCCGTCGAAGCCGCGTTCTTCGACGTACCGGCCATCGCCGTCTCGCTGTACGTCGAGGCGGGCGACGAGGAGTTCCACGAACTGGAGACCGAACCCGAGGACTACGCCGGGGCCGCACGGGCGGCGGCCTACCTCGCGGAGCACGCCCCCGACGCCGGCGTCTTCGACCGCGCGGACTACCTGAACGTGAACGCGCCCGTCCCGGACGGGAACCCCCTGAAGATGGAGATAACCGAGCCCTCGCTGGTCTACGACATGGAGGCCGTCCACCGCGACCGCGAGGTGCACCTGCGCGACCGGATCTGGGAGCGGATGGCGACCGGCGACGTCCCCGACCCCGATGGCACCGACCGCCGGGCCGTCGTCGACGGGAACGTCAGCGTCTCGCCGCTGACCGCCCCGCACACCACCGAGCGACACGACGCCCTGGACGCCCTCGCGGAGACCTTCTGAGCCCCGGTCCGACCCCCCCCCGCGGTCGATCCGGGCCGATCCACCTACCGCGTTCCCCCGCGTCGATCCTCCGTCGTCGGTACCCGACTCAGACCGGACCCAGCGCCACGATTTCCTCGATCCGTGCCGGCTGGACCCCCACGTCGGGCCCGGGTGCGACGGTGCCCGTGAGGACCGCCCGCCCGACGGTGTCCTCGGTCACGGTCCAGCCACCGGTCGCGCTCGCGTCGCCGACCCCGACGGTCACACCGTAGCTCCCCCGGCGACGGGCCACGTTCTCGACGACGACCCCGCTCCCGGCGTCGAGGTCGTACTCCTCGTCGAGGGCGGTGTCCCCGCTGGTCAGGTGCGTGACCTCGACCGAAACCCGCTGCGACGAGTCGAGGAAGCTGTACAGCCGGACCCCCCCGGCGGTGTCGACGTTGTCAGCGTCGTCCTCGGCCGCGTAGGCGGCGTCGGACGGGCGGTCGATCCGCTCCGCCCCCTCGACCCGGACCGTCCGCTCCGGGCCGACGTAGTAGAACGTCGGGCGGCCGCTCACGTCGACGGTGTCGCCGCCCCCGGAGGCCGAACCGCCGCACCCGGTCAGGACGACGTGCCCGTCGCCGGCGCTCCGGTGGTGGAACGCCTCGCAGGTCAGCGACACCTCCTCCGTGTCGTCGGTGACGATCTCGTCGTAGGTGCGGCGGCGCTCGGTCGCCCGGACGAACGCCGTGGCCCCCTCGGCGTCGAGGGGATCCGGTTTCTCGGGGTCGGGCGGGGTCGTCGGGCCCGGCTGTGGCGTCGGCGTCGGGTCGACCGTCACCCGGCCGCCGTCGTCGGTGGTCCCCGGCGACCCGTCGTCGCCCCCGCCGTTACAGCCGGCGACCCCGACGGCGACGGCGGCCGCCGCCCCTCGCAGGAATCTCCGTCTCTCCATGTTCGGTCTCTCGGCACTCCCCAATAACTGTCTTGTGAATGCTCAAAGAGTCGTTTCGTCCCGGGCGAGGGTGGCTCCGATCCGCTCCCGTCCAAACTCCACCCGGCGTTCCCCGGACCTCCGGGTTCCCGACCCGTTCGCCGATCCCATCACGAGACGACCAGCGCGAGTACCGCCAGCACCCCGAGACGGCAGGGACCACGCCCGCTCGTCCACCGGCGGTTCCAGGTCCCCCCGCGCGACCGTCCACCGGGTCGACCCCCGTTCGCAGACGACTGCATGGCTCCCGCTTGCGGACCCACCGATAAGTGTCTTGATCACGGTGAAAGAGGAGTCTCACCGGACTGCCGGCGTGATCGGTTCGGCTCACAGCGCCGGGATCGCAGGTCGGTCCCATCGGACGGCGTGTCCTCGGGGACCGATCCGGTCAATCGTCCGCGCAAACAGCGCCGAGACTCCAGGTCGGCCGTCTCGACCCCTTCGGATCTCGACGGCCTCCCCGATCAGTCGTCGGCGCTGACCTCCACACCCTCGTCCCTGAACTCGGCGGCCTGCTCCCGGAGTCGGTCGGAGACGGCGGGGGCCTCCTCGGGCGAGACCGGACCCTCGGCCTCGATTTCCTCGATGGCGCGGGGGAACTCCCGGAGGTCCATGTGGATCGCGATGCCGGCCTTGGCGCCCTGGCCCATCGCGACGGGGATCTGGTTGTGGCCGGGCGTGACGTCGCCCACGGCGTAGACCCCGTCGATGGAGGTCCGGCCGTGGTCGTCGACGGCGACCGTCCCGTCGCCGTTGAGGTCACAGCCCAGGTCGGCGGCGAGGTCGTTGTTGTAGTCCGAGCCGTACATGGCGAAGCCGCCGCGGTAGTCCCGGTTCGCCCCGTCGTCGAACTCGAACCCGCCCAGCCAGTCCTCGTCCTCGGGGTCGCTGTAGGTGCCGGTGACCTCGGCCTCTATTACGTCGACGGGGTGGGCCGAGAGGAGGCGGTCGGTCTCGTCGCTCCAGGTCGGCTCGTCGCCGTCCAGCAACAGGTCCACCTCGTCGGTGAAGTTCAGCATGATCATCGCGACGTAGGCGGCCGAGTCCCCGTGCCCCATCACGTAGACCGGTTCGTCGACGAACATGTAGGCGTCGCAGTGCAGGCAGTAGTGGAGCCCGCGGCCGGTCCGGGGCAGGGGCGGGTCGGGCCGGCCGTCGGTGAACCCCGTCGAGAGGACCACCCGTCGGGCCCTGGCGGTCCCGTCGGTGCTCTCGACCCGGAACAGGGGGCCAGCGTCGCCGTCCCCCTCGTCGCCGTCCAGTCGCTCGACCCCGGTGACCGTCCCGCGGCGGTAGTCGGCGCCGTAGGCCTCCACCTGCTCGACGGCCGTCGCCAGGAACTCGTTGCCACTGACGTCCTCGGTGACCCCGATGACGTTGTGGGTGTCCATCATCATCGCCGCGCGGCCGCCGCCGCGGTCGACGACGAGCGTGTCCTGCCCCAGTCGCACCGCATACAGCGCCGCCGTCAGTCCGGCTGGACCGCCGCCGACGACCGCCACGTCGTACTCGCGAACTTCGGCATCCTGCTCGGAACTCATTCGTCTAGATCGAGGGTCCGGCAACGGTTAAATCCTCCCTGAACGGAGGGTGAGGCGGTAAGTCGAGAGTAACCCGGTCCGACGAGTCGTCCCGTCCTCGATGGCGCGAGCGGCCGGTAACGGGCGCCGATCCCCGACTCCGTGGAACTTACAAGTGCTCCGGTTCCATTCCCGGACGGATCATGACCGACGTCGAAATCGAGTACTGCGTCCCGTGTGGGTTCCTGCCGCGTGCGCAGGACCTCCAGGAGGCGCTACTGGAGGAGTACGGACAGGAACTGAACAGCGTGGCGCTGGTCACCGGGGACCACGGCGTCTTCAAGGTACAGGCCAACGGCGACGTCGTCTTCGACAAGGAGGAGGACGACTACGACGTGGACGACATCGTGGACTCGGTCGGCGCCCACGTCTGAGCGTCGGATCCTTTTCTCACCGCCGGACGGCCGCCGGATCACCGCCGGACGGCCGCCGGATCACCCCCGAACGGCCGCCGGATCACCGCCGGACGGTCGCCGGATCACCGCCGAACGGCCGCCGGATCACCGCCGAACGGCCGCCGGATCACCGTCGAACGGCCGCCGGATCACTGCCGAGCGACCGGCCCGATCAGTGGTTCGGTTCCCACTCGTCGCAGGCCTCCATGTCGTCCATGGCCTCCCTGTGGAACCCGCAGAAGGGCTGCATCCCGTCCTCCGAGCGGACGTACCGGAAGTGCTCGCAGTTGCCGCAGTAGCGGTCGGCCAGGTTCCGGGCGGACTCCGAGGAGGAGACGACCTGGCCCTCGGCCCCGATGGAGGTTATCTCGTCGTCGTCGAGGCCACCGTCGGAGGCGGCACCCGACCCCGCCCGCGGTCTCGTCGCCGCCTCCGCCCCACCGGACCGGTCGGCGGTCGCACCGCCACGCCCGGCGCCGCCGGGGGATCCGTCGCCCGGAGGGGTGGTCCCGCGGGCGGCGGTTCCGTTGCCGGGTGCGGTGGTACCACGCCCGGCAGATCCGTCGCCGGTCCCCGACCCGGCGCCGTTCCCCATCACCGTCGCGTCGTCGGTCGGGGCGTCGGCCCCGCCGGCGGCGTTCGTCTGTGTCTCGACGTGACCCGTCGAGGGCGACCCGAAGAGGCCGACGCCGCCGACGCCCTCCTCCCGGAGTTCCTCGCGTTCGACCTCGACGATGCGGGTCTCGCCGCCCTTGGTGACCTTCAGCGAGACGGTCCCGCCGGGGTCGTTGCGGCGCTTGAAGTTGGCGATGCCGACGAACAGGCACCAGACGCTGGCGGTCGTGCCGAAGAAGTAGATGCTGGTCACCAGGAGCGTCAGGTCCTTGCCGTAGCCCGCCCAGTGGGTGGGGTAGGCGTGCCAGAAGGTGGCGACGCCGAGGATCGACAGGCTCGCGCCGATGGTCGCGGCGGCCTTGATACGACGGCTGGAGGGCATCACCGTGAACACGCCGGCGACGATGGCGGGAACGCCCAGTCCGGCCAGCACCCCCGCGCGGCGCCAGGCGTCCATCCGGTCGAGGCCGAGCGCCGACGGCAGGTCCGTCGTGGCGACGACGACCCCCACCGCGGTCAGTGTCGCACCGGTCAGGAACAGGCCGACCCCCATGGACAGTCGGCGCGCCCCGACCTCGTCGGCGACGCGCCCCTCGTAGGCCTCGGCGAGGCTGGTCATGAACGATCGATCCGCCCCCGCACACAAAAGCTCCCGTCAGACGGACGCAAGACGGCGGCGGGACGGACCGCCGGGACGACCGGTCCGACGGTGCGGCGCGTTCGCTCGGAGTGGACACGGGTCGACCGGGGAGCACGACGGCAGGACGGGGTGGGATCGACTGGGCGGCACAACGCCCGGGGTCTCAGGACGGCGAGGACAGCCCCGGACCCTCGTCCCGGGTCGGTGGACGGACCCCTGCCGAACCGGATCGATCCCCGTTCTGGTGCGTTACGGTCACCCGTTTGGCCGGTCTTACCCCGGTAACGCGCCGTATTTTTTGGCGCTACTGTCACCTCGGTAGAGTGACGATACCTTTTATATCTTCGGGCCGGTGTGGCCACCAGGGACTGATGATAGAACGAGATCCCTCCGATCTGACGAGCGAATCGCACAGAGCCGTAACGCGCGTCGTGGTCCCCGCGATGACTCTCCTCGTGGTTCTCGGGGGCGTCGTGGGGGCGGTGGGGGCACTCGGCGCGGGCCCGGCCGGGGACGGCGCGGGCCTCGACGCCGCCACCGTGCCGTCGGACACCGACGCCGCGCTCTCGAAGCACGACGAGGTCATCGAGGACGGCGGCAGTTACTTCATCGGCCAACTGTTGCTGGCAGAGCAGTTCGACCCCGACGACGACGTGACCCTCCGGACCGCCGAGGGCCGGTTCGTCTCGGACGTCGTGGTCGACGACCAGGGCCGGATCTTCCTGCGGACCGCCAACCGTGACCCCGGACAGTACGTCCTGCGGGACACCGACGGCAACACCGTCGAGTTCGACCTGGTGAAACACGAGTACTCCGTGAGCGCCAACCGGAGTTCGGTCTCGAACCAGGGTACCGACACCGAGGTCGCGATCAGCGTCGAGTCCAACCGCGCCGGGTACACCCAGTACGTCTCCTCGCCGAGCCTGAGCGCCTCGAAGCTCCAGGACGTCTTCGGAGCCGGGACCGTCGAGGACGCCGACGGTGACGGGACAAGCGAACTGGCCCTGTCCGGTAGCGTCGATCAGACCCTGGTCGCCGACTTCGGCGAGGTCAGCGTGGGCACCTACGAGATAAACTTCGCGGTGAGCGACACCACGGCCAGCGGTACCGTCACGGTCGAGGTGGGCCAGACCGGGACCGCCTTCCTGAACACGCCGACGGTCATCGAGGACACCGGCGACGTGGCCACCATCTCCGTCTCGGTGGAGGACACGTCCCGGGCGCGGCTCACCGTCGGCACGACCGCGGCCAACTACCTGGTCCGGCTGACCGTCGTCGACGGTAACGACGACGGGCGCGTCGACGTCCAGTGGAACACCTACCGGGCCGGCCACGGCGCGGAGGGCGCCGCGTTCTCGACGGCCGACGGCCAGGACCGGATCACCAACGTCGTCCGGGAAACGGACGCGCTCTCCTCGAACGACCGGCTGGACGCCGGTCGGTACCGGACCAGTCTCTCGGTCGCCGGCGAGGCGACCGACGAGGGGTACGTCAGGCTGGAGACCCCGGTCGGCCGGTCGATGTCCATCGGCACCGCCCGCGGCGAACTGACCCTCGACCAGGTCCCCGGCCAGGTCACCAGCTCGCGGCGGATCTCGAAGGGTGACTACGTCGCCGTCGAGATAGAGTCCCCCGGCGTGTTCGGGTACATCCGCTCCGGGAGCCAACTCGCCACGGGGACCGAGTCGGTGTCGCTGTCGGTCCGCGAGACCGAGGAGTCGGCACCGCCCAACACCGACCCCGCCGAGTTCGACGTCAGCAAGATGTCGTTCAGCGCACAGCCCAGCGAGGACCGCATGCTGGTGTACGTCCGGACGAACCGCCAGGTCTTCGAACCCGGCGACGAGTTCCGCGTGACGTTCACCATCGGCGAGAACAACCCCTACGTCAACTCCCGGGTGCGCTTCCAGCAGACCTTCCAGATAGCCGATCGCCGGGCGACGTTCTCGACCCCCGGACGCCTCCGCCTCCAGTCGGCGGCCGACCAGACCCTCCGCGGTGAGACCAGCCTCGCGGACGGCGCCCAACTCAGGATCACCCTGTCGGCGACGGGCGAGAACGCGTTCACCCGGTCGCGGACCGTCGAGGTCTCCGACGGGACCTTCGAGGCCGCGTTCGACCTCTCGTCCGTGCCGCCGGGGACGGAGTTCACCGCCACCATCGAGGGCGACGGCGTCCAGCTCGACGAGCGGAACGGGGTCGTGACCCGGCAAGCGTCTGTCGCCATCGAGGACCAGGAGAGCACCGGTGAGGTCGTCGAAGTCACCTCGGCGTTCCTGCCCGACGGCGGCTACATCGCCATCCACGACGCCGAGGCGTTCGACGGGGAGTCGGGCGACAGCCTCCTCGGGTACGCCGGGTACCTGCCGCCCGGGAGCCAGTCGGACGTCACGATCGCGCTCGACCAGCGGATCGACGCCGACACCGAGGTCGTCGCTGTCGTCCACACCGACGCGAACGGCAACCGGACCTTCGACTTCGCGCGCAGCGGCGGCGACCTCGACCGGCCCTACGTTCTCGACGGCGAGCAGGTGACTGCCTCCGCGACCATCGACGTGGCCGGCGACGAAACTACCACCCCGACTGATACGCCGACGGACACGCCGACGGATACACCGACGGACACGCCGACGGATACGCCGACCACGGTCGTCACGCCGCCGACGACGACCCCGCCCGACGGGGAAACGACGGCGACCACGACCGAGGACGGCGGCAGTGACGGCGACGGCGGCGGCATCCCCGGCTTCGGGATCCCCGCCGTGCTCGCCGCGCTGGTGGTCGCCCTGGTGATCGCACGCGCCAGGCGCGAGGACTGACGACTCCCGGCGGAACGGTGAGCGGCGGTCGCGCCCCTCGGTGAGGACACCGATCCGCTCCCGTTCCGAGGGAATCGCCGCGGTGCCGTCGTGTGATCGGGTCGATTTTGTCGGCGTACTTTTAATTCACGAGCCGGTAACAGGATGGTTCGCCGCTCTATCGCCGTGGTGTGCGTGGTCGCCCTGGTGGTGACCGCGGGGTGTTCGGGGGTCTTCGGGGGGCCCGACGACGGCTCCCGCGACCCGTTCACTGTTCCGGAGACGACCGCGGGCCCGACGACGACCGCCGGAGACTGAACGACGAAATCCCAGTGACTATTTGCCCCGCGCCGTCGAACGGTCGGGCATGGCAGACGGATCAGACGGGGAACCGGTCGACGACGCGACCCTGGTCGAGGCCGCCCGGGAGGCCCAGGAGGAGTCGTTCGCCCCCTACTCCGGGTACGCCGTCGGGGCGGCACTGCTGACGGCCGACGGGAGCGTGGTCACCGGGTGCAACGTCGAGAACGCCAACTACTCGAACAGCCTCCACGCCGAGGAGGTGGCGCTGGGGTCCGCGGTGGCAGCGGGCCACCGCGAGTTCGAGGCCGTCGCCGTCTCCTCTGGGGAGCGCGACGGCGTCACGCCCTGCGGGATGTGCCGCCAGACCCTCGCGGAGTTCTGCGGCGAGGAGTTCCGGGTGGTCTGTGACCTGGGCGGGGACGACCGGCGGGAGTACACGCTGGGGCACCTGCTCCCGGACACCATCGACGCGGACACCCTCGACCGGGACCGATAACCCCGTGGCGTCGTCCGTGGAGACGAACCGATAGACGCGGCCGTGCCCGTCGACGTCCTCGCGGGCGGTCGCCGGGCACGCCGGGCGATCACTCCCGGCGATCCCCCGTCACCCGGCCCTACGCCGAGAGGCGGTCGGCAAGCATCTGGGCCAGTTCCGCGTCGGAGAAGTCGTCCTCGTGGAGGTGCGCCATCTCGATGGCGTGGTCGATGGCCTCGTCCATGCTGTCGAGACTGTGGTTCTCCATGAACTCGGCGAGGCGCTCCGCCGTCTCGTCGGTCACCGTCACCGTCGTGTATCCGTCCGGTGGCATGTCCGGGGATCCGATCCCCGTTACCGTAAGTTTACCGTACGCCGGACGAGTTACAGTAATAATACTGTAAGGATTGTGGAACGTGAAAGGCGGGTTCGAGCGGATCCCGCCCGACCGCGACGACGCCGGCCCGCCGTCGGGTCGAAGGACATTTATCGATCCACGGAGACGACGCGTCCATGCCCGGGGACAGCGAGGACCCCAACGCGGAGGTACAGTACCACCTGGAAGTCGGGCCGGGGGACGTCGCCGACTGCGTCCTCATGCCGGGCAACCCGGAGCGACTGGACAAGATCACCCCCATCTGGGACGACCACGAGGAGGTGGCCTCCCACCGGGAGTACCGCACCGCCACCGGCACCTACGAGGGGGAACCGATCTCCGTCACCTCGACCGGGATCGGCAGTCCGTCCTCGGCCATCGCCGTCGAGGAACTCGCCCGGGTGGGCGCGGACACGTTCATCCGGGTGGGGTCGTGTGGCGGCCTCCAGGCCGACCTGGACGTCGGCGACCTGGTCATCACCACCGGCGCGGTCCGCCAGGAGGGCACCAGCGACGAGTACGTCCGCGAGGACTACCCCGCCGTCGCGGATCCGGAGGTGGTCCAGGCGCTGGTGGCGGCCGCCGAGCGCCTGGGCTACGACTACCACACCGGGATCACCATGAGCGCCGACTCCTTCTACCCCGGACAGAGCCGCCCCGGGTTCGAGGGCTACGAGCAACCCGAGAGCCAGCGGATCGTCCCCGGCCTGCAGGAGGCCAACGTCGAGAACATCGAGATGGAGGCCGCCGCGATCATGACCCTGGCGAACCTCTACGACCTCCGGGCCGGCGCGGTCTGCTCGGTGTTCGCCAACCGCGAGACCGGCGAGTTCCGCACCGAGGGCGAGACCAAGGCCGCCGAAACCGCCTCCCTGGCCGTGAAGATCCTCGCCGAGATGGAACGGGTCAAGGCCGAGGCGGGCGCGGACACGTGGCACGCCGGCCTGAGCCTGGACTGATCGCCTCGCTCGGCCTCGGGGGGATCGGGCTCCGCCTCGAACGTCGGACGGTGTCGTCGCTGTCGACACTGTAACAAGTTACGCGGGCAATTTTCGTGGGTGGACCCGAAACCGACGGGCCATGCGGGACAAGAGCCAGGACGTACCCCGGCAGAACGACGACGCGTTCGGTGCCCAGCGGTCGAGCTTCCTGGGGTACCTCGCGCTGGCCGGACTGCTGGTGACGCTGTGGCTGGGCTGGAAGGCAGTGGAGTTGCTCCTCGCGGTCCTGTAGCACCGGGGTGGCGTCGTGGGGTCGTCGGTTCGGAACCCGTCCGTACCGTCGACACATTGAACGGTACGGAGCCGAAACGACCGGCCATGACCAGTGGTGGGGGCGGCGAAACTGCACACACCGACACCGGCGCGGCCGGATCCCAGCGGTCGAGCCTCCTCGGGTACCTCGCGCTCCTGGCGGCCATCGTCCTCGGCTGGCTGGCGGTGAACGCCGCCATGGCCCTCCTCGCGGCCCTGTAGCGCGGGCCGGGCCCGCTACGATCCGCCGGAGCCGGACTCCCGGAACGTGAGGTAGGTGTAGGCCGCGACGCCGAGCACCATCAGCGCCGTTCCGGCGAGTTCGAGGGTCGCGTCGCCGCCGGTCCGGCCGAGGTACGACGCCGGCAACCCGGCGGCGAAGGCGGTCACGACCGCGGCCACCTCCGGTTCCCCGACCAGGATCCGGTCGTAGGCGTGGGCGAAGAAGCCGAGGGTCAAAAGCGCCGTCGCCAGGGCGGCGGTCCCGACGGTCGCGCCCCCGACCGAGAACTCGGTGACCCCCAGCACCGCCGCGACCCACGCGATCCCACCCAGGATCAGCGGGACCCCGGTCATGATGTCCCCGGTTCTGAACCCCTCGGGGGACCCGGGATCGGAGCCGGGCGGACCGGCGTCCGGATCCGGCGGATCGGCCCCGGAAGCCGTTCCGGAGCCGTCGTCCACGTCCGCGTCGGTGGGGTCGTCGGTCATCGTCAGAGGGCGCTCCAGGCCCGCATTGCCCGCCGCCAGGAGGTTATCCCGGCGATCCACCGGGCGGCGACGAACTTCTTGAGGAACTTCGCGGGGTAGGAGTTGAAGGTCTTCACCGGCATCCCGACGACGTCGTGTGCGATGGCCGTCTCGCCGATGGAGACCAGCGTCCCCTTGTCCTCGTACTCCCAGGACTGCAGGGGTTTACCCTCGATGGCCCGGGCGATGTTGATCCCGGCGACTTCGGCGGCCTGCCAGGCGGCCTGTGCGGTCGGCGGGGCGGGCGAGTCCCCCTGGTCTATCATCGCCGCGTCGCCGATGGCGAACACCCGGTCGTCGGAGGTCCGGAAGGTTTCGCCCGCCTGGATGCGGTTCGAGCGGTCGTCCCGGTCGACCTCGACCCGGCCGAGCGGTTCGCCCCCGGTGACCCCGCCGGTCCAGACGAACACGTCGTAGTCCATGGCGCCGGCCGCCTCGAACTGTATCTCCGTTCCGGTCGCCTCCGTGACCGGGTCGTCGGTCGAGACGTGGACGTCGGCGGCCTCCAGTTCCCGCCGGAGCGCCGACTGGACCTCGGGGTCGTTGCCCGGGAATATCTCCTCCAGGGCCTCGACGAGGTGGACCTCGACCGGCGCGTCGTGGTCGTCGCGGTACCGGGCCACCTCGCCCGCGGTCTGGATGCCCGAGAGGCCGGCACCGCCGACGACCACCCGTGCGGGATCCCCGGGCGTGGCGGCCTCGGCGGCCGCCGCGACGTCCTCGTGGATCGCCAGGGCGTCGTCCAGGGACTTCAGGGTGTGTGCGTCGTCCCGCAGGCCCGGGATCCCGTAGAACGCGGTCCGACTGCCGAGCGCCACCAGCAGGTAGTCGTAGTCGACGGTCCGGCCGTCGGCCAGGACGACCGTCCGGTCGTCGACCGCAACGTCCTCGACCCGCCCCTGGACGAACTCGGCCCGGTCCCCGGCCACCCGCTCGGTCGGGATGGTGATCCGGTCGGCCACGTCGGGGTCCCGGACGACCCGGTGAACCTCGTGGAGCACCAGGTGGTAGTCGTGTTCCGAGATCCACACGACGTCGGTCCCGGGGTCGAGTTCGGACTTCAGGCGCTGTACCGCTCCGGTGCCTGCGTACCCGGCGCCGAGGACGACGACCGTCTCCGTCATTGGGTCCGGTTCCGGGTGGCTCGGATACAAACCTGTTGAAACCTACAACGTGGAAGATACCGTTTCCGGGCACGAACCGTGCCGCGCGCTTGGCGGGTGGAAGCGGGAGCGAGACGTGGAGAGAAGGCGACGATCGGTGGGCGGTGCCGCCGATCCCGGTCGGGCGGTGACCCGCCGCCTCGACCCTGGCCCGCCCGGATCGTCCGCCTCGACGGTGGTGAGTTGGATCGTCCGTCTCGACGGTGGTGAGTTGGATCGTCCGCCTTGACGGTGGTGAGTTGGATCGTCCGTCTCGACGGTGGTGAGTTGGATCGTCCGCCGCGGTTCGGTCAGTGGTCCGCTTCCTCGACGGGAGCGACCATGTCGAGGATGGAGATGATGACGATGCTCTCGGTCTCGTCCTTCCCCTCGACGCTCCCCTCCACGACCAGTTTCGACAGCGGCGTCGGCCCGACGCGCAGGTCGTCGCCCTCGTGGATGTTCCGGATCGACCCCTGGACGTGAATCTCGGCGCGACACTCCTCGGGGTGGTGGACGCTGATGAGGTCGATCCCCACGACGTTGATGTCCTCCAGCCGTCCGCCCTCGTGGGTGAGCGGGACCGAGGCCGGTTCGTCCATGCGCTGGACCTCCAGGGCGTCGTAGGCCGCCGCCGTCGGCTTGTATCCCCCCTTGGGTCCCGGGACGCCCTCGACGAGCTGGAGGGCCTTCAGGCTCTGCATCTGGTTGCGGATCGTCCCCGGGTTGCGGTCGACCTCCTCCGCGATGGCCTCCCCCTTGATGGCGTCCTCCTGCTCGCGGTGGAGATTTACCAGCGCACTCAGTATCGTGCGCTGGCTCGGCGTAAGCTCTATCGATGACATAAACCGAACTTGGTGGGTAAATTCCTTAAATCCCGCGGGGTCATCGGTCGTCCGGGATCGCCGGGGGACCGTCAGGGTTCGACGACGGTGAACGACCCGGTCATCCCGATCCCGCGGTGGACGCTGCAGTAGTAGGCGTAGTCCCCGGGCACCTCGAACGTGTACTCGTACTCGTACCCCTCGTCGTAGGTCTGCGTGTCCCCGGGCGTCCCGGACCAGTCGGCCTCGTCCGGTTGCTCCGACGGGATCGCGTTGTGCGCGTTCCCCTCCCACACCCAGGTGACGGTGCCACCCCGCTCCAGGCGGAACGCCTCCGGCGAGAACCGCGACCGGCCGTTGGCTCCCACGGCCACCTCGACCGACGACTGCGGGGCCTCGGTCGTCGTGGGGGCCGTCGTCGTGGTGGTCGGCGTCTCCGTGGGCGTCCCCGTCGCAGACGTCGCTTCGGTGGTGGTCGCCTCGGTGGTCGTCGTCTCGGCCGGTGCCGTCGTGGTCGTCGCCGTCGTCGTCGTGTCCGTCCCCGACCCGTCGCCCGCACAGCCAGCCAGGACGGCGACGGCTCCGCCGACGGAGGCACGGAGGAATCTGCGACGCTCCATGGGACACCCTCGGATCGGGTGACACAAATCGTTGGGGAAGTCGGATCGCTACCCCCCAGTTTCGACGGGACGGACTTGCCGGCGGGGTGAAACGACACCGACTTGAGGTTGGAAGGGGAGGGCCGGGTATGGAGGGCAAACGCCTGCTGGTAACCGGCGGCGCCGGATTCATCGGGTCGAACCTCGCGAACGACCTGGCCGCCGACAACGAGGTGATCGCCGTCGACGACTGCTACCTCGGCACCCCCGAGAACCTCTCCGAGGAGGTGGAGTTCGTCGAGGCGAGCGTGCTGGACGAGGACCTGCCGACCGACGTCGACGCCGTCGTCCACCTCGCGGCGCTGTCCTCGCGGGCGATGCTCGAGGAGCACCCCCGGCAGGGATCGCGGGTCAACGTCGAGGGGTTCGTCAACGTCGTCGAACAGGCGATGGCCGACGGCTGTGAGGCGTTCGCCTACGCCTCCACGTCGTCCATCTACGACGACGACCTCCCCTCGACGGAGGACGAGGAGGTCGTCGCCAACACCGGCTACGAGGCCTCGATGCTCGCCCGCGAGCGCTACGGCGAGTACTACGACACCTTCTACGACGACCTCTCGGTCGCCGGACTCCGCTTCTTCTCGGTCTACCAGGGCTACGGCGGCAACGAGGGCCACAAGGGCGAGTTCGCGAACACGGTCAGCCAGTGGGCCGAGAAGGTCGCAGAGGGCGAGTCCCCGGTGCTGTGGGGCGACGGCGAACAGACCCGCGACTTCACCCACGTCGACGACGTGGTCCGGGCCATCGAGGCCATTCTCGACGCGCGGCTCTCGGGCGTCTACAACGTCGGCACCGGCCGGAACTTCTCGTTCAACGAACTCGTGGCGATGCTCAACGACGCCCTGGGGACCGACGTCGACCCGGTCTACGAACCGATCCCCCTCAAGCACTACAACCACCAGCAGCGCTCGGACCCCTCGAAGCTCCGCGAGGCCACCGGCTGGGAGCCCCGGATCGACTTCGAGGACGGGATCGGACGGGTCTGCGAACCGTACCTCGACTGACGGGCCGTTTCCGCCGACGGATCGCTCCCGATCCGACGGTCGACCTCTCACCGTTCCACCGCCTCCGGTCCTGCGGTTGCGTTTCCACACATTGATACCCGGGCGGATCCAACCCCGATGACACCTGGTGGGGGATGGAGATGGCTACGACAGACGGAACGGCGGCCGAAACCCGGGAGGCGGACGGAACGGACGACGGGGCGAAACCGGCCCTCTCGCCCGAGGAGGCAGCCCTCTACGTCGACGGTCTCTCGAAGGCATTCGGGAGCGGCGCGGACGCGGTGCGGGCGGTCGAGGACGTCTCGTTCGCCGTCGAACCCGGGACGGTCGTGGGGTTGCTGGGGCCGAACGGCGCGGGCAAGACCACGACGGTCAAGTCGATGCTGGGACTGGTCGTCCCGGACGAGGGGGAGGTGTACCTCGACGGCGTCGACGTCTCCGAGCACCCGCGGCGGGCCTACGGCCGCGTGGACGCGATGCTGGAGGGCGCCCGCAACGACTACTGGCGGCTGACCGTCAGGGAGAACCTCCGGTACTTCTCGGGCGTCGGCGGCGAGAACCCCGACGCCGTGGCCGACCGCCACGAGGAACTGCTCGAAGTACTGGACCTGGCCGACCGCGCCGACGACGCCGTCCGGGACCTCTCCCGGGGGATGAAACAGAAGGTGTCCCTGGCGAGCGTCCTCGCCGGCGAGGTGTCGGTGGCCTTCCTCGACGAACCGACGCTGGGGCTGGACGTCGAGAGTTCCCTGACCCTCCGGCGGGAACTCGGCCGCCTGGTCGAGGACCGCGGCCTGACCGTCGTCCTCTCCAGCCACGACATGGACGTCATCGAGGACGTCTGCGACCGGGTGATCATCCTCAACGACGGGCGGGTGGTCGCCGACGACACCGTCGCGGACCTGCTCGGATCCTTCGAGACGCGGGGCTACCGGATCACCGCCCGGAACCTGGACGGTACGGCGGAGACGGCCCTGCGCTCGCGGTTCGACGTCCGGCAGTTCGACCGGTTCGACGGCCGGGTCCGGATGGAGGTAGCCGCCGACACCGAGGCGTTCTACCGGCTGACGGACGCCCTGGAGTCCCACGGCGTCGCCCTCGACCGGGTCGAGACGCTCGAACCGGACCTGGAGGAGGCGTTCATCGAGATTACGGGGGGTGAGGCCTGATGGGAACCGGGACCGGTCGTGCCCGCCAGTCTGGCGACGGGTACCTCCCCTCGACCGACCGCCTCCGGGGGTACTGGTACCTGTTCCGGGTGGTCGTCTACCGGGAGTTCGTGCTGATGGTCCGATACCCCGTGAACACGGCGGGCAGGGTCGTGATGTTCCTGTTGCTGTTCTCGGTGGTCTTCTTCGGCGGGCGGTTGATCGCAGGGCAGGCCATCGACGACTCCCTGGAGGGACTCGTCGTCGGCTACTACCTCTGGGGGATGGCGACCGTCGCCTACAACGGCCTCGCCAACGACATCCGGAGCGAGGCCTCCTGGGGCACCCTCGAACGCCACTTCATCACCCCTTACGGGTTCGGGACGGTGCTGGTCGCCAAGTCCGTCGCGAAACTCGTCCGGACCTTCGTCACCACCACCTTCCTGCTCGGGCTACTGATCCTCGTCACCGGCGCACGGCTCTCGTTCGACGCCGTGACGGTCGTCCTGGTCATCGTCCCGACGCTTGCCTCCGTGATGGGCGTCGGCCTCGCGATGGGCGGGTTCGCCGTGCTCTACAAGCGGGTCGGCAACTGGATCGCGCTCCTGCAGTTCGCGTTCATCGGACTCATCTCCGCGCCGGCGCTCGGCCTGGGGTGGACCCGGGCCCTCCCGCTCGCCCAGGGGAGTGCCCTCCTCCAGCGGACGATGAAGCAGGGCACTCCGTTCTGGCAGTTCGATCCGGGGGAGGTCGGGACCCTGATAGCGGTCGCCGTCGGGTGGTTCGTCGCGGGCTACCTCGCGTTCGTCGTCGCACAGCGTCGCGCCCGCCGCCTGGGCGTCCTCGGGGACTACTGAGTTCCCGGAGCCCGTCTCACCCCAGGGGCGCGACACCCCGCGGACCGAACGGACTACGTGCCCCCCGCGATTTCCCACGGGCATGGACTCGCGGATCCCCGGGTTCTACGAGCTATCGCCCGAGCAACGGCTAGCGGAGGTCGCCGAGCGACGGGGCCTCTCGGCGGAGCAACGCGAGGCACTGGCGGGCGGCGGCGACCGCGACGTCGCGGACCGCCTGAGCGAGAACGTCGTCGGCACCCTCTCGCTCCCGGTGAGCGTCGCGACCAACTTCGCCGTCGACGGCGAGGACTACCTCGTCCCGATGGCTACCGAGGAGAGCAGCGTCGTCGCGGCCGCCGCCCACGGCGCGAAACTGGCCCGCGAGACCGGCGGGTTCGCGGCCTCGGTGACGGGGCCGACGATGATCGGTCAGGTCGCGGTGCGGGACGTGGCGGACCCCCGGGCGGCGGTCGCCCGGGTGCTCGAACGCCGCGAGGAGGTTCGGGCGACGGCCAACGACCAGGGGGTGCTCGTCTCGCACGGCGGCGGGTGCGAGGAGGTCAGCGCCCGCGTCGTCGACACGCCCCGCGGCGAGATGGTCGTCGTCCACCTCCTCGTGGACGTCCGGGACGCGATGGGGGCGAACGCGGTGAACACGATGGTCGAGGCCGTCGCGCCGGTCGTCGAGGACGCGACCGGCGGCGACGCCGTGGTCCGGATCCTCTCGAACCTCGCGGACCGGCGCCTGGCACGGGCGCGGTGCACGGTTCCACCGGAAGCGCTGGCCCGCGAGGACGGCGACCGGACGGGCGTGGAGGTCCGGGACCGGATGGTCGACGCCTGGGCGCTGGCGGCAGGCGACCCCTACCGCGCGGCGACCCACAACAAGGGCGTTTGCAACGGGATGGACGCCCTCGCGGCGGCGACGGGCAACGACTGGCGGGCCATCGAGGCCGGCGCTCACGCCTACGCCGCCCGCGACGGCTACGGCCCGCTCTCGACCTACGAGGTGGACGACGACGGGAACCTGTCGTGTTCCATCGAGGTCCCCGTCCAGGTCGGCACGGTCGGGGGTGCCACCGGGGGCCACCCGACCGCCAGCGCCGCCATGGCGGTACTGAGCGTCGACTCCGCCGACGAGTTCGCCGCCGTCTTCGCGGCGGTCGGCCTCGCCGAGAACCTCGCCAGCGTGCGCGCCATCGCCGACGAAGGGATCCAGGCCGGGCACATGAAACTCCACGCCCGGAACGTCGCCAGCGAGGCCGGCGCGCCGGAGGACCTGGTCGACGAGGTGGCGGCCCGGATGGTCGCCGAGGACGACGTCCGGGCCGGCCGCGCCCGCGAACTCGTCGCTGAACTGACCGAGTAGGGGCGGCGGGCCTGCCCCAGCAAGGCCGGCCGGTCACCGCCGGGGGACCGGTGCCCGGATCACGGCGAACCGGCAACAGTTTTTTCGGGGGCGCGAGCGGTTCCGACACCGGCGTCGCCGGCCGGTCAGACCTCGACGACCCAGGCCCGGTACCCGTCCGGTCGGTCGAAGACCGTCAGGAACACCTCGTCTACGAACTCCGCCGTCCGGTTCGGGTCCGCCCGGGCGGTTATCCGGACGTTGACGCCCTCGGCCTCCTCGGGCCGGGTCAACTCGTCGATGCGGAAGGCCGGGTACTCCGACAGCAGGTCCTTCAGGCGGTCGAGTTCGGTCTCGGTGCAGTCGAGGTTGACGACCCCGTCGCCGAACTGGACCCAGGGCGGCACCGCCCCGGTGGCGTCCTCGTCCCCCTCCATCTCGACGTCGTCCCCCTCCACCTCGACGTCGTCCCCCTCCACCTCGACGTCGTCCCCCTCCACCTCGAAGGGGGCCTCACCCGATCCGGTCGACCCGAGGCCCTCCGGTCCGGCCGAATCCGGCCCCTCCGCCGAACCGCTACCGTCATCCGGTGGATCCGTCTCGACGGTCAGGTAGGGACTGCCACGTTCGCGGTGGGCCTGGATGGCGTCGACGAAGAGCTTCCGGCGGTCGGCGGGGGTCGCGGCGTCGAAGCGGGTCATGGCGAGGGCTTGGGCACCCACCGGGAAAATACCACGCCAGGGTGACCGGATCCGTCGCCCGTCCGACCAGGATCCGCTGCCCGTCCGATCCGGAATCGTTCAGGTCTTTAGGTCGGGGGGAGAACGCCGACCCATGAGCGACCCCGAAATCGTCATCATGGGCGCGCCGGGCGCGGGCAAGGGCACGCAGTCCGACCATATAGCCGAGGAGTTCGACGTTGACCACGTCTCGACCGGCGACGCGTTCCGGGCGAACAAGGACATGGACATCAGCGACCTGGGCCTGGAGTACGACACCCCTGCGGGGTTCATGGACGCCGGCGAACTCGTCCCGGACGAGGTCGTCAACGAGATTCTGCGGGCCGCCCTGGAGGACGCCGACGGGTACGTCCTCGACGGCTACCCCCGAAACCTCGCCCAGGTCGAGTACCTCGACTCCGTGGCCGACCCCGACGTCGTCCTGTACCTGGAGGTCGACGAGGACGTCCTGACCGAGCGACTCACCGGGCGGCGGGTCTGCTCGGAGTGTGGCGCCACCTATCACGTGGACTTCGATCCCCCCGAGGAGGAGGGCGTCTGTGACGTCTGCGGCGGCGACCTCTACCAGCGCGAGGACGACCAGCCGGACACGGTGAAAGAGCGGATCCGCGTCTACCGCGACGAGACCGCGCCGGTCGTCGACCACTACGACGACACCGGCCTCCTGGTCCGGGTCGACGGCGAGGGCACCCCCGACGAGGTCTGGGCGGACCTCCGGGCCGCCATCGAGGACGCGCTGGAGGGCTGATCCCCCGATCGGGGTGGTGGGGGAGCGATCCCCGGTACATGACGGCTACCCGGTTGCCGGGTGCATACTAAAAGCTTCATAACGGGCCGTCGCCTAGGCCAGGGAAATGTCCGCCACCGAACGGAAGATAAACGACCTCCTCGACGACGACCCCGACATGGAGGAGGCCATCGCGGCCGTCGCCCGGGTCGCCGACGAGGAGGGCGAGGTCGAGTGGGGGGACGTCAAGGGGGAGATAACCTCCGGTCAGTGGGGCCGGATCATCCAGCAAGGGATCGTCGTCGACAACGAGAACGGTGCCTTCGAACTGTCCGACCCCGACGCCGTCGAGTCGGCGCTCTCGGACGATGCCACGGCCGCCGCAGAAATTTCGGCCGACCTCGACGAGGTCACCGACATGGACGACGTCGAGACCGAGGGCTGGTCGACCTACGACAAGGCCGCCGGCGTCGGCGTCCTCCTCGTGATGGTCGGCTACTACTACAACCCGGTCCAGCGGGTCGTCGGTGGCACCATCGACGCCCTCCTCGGCCCGGTCGACGCCGTCCTGCCCTTCTACGTCGTCATCCTCGTGCTCGCGATGCTGACCGGGGTCTACTCGACGCTGCTGCAGGCCAACCTGATGAACACCGAGGTCATCGGCGCCTACCAGGAGCAGGCCAGCGCGCTCAACGAGCGCCGCAAGAAGGCCAAGGAGCGCGGCGACGAGGAAGAACTCGACCGGATCCAGGAGCAGCAGATGGAGATGATGGGCGACCAGCTCGGCATGTTCAAGGAGCAGTTCCGCCCGATGGTGTGGATCACGCTGATCACCATCCCCGTCTTCCTCTGGATGTACTGGAAGGTCCAGAACGGTCTCATCGCCGAGGCCGAGACCTCCATCGTGATGCCCCTGCTGGGCGAGGTGGAGTGGCAACAGGGCGTCCTCGGGCCGATGCAGGCGTGGATCATCTGGTACTTCCTGTGCTCGATGGGGTTCACCCAGCTGATCCGGAAGGCGCTGAACATCCAGACGACCCCCACCGGCTGAGAGGGGGACCGTTCCCGGGGACCGGCCCGACCCCGGTCGCGTCCGGACGACCGGCCCCGGTCCGTTCGCGCCGTCGCCGGCCGCGATTCACAACGTCTTTTATTCCCAGGATCGCACAGGGAGTATGTTGATCACGGTCGCCGGACCGCCCGGCAGCGGCAAGTCGACGCTCGCCTCGTCGCTGGCCGACGAACTCGGACTCGAACACGTCTCCGGCGGCGACATCTTCCGCGAACTCGCCGCCGAACGGGACATGACGGCCCTGGAGTTCAACCAGCTCGCCGAGGAGGACGAGTCCATCGACCTGGACCTGGACCGCAGGTTGCGCCGGACCGCCGTCGAGCGGGACGACCTCGTCCTCGAATCGCGGCTCGCCGGGTGGCTGGCCGGCGACGAGGCCGACCTCCGGATCTGGCTGACCGCACCGCTGCGCGTGCGGGCCGAACGGATCGCCGACCGCGAGGACTGGACCGTCGACGAGGCCGCCGAGGACACCCGCTCGCGCGAGGCGAGCGAGGCCAAGCGCTACCGGGAGTACTACGGCATCGACATCGACGACCTCTCGATCTACGACCTCTCGATCAACACCGCCCGCTGGAGCACCGAGGCCGAACTCGACATCGTCCTGAACGCCGTCGAGCGTCTCGACCCCGCCAGCGACGAGGGCATGGCCCCCGTCGACATGGACTACGACTTCTGAGGGGATCCGAGGGTTTCGAAGTCCATTCCTGACCCTGCGAATTTCTTTATCGACGCCGGGATTGCCGAGTGACGGACCGTCGAGAACCGGGTGGAAGCCCTCGGGGCGTCGTCGGGCGCGGAGCGCCCGACTGTACGGGAGAGCTTCGCTCTCCCGGCACTCGACGGTTCTGGCTCGCTGCGCTCCTCGGTCGGTCGGTCGCTTCGCTCACTCCCTCCCTGTGGTGCTTGCGTCGCCAGAACGCGGCCGACCGCTCCGACCCCTTCCATTCCCACCCGGTGTCGGTGGATGATCCGGCCACCGCGAGCCGGAACATCCTCGTCTCCGATCCGTCCCCTTCAAGCCGCGCCGGTTCGTCGGTCCGCCAAGAGCAGTCATGTCGGATCCCGGCGACCGCCTGCGCCCGCCGCCCGGGGAGCGGAGCGTGGCGGAGTTGCTGTCGTTCGGGGTCGTCAACCTCGACAAGCCCGCCGGGCCGTCGGCCCACCAGGTCGCGGCCTGGGTCCGGGACATGGCGGACGTCGACCGGGCCGCCCACGCCGGGACGCTGGATCCCAAGGTGACCGGCTGTCTCCCCCTGTTGCTCGGCGACGCGACGCGGATCGCACGGGCGCTCCTGGGCCCGAAGGAGTACGTCTCGGTGCTGGAACTCCACGGACCGCCCCCGGCGGACCTGGCGGCGGTCGTCTCGGAGTTCGAGGGACCGATCTACCAGAAGCCGCCGAAGAAGAGCGCCGTCCGGCGGACCCTGCGGGTGCGCGAGATTTACGAGCTCTCGGTGCTGGAGACCCGGGACCGTCAGGCACTCCTGCGGATCGCCTGCGAGAGCGGGACCTACGTCCGGAAGCTCTGTCACCACCTGGGGCTGGCGCTGGGGACCGGCGCGCACATGGGCCACCTCCGGCGGACCCGGTCGACCCCCTTCGACGACTCGGACCTCGTCACACTCCACGACCTCTCCGACGCCCTCGCGTTCGCCGAGGAGGGCGACGAGGAACCCCTCCGGGAGGTCGTCGCGCCGGCCGAGCGAGCGCTGTCGGAGATCCCCGCCGTCACGATCGCACGGAGCGCCGCCCGGAACGTCGCCACCGGCGCGCCCGTCTACGCACCGGGGGTGATTGACCACGACGAGGAGGCAGTCGACGCGGACCTCGTGGCCTGCTACACGCCCGACGGGTCGGCGGTCTGTCTCGGGCAAATGGTGGGGGATCCGGAGGCCGAGTCGGGGATCGTGGTGGAGCTAGAGCGGGTGCTGGTCTGAGGGGATCGAGAGAGTGGCTGACGGTCACCGCGCTTCCGTTCGGGGTGATTAGGGTGTGTTCGAGATCCGTGAGTCGGAGATCGACATCGCGATTTCTCGCCCTGCGTCGTCGGCCGAGTGGGAGAGGCGGCCGTTCCTACCCACATGGTCACCGATCCACCGTGAGACGATCCCTGACGGTCGGGATCATCGGGGTGCTGTGGCCGATCGTGTCACCGATCCACCGTGAGACGATCCCTGACGATTCTCGAGGATCGTCGGTAGGCTTGCAGGGTTGTTGTCGTCCCAGTGGCGCTACGACTCTACTGGATAGACGATCTCCATCGGGAGCCCCTTCCCGTCCGTCGGCGGGTCGGTTGGAAGTGTCGCCAGTTGCCCCTCGTCGCGACTCGCAGTCGCGGCCAGGGCCATCGCGTCGAGGACGTCGTCCAACCGGGTCGACGCGATACGACGTTTCCGGGAGCCCTTCTGGCCGTCACTGGCCAACTTCTCCTGGATGTCTTCGTACGTCGCGTTGATCCAGCGGAGGGCGTCCCGGGCAGCGTTCTCGTCCTCGAGGGCGTCCGCCAGGCCGCCCACCTCCTCGGAGATCCGCGTACAGTGCCGGAGGAGCTTGATGTGGCGGTGGTCGCTGTACTCCGACTGCAGCAGGTCGAGTTCGTCGCTGAACCGGATCAACGCCTCGGTGTCGTCCCCGTCCACGTCCCGCTCGCCCGCCTGGATCCACTCGCGTAGCGCCCCGACTCGGCTTCTCCGATCCCTCCTCCAGGTCCGGCCAGTCCCCAGTGCCGCGTTCGGAGCGGCGCAGTCACCGGATCATCGCCGTCGAACCGCCCGTGACTCGGCGCGGCGCCCACGGTAGCGGTCGACCATCTCGTGGTACCAGACGACGAACGAGAGTGCCAGCCAGAGCATGCGGCCGTGGTTCGCCCGTCCGCGACGGTGTTCCCGCCACCGATCCAGCACCCCTTCGGCGTCGAGGTAGGGAGTGGCCTCGAGGTTCGTCTCCGTGAGCCACCGCGCGACGACGTCGTGGTCGGACCGGAACCACTCGTGGACTGGGATCCCCATCCCGTGTTTCTCGCGGGAGCGGATCCGGTCGGGCACCACGTCCGCGACTGCACGCTTCAGCAGTGCCTTGCGCCCCCCGCCGAACCGGTACCCCGGCGGGAGCCGGTGGGCGAACTCGACGACCCGCCGGTCGAGGAACGGGACCCTGACCTCGAGGGACGCCAGCATGCTGGTGTGGTCGGTCTTGAACAGGACGTAGTCCGGCAGCATGTACAGCAGGTCGTAGGTGGTCATGCGGTGGGCGGTGTCGTCGTATGCGGCGCGGTCCATCGCGTCGGCGATGGCCTCGTCGATTCCCGACCGCGACTCGTCGACGTCCGTCTCGACGTACTCCTCCGGTTCGGGAAGGCGGTTGAACCCGCAGTTTATTCGACGAAGCACCGACTCGTCGTCCCGCAGTCCCCCGAAGTACCGGAGCGGGAGCCGTCCCACCGGAGCGACCGACGCGGCGGCGTCGGCGACGGCGAACGAGAGGTCCGGCAACCGGGCGAGTCGGCGTCTCCGCTCCGGGACGACGTCGTACCGGTAGTACCCGCCGAAGAGTTCGTCCGCCCCACCGCCCGACAGCGCCACCCGGACGCCCCGGTCCCGTGCGAGTTCCGAGAGGGCGACGATGGGGAGGAACTGGACGTGGCTGGGCGGTTCGCTCAACCGGCCGGCGATCGCTGCGAGGCGGTCCAGCGACGAGAGGTCGACGTCGACCTCGTAGTGGTCCGTCCCGAAGTGGTCCGCGACGAACCGGGCCTCCCCGCTCTCGTCGTACCCCTCGTCGGGGAACCGGACCGCGAACGTCTTCAGGTCGGGGACGCGTTCGGACATGAGGCCGACGATCGCAGAGGAGTCGAGTCCGCCAGAGAGAAAGGCCCCGACGGGGACGTCGGCCATCAACCGCCGGTCGACGGCGTCGTCCAGCAACTCGCGGAGTCGCCTCGCTGCGCCGTCGAAGCCCTCGGCTGCCGGCACCCTTCCCGCCGGGGGCGACCAGTAGCGACGGGTGCTGACGGCCTCGAACGGCGACTCGCCCGGGTCCTCCGCCGAGACGACGGCGACCCGTCCCGGCGGGAGTTTCCGGACGTCCTCGAACAACGTCGTCGGGGCCGGCGTGTACTCCAGGCGGAAGTAGTCGTACACGCCCGCCGGATCCAGCCTCGGGTCGACGCCGGCGGCCAGGAGTGCCGGCGTCTCGCTCCCCCAGACGAGACCCCGGTCGGTCTTGCCGTAGTACAGCGGTTTTATGCCGATCCGGTCGCGGGCCAGCACCAGCGTCTCCGACCCGGCGTCCCACAGCGAGAACGCGAACATCCCGTCGAGGTGGTCGACGAGTCGCTCCCCGACCTCCTCCCAGAGGTGGACGACGACCTCGACGTCGCAGTCCGTGCCGAACGTGTGCCCCTCCCCGCGCAACCACTCCCGGAGCGACCGGTGGTTGTATATCTCGCCGTTGCAGACGGCCACGACCGACCCGTCCTCGCTGTACATCGGCTGTGCCCCCCCGGAGGGGTCGACGATGGAGAGACGACGGGCCCCCAGCATCACCCCGGCGTCCTCGTCGACGTACTGGCCCTCGTCGTCCGGGCCCCGGTGGGAGAGTGCCGCCAGCATCTCGGAGAGGACGGCGTCGTCGGTCCACCCGAACGCGCCGGCGATCCCACACATCGTCAGTGCACCTCCTGTCGTGCCGGCCACTCCCTCGACCCGTACTCCACGCCGAACATGGTCCAGGGGTGGAAACCCGGGCGAATAGTTATGCACGGGGTAACCGGCGTACCGGCTTCCTATCGCCCGACTGCGGTGGGCCGCCGCGACGGTTCGCCACGCGGGAGCGGACGAAGAGGGGGACGGTCGTGGGATCCCCGTCCCGGTCACGTCCCGGCCCCGACTCCGCCGCCGGAAGCGACAGGCCTATCGGCCCCGATCCGTTACGAATCGAAACGAATTGCCGATGACGACAACTGGACACTCGCCGCGGGGTCGGCCGCCGTGAACGGGGACCGGCGCGTCGTGGCCGCAGTGATTGCGAGCACGTTCTTCGTCGGGTTCGGCGGAGGCGTGGTCTTCCCGATACTGCCGAACCTGGAGGCGGTACTGGGTATCTCCCCGTTCGTCGTGGGGATCATCCTGAGTGCGAACCGGTTCGCCCGCCTCCTGGCGAACGCGCCCGCCGGGTCGCTCGTCGACCGGATCGGTACCCGGACGCCGTTCGTCGCCGGACTCCTGGTGGAGGCGGTGGCCGTATTCGGGTACGTCGTCGCCCTCCGGGTGCCGGCCCCCGAGGCGTGGTTCGTCGCCGCCCGCCTGCTCTGGGGACTCGGGAGCGCCGCCGTCTTCGCGACGGCGTACACCATCGCGGCCGACGTCAGCGACGGCGGCTCCCGCGGAACGAACATGGGCGTGGTGAGAGGGGGGATCACCCTGGGGTTCCCGGCCGGCCTGGTGCTGGGCGGCGTCGTCAGCGACGTCTACTCGGTCGAGGCGGCGTTTATCGTCGCGGCCGGGTTCGCACTGTTTGCGACCACGCTCGCGTACCTGCTGGTGCCCGAGACCCACGTCTCGACCAACCGGACGGCCGTCAAGCCGTGGGAGATAGACACGACGACGTCCACCGTCACCGTCGGCCTCGTCAACTTCGGCCTGTTCTTCGCGTACCTCGGGGCCCTGTTCTCGACGCTCGTGCTGTTCGTCGACGCCCAGGAACTGCTCGTCCTGGGGTACGGTCCCCAGGGGACCTCCGGGGTGATGATGGCGGTCACCGTTCTCGCCTCGTCGGTGTTGATGCTCGCCGGCGGGAACTACAGCGACTCGACCGGTCAGCGGGTCCCCGTCCTGGTCACCTTCCTCGCGGTGTCGTTCGTCGGGTACACGCTCCTGGCGTGGGCGAACTCGATGCCAGCCCTGGTCGGCGCGTGCGTACTGATCGGTGCCGGGTTCGGGGGCACGAGCGGTCCGCTGATGGCGTTGCTGGCGGACCTGACCCCCGCCGAGCGGATGGGCCGGGCGACGGGCACGAACAACGTCCTCGGGGACCTCGGCGGCGGCCTCGGTCCGCTGATCACGCTCCCGATTATCGACCGGATAGGGTTCGCCCCGGTCTACGTCGCGTGTGCGGTGATTCCGCTCGCGGCCGGCGTGGTGATGGTCGCCGGCGTCTACACCGAGACGGGGACGGTCAACCCCGACACCGGGTTCGAAGCGGGGGAGTGATCGGCGACCCCCGGGACCGCCGGGATCCCGGGTTTCTCGTACCCCGGGTCCCTACCGATCCCATCGATCCGATGGATCCCCAGGGCTCGCGGGCGCTCGCGGCGACGCTGTGTTCGCTCCTCCTGGTCAGCGCGGGGTGTCTCGCCGGGGGGGGCCTGGCGACGGACCCGACCACCACCCCGGACGCGACCGGCGAGGAGTGGACCGTCACCGTCGAGAAGGTGATAGACGGCGACACCTTCCGGGTACGGTTCCCGGACGGGAGCACCGACACCGTCCGGCTGCTGGGCGTCGACACCCCGGAGGTCCACGTCTCGAACCAGCCCGAGGAGTTCGAGGGAGTCCCCGACACCGAGGCCGGCCACGCGTGGCTCCGCGACTGGGGGCACAAGGCCAGCGAGTTCGCCCGGCAGACGGTCGCCGACGAGGAGGTTCGGATCGCCGTCGACGAGACGGCCGACCGCAGGGGGAGCTTCGGCCGCCTCCTGGTCTACGTCTACAGCGACGGCGACCTGTTCAACCGACAGCTCATCGACCAGGGGTACGCCAGCGTCTACCCGTCGACGTTCGCCAAGCGTTCGGCGTTCGAGGCGGCCGAACGGACCGCACGCGAGGAGGGCATCGGCGTCTGGGGGTTCGACGGGTCGGCCCCACCGACGCCGACCCCGGCGGGTGACGGTCCCCTCGCGGTCGCGACGGTCCACGCCGACGCCGCGGGCGACGACCGCGAGAACCTGAACGACGAGTACGTGGTCTTCGAGAACGTCGGCGAGGAACCCCTGGACCTCTCGGGGTGGACCGTCGAGGACGAGGCCGGTCACACCTACGCGTTCCCCGACGGGTTCGTCCTCGACCTGGGCGACCGGGTGACGCTCCACACCGGATCCGGGGCCGACACGGACTCCGACCGCTACTGGGGGGCCGGCGGCGCGGTCTGGAACAACGGCGGAGACGTGGTCGTCGTGCGAAACGCGGACGGCGAGGTCGTCCTCTCCGTCGAGTACTCCTGACCGGAGCGGATCGCAGTTCGGGACGCCAGGGCGAGAGATCGGCCCGCGACCCGATCCTCCGGTCCGGGGGATCGACCTGCGGCCCGGAGTTCCGGCCCAACGGGTCGACCCGCGGCTCCGGGTCCGGCGTCGACGGACCCACTTCCGGTTCGGGACGCCGGATCGGTGGTCCGGACCGCCCGGACGCCAGCCGCTCCCGTGGTCCGGCTGGCGGGTACGAACTCCCGGTCGCTGGCGGGGTCGCCGGCGTCGGCCCGCGGAGCGCGGTCCCGGTCACGACACCGACCGCGATCCCCAGGGTGAGGACCGACCCCGTCACCCCACCGCTCGTGACGTAGTAGAGGCCACACGCGGGGACGGCGAGGGCGAAGCCGGCGGTCGGCCGGTGCTCCGGGGGGACGCCCCCGTCGAGGTGCCACCAGGCGACCAGGACGGTTGCCCCGAGTGCCACCCCGGCGACGACGTCGACGAGGTAGTGGAGGCCGAGCGCGAGGCGGGTGAACGCGACGAGCGCGACAGCCCCCGCCGCGAGCGCGAAGCGACGGCGGCGCGAGCCCACGACCAGAACGGTCGCCAGTCCGGCGTACACCACCGTCGCGGCCGTGGCGTGTCCGCTGGGGAACCCGTAGCCGGCGGCCGTCGCCGTCGCCCCGTAGAGCGGCCGGACGAGCGCCGGCAGCGACGCCGGATCCCCGAGACTCCCCGCGGGACGGGGGAGGGCGAAGAGGTGTTTCAGTCCCCGGTAGAGACCGATCCCGGCGAGCGTGGCCCCCGCCAGCCCGGCGACCGCCCGCCGGCGGGCCGGGACCGTCCAGTAGGCGACCCCCAGCAGCGACAGCAGGAACCACAGATCCCCGAGCTGGGTGAGGAGGCCGAGGGCCACCGCGGCCCACTCCGGGAGGCCCCCGAGCAGGAACTCGACCGCGCCGACGCCGCGGGATCCGGGTGGGACCATCGTCGGTCCACCCGTTGCCGGGAGACCGTCAAGAATCGTCGGGGGAGTTTCGGCGGATTTCGGGCGACAGCGGTCGAAATTACTCGGGTTTTCGCGGTTTTCACCGAGTTTCGTGGGGGCCCGGGTTTTGCCACCCGCCCGACGGCGAGGGCCGGGTGCCCGCTGGATCCGCGACGGATCCGCGGCATGGAAACGCACTTCAACCCCGCCCGCGCACCTGTCGGTAATCGACATGAGCGCGAAGGGCATCGAGGAGGACCGGGTCCTGGACGACCGGGTCGAGGAACTGGCGGCGAGCGAGCGGGTAGCGTTCGACGACGTGGTGGAGTTCCTGGTCGCGTTGCCCGACGAGGAGACGGTCGAACACCGGATCGACGTCGAGAACCTGGTCGCGCGGGTGCCGGGGGCCGTCGAGCACCTGCGGGAACTCCTGGCGCGGGAGGGACTGGTCTTCGAGGACGCCAACGCGACGACGGTCCGGTTCGGGGCCTTCCTCGCCCTGCAGGCCCACTACCGCCGCCAGCGGGACGTGGCCGCGATGGAACGGCTCCACGAGGAGTACGACCACCTGTTCTCGGACCGGCCGATGTACGAGGCGGCCCGCGCCCAGCTCCTCCGGGTCCGCGGCGGCCAGGACGACCACGAGCGGGCGGTCCGGGCCTTCGAGTCGGTCGTCGAGGAGGCCCCGGACGATCCCTGGCTCCAGCACAACCTCGCCGAAACGATCGTCGAGGGGCTCGAGGACGACGTCCTCCCGGCCGCAGACAGGGGGAAGTATCGCCGGCAGGCGCGGGAGGCCGTCGACCGGGCACTGGAGCGCCGCCCGGAACACGGCCCCTACCACGTCACCAGGGGACGGGTCCTGGCGCTGTCGGGGGAGTTCGACCGTGCCCGCGCCGAAATCGAGCGGGGGATCCACCTGACGGACGCCGGCGAGGAGGGGTACGCGCTCCGGACCGCTCGGTTCCAGCGTCACCTCCTGGGCGTGGAGATCCGCGAGGCAGAGGAGCGGTTCGGCACCCGCATCGAGGACGCCGAGGAACGGATCGACGACCTCGAGCGCCGCTCGGAGGCGGCCATCGAGGACGTCCGTGCGGAGACGGACGAGGCCATCGAGGAACTCCGGGCGGAGTCCGACGAGGTCGCGGAGGACCTCCGGAGTCGCGCGGACGGGACCCTGGAGGACCTCCACCGCCGGGCCGAGGGAGTCCGGGACGGGTTCAGGAACGCCTCGCTCCAGTTCCTCGGGTTCTTCACGGCGGTGCTGGCGGCCGTGGTGACGACGGTCCAGATAGCGACGAGCTACGGCCCCCGCCCGGCCGGGGCGCTGATCCTGATGGTCTTCGGCGGCCTGACGGCCTCGATGGGGGCGTTCGCCGGTCTCGTCGCGGACGAGGACGGGCCGGGCCGCCCCGAGGCGACGATGGTCCTCGCCGGAATCGGACTGCTGGCGCTCGGGTACGCCGCCCTGCTGGTGGGCTGACCCGGCTGGCGGTCCCCCGTGGCCGACGTGCCCGCTCGCGGACCGGTGCCAGCCGACCCCGGATCACGCCCGGTCGGCGAGCGACACCGCCCCGTCGCTCGTGTACATGTACGCCCCGGGGTGATCCCGCTCCCGCACCACGACGCCATGGATGAGCCGCTCGACCCTGAGCGGGCTGCTCTCGGTCGCCTCGGTGGGGGGCTCCTCGGGGGCCTGGTCCCAGTCGTCCGGGGGGTCGTCGAGCCACTTCATTGTCCTCCAGCCGCCGTCTCCGACGACTTGCTATGCGATACGTTTCCACGGGTCATAAGATCGTCCCAGCACTGACGCAACTTTCAACACAATGTTAACTGTTACCACACTCTCCCGGACCTCGTCACTCCCCGGTCGTGGGTCTACACACGACCCACCGCGGCAGGCGGGATCAGACGTCCTCGCCCCCGGGCAGGACCCGCGCGCCCTCGGCCGCGACCCGGGTCCGGTTGTCGAGGACGCCCTCGACGCCGACGGCGAAGACGGTGTCGCCGAACAGGGCCATGCTCCCTGCACCGCCCGCGTCACGGACCCGCCGGAGTTCCGCCTCGACGAACTCCGTCGCGACGCCAGTCTCCCGGACGAGCGTCCGGGATCGCTCGGCGAACTCGCGCATGGTCGGCGGGTCGGACAGCGCGTCTATTTGCTCGTTCCCGTGGCGGCGAAAGCGGTCCATCAGCCCCTCGTCGGCCAGCGTCTCCCCGGTGTCGATCCCGCCGACGGACGCGTACTCGACCGGTTCATCCGGGACGACCCGTCCGGTGCCGTCGGCGCTGCTGTAACAGAGGCCGCCCCGCTCCTGGATGTAGACGTCGCCCTGGCCGGTGCCGGCCGCCATCTCGGCCCGGTGGGCGACCCCGAGCAACGCCTCGCGGTCCCGGCCCAGGTCGAACGTGGCGTCCGCGGCCAGGGCCGCCGCCAGGGTCGCGGCACCGCTGGCCCCGAACCCGTGACCCAGCGGAACCTCCGGGCGAACGGCCACCGCCGCCGTGACCCCCAGTTCGTCCAGCGCCAGTTCGACCGGTTCGAACGGTGTGGGGTCGCCGTCGACGGTGACCGTCGTCTTCTCGGCTGGGGTTACCTCCACGACGACGCCGTCCTCGGTGGCGAAACTCGCCCCCCGCGACCGCCCCTCGCCGTCGGCGGGCGCGAACAGTCCCGTGACGCTCCCCGGCGCGCGTGCCAGCATCGGATCCCGGTGGGTACCAGGCGGGCCTAAACCCGGCGGTTCCGGAGGCAACTCCCGAATCGGTGGTGAAGGCTACCGGGCTGCTCCGGCCGGTCCAGCGATCGCATAGATAACGATTCTAGCCGAGAACTACACTTCACGAAATATATTGTGGGTAGAATGTATGTATTCTTGATTATATCGCATCATTTGACGCTGCAGTTCTACAATATTAATTCGCTCCTGTTGGCAATAATACATTGTAAGGAAAGTAACGGGGTAAAATTCAATGCCGTTTCGTTTTATCCCAGATCTCCGATGCGAGATAGATCCGACGACGAGAACTTCCAGTCAGGAAGCGAAGAAGAGAGTAGCGAGAGCACCGAGGAGACGCTGAACCGCCGGTCCGTTCTCCAGTCCGCCATCGGCAGTGCGACGCTCGCGGTGGCCGGATTGAGCGTCTCCGGCGAGGTCAAGGCGGACGACTCCGTCGGCTCCGAAGACCGGCTGGCGATCATAGAGGAGTACAGTGACCCGGAGACGGTTCGTGCCGCGATCGACTCGACCGGAGAGGGGATCCTGGACGAACTGGCGGCCCAGGGGTTACTGGAGGAACCGAGTGCCGCCGCACTCGACA
Source organism: Halobacteriales archaeon QS_8_69_26 (assembly GCA_003023195.1). Taxonomy (GTDB): domain Archaea; phylum Halobacteriota; class Halobacteria; order Halobacteriales; family SW-7-71-33; genus PXRX01. The sequence continues at coordinate 35,460 of PXRX01000024.1, forward strand.
TCACGGACGTGTTAGAACAGGGAGAGTACATGGGACGTGACGACGGCGTGACGGTTGCCGCGGCCGGCGACGACCCGGAAGAAGGGACCTACACGCCCGAGATCCTTATCCGGCGGCAAACGGACCAGGGCCGGTTGTTCGTCAAGTTCCTGCCCCAGAAGGCGATGGGCTTCGCCACCCTCGACGACGAGGTGGTCGTCACCCAGGTCGGTGGGACGAGTGAAACCGATCTCGGCCCCAATGCGTGCGGCCCACTCGTCTGTTACGACGCGTGTTACAAGGGCAGGGCCTGCTACGTCGCCGGCACCTGTGGCTGTGCGGAGCGGGACCTCTATTGTTGCCTCGACGGCAACTGCATGTGGGGCGACTTCCAGCGGCAGTGGGTCGACTGTGACAGCTACGACTGTGACGGGTACTGTGACTGTGCGTGTGGGTTCGATGATTACCCCGCCTGTGACGAGTGCGGCTAATCGATAGGGGATAGATCGGGAGACACATTGCTGGTGACCCGAGATCCACGGTCCGTCGAAACGTGGTACCCGGGAGGCCGGCGATGCCCCCCTCGGCAGAGACGGTAAAATACTAGTGGCCTTGATAATCAGGTTGATACATTGAACTGATGCACCGGAACGTGTTCGCCGCAGTTGGTATTACTCTACTGGTGATGACTGCTGGGTGTTCGGGACTCTTTCCGGGTGGGGGAGATTCCACGCGAACGCCGTACGACGTCCCCGGAACGACGGCGGAGACGGACGAACCGACCGCGCCGCCGACCGAGACGGAGACGCCGCCGGCGTCCCGGGAGTTTCGACGACAGGTCGCGACCCACGATACCGCGCTCCGTAACGCGGGGACCTTCGTCGTCCGGAAGGTGATACGACGGCACACGGGAGAGGGCCCGGACGACAAGTCCGCCGCGATCAACCGGAGCGTTGTGACCGACCTGGACGGCGACCAGTACTGGGTCAGGGGTCCCGGTGAACCGAACGACGGAGTGTACGACTCGGGACTGTCGTACGAGAACGCTACGGGGGTGTACCAACGGACCAGGCTCAACAACGGGACGGTGGCGTACCGACGTGTCCCCGACGACCGGGTCCGTCCACCGACGCCACGGACCGAGCCACTGCGGTGGCTCCGGACGGTCCCGAACGCGACGGTCGAGGTCCCCTTCGAGCGCAACGGCACGGCGACCCTCGGTGGGGACGAACTGGCGCGCTACACCGCGACCGAACCGGGATCCGTCAGTTGCCTCGCGGTCGTCGAGGGATTCACCGCCGGGACACCTCCAAACGAGCTCCAGAACGTGACTCAGTTCTCCGCGACTGCCCTCGTCGACGACAGAGGTATCGTCCGGAAATTCGAGTGCACACTCTCAGGCCACCGCTACACCGGCGAGAAGTACACCGAACGGGCCACCTGGACGGTCAGCGAGATCGGAACCGCCACCCTTCGACCGCCCGAGCGCGTCGTCAACGCCTCCGGGTCGGAGGATCGGTAGGACTCGGATCCCCGCCTCGCCGGACCGGGAGGAATAGCGTTTTTAGGCCCCCTGGCGTACCGGGGGACATGAAGTTCGTCATCGTCGGCTACGGTCGCGTCGGCACCCGGACGGCGCGGGTGCTCGACGAGGAGGGCCACGACGTGGTGGTCATCGAACGGGACCCGGAGCGTGCGGACCGCGCCACCGAGGACGGGTTCCAGGCCATCAAGGGTGACGGCGGCGACGAGACCGTCCTCCGGCAGGCCGGCCTGGACACGGCCGACGCCGTCGGCGGCCTCACGGGCGACCTGAACACCAACTTCGCGGCCTGTACCGTCGCCAAGAAGCACGGCGCCCGGACGGTCCTCCGGATAGACGAGGACTTCCGGGAGGAGGTGTACCAGGAGTACGCGGAGGACGTCGACGAGGTCATCTACCCGGAGCGACTGGGGGCCGCCGGCGCGAAGACCGCACTACTGGGCGGGGACTTCAACGTCATCGCGGACCTGACCGAGAAACTCCAGGTGTCGGTGTTCCCCATCAGGCACGGGTCGCCCGCCGTCGGCAAGCGCATCGGCGAACTCGACCTGCCCGAATCCGGTCGGATCTACGCCCACGGCCGGGAGGACGACCCCATGACCATCCCGCTCCCGGGCACCACCCTGGAGGAGGGCGACCGGGTCGCCGTCGTCGTGGAGACGGAGGCCGTCGCGGACGTCCGGTCGGCGCTGTTGCCGGCCGAGGCGTAGCTCTCGGGAGCCGGTCCGGACGACCGGAGTCGTCGGTCTTCCGTGATCCGTCCAGTCCCCCGCCCCTCTGGTATCCACCACGGTCCGGGAGTGCCGGGGAGCCGTCCGGGTCCCGGACCGTGGCGTGGAAAAAACGGGGGAGAGTCGTTGGGGGGTGAGCGACGCGTTCGGGCGGGTCTGTAACGGGGGGAGCCGTCGACCGCGCCCATCCGGGACGCTCTCCGCACGTCCCTTAAATCCCCTGTCAGACGCATGACGCTCGCGTGACGGTCCCGATCACGGCCGGGTGCCATGCAGGTGTTCCCGCGGTCGCGGCTCCAGACGCCGGTGCGGAAAGGTACATGTCTCCGGGTCCACTCCCGTCGGGCATGGACGGAACCGGGGTAGCACTCGTCACCCCCTTCGGCCCGGACGGATCGCTGCGCGAGGACGACCTCCGGTCGGTCGCCGACCGGGTCGCCGAGCACGTCGACTTCGTGGTGCCCTGCGGGTCGACGGGCGAGGCACCGCTGTTGACTGACGAGGAGGCGGCCCGGGTCGTCCGGGCGGTGGCCGACGAGGTCGACGTCCCCGTCGTCGCCGGGACCGGCGGCCCTGGGTTCGACGGCACCCTCGACCGGACGGTGCGGGCCGCCGAGGCCGGCGCGGACGCGGCGCTGGTGGTGACCCCCTACTACTACGGCCACGACCAGCGGACGCTCTCGGCCTACTACCGCGACCTGGCCGACGAGAGTCCCCTGCCGGTCTACCTCTACTCCATCCCGACCTACACCGGGGTCGCACTGTCGCCGGAGACGGTCGGGGCGCTCTCGACGCACCCGAACGTCGCCGGCATCAAGGACTCCAGCGGCGACCTGGAACGCGCCCACCGGTACGTCGAGCGAACGACCGACGCGGACTTCTCGGTGCTCGTCGGGAGCGGGTCCATCTACGCGGCGGCCCTGGACGGCGGTGCCGACGGAGCGATCCTGGCCATGGCGAACCTCGTCCCCGGCCTCGCCAGTGAGGTCTACCGACGCCACCGCGAGGATCCGGCGGCGGCCCGGGCGCTGAACGCCGACCTCGTCGAGTTGAACCACGCGGTCACCGCCCGGTACGGCGTCCCCGGACTGAAGGCCGCCATGGAACACCGGGGGATGCCCGCCGGCCACCCGCGCCGCCCGTTCCGGCCCGTCGGCGACGACGTCCGGCGCGAACTCGCGACGATGGTCGACGGGGTCCTCGACCGCGACTGACCGGCCCCTCACACCGACCGGGAGCGCCGACGCGGCCGTGCCAATTACGCGCATGCCGCCAGGGGAACTTTTGGGGGTGACGCTGTACGCCGGGGCGTGACCGGGACCGGGACGGACTACGACGAACCCGCGCTCGAATCCTACCTCACCGGCGTGCTGGACGAGGACGTCGTCGGGACCGAACGCCTCCACGACGGCCTCAACCTGACGGTCCGGGTCGCGACAGTAACTCCGGAGGTCCGGAGTAACGGCGTCGACCGGTCCGAGCTATTAGTCGGGGGCGGCCGAAGCGACCCCGTGGAACGATCCGATCCCGACACCGGGATCGCCGACCCACTCGACGAGGCCCACCTCCACGAGTTCGACAGCGAGGCCGTGGTCCCGGAGGTGCTCGCCGTCTTCGGGAAGAAACACGCCCTGGCCATCGTCTACGAGTTCGTGTTCGCGGAGGAACCGCTCCGCTTTTCGGACCTGGAGGCGGCGCTCGACATCTCCTCGACGACGCTGTCGAACCGGCTCTCGGAACTGGTCGACGGGCGGTACGTGACGCGGGAGTCCTACGACGAGATCCCGCCCCGGGTGGAGTACGAGGCGACCGAGAAGACCCGCGCACTGGCGCCGATCTTCCTCGACGTCTACGAGTGGGCCAAGGAGTACGAGGCGGACCCGGACGCCTTCGGCGAGGGGTGACGGCCTCCCGACATCCGCGCCGACCGTGGCCGTCGCCGGGACCACCGGTGTTTTGACCGGGCCGGCCGAACGGATTGCCATGAAGGCCATCGAGGTCACCGAGTACGGCAGGAGCGAGGCGCTGGAACCCGACGAGCGGCCGGTCCCGGAGCCGGGTCCGGACGAGGTCCGTATCGACGTCGAGACGGCGGGGATCAACTTCGCCGACGTGATGCAGCGCCGTGGCGCGTACCCCGGCGGTCCGGAACCGCCGTACGTCCCCGGACTGGAGGCAGCGGGCCGGATCGACGCGGTCGGCGAGAACGTCGGCCTCCGGGAGGGCGACGAGGTGGTCGCGATGACCACAGCCGGCGCCTACGCCGAGTACGCACTCGCCCGCCCGGACCAGTGTTTCCCCATTCCCGAGGGGATGGACTTCGCCGAGGCGGCGGGCTTTCCGATCCAGTTCATGACCGCCCACTGCTGTCTGTTCGGGTGGGGCGACCTGGAGGCCGACGAGCGAGTGCTCGTCCACGCCGCCGCCGGCGGGGTCGGCACCGCCGCGGTGCAACTCGCGAGTCGGGCCGGCGCCGAGGTGTTCGGTACCGCGAGCACGGGGCGGAAACTCGACCTCGCGGCCGACCTGGGGGTCGACCACCCGATCAACTACACCGAGACCGACTTCGCCGCGGAGGTCGACGAGATAACCGACGGCGAGGGCGTCCACCTCGTCCTCGACGGCGTCGGCGGCGACGTGTTCGACGACTCCATGGACGCGCTCGCGCACTTCGGTCGGATCGTCACCTACGGGGTCGCCAGCGGCGTCCCCGCCCAGGCCAACACCCAGGAACTGCTGTTCTCGAACACGTCGGTCATCGGCTTCCACCTCGGACAGGCGATGCGCCACGACGCCAGCAGGGTGCTCGAAGCGATCCCCGACCTGACCGAGGGCCTCCAGTCGGGCGAACTGGAGGTGATCGTCGGCGAGCGGTTTCCCCTGGCGAAGGCCGCCGAGGCCCACCAGTACGTCGAGGACCGCAACAGCGTCGGGAAGGTCGTCCTGGAGCCATAGCTAGCCATCGGCCCCCGAAGGGGGTGGCCGGGAGGCTGAAACAGCTCTTGTAACTATCCCTACGGCTTTGTGGTAACGACCGGAGATCCGGGTATGAACCGACGCGACCTGGTTCGTTCGCCGCCGGGGTACCGCTCCTCGCCGGCTGTCTCGGGGACGGGCCGGCCCGGGGATCCGACCCGGACGACTCAACGGACGGAGGGGATCCGGACGGGGACACGTCGTCGGACGGAGGGGACCCCGACAGCTCCGGGGAAGCGCCGTCGGGCGAGGACGGACGACTGTCGGTCCGCCGGGTGGAGACGTTCACCCACGCCCTCCGGCTCAACGACCTCGGCGACGCACCACGGGGGTCGGCCCCCGCCATCGACTCGTTCGACCCGCGCGATCGGAAGGTCCTCCGGGCAGCCGTCGAGGAGGGCTATTCGACCGACGACCCGCCGGACTGGCTCCGGAAACTCGTCTCCGGGACGGGGTTCTTCGCCGCCGACGGCCGCCACTACGAACTGGACCACACGCTCCCGACGACGCGGATCACCGCCGAGGAGGTGTCCGAGGAAGCGGTCGACGGGGACGTCGCGTCCAACGCGGCCTACCGGGAGGCGGTCGACTACGAGGGCCGGGTCATGACGGGCCTGCTCCGGATCGCAGAACGCGATGGCATCGAGTTCGTCTACGTCTGGCCGTCGCTCCGGGAGTTCCTCGATGCCCACGAGGCGGTCCGGTACCGCGGGCGGGTTCTCGAGGTCTCCGTCAGCCGCGAGGACCCCGGCGCGCCGTACACGGTCGAGGCGACGCCGGCGTCGCTCTCGGACCTCGCCGACGGTCCGGTCTGGGACGCCTCGGACGCCGACCCCGAACTCCGGCGGGTCGTCAGGCGGGCGGGCGAGACCACAGGGCTCTACCCCCTCGACGATCCGCCCGAGGGGCTGCTGGAACGGCTCGACGCCCACGACCACGTCTACCTCGACGGGACCTTCTACACGACGTACGTCGAGAAGCGAGGTCCCCTGCCCGTCCGGGTGGAGGCGTCGTTCACCGACCCCGACGGCGACCCGGCACGGATCGAGATCGCTCTCCACAACGAGAGCGACGGGACCGTCGGGGTCTCCAGCGGTGCGCCGCCGCCGTTCGGCGTGCTCCGGTTCGGTCCGGAGGGGTCGGACGGACCCTGGTACCTCCTCTGGACGGACGCCTACGAGGAGAGCACCCACGTCCACACGGAGGGTCGCGAGGTCACGAGTGTCAACTCGATCGCCGTCGGGACCGAGGTCGATCCCGACGACAGCGTCTCCCGGACCTTCGAAGTCGAGGGGTCGGACCCCTCCAACGGTACCTACGTCGTCGAGAGCGACGTGGGGGTCTCCCTCCCCGGGGACGACGGCGGCACCTTCCCCTACCGGATCGTGTTCGAGGCGTCCTGACCCCGGGAATCCCCAAACCAGCCCTCCCCTCACAGTCGAGCGGTCGAATCCCCTGCCTACCCACGTCACTCCCTGCTACACGGGCAGATCGCTCGTGTCGATCCCGTCCCGTCGGCCGTCCAGCGCCTCGAACCGCTCGCCACGGCGGCGTTCCAGCCAGTAGAGCAGGCGCTCGGCCCACCGGAGCTTTCTGCGCTTCTCGGGCGAGAGGTCCGGGTCCTCGAAGTCCCACCCCACGAGCCGGATCCGGTCCGCCCCGAGGTGGTCGGCCAGGAACGCGGCCCGGTCGCCGTCGGTGAAGCCGCCGACGTTCCGGACCGGGCCGGTCGGGGCGGCCTGGGTGGTCGGGAGTACCCAGTCGCCGTCGCACTCGGGGACGACCGAGCGGACGGCCGGCCGGTTGTCACCGTGGGCGTGGACGACGACGGGGGTCCCCTCCCGGGAGAGGGCCACGGTCGTCTCCGGGCCCTTGTCCAGGTCCGTCGCCTGGCAGTCCACGTCGACGCCCACCGCCCGGAAGCGGTCGGCCGCCGTCGAGGCCGCGAAGACGGCGTCGGCCTCGGCCGCCCGGTCGGCCTCGGCCTCCAGTGACGGCCCGGCACCCGCCACCGCGACCGTTCCCGCGGCGGGGATCCGCGAGAGGTCGAAGGCGTCTGTCATGCCGGCGAGTTCGTCGCGGGCCGCCTCGTCGCCGGCCCGGTCGTAGCCGAAGTCGGCGAGGATGGCCTCGTAGACGGGTTCCCACTCCTCGAAGTTCACGGTACGATCCCGGGGAGGTGCGCGCCGCCGAAAAGTCCCCCGGACCCGGCGGATCGATCGGAGGGTCCCCGCGACCCGCCACTCGCCCGGAGCGTCCACCGCCCACGCCTCGCCTCTCGCTTGCCCGGGTTTTATCGGGTGGGGACCACCGAAGGCGGTATGGACGCGGACTACCACGCCCACTCGGGGTACTCGGACGGGGCCGCGCTCCCGCGGATGGTCGCCGGGGCCGCCGAGGCGGGCCTGGAAGCCGTGGGGTTCGCCGACCACTGTAGCCTCACCGAGGAGTGGTACGACGAGAAGGTCGTCTGGAACCGGAACTTCGACCTGACCCACGAGCGTCGCCGGGACGCCCTCGGGATCCTCGGGGAGCGCCACGACCTGACCATCTACGACGCCGTCGAGGTGGACTACGAGCCACGGCTCGAAGCCGAGATCGGACGGTTCCTCGACGGTGCGGGGTTCGACTACGCGCTCGGGAGCGTCCACTACGTCGACGGCCGGGAGGTCTTCCCCCGCGACTCCTTCGCCGACGAGAGCGAGGCGGACCGGCGGTCGTTCGTGGACACGTACTACGACGCGGTCGTCTCGCTGGTCGAGTCGGAACTGTTCGACGTCGTCGCCCACCTGGACCTCGTCGAGAACCACCCCGACCTCCACGGCCTCACCACCGACGACCACCGGCGGCGGGTCACCGACGCCCTCGCCGACTCCCGGACGGTCCCGGAACTCAACGCCGGCCGGGTGGGGGAGAGCGGCGACTACGACAGGTTACACCCGGACCTGGAATTCCTCGACCACCTGGTCGACCGGGGCGTGGCCGTCACGGTCGGGACCGACAGCCACGGCCCGGAGCACTTCGGGGACCGCGCGGCGGCGCTCGACCGGGTCCTCGACGACCGGGGGATCGACCCGGTCGCGCCGCCCGGGGTGTAGCCCGCCACCCCGAGCGATCCGGGCGACGGGGCGTATCCGGCCGGAAGCGGCGGTCCGGGTCGCCGAGGATCAGGGATCGCGGTCGACCGCCGACGCGATGGCCGCTCCTGCCTCCCGGAGCGACTCCCCGTGGTCGCCGTCGGCGTCCCGGAGGATCCGGGCGGTCCGTGCGAGTGCGTCGACGGTCCCGAACACCAGTGCGGTGCCGTCCCCGTCGGCGACGGTCGCACCGCCGTCGGCCGCGGCGCTCGCGAGTTCTTCCCGGGCCGCCGGTTCCAGGCCGCTCACCTCGAAGGTGCGGGCGACGGCCCCCCGCGGGTCGGCGTCGGCCCCGACGCGGTCGAGGTGGCGCCCGGCCTCGCCCGGCGTCGTCACGTCCAGTTCCTCGACCGCGGGTGGCCCGGCGTGGCGGGTCCGCGGGCGGGCGAACTCCGCACTGATCGTCGTGGCGTCGACCGTCTCGCGGACGTCGTGGGTGCGGACCACGTGGGCGCCGCGTTCGACGGCCATCGCGGTGGCCGCCAGCGACACCGGGAGGGCCTCCTCCGTCGAACGGCCGGCCAGGTCCCGCAGGAAGTTCTTGCGGTTGATCGAGACGAGGATCGGCTGGCCGTATCCCCGGAACTCCCGGAGTCGGTGGAACGTCTCGCGGTCATCGGCGAGGGTCTTGTCCTCGCTCCACCCGCCGAAGGCGGGGTCGACGATGGTCTTGTCGGTGAGGCCGTTCCGGGCGAGGGCGTCGTAGATGTCGTCGACGTCCTCGATCGCACCGGGGCGTTCGAGGTCCGGGGGACTGGCCATCTTCGCGACGGCGACGTCGAACTCCCGGCAGACTGCCGGCATCCGGGGGTCGGCGAACCCGCAGATGTCGTTGACCATGTCGAACCCCCGCGAGAGGGCGGCTTCGGCGACCTCGGCGTACCGGGTTTCGATGGAGAAGACGGCGTCCCCGGAGACGCTCTCCATCGTCTCGACGGCGGTGTCAAGCCGTTCGAGTTCCTCCTCGGCGCTCAGCACCTCGAACCGCTTGTTGGCCGACTCCAGGCCGACGTCGACGACGTCGGCCCCCTCGCCGATCAGTTCCTCGTCGACGTACTCGGCGGCCTCGCCCGGGTCGTCGTAGACGCTCGGGTCGTAGGGCGACTCCTCGCTGACGTTCAGGACCCCCATGATCCGCGGCGGGTGGCCGTCGCCGATGGCGAGTCCCGCGGCGTCGACGGTCTGCATGGTCGTAGGCGGGGCGGCGGGCGAATAAGCGATGCGCTCGCGACGGCGGGTTCCGGATCCGTCGGTAGTAGCTATCCGTGCGGGGGCGCTCCGGGCCGGGCCGCCAACAGGGGGAGGATCAGGCGTCTTCCCAGTCGAAGCCGACGTCCTCGCCGGGTGCGGCCTCCTCGGTCGTGGCGGCCTTCGAGGGACCGCTCGGCTGGCGGAACTCCAGTTCCTGGACGCCGCCGTGTTCCAGGCGAGTGATCCCCACCAGCCGGTCGGGCGTCTCGACGAACACCGTCTCGCCGCCCGGGGAGTCCTTGTTGTCGCGGATGACGTTCTGGCAGACGACGTCGCCCTTCCGCTCCGGGATCCGGTGGCGGGTGTGGCCGACGATCTGTGGTGGTGCGTCGCCCGGTATGTGTTCGAAGTCGAGCCAGCAGATGCCCGCCCCTTCGCCCCGGCCGGAGGGGCCGGCGACGCCGAACAGGTCGGGGTACTCCTTGACGAGTTCGGTCTGGACCCGGACGTCGCGGTCGGAGCCCGCGGATCCGAGCATCGTCTCCGTGGCCTCGACCAGTCGCTCGTTCAACTCGGCAGGATCGTAGGGGTCGGGGAGGCCGGCGTGGGCGTACGTGAAGGCGTAGCCCTCGTAGGCGGCGACGACGTGTCCGTCCAGAATCTGGTTGTAGAAGGTGACCCGCTCCTCGACCGTCCGTCGTCCGGAGAACCAGTCGGGCCAGTTTACCACCTGTGGGAGCATCAGCCCCATCTCGTGGTTGCCGACGACGACCCGGACCCGTTCCGGCGGGGCCTCCTCGCGAAGTCGCCGGACCATCGCCAGGGTTTCGGCGCTCATCGGTCCGCGGTCGATGAGGTCGCCGTTGAACACGAGAACGTAGTCGTTCCCGGCCCAGTGGAGGCGGTCCTCGTCGTCGGCCTCCACGACGGGCTCGAAGTCGTCGTGGTCCCCGACGGCGAGGAGGGCCGACCGGGCCTCGCCGAGGTAGCCGTGGATGTCGCTGACGCTGACGACCGACGGTGTCCCCGAGAGTGCTTTCACGCTGTCGCGCTCGGGGGGTTCGACCACCTCCGACGCGTCCCTCCCGTTCGGGTCCGACATCCTATTGATTGCCCCCACGTTGTCGAGGTACTTGAGCCTTGACTGTCGGACCCACGTTAGTGTTTGGAATAGTGTCATATCTTATATATCCTCCGTGGTAGCTGATCGCACCCGGTCCGGGTCGCGACGGTGGAGCGCCGGGGGCCGGTCGTCCGGCGACGGGCGGGGCCCGTCACCGTCGACGCCGCCCCGACCTGGCCCCGGACCGAGAGGTAACTGTCGCCGACACGCGCCGCGTATGGTTCGACTCCCGGATCGTACGGTGGGTTCACTCGACGGTCTCGCGGTCGCTCTCGAACGGGGGCCGGTCCCGGGACGGTTCTCCGGGTGCTCACCGGGCCGCATGGACGGTCGATTCAGATCACCGGGCCGCATGGACGGTCGATTCAGTCATGGCCGAACTCACGGCGCGGGACCTGATGGAGACCGACGTCGCGACCGCCTCGCCGGACGACGAGGTCGCAGAGGTGCTGACGCGACTCGCCCGGGCGGACTTCGACGCCCTGCCGGTGGTCACCGACGAGAACAGGGTAGTTGGGATCGTCACCCGGACCGACCCGGTGGACATCTTCCAGCCATCCGACCGGGTGTTCTGGCTCCCGGTCGGCCTCCCGCCCTTTACCGAGGTCGTCGACTACGCCTTCGACCTCTCCTGGGACGACCTGGACGTCGAGATAGACCTGGCCCGCCGCGCGGGCGACCCGATCAGCACCGTCATGACCGAGAACGTGATAACGGTCACCCCGGGGGACGACCTCGACCACGTCCTGGCGCTCCTGGCAGACGAGGAGATAGACATCAACCACCTGCCCGTCACGGACGGCGGGAAACTGGTGGGGATCGTCGCCCGCCAGGACGCCCTGGCGGCCCTCCGGGACGAACGGGAGGCGGTCCGGAAGGGCGAGCGATAGCGTACTGCTCGCGGGCCCCTCCGACGGGATCCCCGTTTACAGTAAGGTTACTGTAAGATTCGCGCGCGAGGCACGACGCCACCCGGGAGGAGCGCGGTGGGATCCGCCCCGTATTTCACCAGTGACGCCGAAGGGCCGTTGCGATGCCGGTGTTCGACCGCGGGGACGCCGACGAGTACCGGATCGTCGATCGGTTCGACGGCGGCGTCGGGTGGATCGCACACCCCGACGAGACCGGGCGGCGGGCCAGCCACGCGGTCCGTGGCGACGACGGCGTGTGGGTGTTCGACCCCCTGGACGCGCCGGGGGTGGACGAACTGGTCGTGGACCTGGGCGAGGTGACCGGAGTGGCGGTGCTGTCGAACTACCACGCCCGGGACGCCGGGGTGTTCGCCTGCCGACACGGGGTCCCGGTCTACCTCCCGGGGTGGATGGACCGCGTCGCGGACCGGGTCGACGCGCCGGTCGAACGCTACCGGGAGGAACTCGGCGACTCGGGGTTCGCGGTCCGCGGGCCGGGCCGGTTTCCGGGCATCCAGGAGGCGGTCGCCTACCGCGAGGACGACGGGACGCTCTACGTCCCCGAGTCGCTGGGGACCGCGGCCGCGTACACGGTCGGCGACGAGCGCCTGGGTCCCCCGCTCTTCCGGCGGGCGCTTCCCCCGAGGGGGTTGCTGGCGGGGGTCGACCTGGAGCGGATCCTCGTCGGCCACGGCGAGGGGGTCTTCGAGGACGCGGCCGCGGCGCTCGAGGACGCCCTCTCGGGTGCGCGTCGACGGTTCCCCCGGGCGTTGCTCGCCCACGGGGCGACCCAGGTCCGGGCGCTGGTCGCGGCCGCCCGCGACTGAGTTTGTCCCCGTCGAGGCGGCGGCGCCGGACCGGTCCGGATCCAGCGGCGGCGATCCGCCCACTTTTTGAATCGCTCGGGGCGAAGGACGGGGTATGAGCGAGGACGACGGCGACTACCGCACGGAGCGTGACAGCCTCGGCGAGATGCAGGTGCCGGCCGACGCCTACTGGGGCGCACAGACCCAGCGGGCGGTCGAGAACTTCCCCATCTCCGGGATAACGTTCTCCCGGCGGTTCGTCCGGGCGCTGGGCATCGTCAAGAAGGCCGCCGCGCAGGCGAACCTCGACCTGGGACTGATCCCGGAGGACAAGGGCGAGGCCATCGTGGCGGCCGCCGACGAGGTCATCGAGGGAGACCACGACGACCAGTTCCCGGTCGACGTCTTCCAGACGGGGTCGGGCACCTCGACGAACATGAACGCCAACGAGGTCATCGCCAACCGGGCGACCGAGATATACGGCGGCGACCTGGGGACCAGGGAGGTGCATCCAAACGACCACGTCAACTTCGGGCAGTCCAGCAACGACGTCGTCCCCACCGCGATGCACGTCGCGGCCCTGGAGGCAGTCGAGGGCGACCTGGTGCCGGCCCTGGAGGAACTGCGCGACGCCCTGGCCGACGCCGAGGAGCGCTTCGGCGACGTGGTCAAGACGGGTCGCACCCACCTCCAGGACGCGACGCCGATCACCCTCGGCCAGGAGTTCTCCGGCTACCGGACCCAGGTCGAGAAGGGCATCGACCGGGTCTCGGACGCCCGCGAGCGCCTGGGCGAACTGGCCCTCGGCGGCACCGCCGTCGGAACGGGGCTGAACACCCACGAGGAGTTCCCGGCCCTGGCGGCCCAGTACATCGCCGTCGAGACCGGCCTGGAGTTCCGCGAGGCCGACAACCACTTCGAGGCCCAGGCGGCCCACGACGCGATGAGCGAGGCCCACGGCGCCCTGCGCACGGTCGCCGGCTCCCTCCACAAGATAGCCAACGACCTCCGACTGCTGGCCTCGGGCCCGCGGAACGGCCTGGGCGAACTCCAGCAACCGGAGAACCAGCCCGGCTCTTCGATCATGCCGGGGAAGGTCAACCCCGTCGTCGCGGAGGCGGTCAACCAGGTGTACGCCCAGGTGGTCGGCAACGACGCCGCCGTCTCCACCGGCGCCGCGAACGGACAGATCGACCTCAACCTCTACAAGCCGGTCTGTGCGCACAACTTCCTCCAGTCCGCCGACCTCCTGGCGAACGCGAGCGAGACGTTCGCGGAGAAGTTCGTCCGCGAGTTGGCGGCCAACCGCGAGCACTGTGCCGAACAGGTCGACCGCTCGATGGCGATGGCCACCGCGCTGAACGTCCACATCGGCTACGACGAGGCGAGCAAGGTCGCAAAGCAGGCGATGGCCGAGGGCAAGACCGTCCGCGAGGTGGCGGTAGCCGAGGGGTACCTCACCGAGGAGGAGGCCGACGAGGTCCTCGACCCCGAGCGGATGACCCACCGGGGGATCCTCGGGGAGGACTGACCCCGTGGGTGACGGTCCCCGCCTCGGTATCGTCACCGGCCACCGGGCCCCGGACCTGAGCGAGGGCGGGAAGCGGGTGGCGGCGGCGCTGTCGGACCGGGGGTTCCGCGTCGACCCGGTGCTCTGGACGGACGAGTCGGTCGAGTGGTCGGAGTACGCGGCGGCCCTGGTGCGGTCGTGCTGGGACTACCACGCCGACGTGGAGCGGTTTCGCGCCCTCATCGGGGAACTGGAGCGTGCCGATGTCGCGGTCTGCAACCCCCTCGCGGCGATCCGCTGAAACTATCTTTAAACAGCGAGAGAATCCCGTCCTGAGGCCGAGCAACGCGAGGCCGAAGGACGGGCGTGAATCGCGTACGCTTGGTGCCACAGTCCACCGGG
>PXRX01000027.1:0-34464 GCA_003023195.1 Halobacteriales archaeon QS_8_69_26
CGAGTTCCGTGAAGTCGCGCTGATGTGTGTGGTTTACAACATCAAGAAGGCCGCAAAACAGCAAATTCCGCTCCCCTCATGCGCTTAAACACTGGCGAACGGACGGGCGGCCCGGGGGTCGCCACGGCACCCCGGATCAGAGCACGGTTTCGGTGTCGTCGGCCCGGACGCCGCTCGTGTCGTCTCCATCGAAGACCGACTCCGGTTCGGCTCCGTCGAGGACCGACCGCCCGAGGATCCTGCCGCCGATGACCATCGGGGTGATCACCTCGTCGGCGCCGACATCCACGAGCTTGTCCGCGTTGTGCTGGTCGTTGGCCGCGGCGACGATCCGGACGTCCGGGTTGGCCCGTCTCGCAGCGAGGACCCCCAGCACGTCCTGGGCGTCGTCCCGCGTCGCGACGACGACGCCGCTGGCCACGTCGATGCTGGCGTCCCGCAAGGTCGCCTCGTCGGTCGGATCCGCGGCCAGGACGTTGACGTCCCGCTCGTCCAGTTCCGACGCCCGGTCGGAGTCTGGCGTTATGACGACGACCTCTCTCTCACCTGTCAGTTCTTCGAGGAGCGATTCCGTGATGTCGCTGTACCCGAGGACGAGAACGTGGTCCTCGAGGAGGTTGAGCCCTGAGGGTGTCATGTTTCCGAACGCGTTGGCCATTCGCTTCTCTATCGCCGGGACGACGAGCGCCCCGACCGCGGCCGTGAACGCCCCGGTCCCGAAGACGATGATCGAGAGCGAGAACCACCTCGCCTGCGGGGTTTCCGGCGCGATGTCGCCGTAGCCGACCGTCGCGATAGTGACGATCACGTAGTAGAACGAGTCCGACCACGTGCTGATCTCGGGTGAGAAGCCGTACCCGAGCGCGTAGGCCCCGATCGTTCCGTACACCACCACTCCGACGATCGACAACAGCGCGGCGATCTGCAGCGAGGAGAGGTCGAGGCTCCGGTCGAACGTTCCCCGGTTCGCGGCCAGTAACGGGACCGTGACGAGCGTCAGCACCGACACGGGGATGTCGGTCGCCCGGAGCGTGACCAGTGGCAACAGCGTCACCAGCGGGAGAACGAGGACCGCCGAGTACCACGCGAGGCGCTTGCGGCGCTGCAGACCGACCATGACGATCCCGAGGACGAACGCGAACAGGACGCCGGCGAACTGGGCATAGGCGGCCACCTCGGGCACTATCGTGGCGATCGGTCCCTCGAGCGCGGCCTCCCCCTGGCTGAGCGTCGACAGCCCGGTGACGAAGGACAGAACCGTGATCACTCCGGTGAGCAACACCGCGGTCTTCGCCCCGGTGAACTCCTGCCAGTGGACGAAGCGGATCCGGTCGGTGTGGTAGAACAGCTCTTCGAGCGCCGAGTCTGCCTCGTTCTCGCCGGTATCGCCCGCCACCGTACGGGGAGTAGGCGCAGGTCACATAAATAGTTGTACTGCGACTGACGGTACCGTTCGGTCCACGACGGCAGCGTCCGGGGTCAGGAGTCGTAGACCGGGTACTCCTCGCAGAGGTCCCGGACCGCCCCGCGGACGGACTCGACGGTCCTCTCGTCGTCGGGGGCGTCCAGCACCCGGACGATCAGTTCCCCGACAGTCTCCAGTTCCTCGGTGTCCATCCCGCGGGTCGCCAGCGCGGGGGTACCGATCCGGATCCCGCTGGTGACGAACGGGGACCGGGTTTCGCCCGGCACCGTGTTCTTGTTGACGACGATGCCCGCCTCTTCGAGGGCGTCCTCGGCCTCGGCACCGGTCAGGTCGGGGTGGGACTCCCGGAGGTCGACCAGCACGAAGTGCTTGTCCGTGCCGCCGCTGACGGGGGCGACGCCGTGGCCGGACAGCGTCTCGGCCAGCGCGGTCGCCCCGTCGACGATCCGCCGGGTGTACTCCTCGAACTCCGGTTCGAGCGCCTTCTTGAAGCCGACGGCCTTCCCGGCGACGTTGTGGAGGAGGGGTCCGCCCTGGGAGCCGGGGAACACCGCCGCGTCGACGTCGTCGGTGTACGCCTCGTCACAGAGGATCAACCCGCCCCGCCCGGACCGGACGGTCTTGTGGGTGCTCCCGGTGACGAAGTCGGCGTGCTCGACGGGATTGGCGTGCAGCCCGGTCGCGACCAGCCCCGTGATGTGGGCGATGTCGGCGAGGTGGTAGGCCCCCACCTCGTCGGCGACGGCGCCGACGCGGTCGAACTCGAACTCCCGGGGGTACGCCGAGGAACCGCTGACGATCATGTCCGGGTCGAACTCCCGGGCGTGGGCGGCGAGGGAGTCGTAGTCGATGTAGCCGGTGTCGGCCTCGACCTCGTACTGCTCGACGTCGTACAGGTTCCCGGAGAAGTTCGCGCTGTGGCCGTGCGAGAGGTGGCCGCCGTGGGACAGCGACAGCGAGAGGATCCGGTCGCCCGGCTCCAGGACCGCGAAGTAGACGCCCATGTTGGCCTGGGTACCGCTGTGGGGCTGGACGTTCGCGTGGTCGGCGCCGAACAACTCTTTGGCGCGGTCGATGGCCAGTTGCTCGATCTCATCGACGTGCTGACACCCGGCGTAGTAGCGCTCGCCGGGGTACCCCTCGGCGTACTTGTTGGTGAGGGCGGTTCCCTGGGCCGCCAGCACGGCCGGCGGTGCGTGGTTCTCCGATGCGATCATCATCAGGGTCGACTCCTGGCGGTCGCGTTCGGCGGCGACGGCCTCGGCGACCGCCGGGTCGGCCTCCGAGAAGGATTCGTCGAAGCTCATGGACCCTATTCGGAAATTCCGGACAAGTATCTTACCAAGCGTCCCCGCCGCCCAGAAGTGACAGGTATCGGTGAGGATGTGGTTGCCGGGGGTCCGGCCCTTCGGCTGTGAACCAGGGACGATCCGGGGGTTCGCCCGACCCCCGCGTCCCGGGCAAGCCTTTAGCGCGGGGCGTCGCTACGGTCCACGGATGGGAGACACCCCTCCGGATCGGATCCTCCGGGTCGACCTGTCCGACGGCACCGTCGAGAGCGAGCGGGTGCCCGAGCGGTGGCTGGCCCGCTACGTCGGCGGCAAGGGGCTCGGCGCGCGCTACCTCTACGAGGAACTCGACCCGGGAACGGACCCCCTCGGGCCCGGGAACGTCCTGCTCTTCGTGCTCGGGCCGCTCTCGGGGTACCTCCCGGGCGAGCCCCGCTACGCGGCGCTCACGCGGTCGCCGCTGACCGGCACCTTCCTCGACTCCTACAGCGGCGGCACGTTCCCGGAGCGGCTGGTCGGCGCCCTGGGCGACCACATCGGCCTGCTGGTTACCGGCCGGGCCGCGGAGCCGACGGTCCTGACGGTCGCCGACGGGAGTGCCACCCTCTCGCCGGCGGGCGACGTCTGGGGGGCCGACGCGGTCGAGACCGCCGAGGCCGTCGACGGTGCCGTGGCCTGCGTGGGTCCGGCCGGCGAGAACGGGGTCCGCTACGCCACCATCGCCTCGGACGGCGGCGAGCACCACGCCGGCCGGGGGGGTGCCGGCGCCGTCATGGGCACGAAGCGGCTGAAGGCGGTCGTCGCACGCGGCGAGCCCCCGTCCCCGTCAGCGGAGCTGGCCGCGCTGCGCGCGGAGTACGCCGACCGCTACCGGGACGACGACGTCGGGCGGTGGCGGCGTGCCGGCGGTACCGCCGAAACGCTTGACTTCGCCGACGAGGTGGGCGTGCTGCCGACCCGGGGGTGGCAGGAGGGCACCTTCGACGGGGCCGACGACCTCGGGGTCGAGGCGGCCCGCGAGGCGGCCGCCGGGCGGGAGCGCCAGGGCGAGTTCCCGGGGGACTTCCGCGTCGAGACCGACGACGGCGAGTCCGTCCCGCGCGGGGCGACGCCGATGACGCTGGGGGCGGGGCTGGGTATCGACGAGTTCGACGCTGTGGCGACGCTGGGCGAGACCTGCGACCGCCTCGGCGTCGACGTCATCGGCGCCGGCAACGCGGTCGCGTGGGCGATCCGTGCCGCCGAGGAGGGGATCCTCGACCGGCACGACCCGGGCGTCGACGGGACGACGGCGGACGACCTCGCGTTCGGCGACCCGTCGGTCGCGCGCGAGCTCATCCGGTCGATCGCGGTCCGCGAACCGGGACTGGGCGACGTCCTGGCCGACGGCGTCGCCGCCGCCGCCGACGCGCTGGGCGGCGCGGACCTGATCCCGACGGTCAAGTCGATGGCGGTCCCCTCCTACGACCCCCGGGGGTCGCTCTCGATGGCGCTGGCCTACGCGACCAGCGACCGCGGGGCCTGCCACCGTCGCTCGCTCCCCGTCGAACGCGAGGCGCTCAACGCCGGGGGCTGGACCGACGCCGACCGCGTCCGGACGGTCGTCCGCGACCAGACCGTCCGGTCGGTCCTCTGGAGCCTGGTCGCCGACGACTTCGCCGGCGCGGTCCTCCGCCCCGACCTGGGCGCCGAGTGGCTGGCGGCCGTCGACCACCCCGCGCCCGCCGACCCCGAGGCGCTGTTCCGGACCGGCGAGCGGATCTGGACGCTGACCCGGCTGTTCAACGTCCGCGAGGGCTTCGACCGGAGCGACGACCGGCTTCCCGCGACGTTCACCCGCCCACTGTCGGGCGGTCCCACGGACGGCGAGCGGATCGACCCCGACCGGTTCGACGCCCTCCTGGACCGCTACTACGCCGCCCGGGGGTGGAGCCACGAGGGGATCCCCACCGCACCGCTGCTGGACCGACTGGACCTCTCGGCGGTGGTCGACGAGGAGACGCCGGTGGCCGAGGATCCGGCGACGCCAGCGGGGACCGATCCCGGTGGGAGCCCGGAAAACGATCCCGGTGGGAGGCCGGAGAACGATCCCGGTGGGAGCCCGGAGAACGATCCCGGTGGGAGCCCGGAGGTCGACTGACTCCCGGGCAACTGGGCGTCGTCGCACCTCGGGAACTCCGCACTGCCCGCCCCGGTCCGGCGCTCGTCCGGGGCCGCCCGGGCGTTTCACACGTCCCGATAGACCAGTAATCGGACACGACGTGGAACGGGCGACCGGGTCCACCGTCGACCGGGGGTCGCGAGAGCACAGTTCCGGGTCGGAACCTCCGACCCCGTCCAGTGCCCCGCGCGTTCCCGACTTCGTCCAGTGCCCCGCGCGTTCCCGACTTCGTCCAGTGCCGGCGGACGATCGGACGCGGGCACGAACCCGTCCCGGGACAACACTTAACAGACCCAGCCGGAAATGGAAACCGATGGAAGCTCCTTCGAGCGTTTTCGACGAATCCCGGGTCGTTCGGGTCGCCGGCGAGCGCACGCGACTCTCGGGATCCGGGCGGATCGAGTCGGCGGCGCGGCGCGAGGCGGCGTCGGTGACCGTCGCGGCAGTCGGGTCGACGGGCGTCCCGGCGGTAGAGCCGCTGGTGCTGGCGACGGTCGAGGGCCGGACGGCCTTCCACCCGCGGTGTTCGCTCGACCGGGCCCGCGAGGTAGTCGCGGCGGTCGAGGCCAGCGACCTCCCGGACGGACCCCACGTCGTCGCGAGCGACCCCGGAACCGCGCGGTTCCCCCGACCCGGGTCGGGCCCGCTCTCGGTCGGGACGCGCCACGCGCTGGCCGGCGCCGGGTGGCTCCGTCCGGCCTCGGTCGGGGACTACGCGGCACTGGCCGGCGGCGTCCGCTCGGAGTCGGCCGGCGACGGCGTCGTCGAGACGGTCGCTGACGCGGGCCTCCTGGGCCGGGGCCGGGGGGACCTGGCGACCGCCGACCCGGTCGCCGACTCCTGGCAGGCCGTCCGGGCGGCCGACGGGGACCCCGTGGTGGTCGTCAACGCCAACGAGGCCGACGAGGGTGCCCGGATGGACCAGTTACTACTCGAGAGCTGTCCGCTCGCGGTCCTGGACCCGGCGCTCGCGCTCGCCGGCGCGGTCGGCGCGACCGACGTCGTCGTCTACGTCAACGAGTCGGACGGCCTGGCCTACGACCGGACCGAGCACGCGGCCGATGCGCTCCGGGACCGGGTGGAACCGGGGGACGACGACCCCGACCTGGCGGTCGTCGCCGGTCCCGACGAGTACACCGCCGGCGAGGAGACGATGGCCCTCGAATCCCTGGAGGGCAACGACCGCATCGAGGCCCGCCGCCGCCCGCCGGGCCCCGAGACCCACGGTCTCCACGGCCGGCCCACCCTCGTCCACACGCCGCGGACCCTCGCCCAGGTGGGCGCCCTCCACTGGTGGGGCCCGGAGGACCCGCCCGGCGTGCCCGCCGACCCCGGCACCCGGCTGTTCACCGTGACCGGCGACGTCGCGACCCCTGCGACCGTCGAACTCCCGACCGACGCGGAGCTCTCGACGGCCCTGGCGGCCGTCGACCTCGACAGGTCGATGAAGGCCGCCTGCGTCGGCGGCCGGTTCGGCGGGGTCACCGGCTCGCTCGGCGTCCCCGCGAGCGCCAGCGGCCTGTCGAGCGCCCGCCTCGGCACCGGGGGCGTGGTCGAGGTCCTCGACGGCGACCGGTGTCTCGTGGCGCTGGCGGGCAAGCGGGCCAAACTCGCTCGCGAGGACAACTGCGGGCGGTGTGTCCCCTGCCGCGAGGGATCGAAGCAGTTGACCGAGCTGTTGCGGGACGTCTACGCCGGCGACTACGAGGGCGACCGGATCCGCGAACTCGGCCGGGTGATGACCCGCACGTCGGTCTGTGCCTTCGGGCGGTCGGCCCCGCGACCGGTACTCACGGCCATGGACGAGTTCGAGGAGGAGTTCGCCGCCCACGCGAACGGGCGGTGTCCCACCGGGACCTGCAGGAGGAAGGGATCGTGACCCGGGATCGCCCCGGATTCCCACGACGGGACTGGATCCCGACCCGGAACCGCCCCCGCAGGAGGGCAGGGTCGTGAGTTCCGACCGCCTCCCCCGGGTCCCCGACGTCGAGGACCCGCAACACGAGACGCCCCTGACCGAGGACTTCGCGACCGGGACGGCCAACGACCCGGATCCCCCGACGCGAGAGGAAATGGTCGAGTTGACCGTCGACGGGACCCGGGTCGCCCTCGGGGCCGACGCCTCGCTGCTGGACGCGGTCCGGGCCGTCGACGCCGAGGCGACGGTGCCGGCGCTGTGTCACGACGACCACAGCGACGAGATCGGTCCGCGAAGCGAGTGCCGGACCTGCGTCGTCGGGACCGACGAGGGCGTGGTGCCGGCCTGCAGCCACCCCGCCGAGGACGGGATGACCGTCCGCACCGACGCCGCCCCGGCAGCCGAGGCCCGCGAGGTGAACCTCGACCTGGTGCTGTCGAACCACAACCTCCGGTGCAACACCTGCGGGAAGAACGGCCGCTGCGAGCTACAGGACGCCTCCATCGCGATGGACGTCGACCATCCCCGCTACGGGGTGTTCGACGACCGGGACGAGTACGAACCGATCGACGACACCTCCTCGTTCATCCAGATAGACCGCAACAAGTGCATCCTCTGTAACCGCTGTGTCGAGGCCTGCAACGACGTCCAGGTCGAGGGCGTCCTCCGGATGGAGGGGTCGGGCGAGGACACCCGGATCGGCTTCCAGTCCGACGTCGACACCATGCACGACTCGACCTGCGTCTCCTGTGGCCACTGCGTGACCGTCTGCCCGACGGGATCGCTCGTCGAGAAGGGGCTGGTCGATTCCTCGACGATGCCCGTCCCGGGGTTCTCGCAGACGAACTCCGTCGGCACGGTGGTCGAACGCGACCCGGTCGAGACGGCCGACGACACGGACGCCCCGAACCGGGGGATCGGTGGGGGGAGCGGGGCCGACGGCGGGGGGAGCAGGCGTTTGACCGAGGCCGACGTGGAGGAGCTATCCGGCGTCGGTCGGTTCATGGCCGCGGCCAGGCGGAAGGCCGACGAGGTGGGACGGGACGCCCTGCGATCGGCGGAACACGCCGCCGAGTCGGCCGTCGCGAGCACGGTCCCGGAGGGCCTGCTGTTCGACGGGGCGAAGCTGATGGGCGACTACCGGCTCTCGAAGGTCGAGAAGACCGAGACGACCTGTGGCTACTGTAGCGTCGGGTGCCGGTTCGAGGTCTACGGCAAGGACGGCGAGGTGCTGGGCGTGCGCCCGACGGACGCCGACCACGCCCCCGCCAACGACGGCTTCTCGACCTGCGTGAAGGGGAAGTTCGGCTACGACTTCGTCGACAGCGAGGGCCGCCTGGAGGTGCCCCTGGTCCGGGAGGGGAACAAGCTGAGAGAGGCCACCTGGGACGAGGCCCTCTCGCGGGTGGTCGACCGCCTCGCCGACATCGTCGCGGAGGACGGCCCCGACGCGACGGGCGTGTTCGCCTCCTCGAAGTGCACCAACGAGGAGAACTACCTGATGCAGAAGCTCGCCCGGCAGGCCCTGGGCACGAAGAACGTCGACAACTGCGCCCGGCTCTGTCACTCCTCGACCGTCGCGGCGCTGAAACAGACCGTCGGCTACGGCGCGATGTCCAACAGCATCGATGACGTCGCCAACACCGACTGCTACCTCGTCTCCGGGTCGAACACCACCGAGTCCCACCCCGTCCTGGCGACCAGGATCAAACAGAACGTCCGGGAGGGGGCCGAACTCATCGTCTTCGACCCCCGGAAGACCGGCATCGCCGAACACGCCGACCAGTACACCCGGACGAAGCCGGGCTACGACGTCGCCTGGATCAACGGGCTGATCCGCTATATCGTCGAGAACGACCTCCACGACGAGGAGTTTATCGAGGCCCACACCCGGAACTTCGAGGCGGTCAGGGAGAAGGTCCAGCCGTTCACCCCCGGGGAGGTCGAGCGCCTGGCGGGGATCCCGCCCGAGGAGCTGGCGCGGGCGGCCGAGGCCATCGCGACCGCCGACACCTGCGTGTTCGGGTGGGCGATGGGGCTGACCCAGCACAGCGACGGCACCCAGAACCTGCTGGCGATGGCCGACCTGGCGCTGGTGACCGGCCACGTCGGGAAGCCGAACGCCGGCCTCTCGCCGTTCCGCGGGCACAACAACGTCCAGGGCGGTGGCGGCGACATGGGCACCCTCCCGAACGTCCTCCCGGGATACCAGCCACTCGACGACGAGGCGGTGCTGGACAAGTTCGAGGACGCCTGGGGCGAGCGACCGCCCGACGAGGTCGGCCTGAAAGTCCCGGAGATGATAAAGGCGGCCGGCGAGGGCGAGCTCCGTGGCCTGTACGTGATGGGCGAGAACCCCGCGCTCTCGGAACCGGACGTGGGGGACGCCGAGGAGGCCCTGGCCGACCTGGACTTCCTCGTCGTCCAGGACATCTTCCTCACCGAGACCGCCGAGCACGCCGACGTCGTGTTGCCCGCGGTGTCGTTCGCCGAGAAGGACGGGACCTTCACCAACACCGAGCGCCGGGTCCAGCTGGTCCGCGAGGCCGTGGACTCGCCGGGGAAAGCCCGCCAGGACTGGCGGATCCTCCAGTCGGTCGCCCGGCGGATGGGCTACGACTGGGACTACGACTCCCCCGCCGAGGTGGCCGAGGAGATCGCAGAGCTGACGCCGATCTACGGCGGGATCACCCACGACCGCCTGGAGTCCGAGGGCGGCCTCCAGTGGCCCTGCCCGGATCGCGACCACGACGGCACCCGCTTCCTCTACGAGGACGGGTTCAACTTCCCGGACGGCAAGGCGCGGTTCGTCCCCGCCGACCTGGGCAAGCCCGGCGAACTCCCCGACGAGGACTACCCCCTCACCATGACCACCGGCCGGGTGCTGTACCACTTCCACACCGGGACCCTCACCCGCCGGGTCGAGGGCATCATGTCCCACGTCGGCGAGAGCTTCGTCGAGGTCCACCCCGCCACCGCCGCCGAGGTGGGCGTCGAGGACGGCGAGTACGTCCGGGTCGAGTCCCGCCGGGGGTCGATCGTCGTCCGGGCCGAGGTCACCGACCGGGTGTCCGAGGGCGACGTGTTCGTCCCGATGCACTTCGCGACCGGCGCCGCGAATCGGCTCACCCAGGGGGAGTTCGACCCCACCAGCGGCATCCCCGAGTACAAGGTCACGAGCGTCCGGGTGACGCCGGTCGGTCCCGCCCCCGACACGACCACCTCGCTCGGCCCCGCCGACGACTGACCCGAGGCCGCTCCCCGGGTCCGGCGGAAACCGGACGCGGATCCGTCCCGGGGCGGCAGAGTGTGGCTCGGCCCCGGAGCCGTCGATCCCCGGTGGCGCTACGACGCCATCGGGGAACGGTCGCCCCCGGTAGCCTCCCATGCGTGGACCGATGAGTGGAGAACCGTAGGGTCACGACGTATCGCCGGCTGAGAGTTCTACCACGGCGTGCAAGAGATGGAGCTTGCGTGTCCCACGGTACGAATCCACGATCGGACGGAACGGATTTGGCGAGTATTCTTCAAGAAGAGGTATGGAACCGATTCAGATCGACGACGTAGTCGAGCAACTCGAACGGGAAGACGAACTGTTCGACGAATTTCTGCGAGGTGACAGAGATACGAGCGCATACCCCCGCCTTCCCGTGAGTGACGAGTGTTCCGACGCTCTGTCGGAACCGAGGAGCGAACAGGCGGGGGTCGAGCGGACACCATAGTGTGACAAACCGCCGTTCTATTGCACTGCCGGATTTCCCACCGTTTCCGAAACTTATTTGCCAAGATAGGACAATAGTGTGTACCACGGATGAAGACCACACGGCACGCAACCTACAACCTCAACTACCACATAGTGTGGCTCCCGAAGTCTGGCGGAATCGAAGATTCCGCTGACCTCGCGGACCAGGGGTCCGCTCAGTACCGCAACGGGGTACTGACGGGAGAGGTTGCCGACCGTGTGGAATCCATCCTCTACGAAATTGCCGACGAAAAGGGGTTGGACGTTCAAAATCTGACCGTCCAGCCCGACCACGTTCACCTGTTCGTCAGTAGCCCACCCAAACACAGTCCAGCACTGCTCACCAACTGGTTCAAGGGCATTTCCTCGCGGAAGTACAACCACCGTCACGCCGACCACGACGGCGAGAAAATCCGGTGGGTACGCGGCTACTACGCTGGCACAGCCGGGCACGTCTCCAGCGAAACCGTCGAGAACTACATCGACCGGCACACGGAGGCCGAAGCGTGACCGAACTCACGAAGACACTCGAACTGAAGCTTGTGGACCCGAACGTCCACAAGCGTCAGAAACTTCGTGAGACACGCAACGCTTACCAGCAGGCGCTTCAGGCCGCCTTCGCCGCTGGCTGTGATACACAGTCAGCGGCCAACGACGTGGTTGTCGAGTACGACCTGAGCGGCTACGCGAAAAACGCCCTCAAAAAGTATGTTCCACAACTCTGTGGGACCAGCTACGACGCCAACGAGCTTCACGACGACCATCCGGTGCGGTTCACCAACGAGGGACTCCAACTCGACCACCAGCCACAGAACGCTGTCGAGTGGTACGTCAAAATCCCGCACCACGAGGACTACCATCTCTGGATTCCGGCTCGTGCCAATCCCGACCAGCGGGAGTGGCTCGAAGCGGTGTCCGCAGACGACGCCGAGATGGGTGAAAGTCGGCTGTTCGAGCGGGACGGGACGTGGTATCTTCACGTCAGCGCCACTCGCAACGTGGAGGATAAATGTGAGGCGTCCACCGACGAGCGGACGCCGATAGGCGTGGACATCGGAGAAGCGAGTCTCGTCACGGTGTGTCACCGCGCCGAGAGTGGTTCTCCGGTTCGCCCCCGACTGTGGGCCGACGACGGTAAAGCCGTTCGTCGGCTCCGCAAAATCTTCTTCACCGCTAAGAGACGGCTTCAGAAGCGCGGCAGTGAGCGAATCGCAGAGTACTACGGTGACGCACTGTGGGACCGAATTGACGATGTGTTCCACCGCGTGACCAGCGAGGTCGTGGAGTACGCCGAGTCTGTCGAGAACCCAGTGCTGGTGCTGGAAGACTTGACGTACATCCGTGAGAATATGGACTACGGCGAGTACATGAACCGGCGGTTGCACGGGTGGGGATTTGCGAAGCTCCACGCACAGATTCGCTACAAAGCCGCCGAAAGGGGGATTCCCGTCGAGACGGTGAATCCCCGGAACACGTCGAAGGCGTGCCACGCTTGCGGTGAACATGGCTACCGGCCACGACAGGCGACGTTCAAATGCTCGAACGACGGCTGTTGGGTCGGTGAGTATCAAGCCGACGTGAACGGGGCGATAAACATTGCAGACCGCTACCGTAGTGGAGAGAGTCACCGCCGAAGCGACCGGACTTCCCGGCAGAAGGCCGGTGACGATGACTCGGCTACGGATGGGGCCTCTTTGACCGGGCCACAAGACAGCCAAGCCGATGCTGAAAACCAGCAGACGACGCCTGGAACGTATGCGTCTTGAAACTAACAGGCCGCTTCGCTCGGCCTGAAATCCCGTGGCGGGATTCCTCCGCGTTCACGCGGAGGAGGAGGTCAATCGATGAGTCTCGAAGTCTATCGGTTGGAAGCCGGTGCAACCGACCCACAGGACCCCCATACCGAAGACGAAGTCTACTACGTCGTGACCGGGTCCGCAAAGATACGTATTGGGGACGACGTGCATCCTGTCGAGCCCGGTGATATCGTCTTCGTCGAGCGCGAGGTCGAGCACTACTTTTTCGACGTCGAATCGGAACTCGTCACGCTGATTTTCTTTGCCCCACCGTACGGATCGCTTGCAGAAGACTGACTGTCACCGTTCTCTCTTCATTTGCTGCGTTCGCGCGTTGTATCCACTGCGCCGGTTCTGTCGGGGAGTGGGTCGTTTCCTCCACCGACGTGGCTAGTGAACTCACCAGGCCGCGGTGGAGACGGTACTAGAACAGCCCGGAGATGGTGCCGTCCTCGTCGATGTCCATGTCGGCGGCGGCCGGGCGTTCGGGCAGTCCGGGCAGGGTCAACACGTCGCCCGTGAGGACGACGAGGAAGCCGGCGCCGGCGGAGGGGTAGACCTCCGTGATCTCGAGTTCCCACCCCGTGGGAGCGCCCTTGAGGGCGGCGTTGTCCGACAGCGAGTGGAAGGTCTTGGACATGACGACCGGCATGTCGTCCATGCCGTAGTCCGTCAGCCGGTCGATGTCGTCGCTGGCCTCGCCGGTGTAGATGACGCGCTCGGCACCGTAGACCTCGGTCGCGATGGCCTCGATCTTGTCCCGGATCGGGTCGTCGAGGTCGTAGAGGTACTCCAGTTCGCTCTCCTCTTTCTCGACGGCGTCGATGACCTCCTCGGCGAGGTCGACCCCGCCCTCGCTGCCCTCGAGGAAGACGTTGGACTCGGCGGCCCGGACGTCCAGGTCCTCCTCGCAATGTTCGAGGACGGCGTCGACCTCGGCGTCGGTGTCGTCGGGGAACCGGTTGAGCGCGACGACCGGCGTGACCCCGAACTTCCGGAGGTTCTCGACGTGCTTGTCGAGGTTCTCGAAGCCCCGCCTGACGGCCTCGGCGTCCGGTTCGTCGAGTTCGTCGTAGTCGACCGGCCACTGGTCGTGGCCGTGGTACTTCAGCGCCCGGACCGACGCCACCAGCACGACGGCGTCGGGTTCGAAGTCGCCGAACCGACAGACGACGTTGAGGAACTTCTCGGCCCCCAGGTCGGACCCGAACCCGGCCTCCGTGACGACGTAGTCGCCCATGGCGAAGGCGGCCTGGTCGGCGATCAGCGAGTTGGTCCCGTGGGCGATGTTCGCGAACGGCCCGCCGTGGACGAACGCCGGCGTCCCCTCGATGGTCTGGACGAGGTTGGGCTTGAGGGCGTCACGCAGGAGGATCGTGACGGCGCCCGTCGCGCCGATGTCGTCGACGGTGATCAGTTCTGCATCGCGGCTGTACCCGACGATGATCCGTCCGACCCGCTCCTTGAGGTCCTTGAGGCTGTCCGCCAGACACAGCACCGCCATCAGTTCGGAGGCGGCCGTCAGGATGAACCCGTCCTCGCGCGGGACGCCCGTGACGTCGCCGCCCAGTCCGATGACCGTCTCGCGGAGGACGCGGTCGTTCATGTCGATGGCGCGGGGCCAGTTGATCCAGTTGACCGCGATGTCCAGGTCGTTGTGCTGGTGGATGTGGTTGTCCAGCATCGTCGAGATGAGGTTGTGCGCTGCGGTCAGCGCGTGGAGGTCGCCCGTGAAGTGGAGGTTGATGTCCTCCATCGGGAGTACCTGCGAGTACCCCCCACCGGCCGCCCCGCCCTTGACGCCGAAGACCGGTCCCAGCGACGGTTCCCGGATCGCCGTCACCGCGTCCTTCCCGAGGTGGTTGAAGGTCTGTCCCAGGCCGACCGTCGTCACCGTCTTGCCCTCGCCCTTCGGGGTCGGCGTCATCCCGGTCACCAGTACGAGGTTGCCGTCGTCGCCGGACTCCTCCGAGAGGCGGTCGATCGCGTCGAGTGACAGTTTGGCCTTGTGTGCCCCGTAGTAGTCGAGGTCCTCGCCGGCCACCCCGAACGGTTCGACGACGTCACCTATCGGGGACATATCAACCTGTTGGGCGATATCGTAGTCCGTCGGTACCGTTTCCCGGTCTCCGTCTTCAGTGGTCATGGCAGGTACCCCGTTCCCGGCGGCAAATATTCAAGGTTCGCGTTTATGACGGATTATTTATCAATAACTATAAGATAAATTACTATACTTGTTTGCCCCCGGATTTATATGGGAATTTATGGTTCTTGTTTCGAGCGGCGACCTCCGCGCCCGGTACCGCGCCGGTGGCGCCCGAGTCGCCCGACGGGTGGCCGACCCCTCCCCGAAGGTTAAAGCGGCCGGTCCGGCTGGCACACTGTATGGATTATTTCGAGGCGATGGAGTTTTTGGCGGGACTGCCACACTCCCGACCGAAGCTCGGGACCGACACCACCGAGCGGATGCTCGACCATCTCGGATCCCCCCACGAGTCGTTCGACGCGCTCCAGGTCGCCGGCTCCAACGGCAAGGGGAGCACGGCCCGGATGGTCGAGAGCGTCCTCCGGGAGGCCGGCCTCAGGGTGGGGCTGTACACCTCCCCGGACCTCGCCGACCTGCGCGAGCGGATCCGGGTCGACGGCCGGAAGGTGACGAAGGCGGCGCTGTCCGAACACGTCGCGGCGCTGCGGCCCCACGTCGTCGGCCGGACCATCGCGGGGGACGGTCCCACGTTCTTCGAGGTCCTCACCGCGGTTGCGCTGGCGAACTTCGCCGACCGGGACGTCGACGTCGCGGTGCTGGAGGTGGGGATCGGCGGGCGCTACGACGCGACCAGCGCGGTCGACCCCGTCGCGAGCGCGGTCACCAGCGTCAGCCTGGAACACGCCGACCTCCTCGGGGACACCGTCGAGGAAATCGCGCGGGACAAGGCCCAGGTTGCCCCCGGGGACCGGCCGCTGGTCACCGGCGCGACCGGGGCGGCGCTGGGTGCGATCCGCGAGGAGACCGACGTGGTAACGGTCGGCGGCGAGGACGCCGACGTCCGCGCGGTCGAGGAGGGGACGACCGACGGCTTCGAGTCGCGGGTGTCCCTGTCGGGCGAGGACCTGGACGTGGAGACGGCGATCCCGCTGCTCGGCGCGCACCAGGCGACCAACGCCGGGGTGGCGGCACTGCTCGCCCGCCAGGTCGCCGGCATCGACGACGCCACGATCGAACGAGGGTTACGGGGCGCCCACTGGCCCGGCCGGTTCGAGGTGATGGAAACCGAACCGCTCGTGGTGCTCGACGGCGCCCACAACCCGGCGGCCTGCGGGACCCTGGCGACCCTGCTCGACCGGTTCGACTACGACGACCTCCACCTCGTGTTCGGGGCGATGCGGGACAAGGACCACGACGGGATGCGGGCGGCGCTGCCGACGCCGGACGTCGCGACGGTGTGTCGCCCCGCCGTCGACCGGGCCGAGACGACCGAGGTGCTGGCCGCCGCCTTCGAGGCCGACGGTTCCGACCGCGTCGAGACCGCCGGGTCGGTCGCCTCCGGCGTCGAGCAGGCCCTGACGGCCGCCGGAGCCGACGACTGTGTGCTGATCACCGGGTCGCTGTACACCGTCTCGGAGGCCCGCGACCGATGGACCCGGCCGACGGTCCCGGCCGAGGTCCGGTCGGTCGCGGACGCCCGGGACGTCCTCGACAGGGCCGACGTTCCCCCCGGCCGGGCCCGGCGGACCGTCGAGGGAACCGTCGGTCGGACCGTCACCGTCGAGGTCAGGCCCGGCCAGGCCGAGACGATCCGGGTCGAGACGCTCGGGGCAGGTGGCGAGTGCGCCGTCTCCGGGGCCGGCAGCCCCGACGGCCGGGTCGAACTCGTCCTCTCGGGCACCCTCGACGCCTTCCGGGACCTGGTCGCCGCCCTCGACGCCGACTCCCCGGGACTGGGCCGGATCGCCGATGAGATACGCGGTGCGGTCGGACTCCCCGTCGAGGGCGGCACGGGGTCCGGCATCCCTCGGGGACCGGCCGGGAGCGGCGGCGGGGACGACGCCCGGGGCTCGGAGGACGACCGGCCGACGCTCATGGGCGTGTTGAACGTCACCCCCGACAGCTTCCACGACGGTGGCGAGTACCTCGCCGTCGACGACGCCGTGGCCCACGCCGAACGCATGGTCGAGGAGGGCGCCGGGATCGTCGACGTCGGCGGCGAGAGCACGCGGCCCGGGGCCGACCCGGTGCCCCCGGACGAGGAGAGAGACCGCGTCGTGCCGGTCGTGGAGGCCATCGCGGACCTGGACGCGGCCGTCTCCGTCGACACCCGGAAAGCCGCGGTGGCGGACGCGGCACTCTCGGCCGGCGCGGACCTCGTGAACGACGTCACGGGGCTGGGTGACCCGGAGATGCGCCACGTCGTCGCCGACCACGACGCCTCGGTGGTCGTGATGCACAGCCTCTCGGTGCCGGTCGACCCCGACCGCCGGGACGCCGCGGCCTACGACGACCCGGTCGGCGACGTGATCGAGGAACTCGCCGAGCGCGTCCTGGTCGCCGAGCGCGCGGGGATCGACCGCGGGAACGTCATCGTCGACCCCGGCGTCGGCTTCGGGAAGGAAGCCGCCGAGTCCTTCGAGTTGATCGCCCGGATCGAGGAGCTCCGGTCCCTGGGGTGTCGGGTGATGCTCGGACACTCGCACAAGTCGCTGTTCGACGCCATCGACTGCCCGTCCGGCGAACGCCTGGCTCCAACCGTGGCGGTCACCGCGATGGCCGCCGAGGCCGGCGTCGACGTCGTCCGGGTCCACGACGTCGCCGAGAACGCCGCCGCGATCCGGGCAGTCGAGGCCGCCGGTCGCCTGGGGTGACGCTTCCGCGGCCCCGGCGGGACGGGCGGTCCCGATCCCGCTCTGCTCCGGCCCGCTGGCCCGAGTGGTCACGGGTTCGGCCCCGGGGGGTCGGGATGCAGGTCCGGAGAGGGAGTGGTCGGTGTTTCGTGTCCGGAGAGGGAGTGGTCGGTGTTTCGTGTCCGGAGAGGGAGTGGTCGGTGTTTCGTGTCCGGAGGAGTGGTGCCCACGGTTTCGGGTGGGGAGGGCTGGTGGTCGGTGATCCCCGGGTCGGCCGGGCGTGAACCCTAAACGGCAGGTCGTCCAACGTCGTCCATGGACCTCGACCTCGACGGAAACGTGGCACTGGTCACCGGTAGTGCGACCGGGGTGGGGCACGCGTGTGCGGAGGCGCTCTCCAGACAGGGCGCTCACGTCGCCCTCGCGAGCCCGAACCTCGGCGACCTGGCGTACGCGAGCGACAGACTGTACGCCATCGGCGAGGGGGACATCTTCGGCGTCGAGGCGGACGTCAGGGACCCGGACCACGTGGCGGCGTTCGTCGAGGAGACGGTCGAGCAGTTCGGCGGGATCGACCACCTGGTGACGGCCCCGCGGCCGCTCGAACCCGGCGCGTTCCTCGACGTGCCGGACGAGGACTGGTTCCGGGGGTTCGACCGCCTGTTCATGAGCGTCGTCTGGACGGTCCGGGAGACGCACTCCTGGCTGTCGTCCTCCGAGCACGGGACCATCGTCAACGTGACCAGCCCGGTGGTCCGGGCGCTCGACCGCGAGTTCCCGGTCGCCAACTCGTTCGGCCGGGCAGTCGAGGGGACGACCGAGACCCTGGCGCGGACGTTCGCGCCGGGGGTCCGCGTGAACTCGGTGCTCCCGGGAGCACACGACACCGAGGACATGGAGCTGTTTCTCAGCGAACTCGTCGACCGGGGTCGCTACCCGGACCTCGACTCGGCGTGGTCGGCGGTCCTGAGCGACTGCCCGTTCGAGGAGCCGGCCGACCCGCTCGACCTCGGGAAGCTGGTGGCGTTTCTCTCCAGCGAACACGCGAGCTTCGTCAACGGGGCCGCCGTCCCGGTCGACGGGGGATCGCGGATCTGAAACGGGGCCGCCGTCCCGGTCGATGGAGGCTCACGGACCCGAACGCCCCGTTCCCGCCGGTTAGGGGTTCTCGACCAGCACGGACTCGATGAGCCGCTCCGTTCCGCGCCGCAACCGGCCGCCGACCGCGCTCGGCGAGATGTCCAGCATGGTCGCCAGTTCCTCCAGGGAAACCCCGCGGGGTTCCTCGAAGTAGCCGTTGGCGTAAGCCGTCAGGAGGGTCTCGCGTTGCTCGTCGGTCAGCCCGATCCCCGAGTCGAACACGGACTCGTCGCTCCGGTACAACTCGACGATGTCGAGGTCGAACGACTCCTCCTCGGCCTGCTGCCAGATCGAGTGCAGTGCCTCCCTGTCGGGGAGCTGCCAGCGCTCCAGCCACCCCTCCGTCGCGGTCTTGGCCTCGATGGCGATCCCCCCTTCGGCGGTCAACTTCGGGGCCATCAGCACCGTCTCCGGAACGAGCCGGACCCCGAAGACCCACTGTTCGTCGTACGCGGAGGCGTGGTAGTGGTCCTCGACGGTGTGGTCGGCCGCCAGCGAGTCCCTGACTGCGTCGGGATCACCTTCCTCCAGCAGGAAGAAGTACACGTCGTGCTCCGGGTCGGTCCCCGCCTCGGGGACGACCCTGAGGGTCACCTCCGGGTTGTTCTTGATCGTGTCGGCCAGCGCCATGTGAGGGTGTTCGAACCACACTCTCGTGATCACGCTCATGGTTCCGGGTGGACGGGGAGCTCCGGTGGCTGTCGGGCCCTTCCTGGAAGGTGGTCGATCGGACGCCGTGCGTCGGGGGACATCGGGTATGGTAGAAGGTACGTCCGAGGGCAATTAAGGATCGTGGGCGCGGCGGCCGGACCCGCTCGCCGGAACACCGCCTCCCCGTCTGAACGCTTTTAGCCTCCGGTGTGCATCCCTCCGTATGGATCGCACGACGCTCGCGGGGATCGTCCTCACGGTCGGGGGGCCTGGTCGGCTACGGCACGGCATCGCCGGCGACGTGGGACTCGTGCCGGTGATCGAGGGGCGCGCGTTCTCGGTGACCGGCGTCATGATCGGCATCAAACGGTCGGCGGGGTCAGAACCGCTAACCCCCGGGCCGCCCAGGGTCCGTCCATGAGCGTTCGCGAGGAGTTCGACCGCTGGGCGCGGGAGGGGCGCGACCGGGGCATGGAGGAGCGCCACTGGCACACCGCGAAGGTGGCCCTGGCCTGGATGCCCGTCGAGGAAGGCGAGACGGTGCTGGATCTCGGGACCGGGAGCGGCTACGCCGCGCGGGCGCTCCGGGACGCCGCCGGCGCGGGGCGGGCCTACGGACTGGACGCCTCCGGCGAGATGGTCCGGAACGCCGCCTCGTACACGGACGACCCGAACGTGGGGTTCGTCCAGGCCGACTTCGGGGCCCTGCCCTTCGAGACGGGGTCGATCGACCACTGCTTCTCGATGGAGGCGTTCTACTACGCCGCCGACCCCCACGAGACCCTCCGGGAACTGCGCCGGGTGCTCCGGCCCGGCGGCACGTTCTTCTGTGCGGTCAACTACTTCGAGCAGAGCGTCCACACCCACCACTGGCCCGAGAAGACCGGCGTCGAGATGACCCGCTGGAGCCGCGAGGAGTACGCCGACGCCTTCCGGGAGGCGGGCTTCCACGTCGCCGCCCAGAACGACGTTCCCGACCGGGAGATCGACATTCCTCCGGCCGAAGCGTTCCCCACCGAGGAGTTCGACACCCGCGAGGCGATGGTCGAGCGCTACCACAAGCACGGCACCCTGCTGACGGTGGGCGTCGTGCCCGACGAGACCGATCCCTGACCGGCGCGCGGGACGACGGGGCGGCCCCCCGGAGGTTGAAGGGGGATCGCCCGGCCAGTCCGGTCCCGTGGTGGACAGGCGAGAACGATCGGGTCCCGGGAGACACGGCGACCCGGACCCGACAGCCCTTTGGACGGGGAAGGCCGAACGGGGAGCCATGACCTGGCGGGAGGTGTTCGGGCACGAGGAGCCGTACGAGGCCCAGGTCGACGGTATCGAGACCGTCCGCGAGACGGCGGCGGACGACGGGTTCGTCCTCGTCGAGGGGGCCTGCGGGACTGGCAAGACGATGCTCGCCCTGACCGCCGGGATCGACCTGGTCCGGGACCGAACGACGAAGTTCGAGCGGGTGCTGGTGCTGACCAGCGTCAAACAGCAGTTGCGCCAGTTCGAGGAGGACCTGCGGACGATCAACCGGAACCTCCCGGGCGACCACGACCCCGTCTCCGGGGTGACGCTCGTCGGGAAGGCCGACGTCTGCCCGTACAACCTCGCCGGGACCGGTGGGATCGACGACACCAACGTCTACGACCGTTGCGAGGGCCTGCGCGAGCGCACCCGGAACCTCGCCGACTCGGACGCGACCAGCGCCCCGGACCTGGTCGAACGGGCCCGCGACCAGCAGACCGCCCTCGGGGAGTCGGCGAGCTACCTCCGGGCGGCGGGCGAACCGGCCCCCTACGCCCCCGACACCTCCGAGTACGAGGACACCGAGTACTGCCCCTTCTACGCCGCCTACCTGGCGGACCTGCCCGACGACGGCAGCCCCCTGGAAGCGGTCCCGTTCGACTTCGCCGACCGGGGGCTGATCGAACCCGAGGACCTGGTGGCACTGTCCGTCGAACACGGCACCTGCCCACACTCGATGATGGGGGTGATCCTCGGGGCCGTCGAGGTGGTTATCGGGAATTACTATCACGCGTTTGATCCCACGACGACCGAGTCGTTCACGTCGGCGGTGCTCGACGAGTCCACCTTCGTCGTCTGCGACGAGGCCCACATGCTCGAACCCCGGGTCCGGGACCTGGTCTCGGACCGGGCGGCCGACGCCTCCCTGCGGCAAACGGAAGCGGAGATAACCAGACTGCTCCAGCCCCTGGCGATCGCCGAGGGCGACGGGGCCGAGGGAGGATCCGGGGCAGGTCGGGGATCGGCCGACGGTACGGTGGGCGGCCCGGCGACCGGATCGGGCGACGGCACCACGGCGGTCGGCGGCGTCTCCGGGCCGGACACCGTCGCCGGCGACGACGCCACCTCGAAGGCCGAGACGGTCCGGGCGGAACTGGCCGAGGCGGAGGTCACCCGCGAGGAACTGGCCGCCACCCGGTCGTTCGTCCGCGAGTTGCGCGACGAACTCGACCGCCGGGTCACCGCCCACCTCGACCGCCGGCACGGCGACTGGCGGTCGGACCTGGCGGACCTGCCCGACGAGGAGATCCCCCTGCGGGACCCGGAGGACCCCCAGCCCGACGAGATCAGCGAGTGGGCAGAAGGCGCGGGCCACGACGGCGGCACCTGGGTCCGGGCGGAGGCCGTCGGCGCGTTCGTCGGGCGGGTGCTCGACGAACTCGAGGAGGAGGACAAGCAACGCGCCGCGCCGGGCGTCGGCCGGACGCTGGCGAACTGGTACCGCCTGGACCACGAGGGGTTCTTCCGGGAGATAGAGCTCGAACGGACCTGGGACGACACCCAGCCCCGCGACTCCTGGCGGCGGGCCTACAACGCCCGCCTCGCACTGCACAACTGCGTCCCCTCGGGGCCCATCGGCGACCGCCTCTCGACGTTCGGCGGGGGCGTGCTGATGTCGGCCACGCTGGAACCGCTGGACGTGCTCCGGGAGGTGACGGGACTGGACCGCATCGCCGAGGAGGAGGACCGCCCGGTGGTCGAGCGGACCTACGGCCTGCACTTCCTTGAGGAGAACCGGGAGTCGTTCGCGGTGGCGGCCCCGAAGTACACCTACGACAACCGGGGGCCGACGCCCGACCCCGAGGAGGTTACGGCCGAGGACCCGGGCGACGGCAACGACGTCCGCCGGGCGTACGTCCGGGCGGTCCGGGCCGTCGCGTCCGGTCCCGGGAACGTCCTCGTGGGGATGCCGAGTTACGGCGAGGCCGAGTGGATGGCCGCAACCCTCCGGGCCGGCGGCCCCGACAAGCCGGTCCTCCTCGACGAGTCCTCGACGGACGCCGTCACCGAGGACCTCAAGGCCGACTTTTTCGCCGGCGAGGGGAAGGTGCTGGTCACCTCGCTCCGCGGGACGCTCACCGAGGGCGTCGACTACAGCGGCGACCGGCTCCGGGCCGCCGTGGTCTGTGGCGTTCCGATCATCAACACGTCCAGCCCGCGCACGCGGGCGGTCCGGACCGCCTACGACCGGGCGTTCGGGGACGGGTTCCGGACCGCCCTCACGGTCCCTGCCGTCCGCAAGGCCCGCCAGGCCGTCGGCCGGGTCATCCGCGGGCCGGAGGAGACGGGCGTCCGGGTGCTCCTCGACGAGCGCTACGCCCGCGACTCCTGGGACTCCGTGCGGGACCTGGTCCCCGACCACGAGGGGTTCCAGGCGGTGAGCCCGGACATGCTCGGGTTCGGTCTCGACCGGTTCTGGGACCGGGTCGAGGAGTGACTCCCCGGACGGCCGTATCCAGCGGGCTTCTGAGTGGTACCGCGTAACCAAACGATCGTTAATTTCGGACCTCCGCCTGAAATTCTTCATAAATAAAGTTTATGGCCGGGCCGGGGGAGTATATCACGTCGGGGGGAGGAGCCAGAATGCAATCCGACGAAACAAGCGAGACCAGGATCGGGACAGATCGGGCGAAACCCTACGAGTGTCGAACCTGCGGTGCCGGTTACGCCCTCGAGTACTACGTCTGCCCGGAGTGTGGCGGATTCTCCGTCGAGCGACGCTACCCGGTGAACTGACCCGTCAGACCCCTTATCGGACGACCGCGCTCGCCCCGACCGCCGTCCGTCCCCCACGTGGATCACGTCCGGGTTCCGGTCCGGGTACCACCGGGTGTCCTGCCGCGACCACTGCCGTAGTCCGGGCGGATCGCTGGCATTCTCGGACGATACACCTCGGTGGAGCGATAGATGCTCTACATTAATTTAATGGCCGAGCGCGGAATTGTTAGGGATAAAGTTTATGGCCGAAACGGGTGTAACGTCAATTGCCGTCGCGACGGCGAGCGAGCACGAGCGACCCGCCGCTTACGCGGGCCACACTGACCCGGTGGTCCGCGAAGCCTGCCACGTTCGACCGCCCCGCGGGGGTCCACGACCCCGACCCCAGGTCCCGGCTCATTCCCCCCGGCCGGGACCGTCCGCGGGGGGACCATCTTTCGCCGTGACCGCTCGACCCCATCACTGTGAGCCGCCGGTATCCCGTCTGCCGCGAGTGCAAGGATTTTTGGTCGTCAGTGGCTTTCGTCCTTTTAGAAAGGACATGTCTGCCGACGACATCGACGACGAGGGAGAACCGGAGGACGACCCGCTCGCCCCCGAGGACGAGGACCCGCTCGCGCCGGGGACCGAGGGCGAGGAGCGGTCGGCCCGGGAGCGACTGGAGGAGGGCGCCGACCGCGCCATCGAGGGGTTCGACGAGGGCGTGATCGACCTGCTGTCGTGGGTACTGGACACCGACACCCGAGCCCGCATCTACGTCTACCTGCGCCAGAACCCGGACTCGACCAGCAAGGAGGTCGCCGAGGGAACCGGGCTGTACCCCTCGACGGTCCGGGAGGCCCTGGCCGAGCTCCACGACGAGGAGATCGTCACCCGGCGCAAGCGCCAGAGCGAGGGCGCCGGCAACAACCCCTACGAGTACGCCGCCATCCCCCCGAGCGAACTCGTCGGCGGCATGGTCGAGCAGATCCAGGACGAACTCAACGCGGTGTTCAACCTCGACGACCAGCTCGGCGGCGGCGAGGAGGAGATAGACGGCGAGCCCGTCACGATCACCGTCGAGGAACACGACGAGGACGACGAGGACGACGAGGAGTAGTCCGCGGGAAGCCGGATTTAAGTCGTCTCCCGGCCTTACCCGCCCTATGGATGTCGCGCTGGGCGGGACCTTCGACCCCGTCCACGACGGCCACCGGAACCTCTTCGAGCGGGCCTTCGAACTCGGTGACGTCACCGTCGGACTGACCAGCGACCGCCTCGCCCCGGAAACCCGGCGCGAGGAGCGGTACGTCCGTCCCTTCGAGGAGCGAAAGCGCGACCTGGAGTCCGAACTGGCCGAGTACGCCGAGGAGTACGACCGCGAGTTCGAGGTCCGCGAACTGACCGAACCGACCGGGATCGCCACCGAACCCCAGTACGAGTACCTCGTCGTCAGCCCGGAGACCGCCGACGGTGCCGAGAAGGTCAACGAGATCCGGCGCGAACGCGGCCACGACCCCCTCGAAATCGTCGTCGTCGACTACGCCGTCGCCGAGGACGGCGAGCGCATCTCCTCGACCCGGATCGTGCGGGGCGAGATAGACGAACACGGCACCCTCACGCCCGACGCGGATCCCCGGCCAGTCTCCGAGTCCTGACGTCTACCCCTGTCCGTGTCCGGTTCCGCTGGCTCCCCACGGCTCGTTCCGATCCCGTCCGCTCTCCGGCGCGTCTACCAGTCCGGCGGTTCCAGTCCGGCCGATTCGAGCAGGTCCTTCCAGCGTTGCTGGACGGTCAGCCGGGAGACGCCCACGGCGTCGGCGACGTCGGTCTGGGATCGCTCCTCGCCTGCGACCAGCGCACCGGCGTAGACGCTCGCCGCCAGGGTCGCCCGCTTGGATCGCTCGGCCTCGGGCACGTTCGAGAGGAAGAGGTCCTCGGCACACGACCGGGCGCGGGCCCCGAGGTCCAGGCGGTCGGCGGCCGCCTGGAGTTCCGCGATCCACTCCTCGTTCTCGACGCGGTCGCGGGCGCTGTACACGCCCGACGACAGGGCGACGATCCGGATAAGCGTTCGGTCGGTACTCGTCCGGAACTGTTCAGATACGACTCCACAACAGCAGGCTCGTCAGGAGTCCGACGGACGCCCCCGGCCCCTTCCATTCCCACCCGATGTCGGCTGATGCTCCGGCTGTCGCTTATCCGAACGCCGCCGATCCGTCGTGGGCCCCTCGGACCGATCCTTACAGTATCGTTACTGTAAACCCCGATCCGCAGGGAGTGTCGGGGCGTTGCCGGCCGGTCACCCCTCGCCCTTCCACTCCCGGCGCAGGAGGCCGTACACCACCTCGTCGACGTACTCCCCCTCGGCGACGGCGGCCTCGCGCTTGCGGCCCTCCTCGGTGAACCCGATCCGTTCGAGGGAGCGGCGGGCGCCCGCGTTGGGGGCCTGACACCGGGCCTCGATCCGGTTGAGCAGGAGTTCCTCGAAGCCGTACTCCACGGCGAGGCGGCCGGCCGCGGTGCCGTACCCCTCGCCCTGGTGTTCGGGAGCGATCAGGCACCCGAGGTTGGCCATCCGGCGGTCGTCGTAGACGGGTCCCAGGCCGACCATCCCGACCGGGTCGTCGTCACAGACGAGGAGGGCGGCGGACCCGTCGTCGGTGAAGTCCCCGAACAGGCCGTCCTCGAACTCCTCCTCGCCCCAGGGGAGGCGGTAGCGCTGGACGTACCGCCGGACGTCGGGGTGGTTGATCCACTCCCGTAGCGTCTCGGCGTCCTCGGAGTCGACGGTTCGCAGGTCGACGCGGTCACCGGCGAGGAAGACCGGTCCGGGCATGGGCCGGTGTTCGGGGACGGACAGTAAGTCCTTGCCGGTCGGACGCGGCCCGCACGATCCACCGACGCGACTTTACCGCGCCGGTCCCGAGGTGGCGACGCGT
This sequence comes from Halobacteriales archaeon QS_8_69_26, assembly GCA_003023195.1. Lineage (GTDB taxonomy): Archaea > Halobacteriota > Halobacteria > Halobacteriales > SW-7-71-33 > PXRX01. The sequence goes on from PXRX01000027.1 coordinate 25,904, forward strand.
CGCCGGGACCGGGTCGTCGCCGGGACCGGTCCCGGTCACCGGGGTTCCAGTCGACCCATGACACGCCTCTCGAAACGGTGGATCGGGCACAACCAGGTCGGGGTGTACGCCGTCGCCGTCGCCCTGGCGGTCGGGACGGGCCTGGAACTGCCGGGGGCGGGGCCGGTCCTGGAGGTGCTGATCAACCCCGTCCTGGCGGTCCTGCTCTACGTGACGTTCCTGGAGGTCCCGTTCGTCCGGATCCGCCGGGCGTTCCGGAACGGGCGGTTCATGCTGGCCGCCCTCGGGGTGAACTTCCTGGTCGTCCCGGCGGTCGTCTTCGGGCTCACGCGCTTTCTCCCGCAGGAGCCGGCGGTCCTCGTCGGGGCCTACATGGTGTTGCTGACGCCCTGTATCGACTACGTCATCACGTTCACCGAACTCGCCGGCGGCGACTCCGAACAGGTTACCGCCGCGACGCCGGCGCTGATGCTCGTCCAGTTGCTCGCCCTGCCGCTGTACCTCTGGCTGTTCATGGGGCAACAGGTCGCCGAGTTCGTCGAGGCCGGGCCGTTCCTCGAGGCCTTCCTCGTCGTCGTCGCCCTGCCCCTGACCCTCGCCTGGGCCACAGAGTACTGGGCGGAGCGGTCCGACCGCGGCGCCGGGTGGCAGGACGCGATGGGGTGGCTCCCGGTGCCGATGATGGGCGCGACGCTGTTCGTGGTCATCGCCTCCCAGTTGCCGCGGGTCCGGGACTCCATCGAGGGGATCGCCGCCGTCGTGCCGGTCTACGTCGCCTTCCTCCTCGTCATGCCCCTCGTCGGGCGACTCGTGGCGGGGGTCCTCGACATGGACCTCGGGGAGAGCCGTGCGCTCGTGTTCGTCTCCGTCACACGGAACTCGCTGGTGATCCTCCCCCTGGCGCTCGCGTTGCCCGCCGGGTACGAACTCGCCCCGGCGGTGGTCGTGACCCAGACCCTCGTCGAACTGTCGGGGATGGTGGTGCTCACGCGGGCCGTCCCGGGCGTCCTCGTGCCCGACGCCCCCGACCGGTTCCTCGGGACCGACGCCGGACCGGGGGACTGACGGTCACGGATCCGTGGGAGGTCGCGGCCCCGGGATCGGCGGAGCGACCCGTCACTTCCCCGGCCGGACGTGGATTCTTGTGCCCGCGGCCCCTCCGGGCGCCCATGCGCGACGCCTACCTGGTCGGGGCGGGCCAGTCCGACTTCGGCTCGTTCCCCGAGGAGTCCTACCGGTCGCTGTTCCGCGCGGCCTACGAGGCGGCCGTCGAGTCGGTCCCCGCGGGGATCGACCCGGAAGCCATCGACGAGGCCGTCGTCGGCACCCTGGGCGTTGGTGGCCGACAGATCGGCCTGCCCGGGCCGGCGGTGACCGAACACGTCGGCCTCTCGGGGGTCCCCTGCACCCGCGTCGAGAACGCCTGCGCCGCCTCGGGCTATGCGGTGCGCCAGGCGGTCCAGGCGGTCCGGTCGGGGATGGCCGACGTCGTCCTCGCCGGCGGGTTCGAGGTGATGACCGACGCCTCGGGCGACCGGACCCGGTGGTGGCTCGGGGTTTCCGGCGAGACGGAGTACGAGCGACTGTCCGGGACGACCTTCGCCGGCGTCTACGCCCAGATGGCCAGCGCCCACATGGACGCCTACGGGACCACCGACGAGCACCTCTCGCAGGTCGCGGTCAAGAACCACGCGAACGGCGCGAAGAACCCCCACGCACACCTCGGCTTCGAGTGCACCCTGGACGACGCGATGGGGGCGGCGACGGTGGCCGACCCCCTCACCCTCTACCACTGCTGTCCGACCACCGACGGCGCGGCCTGCACCCTGGTCGCCAGCGAGGACGTCGTCGACGGGTACACCGACGATCCCGTGCGGATCGCCGGCGTCGGTGCCGCCAGCGACGCCGTCGGCCTGTTCCAGCGGGACACCTACACCGCCGTTCCCGCCTCCCGCGAGGCCGCCCGGCGGGCCTACGAGGCGGCCGGGATCGACCCCGGGGACCCCGCGGAGCACCTGGACTTCGCCGAGGTCCACGACTGCTTCTCCATCGCCGAAATACTGGCCTACGAGGACCTGGGCTTCTGCGACCGCGGCGAGGGCGGCGACCTCGTGGCGTCGGGCGCGACCGAACTCGGCGGGGACCTGCCGGTGAACACCTCCGGCGGCCTCAAGTCCAAGGGCCACCCCATCGGCGCGACCGGCGCCGGACAGATCACCGAGGCCTTCCAGCAGTTGACCGGGCGGGCTGGGGACCGGCAGGTCGAGGACCCGGTGCGCGGCCTGACCCACAACGTCGGCGGATCCGGGGGTGCCGCCGTGGTCCATATTCTGGAGCGCGAACGGGAGGTGGGATCGTGATGGATCCGACGACGGACGGCGACGCGCTGGGTGCGATCCTCGCGGCTGGAGCCTACGCGCCGCCCTACCGGATCACTGCCGACGAGGTGGCGGACGCCTGGGGCCGGTTCGACGCGGGCGGGATCGACCGCACGGCGGTCCCGGGGGCCGACGAGGACGCACTGACGATGGGGATCGCGGCCGGCCGACGGGCGCTGTCGGCGGCCGAGGTTTCGGGGTCGGACCTGGAGTTCCTGGCGTTCGCGACGACCACCCCGCCACAGGAGGAGGGCGACCTCACCGCCCGCCTCGGCGCGGCCCTGGCGGTCCCCGACGGTGCGACCCGCCAGTCGTTCTCCGCCAGCACCCGGGCCGGCACCCGGGCGCTCTCGGCGGCGCTGTCGGCCGACCCGGATCCCGGACTGGTCGTCGCCGCGGACTGTCCCCGGGGGGAACCGGCGGACGAACGGGACCACGCCGCGGGCGCGGGTGCGGCCGCGTTCGTCGTCGGTAGCGAGGGCCCCGCCGCGTTCGTCGACGCGGCCGAGCACGCCGATCCCACTCCGGGAACCCGCTTCCGCCGCCGGGGGAGCGACCGCGTCGAGGGGCTGGGCGTCACGAGCTACGACCGCGCGGCGTTCGCCCGGACCGTGGGCGCGGCCGCCGAGGGCGTGGGCTTCGGTGCCGACTCGACCGCCGAGGCCGACGCCGCCGCGGTCCAGTCCCCCGACGGGGCGATGCCCTACCGCGCGGCGGACGCCCTCGGGGTCGACACCGGGACGGTCGCGGCCGCCGAGACGGTGAGCGACCTCGGCGACACGGGCGCCGCGAGCACACCCCTCGGGCTGGCGACCGCGCTGGGCGCGGGGCACGGTCGGATCCTCGTCGTCGGCTACGGGAGCGGCGGGGCGGCCGACGCGCTCCTGGTCGAGGCGGAAAGAGACCCCCCGACCGCGCTCTCCCTGGAGGGCGACCGGGCGGTGAGCTACGCCGAGTACCTCCGTCTCCGGGGGGAGATCACCCCTGGCAACCCGGACGGTGGCGGTGCCTCCGTCAGCGTGCCCGCCTGGAAGCGGTCGTTGCCCGGCCGGTACCGGCCCAGGGCGGGGGAGTGCCCGGAGTGTGGCGGCCTGACGTTCCCGCCCGAGGGCGCCTGCGGCGAGTGCGGGGCGCTGGTCGAGTTCGAGACGGTCGAACTCGGTCCCGACGGAAGGGTGGAGGCGGTCACCCGGATCGGCCAGGGCGGCGCGCCCCCGGAGTTCGCGGAGGCGCAGGCCCGGGGCGGCGCCTACGGCGTCGCCATCGTCGCCGTCGAGGGCCCGGCGGGCGGGAGCGCCAGCGTCCCCCTCCAGGTGGCCGACGGTCACGACGCCCCCGAGGTCGGCGACGTCGTCCGGGCCGTCGTCCGGCGGATCTACACCCAGGAGGGGGTCACCCGCTACGGCGTGAAGGCCCGGCCGGTCGGCCCCGACTGAGGTACTGCCGGGGGGATCGGGGGCCGCGTGAACCGCTACCACAGGGCTTATTCTCCCGCCGGCCACAGGTGGGGCCGATGGCGGAGCCGAACCGCTCGCGGGATCCCCCCGGCGGGGACCCGTCCGCGCCCTCGGTCGAGGTCCCGGAGCCGGGGGCGTGGCAGTCGCGGGGGGATCCCGACCCGAGCGAGACGTTCGGGGCGCTGGCCAGCGAGGTCCGGGTCCGGGTCCTCGTGGAGTTGCTGGCGGCCGAGCGCGACGACGAGGACCCACTCACCTTCTCCGAACTCCAGCGGGCGGCCGGCGTCGAGGAGTCCGCCGGGTTCGCCTACCACCTCCGGCAACTGTCGGGCCACTTCGTCCGGGAGGACGGCGACGGCTACGTCCTGACCCCCGCCGGCCGCCGGGCGGCCCGGGCGGTGCTCGCCGGCACCTTCGCCGGGGACGACCGCCGCTCGGCGAGTTGATCCCTCGGGAACCGACGACTCGTCCTTTGGTCGCCGGCGATCCCCCGGGACCGGCGACCAGTTCGCGTCGCACCGTCCAGCAACGCTTACGGCCGTCCCGGCCCGTCGTCCGGGTATGCACGTGGGCGTACTCGGCGCCGGCACCATGGGCCACGGGATCGCACAGGTCTCGGCCATGGCCGGCCACGAGGTCGTGATCCGCGACGTGGACGGGGAGATTCTGGCCGACGGTCTGGACGCCATCGAGTCGAACCTGCAGGGCGGCGTCGACCGGGGGAAGGTCACCGAGGCGGAGATGGCCGCCACGCTTTCCCGGATCGACACCACCCTCGACCTCCCCGAGGCGGTCGGGGACGCGGACCTGGTCGTCGAGGCGGTCCCGGAGGACGTGGCCCTGAAGCGGGAGACCTTCGCGGAGGTCGAGCGCAACGCACCCGACGAGACGGTGATCGCCACCAACACCTCCTCGCTGTCGGTGACCGAGATCGCCAGCGCCCTCGACCGGCCCGGCCGGGCGGTCGGCCTGCACTTCTTCAACCCGGTCCACATCATGGACCTGGTCGAGGTGGTGGTCGCCGAAACGACGGACGGGGACACCGTCGACTTCGCCCTGGAGTACGTCGAGGGGATCGACCGCGAACCGGTGGAGGTGCGCGACTCCGCCGGCTTCGCCACCTCGCGGCTGGGGGTCGCGCTGGGAGTCGAGGCGATGCGGATGCTGGAGGAGGGCGTCGCCGGCCCCCGGGACATCGACCGGGCGATGGAACTGGGGTACAACCACCCGATGGGGCCGATCGAACTCGGCGACGTCGTCGGTCTGGACGTGCGCCTCGACATCCTGGAGTACCTGCGCGAGCAACTCGGCGAGCGGTTCCGGCCGCCACAGGTCCTCCGCCGGAAGGTCCGCGCCGGCAAACTCGGCCGGAAGACCGCCGAGGGGTTCTACGTCTGGGAGGACGGCGAAATCGTCGGCGTCTCGGGCGAGTACGAGCGGCGGTGAGAGGCGATCCGGTCGCTATCCTCCGGATCCGACGCCCGCTCGCCTCGGGAGTTCGGGGCGAGACCGACAGTACGTTTATTGCCCGGTCCGTCGTGGCCGCAATCGTGGTCGACGGGGAACGTGGGGTGGCCCTCGCGCTGCTGGTCGTGGCGGTCCTGGTCCTCGTCGGGGCGGTCCTCGAGGATCCGCTCGGCCTGGGATCCACGGGGGTCTACACGCTCACCGCGATGGGGATATGATTCGCGGCTTGGCGGATCCAGGAGGTGGACGATCCCGTCGCGTCGGTACTCGTCGGAACCGCGGCGGCCGTCGGGGGGTTGCTCATGGGCGTCGGAACCCTGCCCCTGTCACACCCGGTCGCGGATCCCTGGGTCGTCCAGGGACAGACGGTCGCCGGGGGCGGACTGCTGTCGGTCGTCGGACTCGTCCCGTTCGTCGCCAGCCTGTTCCCCCCGAGACGAGCGATCAGGGGTCAGCTACCAACGGCTGAAGCCGTTGGCTTGTCGGTGGACTCCCGTTCTGCCGACACGTATTGGTCGGACGCCACTTCAGTAGCGTTCACGGTCATCACCCCCGACTTTAGGGCGTACTGACAGAACGCCCCTCCAGCGGGGGACTTCTGCCCCCGCTGGAGTTTCAGTGCGAGTTTCCGAGCAATATTCTTCGCGGCGTTGTAGTCGGCATTCGCCGTGTACGAACAGTCCAAGCACTCGAAGTATTGCCCGTCACGGTTTTCGTCAAGTGTCGTTCCACACTTTGAGCATTGCTGACTCGTGTAGGACGGTTCAACTGTCTCAACGGCGATGCCAGCCAGTTCCGCCTTGTGTTTGGTCTGTTCTTGCAGTTCACGGAACGCCCACTGCTGGAACTTCTTGTCATCGCTGATACGCTCTCGAATCTGTGCTAAGTCCTCGAATGCGATGTGCGTACAACCGTGTCGTTGGGCTTCTTCGACAAGTGCCTTTGAGCAGCGGTGGAGGTAGTCTTCACTCCAGCGTCCGAACCTATCACCGATTCGCTGGAACGTTAGGTGGGCGCTTCGCGTCCCAGTCTGTTGGAGGCTGGCACGCCGCTTCTCGAACTCGCGGCGTTGGTGGTTGAGGAAGTCAGCGTTGCCGACGAATCTCCCTGTCGAGGTCACGGTGATGTGGTCATCAACGTTGCAGTCCACGCCAAGCACTCTCGAATGCTCGGCTTTCTCAGGACGGGCAACATCAAGGTCCCGTTCCATCGCCGCGTGTAGGTAGAACTCGTCGGCTTCGCTGTCGTAGTGGACAGTGCTGGTCGAAAACGAGTACTCGTCGTTCAGCAGGTATTCCCCATGTGGTGTGCCTTCGGGGTCGTCGGGCAAGTCGTATTCGCATTCGACTCTGCCGTTGACGGTGGCGAGGCTCACCGTGTCGCGGTAGTACGTCGCTGCCCGCTTGTCGTAGACGATGCTGAACGTGTCGTACTCAGGCTTGCTGGTATTCTCGCCATCTGCGAGGCGGTCAATACAGTTGCTAATATCGTCAGTGGCGCGTTTGATAGCTTTCTGGACGAGGTTGGCGTGCAGGCCGTCCGTGTCGTGGCGCAGTTCGTCGTAGATGGCGGCTTCAGCTTCGCTCTTGCTCGTTACGCAGTCGTCTTCAGGGTAGCGCCATGCCCAGTCTGCTGTGCGGTTGGCACAGTACTGGAATTTGGAGTTGGTGGCGTGGAGGTCACTCTTGCGGTTGTCGGGCACGTCAAGTCGAACCCGAACTGTGCGAGTTACATCCCACGCCATGTACCTCACAGTAATAGCCACTCTTTATTAATATTTTTGAATAGCGTGGGGGGAGTCGGCAATGCAGGTATCGGTGGGTTGTGGCAGGAAGGGTACGCGCTTCCTCCCACGGCTACAGCCGATGGGCTTCCGCGCTGTTACCGCTGTCCCGACAGACGCCGTCATCTCCCCGCCGATCCCACCGACGACACCGACTAGCGCGATCCCGATCGTGGGGTGAGCACGGCCCCTCGGCCCCGGGGGCCTCGGGGCCGCGCAGGCGGGATCCCCACTCCTCCCCGCCCGCTCGCGGGCGTTCGCGGCCGACCCTCACGGCGTTCGGGCCGACCGCGAGGGTGCGAGCGGGCGCTTCCTCCGTTCGGATCCGCTCCGGGGCGGAGTCCCCGGCGGTTCGGCCGGCCGGCACCCTCGGGATCCACGCCGGCCGGGGCGTCCGGCGGACGCGCCCGGTCGCCACCCCCGGAGACCGCGCCGAGCCATGGCGAGGCGCGGTCGAGACGGCGGGCGACCGGACGGGGAGGTGAGGGGCGCACGCACCCGGCCACGCCCCCGTCGGGATCCACGACGGTGAGGAGACGGCAGTGGGTGGGACTGAAAGGGGCCGACCCGATCCGGTCGAGGGTTTCGCTGCGCTCCTCGCTCGGTCGCTCACTCCGTCCGATCCCTCGCCGTGGTGCTTGCGTCAGCCGTCTTCCCGGATCGGGTCGGGGGCTTTCGGGGCGGTCCCGAGAGATCACCACGATGTGGATCGAGAGTCACCGACTACTCCTGACCCAAGGACTAAGCCGTGTCAACGCCAACGTTGACGTAACGATGGCGACCGCTGATGAGCAGATTCGAGTGAGTGACCGGGTGAAGCGGGAACTCAACCGCCTCCGGCGCGAGGGTGAGAGCTACAACGACGTCCTGGAGCGCGTCCTCGACGAGGACTGCGTCGGCGACTTCTACGATGGGTTTGGCCGGTGGTCGGACGAGGAAGCCGACCGCGTCCGTGAGGGCCGCCGGAAGGCGAAGGAGAAGCGGAAGGAGCGGACGCGAGAGCGGGCTGAGGACGCTACATGAAGGTCCTCGACGCGACGTTTCTCATCGACTACCTGGACGGCGTCGAAGCGACGAAGGAGTTCTACGAGGCGAATGGAGCCGAGAACGAGCGTTGGGTGATGCCCGTCCCGGCCTACGCCGAGGCACTCGTCGGTGAGGGGAACCTCCCGAACGGCGACGTCGCCGGCGCTCGTGCTGACCTCTCGTGGGGAGAGAAGTACGAGGTGGACGAGAGGACGGCAGTGACAGCGGGGGAGATCGCGGACGAGGTCGGCCCGGGCGGGCCGTATCTGGACGGCCTCGATACGCTGATCGCGGCGGTCGGGCGTGAACTGGACGCACCGGTCGTTTCTGCCGACGGTGACCTAACTCACGAGCTCGGCTTTGCACGTTGAGTATTCTACACTTCCTTGGGCGAAAATGGCAGACGGAGCGACGTAAGTGGAGGTGTTCGAGAACTCGTCGAACGGTGGC
>PXRX01000027.1:34479-102397 GCA_003023195.1 Halobacteriales archaeon QS_8_69_26
CAATCCGCTGAACTGCTGACGTTTGAAATCGGTGATAGACCACCTCATCCGCCTCTTACTCCGAAATGTATGTCAACCACCCAACGTGCAAAGCTGAGAGACTTATTACGGTACCGACCATTCCACCGGACGTGCCGACGACGAGGACTACGACGCTTCTCCTCTTGCTGGTGGCCGTCGGGATAGTAACCGGAGGCTATGCGTACACTGGCGCCCGTGAACCGACACCCCACCACAGTGTGATACTGAAAAACGAGGACGACTCCTCACACCAGGTCACCGTCGTCGTCGAGGCTTCCGACGGAACCACGGTACACGAGGAGACCCGTTCCGTCTCACCCGGCGAACGGTGGAACGTCACCACACAGACCGAACGGGGGGAGTACGCGGTCCGGGTCGTGCCGGCGTCGGGGGGCGGTGCCGAGACCACGTATCGACTGCCGCTCGCCGACGGGGACCGCGAATCGTTCACGACCGTCCGTATCCGGGCAACCGGTGACGTCGACGTCCGGTCGTACTGGCAAGACTGACGGCCCCCGGGCGGACGCCGCTACCGATCCCTGGGACGGGATGCGGGGAGTAACCCCTGGGACGGGACGCGGGGAGTAACGTTCCCCTACCACCTCCAAAAGAGCCTTAACGTACCGGCGGAGACGTCCGGGCATGCTAGAGATCCCGCTCCAGATTGACCCCCAGCAGCTCGGGCTGGAGTTCGGTAGCGGCGCCGTCATCGGCGGGCTCATCGGGTTCACCGCCAAGAAGATCGCCAAGATCCTGGCGGTCCTGGTCGGCGCCCAGCTCGCGCTGTTCAAGTTCCTGGAGGCCAAGGGGTACCTCTTCGTCCGGTGGGACAAACTCAGCGCCGGCCTGCTGTCCGCGCCCTCCGACCTCCCCGAGACCGACCGGTGGATCGAACCGATCATCTCGACGCTGTCGGTCGGTGCCGGGTTCACCGGGGGATTCTACCTCGGGTTCCGGCGCGGGTAGTGCGACCGCGTCCCCGTACACTCTCCGGCATCCCCGGTAACGCACGGTTACTCTGCTCGGGGGTCGGGGAACGGCGCTCTCCCCCGTCCAGTTTTACAGTATCGTTACTGTAATAGCTGCTGTCGGGGCACAGTGGGACGTGTGATCCGAACGCCGGCCTGGTCGGGGCCGGCCGGAACGCGGGGCTCTCGGCCGGGCGTAACCGGGAACCGGTCCGACCGATCCGGGTCAGCGGGTACTGATCTCGTCCTCGTCGCTGACGATCCGGGTCTCGGCTTCGCCCTCGGTGTGTTCGTTGACCAGGTCGTAGAAGTCGTTCTGCATCCCGGCGGGGAACTGGAGCACGCCGATCCAGGAGCCGTCGGCCTGCCACTCCTCGCGCTGGAGGTCGCCGAACTGGCGGATCTGGGCCTGTGCGCTCCCGGCGAAGTCGGCGGGGACCCGGACCGCGACGGTCACCTCGTCGAAGCGGATGGGGATGACGGGCCGGAGTTTCTCCAGCGCCTCGTCGACCTGGCTCTCGACGGGTTCCATCGGGTCGACCCGCACCCCCGCCTCCTCGAGGGCGCTCTCGATGCGCTCCGGGGGGTGCGGGGCGTCGTCCATCTGGGGGTTGACCGCGTTGCGCGCGATGTGGTTCACCAGTTGCTTTCGCTTCTGTTCCTGCATCTCGCGTCGCTGCTCGGCGGTTATCTGGATCTCACCGCGCTCGATGACCTCCGGGATGATCTCCAGGGGATCGGTGGTCCCGAAGACCTCCTCGAGGGCGTCCTCGGGAGGCCGGTCCCCGCGGGAGGCGTCCTCGAAGACGTCCTCGGCGGCGATGACGTCCTCGATGTCCCCCTCGAACTCCCCGCGCTTTATCGACAGCGCGGCGTCGGGGTCGACGAGTACCTCGAAGCGCTCCCCGTGGGACTCCAGGCGGGCCGTCACCGCATCGTCGAGCGAAATCATACCCGGACGTTACGCCCCCGGAATAAAAAGGTGTGTCACCGACCGACGAACTCCGGGGACGCGGCGGGCCGCCGGCAGGGGATCAGTCCACGCCGCCCTCGAACTCCTCGATGGCCGTCCGCCAGTCCCCGGGGACCGGCGTGGGGTCCCCGTCCTCGACGGTGACGAGCACCGTCTCCGCGGTCGCGGCCACTTCGCCGCCGGCCCGTATCTCGTACTCCATGCGGATGCTCGACCCGCCGACGTCGGTGACCCCGACGGCGACGGTCACCGAGTCCTCGAAGGTGACCGACCGCCGGAAGTCGAGCGAGAGGTGTGCGAGCACGGACTCGCCGGTCGCGAGCGAGCGACCGAGCACCGCCGTGAGGTACTCCAGGCGGGCGGTCTCCAGGTAGGTCGCGTAGACGGCGTTGTTGACGTGTTCGAGCGGATCCAGGTCGCGGTACCGGACGTCGAACTCGGTGGTGAAGGCGAACTCGGTCACGGTGGCCGTCGCACCCGGCGAAGCGTGGCGCTTTCGAACCGTCTGCGGGGCGACCGTCGCGGGACCGATCCGCCGGGTGCCGGGGGACGGATCGAACGGATCCCCACGCGGATCCACCCCAAACACCTACCTGCCGGGACACGTATCCGGTGGTACGGCCCCCATGCGCGCGCACTCGCCGGACGCCGAACGCTACGCGACGACGGTCGAGGACGGCACCGTCTACGTCGGCGGCCCGGACGGCCGGGTCGAGGTCGGGGACGCCGACCGGATCGTCGACCTGGTCGGCGGTCCGGCCTGGACCATCGAGTACTCGGCGCGACAGAAGCGACGCTACCCGGACCTGGACACCGCCGACGAGGGGTTGACCGTCGACGTCCTGGACGTGATGCTCGCGACGACCCACGACCGGGCCTTCGTCGAGACCCTCCGGGCACAGCCGACCGACCCCGCCGACGGCGCGGACGGCGTCTCACCGCGCGTGGGCCTGTTCGTCGGCCGCCTGCTCTCGAACCTCCAGTACGGGATCGACTGAGGGGATGGCTCGCCCGATCGCCCGGGGGCGATCCCGCCGGACAGACCGGGCGACCGTACCTCAGACGAACTCGACGCCCGTTATCTCGACCCGGAGACCGCCGTGGGTCCCGTCCGCGAGTTCGACCGCCCAGTCGTGGGCGGCGGCGACCTCCTCGACGATGGACAGGCCAAAGACGGTCCCGTCGGCGGCGGTGGTGTAGCCGGCCTCGAAGACCGCCTCGCGCTCCTCCGGGGGGATCCCGGGACCGTCGTCCTCGACGTAGAACCCCCGCTCGTCGATGGGACCGACCCGGACGTGACCGTCGGGGTCACCGTGTTCGACCGCGTTGCGGAACAGGTTCTCCAGGACCTGCTGGACGCCGCCGGGGTCGCCACGGATCGTGAACTCCCCGGTCGCGGTCATGGTGGCGTCCCCGGTCGCGACCAAGTCCCAGCACCGCTGGGCCAGGGGGACGACCGCGACCGGTTCCACCTCGGCGACCGTCCGCCCCTGGCGGGCCAGCGTGTCGTCGACGATGGCCGTCATCCGGTCGAGCGCGTCCTGGACGGTCTCCAGGTGGTCGCTGTCGCAGTCGTCCCGGGCGAGTTCCAGCCCGCCGGTCGCCACCTCTATCGGGGTGCGCAGGTCGTGGCTCACCACGCTCGCGAACTCGTCGAGGCGCTCGTTGCGCCGCTGGAGTTCCCACTCGCGCTCCTCGCGTTCGGTGACGTCGGTGTAGATGGCGTACCCCTCCGGCGTGTCGCGGTCCGGGTCGCCGATCGCGGCGTCGAGCCGGAAGGTCCTGACATCGTCGGCGGTCTGTCGGCGGACCTCGGTGTGGATCTCTCCTTCGGTCAGGAGCCGGCGGTTGATCATCTCGGCCTCGTTTTCCTTTCCCGGGGGGACGAGGCGCTCGTCGAGCGGTTCCCCCTCGACCACGTCGGCGTCGTAGCCGAACACCTCCTCGAAGGCGGGGTTGACGTCGACGATGACCGGCTCCCCCTCCTCGGCGATGCCGTGGACGACCGGGTTGGGCAGGTTCTCGAACAGTGTGCGGAACCGGTCGCGTTCGCGTTCGACCGTTCGCTCGTTCTCCCATCCGTCCGTGACGTCCCGGGCGAACCCCGCGACTCGGGCGATCTCCCCGTCCTCGTCACGGATCGGCCGGTCCTGCACCCGGACCCACCGCCCGTAGTCCTCGGCCTCGTTGACCCGGTACTCGATGTCGACGGTCTCGCCCTCCGAAACCCGGGTCATCGCCCGCTGAACCATCTCCCGGTCCTCGGGGTGGATCCCCTGCAGGAAGTCGCGTGCGTTCGCCCGGAGGTCGTCGACGGAGCGGCCCCAGATGTCCTCGTAGGTCGAGTTGACGAACAGGAGTTCCTCCCAGTCGGCCGTGAACATCCAGAGGACGTCGTCGGTCGTCTCGGTCAACTCGGTCATCCGGCGCTCGGCCGTCTCGGCGCTCCGCCTGGAGCGGTACTCCTCGACCGCGTCCTCGATACGGTTGGCCAGGACCGCATAACCGTCCGCGCCCTTCCCCTTCCGGAGGTAGTCGGTGACGCCCCGGGAAATGGCCTCGCTCGCTATCGCCTCGTTGCCCTTCCCCGTGAACAGGATGAACGGGACCTCGGGACGGTACTCGCGGACGGCCTCCAGCAGGGACAGTCCGTCCGTCCCCGGCATGTCGTAGTCGCTGACGATGCAGTCGAACTCGTCCTCCTCGACCCGGGCCAGGGCCTCGTCGGGATCGGTCTCGACGACCACCTCGAAGGCGTCTCGCTGTCCCTCCAGGACGTCGGCGGTGACCTTCGCGAACCCCGGCTGGTCGTCGACGCAGAGGATACGGATCCCATCCCCACCCGCCGCCGGGCGCTCCATGACAACCGATTGTTGGGAACCGGCGTAAGCGTTGTGGCGTCGACACCGGGGACCGCGAGGTCGCCGCAGTCGGTCGGATCGTGCAGTACCCGGGCCGCCGGCCGGGCCCGCCAGGCGTAACGCACAAGCCGCCGGGGCCGGTACCGATGGCAAGCGATGGAGAAACCACGGATCGCACTGCTGAACGCCGCGTTCTCGAAGGCCAACACCCGGCGGAACTTCCGGCGGGAACTGGCCGCCGACCTGACCGAGTTCGACGTCACCGGGGGCCACGTCCCCGAGAGCTACGACGGGTTCGACGGCGTCGTGGTGACCGGGTCCAGGGCCTCGGTGTACTGGGACGAGCCCTGGATCGACGCCGCCCGCGTGTCCGTGCGGGACGCCGTCGACGCCGGCCTGCCGGTCCTCGGGGTCTGCTGGGGCCACCAGTTGCTGGCCGACGCCCTGGGCGGCCGGGTCGAGGACATGGGCGAGTTCGAGATCGGCTACCGGACCGTCAGGCGGACGGACGGCGACGACGCCGGCCTCTTCGACGGGATCGACCGGGAGTTCACCGCCTTCACCACCCACGGCGACGAGGTGGTCGAACTCCCGCCCGGCGCGGTCGAACTGGCCGCGAACGACTACTCGGTCCAGGCCTTCCGGACGGGCCACGCCTTCGGGGTCCAGTTCCACCCCGAGTACGACACCGAGACCGCCCGCGAGGTCACCCTGGGCAAGGAGTTCCTCGACGACGACCGGATCGAGTCCGTCCTCGACGGGATCACCGAGGAGAACTACGAGGCGGCCTGCCGGACGAAGGCACTGTTCGACAACTTCGTCGAGTACGTCCGGGCGCACGGGCCAGAGGTCGCCGCGGACTGACGGGCCGGCCGACGGGACCGCTTGCCGGCGACCGAACGACAACGTTGAACCGAAGGGGGGCGAAGCCGCGGGCGTGAAGGGCGTTCGGGCGATGCCGTTCGGCATCTCGATCATCCTCGCGAGCGGGTTCGTGCTCGTCCACGACGTGATCCGGTACGGGTACGAGACCCCCCGGGCACGGGATTCGCCTACCTGGGCCCGATAGCCGGCCGCCTCGTCGGCCTGTTCGGCCTCATCTACGGCGCCTCCGCGGGGGGTGGACCGGAGGGCGACCCCGGGGAATAGGCGCCGTCAGTCGCCGGTGGAAAATCCTTCGGTTCGAAACCGTTTAGGCTCCGATCGCCCACCTAGGCGTGTGTCCAGCCCGGACGAGAGCCGGATCGACATGACCGCCGGCGCGATCACGCCGAAGCTCTTCCACCTGGCGTGGCCGCTGGTGGTCGGGAACCTCCTCCAGACCGCCTACAACCTGGCGGACATGTTCTGGGTCGGCCGGGTGGGGCCGGACCCGGTCGCGGCGGTCTCGCTGATGTTTCCGACGGCGTGGCTGTTCGTCTCGGTCGCGATGGGCCTGACCGCGGCGTCGGTGGCGCTGGTCTCACAGCACGTCGGCGCGGGCGAGGAGCGGGCCGCCGAGAACGCCGTCGCACAGTCGGTGTTGCTGACGGTGGCGGTGGCGGTCACGCTCGCGCTCCTGGGATACACCTTCCGGTACCCCCTCGTGGACCTGATCGGCGCCGAGGGCCGGGTGTTCGACCTCTCCATCGCCTACATCGAGGTCATCTTCGTCGCCATCCCGTTCACGTTCCTCTTCTTCGTCTTCCGGGCGGTGCTCCGGGCGGCCGGCGACACCCGGACCGCGATGTGGCTGGTCGCGGCCTCGGCGCTCGTGAACATCCTCATCGACCCGCTATTCATCCTCGCCGAGGACCCCCTGTTCGCCTACGACGCCCTGTTCCTGGGGCTGGGGGTGCGCGGGGCCGCCCTCGCCACCCTGATATCGCGGGTGTTCGCGGCGGCCGTCGGCCTGTTCATCCTGCTCCACGGCGGGTGGGGGATCCGCCTGCGGTTCCGGGACCTCGACCCCGACCCCACCGTGTTGCGCCGCCTCGTCGACGTCGGCTACCCGGGCACCATCGACGGCCTCCTCCGGAGCCTCGCGGCGGTGGCGCTGGCGGGCCTGGTCGCCCGGTTCGGCGCGGTGGTCATCGCGGCCTACGGGATCGGACTCCGGATGATGTCGGTGTCCTGGACGGTCTCGGGCGCGGTCGGACAGGCCGCCGCGACGGGCGTCGGCCAGAACCTCGGGGCCGAGACGCCCGACCGGGCCGAGGAGGTCGCCTGGACCGCAACCGGCGGTGCGATGCTCGCGCTGTTCGCGTTCGGGGCCGTCGCCTTCGCGTTCCCCGGGACGCTGATGCGGGTGTTCATCGCCGACGCCGCCGTCGTCGCCGAGGGCGTGCTCTTCCTGCGGATCGTCGCCTTCTCGTGGGCCTTCTTCGGCGGTCTCATGGTCCTCCAGGGGGCCTTTCGCGGCGCCGGCAACACCCGCGAGGCGATGGCCCTCTCCTTCCTCTCGCGGTGGGCCTTCCGGATCCCGGTGATGGCGGTGCTGGCGTTTCCCCTCGGGTGGGGGCCGTCGGGGCTGTGGTGGGGCTACACCGTCACCGCGGTCGCGGCCTTCTTCGTCGGGGCCGCCTGGTTCCGGCGGGGCGGCTGGAAGGAGGGCGTCGTGGACCGCGAGGGCGAACCCGGGCCCGGCCCCGCGCCCCCGGACGCGGACCCCGATGCGGGCGTCGACGACCCCTCGGTGGACGACTAGCGGGAGGCGCTACTCGACGCACTCGAACATGGCGACACCTCCGGACCGAAGTACTCCTCCCACCGGTCGTCGCGCCAGTGGAGCACCCCCCAGGCGGTCGGGTCGACGGTTATCGATCCGCCGCCCCCGTTGACCGGCGTGAACTCGATTCCATCCCCACCGTCGCACTCGACCGACTGGCTGGAGGGCTCCAGGTGCACGTCACTCCCGGCCTCGTGGTAGCACACCGACCCCTCGACGCCGGATCTGGCACCGCTTCCGACGGTCGGACAGGGAACGTCGTCGAACCTGGAATTACCGGAACTGGGCGTCAGCGAGGGAGTCATGCATCCGGCGAGGCCGGCGATGGCGGCACCGGAGAGCGTCAGGCAGGTTCGACGTCTCATGCGTGCTTTACCGTAATTTTACTGTAAACATGTACCGGGGGCGAGTTCCGCGAACGACCGTCGTCGGTGGGGCCGGCGTCCTACACCCCCTCGACCGTCTCCCGGTAGGCGTGGATGTGCGAGAGGGCCTCGTTGACGTTGTCGGCGACCGCCGCGCCTTCCCCGTCGGCCAGGTCGTGGAGTTTGCTCTCGTGGCGGGCCATCCGCCCGTGGTCGGGGTTCCGGTCGGCCAGGCCCTCGATCGCGTCGGCCTGTTCGTGGAGCCGTCCGACGATCCGCTCCCCGGTGGCCGCGTCGGCGGCCGCACGGATCGACTCGGCCGCCCTGACCAGACTCTCGTGTGTCATGTGCGGGGGTACAGCACCGTGGGGCTTGTGCGTTGTGCTGTCGGGGGTCTTCGAAGGCATCAACTTTAGGAGAGCGGTAGCAGGACTACCCGGATGACGCCCCCGAAAGCCCCCGCCCCGCTCCGGTCGAGGGGTTCGCTGCGCTCCTCGCTCGCTCCGCTCGCTGTGGTGCTCGTGTCACCCGTCGTCCCGGAGCGGGACGGCCCCTTTCAGTCCGCCCATACTGGGACCTCTCCCTCCCCAACCGACTGCGCTTCTCGTCCCCTCCCTACGGTCGGGGCTGCGATGCTCGCCCCTCGCACGAGGCCGCGCCTGGCGGCGCGGCCCGCGCGCCGAGTGGCAGATCCCGCTGAACTTGACACTCCCTGGTGGTGCAACCCGCAGTGGATCGATCCCGGTGACGCAGCGATCGAGGGAGACCGGACCAGTCGGGGACCGTGACCGGCGGGAGCCACCGAGTCGTTGGCCGGAGCCGGTGCGCCCAAGGCGGTAGAGTGGGTACCCGCACGGCGGATGGTCCCGCCCATCGACCGATTCGGCGGCTACGACCGGCCGGTCTACCTCGTGGCGGTGGCCCGGTTCGTCAACACGTTCGGCAGCGGCGTCGTCTACCCGTTCGCGACGCTGTACTTCGTCCGGGTGGTGGGGATCCCGTTCACCCTGGTCGGGACCGGGCTGTTCGCCAACAACGTCGCCCTCGCGACGGGGACCCTGCTCGGCGGGTACCTCTCGGACCGGTACGGCCGCAAGCCGGTGATGGTCGCGAGCATGGCCCTGTCCGCGCCCGCGCTGGCGGCCTACGCTCTCGTCTCGACTGCCGCGGGGTTCGTCGCGGTGGCGTCCGCGGCGGGGCTGGCGATGGGGCTGTTCGCCCCCGCGGCCCAGGCGACGGTCGCCGACGCCACCGACAGCGAGGCCCGCGAGGGGGCCTACGGGCTGTTGAAGGTCGCCTCCAACGCCGGCTTCGGGTCCGGGTTCGTCGCCGGTGGCCTCCTCTACTCGGTCGCCAACGTCGCGGTCTTCGTCGTCGACGGCGCCACCTCGGCCGCCGTGGCGCTGGCGCTGCTGGTCGGCCTGCCGGCGATCCACGGCGGGCGCGAGGCCGCGACGACCGTCCGGGGCACCCTCGCCGAGTGGCGGCGGGCGGTCGCCGACCGGACGGTGCTGGCGCTCGCGCTGTTGAACGTCGGCTTCGCCGTGATGTACGCCCAGATGCAGTCGACCGTCCCGGTGTTCGCCGAGGGACGGCTCGGCCTCACGAGCGCCCAGCTCGGGACACTCTACGTCCTCAACCCCCTGGTGATCGTCGTCTTCCAGTTGCCGGTCGTCGCGGCGGTCCGGCGGCGCTCCTGGCGGCGCACCCGGGGGCTGGTCGTCTCGGCGGGGCTGTGGGGTGCGAGCTTCGTCGCGCTCCTGGGGGTGTTCCGCGCGCCCCGACTGCTGGGGATCGGGCTCGTGGGCGCGTTCCTCGTACTCCGCACCTTCGGCGAGGTGTTGCACTCGCCGCTGATCACTGCCCTCACCAGCGACGTCGGCACCGTCGACACCCGGGGGTCACAGCTGTCGGTCCTGGAGGTCGCCAAGCGCCTGGGCTTCGGTATCGGACCGGTGATCGGCGGCGCCTTCTTCGACCTGGGCGAGGTCGGCCTGCTCTGGGCGGTGTTGCTGGTCGGCTGTCTCGTCCTCGGGGCGGGCCTCCTGGCACTCGAACGGTCGATCCCCGCCGGGATCAACGGGCGACCGGCGGCCGCGGACTGACCGCTGGCTCCGGGCGGCGACCCGCGAGCAACCGCGGATCGACCGGGCGGTCGGCGTCGAACCGGGCGCTACGAGAACGGCGTCCTCGAGGTCGGTTTCCCCGTGGAGACCGCCGTCACGCGCGGCACCTCCATCGACATCGAGGGCTGATCCACCGTCATGGCCACTGATCGTCGCTGCCACCGATTCCCCGCCCTGTCCCCGCGTTTCCGTGCGGGGCGTCTCCGACGCCCCATCCCGTACCATCCGTCCGCTCCCGGGCGTGTCAACCCGGGAGCGCCGTTCGAATGCCTGCCCCATCCGCCGCCCGGTCAGGTCCCTGGTATCACGTTCGTGACGCTGATCGTCTCGAGCACCATCCAGGCGACGAAGAGGACGTAGACCACCAGTAAGGTGTAGGACTCGAGGAGCGAGAGCTTCAGGCCCGTCCGGAGGAACGCGAAGACGACGATAGTCGCCAGGGTCAGAAAGCCCATCAGCGGGACGGCCACCTGGAAGTTGACGGCGGCGGTGCCGGCGATGAGGACACCCGCGGGGATCGCGACCAGCAGGTCGAAGGTGTTGCTCCCGAGGACGTTGGCGATGGAGGCGACCCCCCGCTCGTCCTGTGCGGCCCGGAGGCTGACGATGGCGTCGGGCAGCGAGGTGCCGGCGGCCACGATGGTCACCCCCCACAGGAACGACGAGGTGCCGAAGAGGTCCCGGAAGCCGAGCGCCG
Source organism: Halobacteriales archaeon QS_8_69_26 (assembly GCA_003023195.1). GTDB lineage: Archaea > Halobacteriota > Halobacteria > Halobacteriales > SW-7-71-33 > PXRX01. The sequence goes on from PXRX01000027.1 coordinate 45,198, forward strand.
CGTCGACGAGGCCCTCGACGGCGATGGCGATGACCACCAGGCTCACGAGGAGCAGGCCCCACTGCTTGCCCGGGGAGACGTCGGGCGGTTCCGCCTCGGCCTCGTGGTCGGCGACGTCCGCGTACTGGATGAAGACGTACACCCCGTAGAGCAACACCGGCACGGCCGCGAGCGGCCGGGTGACGTTGCCCCGTAGCGCATCGCCGTCGGTCGGGTTGTAGATCACCGCCATCGCGAAGACGATGATCAGCGCCGAGACGGCGACCATGTAGAACTGGGCCTCCTTGTAGACGATGTCGCGGTTGGACTCTATCTCGTCGCCCACGATCCCCGACAGCGCCGGGATCACCAGCAGGTTGAAGATGGCCGACCCGACGATGGCACCCACCCCGAGGTCGAACTCGCCGTGGAGCAGGGTGGCGACCACGGTGGTCGACAGTTCCGGGAACGACGACCCCAGGGCGGCGATGAGCGCCCCCTGGACCACCAGCGGCAGGCCGTAGTACGACGCCAGTTTGTCGCTGGTCTTCTCGAGCGTCTCGCCTCCCCACCAGATGAACGCCGTCGATACGAGCGCCAGCCCCGACAGTTCCGCCACGTGCAGTGCGCTCACCATCGGCGAAGCCTTCGGAGGGGGATCGCTTAATTCCCGTGGTAATGGTGTTGAAATCCCGTCACTACGGGGGCGAGGGAGTGGGAGTCGCCAGGGGGATCCGCCGTTACCGGGGGTCGATACCCCGGGGGCCCGCACCGACCGCGGCCGATCCCCCGGTTCGACGATCCGGCCGGACAGGGAGTGCCGACTCTTCGGCCGCCCCGCAGACCGGTGCCGTCCCCAGTTCGGCGTCCACATCCGTTCGATCGGTTACTTTCACTTTCACTACGGTTGGCTCAGGTATAACTGGGCCGGGGCCGTTGCACCTCGTGCGGGAACCGCCAAGCGGACGGACGTCACACGCCCGGTTCCCTCACCTCTCCCCACTTCACACCACCCATGGCCACCAGTAGATCCCCGATCGGACGCTGTCCCTCCTGCCAGTCGGACATTCCCTCCCACCGCGTCCTGATCGAGTACGAACGCACGGACGGACCGGCGGCCTACGCGGAGTGTCCGGACTGCCGGGACGTCGTTCGCCCCGAGTGAGCGGCCGGTTCCGCCACGCCGCCCCGCCAGGTCCGCCACGACCCCGACACCCCTGATCCCCCTGAGCGCCGGATCCGGCCGGGTGCCGGACCCCCCGGCGTCGACCTCCCGATCGCCGGACCCACCCGGTCGCCGGACTCACCGGGACGCACGACCCGTCCGGCCACCGGACCGCATTACGCCGACAGCGTCCAGATCTCTTCCTGTGGATCGCTGAGGTAGCGGGCGCCCTCGTCCCCGACCAGGACCATCTCCTCCCCGCCGACGTAGCCGTAGTCGGTCTCCACCCCGAGTTCGAGGGTGTAGACCTCGCCGGCCCGCACCTCCCGCCGCGGGGCGTCGCCGTAGCGGTCCCACTCCGGGCCGAGGAGCGTCGCGCCGTCGTGGGCCTCCCGGCCGACCTGGTGGCCCAGCGCGTGGGGGTACTCCTCGCGTCCCCGGTCGGTGATCGCGGTCCGTGCGGCGTCGTCGACCTCGTGGCCCACCGCGCCCGGTTCGAGGACCTCGAACCCGGCCCGGATGGCCGCCCGGACGTCCTCGAACGCCGCGCGGAGGTCCTTCGGCGGGGCCTCGCCGTCCCGGGGCCGGTAGTAGACCCGCTGGATGTCGGCGGCGTAGCCGCGGACCGTCACCCCGAAGTCGACGTGGAGCAACTCGCCCGGCCGGACGGTCCGGTCGCCGGGCTTGGTGTGCCCGACCTCGGCGTCGCCGCCGGCGTGGACCGCCGGGCAGTACGCACGGCTCCAGGAGGGGTCGAACCCGGCGTCGTCCATCCGGGCGTGGAGGTGCGACGAGACGTCGCGCTCGGTCCAGTCCGGGCGGTAGGCCTCGCGCACGCCCCGGAGGTACTCCTCGGTGGTCTCGACCGCCGCGGCGATCCGTGCCAGTTCGGCCTCGGACTTGCGGCCCCGGACCTCGGCGACCAGGTCGCCGCCGCCGACGAGGGCGTCGGCGTAGGGCGTGTCGGCCAGGGTCTCCCGGAGGCGCAGGTACAGGCCGTGCGAGAGACCGTCGGCCATCGGGTCGTCCTCGTCGTAGTTCAGGGCGATCCGGTCGGGGTCGGTTTCCTCCAGAAGTTCGAGGAGGGGCGGCCTGATGGACTCGTCGTAGGGGACCACCTCGTGGACCCCGAGTTCCCGGGCGTTGGGGGCGTCGTGGCGCCCGAGGACGACCGCCGACCGCCCCTCCCGGGTGACCAGCACCGCCGTCGGCCAGACCACGTCGAAGTCCAGCAACAGCGGCAGGGACGGGTCGGGCGTGGCGGCCGTCTCCCGGCAGTAGGTCAGCCAGCAGTCGATGTCCAGGCGCGCGAGGGCATCGGCGGCCTGGTCGACCTTCTGGGCGATGAGCGTCGCCTCGTCGGCGTCGGCCCCTGCGTCGGGGATGTCAGGGTCGGCGTCGGCCACTGTGGATCACGGGGTCCGATTTGGACGGAACCGAGAAGAGCGTTGGGCCCGGGGAACTCATCCCGACAGCCGTTCCCGGAGGTACTCGCTGGCAACGACTTGGCCACCGATTCCCCCGAAGAGCTCGGGGTCAAGTGGTTCGAGACGCCGCAGGCGTCTCGTCATCTGCTCACGGCCGTAGGCCGTTCGCATGGTCCGAGGGACTACGTCCCTCGCTTATCACGGAAATCTTCGATTTCCGGACGACCCAAATTCGACCAGAATCGGCTCCCGGTCCCCGCTCGGGCGCGACGCTCCGGAACGCGCGAGCGCCAGTTGGTCTAGGCGGCCCGCGGATAGGGGAGTTCGACCTCCGGGAGCAATGGGGACGGCCCGGGTTCCGGGGACGGCAGCGTCAGCACGACGGCGGTGCCGTCCTCGCGGTCCTCGATCCGCAGGTCGCCACCGGACCGTTCTATCGCCGCCCGGGTGATCCACAGGCCCAGTCCCGTCGAGTGGACCAGCGCCGTTTCGGTGTCGGCCTCCAGCACCTCCCGTTCGACCTCGGGGACCCCCGGACCGTCGTCGACCACCGCGACGGTCACCGTACCGGGACCGGTCTCCTCCAGGTCGACCCGGACCTCGGGCGCGGCGCCGTCGTTGTGTTTGATCCCGTTCTCCAGGGGGTTACGGACCGCCTCGTCCAGCCACGGGTGGGCGCGCACCCGGAGCATCTCGGGGAGGTTCACCTCGACGGTCGCCTCCGGGTACTCGGCCGCCAGTTGCCGGGCGCAGTCCCGGGCGACCGACGCCAGGTCCATCACCTCCGGGTCGGCGGCCTCGGAGTCGGTGAGCACCGCCAGGGCCCGCGCCTGCTGGCTCGTCTCGATCAGGTCGTCGACCCCGTCGATTATCTTCCCCGCGAAGGCCTCGCGGCGGCCGTCCTCGACGCCGTCGGCCAGGAGTTCGGCGTACCCGCGCACGACGTTGACGGTGTTGCGCACGTCGTGGCGGAGCACCCTGTGGAGCACGTCGGCCCGACGGTTTGCGCGGTCGCGTTCCGCGCGGGCCTCGGCCAGCCCCCGCCGGTTGGCCCGGACGACCAGGAATATCGCGCCGGTCGAGACGACCACGAACGCGGCGTCGGTGACGGCCCCTGCCGGGGTCGCCCCGGGGGCCAGTGCCGCGACGAGCGGATCCGAGAGGACGACCCAGGCGAGACCGACGACCGCGTACGCCACCGCGACCCGCGCGGCCGTGAGCCGGCGCACTACCATGCGACGGATCGGTACGGGATCATTCTATTTAAATACTTCTACCAGAATCCGGCATTGAAAACAATGTCTTGATGAATACCCGAGCCGCGAGTCCAACCCGTTCGGCTTTTGAGGGTCGATCCGTTAGGACTGGTAGATGATCTCCGAGGGCTGCGAACAGTGCGCCAAGGGCGGCAAGATGGTCATGTTCGTCTACGGCTACTGTGACCAGCGGGACTGCTTCTACTGCCCCCTCGGGGAGAACCGGAAGAACGTCACCGACGTCTACGCCAACGAGCGCCTGGTCGAGTCCGACGGGGACGTCATCGAGGAGGCCAGGCGCATGGACGCCCTGGGCACCTCCATCACCGGCGGGGAGCCCCAGGAGGCGCTCGACCGGACCTGTCACTACCTCTCCCTGCTGAAGGAGGAGTTCGGCGAGGACCACCACACCCACCTCTACACCGGGATCACCGGCGGGCGCGAGAACATGCGCCGGCTCTCGGAGGCGGGACTGGACGAGATCCGGTTTCACCCGCCGTTCGAGCAGTGGGGCGAGTTGCACGGCACCGAGTGGGAGGACGTCCTCTACGTCGCCCGGGAGGAGGGGTTGACGCCCGCCTTCGAGATCCCCGGGATCCGCCCGGAGGAGGAGTTCCTGGAGTTCCTGGACGAGGGGGCGGCCGACTTCTGCAACATCAACGAGTTCGAGATGAGCCAGGGGAACTTCCGGCGGATGCAGGAGCAGGGGTACGAACTCAAGGAGGGCCACATGAGCGCCGTCGACGGCTCCCGGGAGTCGATCCTGGAGGTCATGGGCGACCACCCGAAGGTCTACTTCTGTACCTCGGTGTTCAAGGACGCCGCCCAGCACCGCCGACGCCTCAAGCGGATGGCCCGCAACGTCCGCCGCCCCTTCGACGACATCACGGACGACGGCACGCTGGTCTACGGGAAGACCTGGGCCGAGCCCGGCCGGTTAGAGGAACTGGGCGTCCCCGAGGAGTTCTACACCGTCAAGTCCGACCACGTGGAGGTGGCCTGGTGGCTCCTGGAGGAGATGATCGAGGAGGGCGACCTCTCCGAGGGGGAGATCGTCGAGCAGTACCCGACCGTGAACGGGACCGTGGTCGAACGGACGCCGCTGGCCTGACCGGGGCGAACCCCACACCCTCCCGGAGGGTCGATCCCCGAACCGTCCCCCTGCCGGTCCCCCGGACCGCCCCGTCAACCCTCCCCAAAAACGCTTAAACGGCCCGATTCCGTACGCCGGGGCATGAAGCACGTGAAGATTCCGCAGGACCGCGTCGGCGTTCTCATCGGCGAGGGCGGCGCGACGATGCGCGAGATCGAGGACCGCGCCGACGTGCGACTGGACATCGACTCCCAGAACGGGTCGGTCGAGATCGAACAGAACGGGGACCCGGTGGTGGCGCTGAAGGCACCGGAGATCGTCCGGGCGATCGGCCGCGGGTTCAGCCCCGAGGAGGCCTTCCGCCTGCTCGACGACGAGATGATGATGCTGGACCTGATCGACATCAGCGAGGCCAGCCGGAACGACGCCGACCTGCGGCGCAAGAAGGGACGCCTCATCGGCGAGGACGGCCGGACGCGGGAACTCATGGAGGAACTGACGGGCGCGACCGTCGTCATCTACGGGTCGACGCTGGGGGCCATCGGCACCCCCCAGCAGGTGAAGGTGGTCCGGGAAGCCGCCGAGATGATCCTCGACGGCGCTCCCCACGGGTCGGCCTACTCCTTCCTCGAACGCAAGCACAACGAACTCAAACACGAGGGGATGGAGTACCACCGCTTCTCCGGGTGACCGGAGCCGTCGATCTCCACCTCGCGTTACCGGACTCCGGGGCCGAGAACGAGGCGGAGTACCGGTCCTGCCGCCGATGTGTCACCGAACTCCCTGGGCCGACGCTCGGCGGTAGCGCCGCCCCGACCCCCGACTCCCGGCGGATCTTCTGACACCCGGACCCCGACCCGGATCCGACCGCCGCTGGTAGGGGAACGTGGCGGTTACAGTGTGGCAACTGTGCGGGTCGGACCACATCGGCGGCTACCGCACCGTTCGGGCCCGCCGGCGACCGGGTCTCGACGGGTCAGAGGTAGTCGCTGCCGTACGATAGCGTCATCTCCTGGGCCTCGTAGATGTTGATCAGTTCGTTGACGACCTGGTCGTAGGACTCGTCCTCGATTCTGAGTTCGTCGAGGCGTTCGATGGTCTCCTCGTCGAGTTCGACCGTCGGCATCGTACGGTGGTACTCGCCGCGCCGAGTTAAGCGCCCCGGGATCGCCCCCATACGATCCCGGCCTGGACATCCAGACCCGGGTGTCGAGCCGCCGGGGCGGGATCCACAGGAAATGTATAAATGCTTTGGCCCTTCAATTCTCGCAACTGGTGTTAGAAACAAACATAGCAAGAGGACGTCGGGGTGAACTCGTCGCAAAAATCGGATTAAGGGTCGTTAAGCCGGACTTAGGATCGGCCGTTTATATGCCCTGTAGCGACGTGGAGATGGGTACGCATGGAACGCAAGCGTGAGAAGACGGTCGCGGTCGTCGGCGCGGTCCTGATGATCCTGTCGGTCATGACCCCGGTGGCGGTCGCAGCCGACGGGGACCTCGACGTCGAGGTCACCCAGGACGACGACTTCGACGTCACGGTGACGGTCACGGACAACGACTCGACCGTCGCCGGTGCGAACGTGACGGTCGAGGCGAACGGGAACTACTCCGGCGAGGGTAACTACACGACCGACGAGAACGGCACGGTCGCGTTGCCCGCACCCGAGGACGAGGTGAAGGTAACGGTCACCGCCACCGACGACAACCGGACGGCCACCGAGGACGTCGAACTGAAGGTCGACGACGAGGACGTGGTCGTCGAGGCGAACCAGACCGACGACTACACCACGACGGTGACGGTCACCGAGAACGGCTCGGCGGCCGCGGGCGCGAACGTCACGGTCGAGACGGTCAAGCCCGACGGGAGCTACGGCGGTACCGGCGACTACGTGGCCGACGGCAACGGTACGGTCACGCTCCCGGTCCCCGAGGAGGACGTGAAGATCCGCGTCCGGGCGAGCTACAACGACTCGAAGAACGCGACGGTGCTGGACGTCGAGGCACCGGTCGGCCTCGAGGTCACGGTCGTCCAGGACGTGACCTACAACGCGACGGTGACGGTCACCGACAACGAGTCGGCCGCCGCCGGGGCGTCGGTCTCGGTCAACGCGACCGACGGGAACTACACCGGCGAGGGCGACTACACGACCGACGAGAACGGCACGGTCGGACTGCCCGCACCGTCCGAGGACGTCTCGGTCACGGTGACCGCGGAGTTCGAGAACGACACCGCGAGCACCTCGACCACCCTCCTGGGCCCCGAGGAGGAAGAGGAAGACGATAACGACAGCAACGACTCCGCCGAGAACTTCGGCCAGGAGCTTTCGGCGTTCATCCACAGCCTCGACGACACCGACGGACCCCGTGGCCTGGTGATCGCCGAGTTCGTCCACGCGAACAACCCCGGCAACGCGCCGGACCACGCCGGCCCGCCGGCGGACCACCCGCTCCGGGACGGCGGTGACCTCGAGATCTCCGTCAGCGAGTCCGACGGCAACGCGACGGTGACGGTCACCGACAACGGCTCGGCGGCCGCGAACGCCACCGTCGAGGTCGAGGCCTTCGGCGGCATGGGCTTCGACGGCGAGGGCACCTACACCACCGGCGACAACGGCACGGTCACCTTCGCCCTGCCGGAGAAGCCGACGATGGTGACGGTCACCGCCGAGGCCGGCAACGACTCGGCCAGCGACCGGATCCGGCTCTCGGGCACCGAGGTCGGCCCGCCGGAGGACGCGGGTCCCTCCGACAACGAGACCGAGACCGACAAGGGCCCGCCGGACCACGCCGGCCCGCCCAGTGACGACGGCGACGCCGAGGACGACGGGGACGACGAGGACCAGGGCCCGCCGGACGACGCCGGCCCGCCCAGTGACGACGAGGAGAGCGACGAGGACGACAAGGGCCAGGGTCCGCCGGACCACGCCGGCCCGCCCAGTGACGACGAGGAGGATGACGACGAGGACGAGGAAGACGAGGAGGACGAGAAGGACGACAACCCCGGTAACGGCAACGGCAACAACGGCGGCAACGGTAACGGTAACGGCGGCAACGGCGGCGGCAACGGTAACGGCAACGGCAACGGCGGCAACGGTAACGGCGGCAACGGCAACGGCGGCGGCCCGCCCTAACGGTTCGCCCTAACCGCCCACCCTTTCCCCGCTTCTTCGACGGATAGCGTCGCGTGAGCGGGTCGCCGCCCGACGAGAGGGCCCGATCGAAGGGGGTTTCCGGCGATCCGTACCGTTCGACCGCAAAGTAAATCCGGATCCCCGGGATCGTGTTACAGTAAAGTTACTGTAAACCCACGCGATCCGTCAGATCCCGTCCCCCCACTCCGGCATCCAGTCACGTCCCTTCCCATCCCGGGCCCGGATGCCGGGACGGGTCCGGAGTACCCCTTTCGGTAGGGTTTTTGGGCCGCCGACCCTCCGGTCGGCCATGAGTACCCGGCCGACGATCACGGAGCAGGTACCGGACCCCGAGACGGCCCGCGAGGAGGGCGCCCGGAAGATAGCGTGGGCCCGCCAGCACATGCCGATCCTCGCGGCCCTGCGCGAGGAGTTCGAGGCCGAGCAACCGCTGGCGGGCGAACGGGTCGGGATGGCGATGCACGTCGAGGCGAAGACCGCGGCCCTGGTCGAGACCCTGGCCGCGGCGGGCGCGGAGGTGGCGATCACCGGCTGTAACCCCCTCTCGACCCACGACGACGTCTCGGCGGCCCTGGACGCCCACGACCGGATCACCAGTTACGCCGAGCGAGAGGTCGACGAGGACGAGTACTACGCCGCCATCCAGGCGGTCATCGACCACGAACCGACCGTCACGGTCGACGACGGGATGGACCTCGTGGCGGCGATCCACGAGGACTACCCGGAACTGATCGACTCCGTCGTCGGCGGGTGCGAGGAGACCACCACGGGCGTCCACCGCCTGCGGGCGATGGACGCCGACGGCGCCCTGCGCTACCCGGTGTTCGCGGTCAACGACACCCCGATGAAGCGCCTGTTCGACAACGTCCACGGCACCGGCGAGTCCTCGCTGGCGAACGTCGCGATGACGACGAATCTCTCCTTTGCGGGAAAGAACGTCGTCGTCGCGGGCTACGGCTACTGCGGGAAGGGCGTCGCCAAGAAGGCCGCCGGCCAGAACGCCACCGTCGTCGTCACCGAGGTGAACTCCCGCCGGGCACTGGAAGCCCACATGGAGGGGTACGACGTGATGCCGATGGCCGAGGCCGCCGAGGTCGGCGACGTGTTTATTACGACGACCGGCAACCGGGACGTGATCACCGCCGATCACTTCCCGAAGATGCAGGACGGCGTCGTCCTCGCCAACGCCGGCCACTTCGACATCGAGATAGACCTGGACGCCCTCGACGACCTGGCGGTCGACCGGTACGAGGCCCGCGAGGGCGTCGAGGCCTACGAACTGGCGGACGGTACCCGGATCAACGTGCTGGCGGAGGGCCGACTGGTCAACCTCGCGAGTCCGATCGCCCTGGGCCACCCCGTCGAGGTGATGGACCAGTCCTTCGGCGTGCAGGCGGTCTGCGTTCGGGAACTCGCCGAGAACGGCGACGCCTACGACGCCGGCGTCCACGAGGTGCCGGACGAACTCGACCGCCTGGTCGCCGAGACCAAACTGGACGCCGAGGGGATCGAAATCGACGAACTGACCGCCGAACAGCGCGAGTACATGGACTCCTGGGAACACGGGACCTGAAGGACGCCCGGGAACGCGGGACCTGAACCGGCCGCTTGCGGCGGATCGGGACCGAACGTCGGTAACGGATCGGACCGAACGTCGGGTTCTCGCCACGCCCTCCCCAGCCGACTCCCTCCCTCGTTTTACTCGGTCGGTCGTCCCTCGCGCGTTCCTCGCGCGCCACGGGGAAGTTCACCCGGCGTATCGACCGTTTCCCCCCACCGGATCGACCGCTCTCGCCCGGCGGATCGGTAGCGTCGGCCCGCCCCTGGCCGGTCACCCCTCCTCGTCGGCGGCTTCGAGGAGCGGGTCCGGGAGGGTTCCCCCGCGCTCGGGGGCACCGGCCCGTCGCAGGCGGAGGGTGACGACGCTCCCGCGGGGGTCGTTGTCCTCGATCCGTACCCGGCCGTCGAACACCTGGACGATCCACCGGGTGACCCACAGGCCGAGGCCGCTCCCGTGGGTTAGCTGGTCGGTCGGGGCCTCGCCGAGGACGACGGCGCGTTCCTCCTCGGGGATCCCCGGCCCGTCGTCCTCGACGACGACGTCGACCCACCCCTCGGTGTCGGCCTCCCGTACCCGGACGGTCACCCCGGGAGCGGTACGGTCGTTGTGGACCACGGCGTTCTCGACGACGTGTTCGAGTGCGTGGCGCAGGGCCGGTCCCGCGTCGAGGGTCGCGTCGGTCGTCAGGTCGGTCGCGACGTCGACCCCGTGGCGGTATCCCACCTCCTCGACGACCCCCTCGACGAGGGTTTCGGCGTCGAGGGTCGCCGTCCCGTCCCGTCGCTCCTCGACGACGTCCTGGAGGGTCCGGAGGGTGTCGCCGAGGTCCGCCAGCCACTCGCCGGCGTCGTGGATGTGGGCGCAGTACTCCCGCAACTCGTCGTCCTCGACCTCGCTGCCGACGACGTCGGCGAACCCGACGATGGCGTTGACGTTCGTCCGGAGGTTGTGCCGCAGGGCGCGGTTCATCACCGACAGCACCTCCTGGCGGCGCCTGCGGTCCGAGACGTCCCGGAACACCCCGGCGGTGCCGCTGAACCCCTCTTCGTGGGGCAACAGCGCGACCCGGTCCTCGATGGGGATCCGGCGTCCGTCCCTCGTTTCTCCGGCCACGTCGACCGTCGCGCGGTCCCGGTCGTCGGCCTCCCGGAGGTCGGCGGCCGCCTCCTGGACCCGTTCGACGTCGCCGTCGGCGACGAAGTCAGAGAGGTGCAGGTCGCCGGCGTCGACGGCCTCGCGGTCGTACCCCGTCACCGACTCGAAGGCCTGGTTGACGAACGTGAGCCGTCCCGCCTCGTCGGTGGCGTAGACGGGGTCGCCCACCGTCTCGACGATTATCTTGTAGCGTTCGAGGTCGCGTTCGTACTCCTTGCGGTCGGTCACGTCGTGGAGGACCGCCACGGTCCCCGAGAACCCCGGGCCGTCACGGAGCGTGACGTTGAGGGTACAGACCCGCTCGACGCCCCGTCGTGGGGTGAGTTCGAACTCGAACGACCCCAGTTCCGTCCGGGTGTCCGGGGCCGTCAGGAGGTCGACGAGTTCGTCGTACGTCTCGGGGACCCCGGCCGGAACCACGCCGTCCTCGGCGAAGTCGTCGAGGGTCAGTCCGGTGACGTCGGCCTGGTTCCGGCCGAGCATCGCCGCCGCCCGGTGGTTGGCCTTCTCGATGGCCCCGTCTGCGTCGAACACCAGTACCCCGTCGGGCACCGTCTCGACGACGGTCTCGTACTGCTCCAGTTCCGCCTCGCGGGCCTTCCGCTCGGAGATGTCCCGCAGGACCCCCGCCGACCCCCCGAAGTCCTCGTCGCCGTCGGGGAGGATAGCCACGTGGTTCTCGACGGGTATCCGACGTCCGTCCCTGGTGACGATGACCGTCTCGTGGGTCTCGCGAGTGCGGTCGCTCTCCAGCAGTTCCTCGAGCAGCGCGGACACCTCCTCGGCCTCCGCCTCGGGGACGATGAGCGACCCCGAGCGACCGAGCAACTCCCCGGGGTCGTACCCGGTCATCTCCCCCAGTGCCTCGTTGGCGAACGTAAACCGCCCGTCGCCGTCCACGGCGTACATCGGGTCGCCGCTGGCCTCGACGACCCGCTCGTAGCGTTCGAGTTCGGCGCGGCGCCGGGCGCGGTCGGTAACGTCCCGGAGGGTCACGACCCACCCGTCCTGGAGGGGGGCGTAGCGCGCCGCACAGCGCCGCTCTTCCGCGCCCGACAGCGAGACCTCCGCCCTGATCGCTCCGCCGTCCGGCGTCGGGTCGCCGGACCCGTTCCGGTCGCGGTCCTGGATCCGGGGTCCCTCGCCGGACGACGGGTCGCCGGCGACGGTCCGGTCGTCATCCTCCTCGGACGTCGGGTCCGCCTCGGCAGTCGTCCCGTCGCCGTGGGACGGGTCGGCACCCGCGATCCCCCCGGCGTCGGCCAGGGGTGCCGCCAGCCCCGGCAGGGCGTCGGCGACGGGCCGACCCTCCAGCGCGGACGCCGACCGGCCGAGCAACCGCTCGGCGGCGGGGTTGACCCGGTCGATCCGACCCCCGTCGGTGAGCACCACCGCCGCCTCGTCCATGTGCTCGACGACGTCCCCGCGGCGGGCGTCGGCGGACCGGTCACCAGCCAGGAGGTCGGCCAGGCGCGACCGGAGGGCGGGGACCACGGACCCGAGGCCGCCGAACGCCAGCGCTCCAGCCGGGAGGAGGACGACCAGAACCCCCCCGAGCGCCGCCGGATCGACAGCGGTGGTACCCCCCACGAGCACGGCCTGCGCCGTCATCACTCCCCCCTCGACCACACGGTGCCGGGCGTCGGCCGACCGCCGTCACGCCCGGTAGTTGTCATCGGCATCGACAGTAGATACCCTGCGACGGAGACAATAAAAAAGTGTTCGCCGATCCGGATATTTGGCCGGCGATCCCCGCCGTCCGTCCCGCTCCGCCCGGAGTTCGTCACCCCGCGTCCGACCGCGAGCCTCGCTACGCCCGGAGTTCGGCCAGTTTCTCGCGGCCGGGCGCGACCAGTTCGTCGACGTACGCGGCGAGGGCGTTCTTGGCGTCCTGGGGGTGCAACTCGCCGCCGTCGAGAGCGTCGGCGAGTTCGTCGTAGCTCCCGTAGGTGACGTTCCCGCCGTACTCCTCGGGGCGCTCGACGGTGACCGACTCGAACCGCGGGAACACGTGGTACTGGAACAGCTGGAGGACCGGGTTGTGGCGCTCGTTGCCCTCTCCATCGGGGCCGGGGTCGCGGGTCGGCGGGCAGTACATCCCCCCGACCTTCTCTTCTATCTCCTCGGTCGAGTCCTCCATCGAGAGGAGGATCCGGCTCCCGGTGTTCGACACCTTGCCGACGCCGGTCGCGAGGTCTGCGACGATGGGCGTGTGCAGGCAGGGCCGGGCCTCGTAGCCGATCCCGGGCAGTTCCTCCCGGTGGAGCATGTGGACCTTCCGCTGGTCCATGCCCCCGACGGCCAGGTCCAGGTCGAGGTACTCGATGTCCAGGGCCTGCATCAGGGGGTACAGGACGTGGCTGACCTTCGCGGTCTGGCCGCTCTGGAGTTCCGCAATCGCCCGCTGGGCGCGGTTGAGCGACGTCTCCAGCGCCAGTGCCTGCAGGTCCAGCACGTAGTCCTCGTCTAGCTGGAACTCGGAGCCGAGCACGAACTCCGTCCGCTCCTCGTCGAGGCCGTAGGCGAGGAACTGGGCCTGCATGCGCTCTGCGGTCTCGCGTATCTCCTCGAAGGTCCCCTTGTCGTTGAGGTAGGCGTGGACATCCGCCAGCAACACGACCACCTCGAAGCCCGCCTCCTGGAGGTCGATGAGTTTGTTCGCCGTCAGCAGGTGTCCCAGGTGCAACACCCCCGACGGCTCGTAGCCGACGTAGACCCGCCGCCCCTCCGGATCCTCGGCGAGGGCCTCGACCTCCACCTCGGTGACCACCTCCTCGACGTTGCGCGTGATCAGATCGTGGGCGTCCATACCGGGAGGCCGGTCCCGGGGATAGAAAGGGCTTCGGAAGGTGTGCGAACCGTTCCGGGCGCCCGGTCCGGTATTCCACGCCCCGGCCGCGATCAACCCGGCGAAGGTGCCAATTTTAGCGGGGCTAGCCGAACGGCGCGTGCGGTACGAGCGACGACCAGAGGGAGTCGCGAGTCGCGCGCGAGGGACGAGTATCGCAGCCAGGCGAGCGACCGCAGGGAGCGAGCCTGGCGAGAAACGCAGGAGGCTGGGGAGGTTCGAGGCTGCCGGGTGGGTGGGGCTGAAAGGGGCGGGGGCTTTCCGTGGCCCGATCCGACACGGCCGCTCGCCGACCGGAGTACCGGCGGTTTTTTCACCGTCTCGAACCAGGATCCGGTAACCCGACCGTTCACCGATCCGGGGCGGTACAGTCCCGACCGGATCCCGACCATGTCCGTCACGTCCGTCGCCACGACCGTCTACCGGAGCGCGCTCCCGACTGTGCTCGTGAGCGCGGCCGGCGGCCTGGTCGCGGGGTCGATCCTCGGCGGGATGGACGCCGAGTTGCGGTCGGTCCAGGGGTTGCTGGTCGTGGTCCCCGCCTTCCTCGCCATCCGGGGCAGCGTCTACGGGTCGCTGGGCGCGCGCCTGTCCAGTGGCGTCCACCAGGGGGTCATCGACCCCGTCTTCGAACCCGACGAGCGGATCACCGGTGCCGTGGCCGCCGCGCTGTTCAACGGGCTGACCGCCAGCGTATTCGCGGCGGTGCTGGCATTTGCCGTCCTCTCTGGGCTCGGACGACCCGTTGCACCGCTGTGGGCGCTCGTTCTGATCGCACTGGTCGGCGGCGTCCTCGCGGGGGGAGCCCTGAGCACGACCATCCTCGTCGTGGTGTTCCTGGGCTACCGCCGCGGGATGAACCCCGACGACCTGGTCGGCCCGGCGATGACCACCGCCGGCGACGTCTTCGGGATGATGTCGCTGTTCCTCGCCGCCCGCCTGGCCATCGCGCTGACCTGACCCGGACGGTCGCTCCGGCCCCTCGGTGACGGTCGATCCTGCTTCCCGGTGACGGTCGATCCTGTTTCCCGGTGACGGTCGATCCTGTTTCCCGGTGACGGTCGATCCGGCGTTCGTCCGTGATCGGTATCCGGCCGTCCGGTGTGAGGTCACCCCGTCCAGATCCCGCACCGAACGTCGGCCCTTCGTCCACACCCCTCCCCAGCCGACTCCCTCCCGTCGCTCCCGGGGGGTCGCTCGGTCGGTCGTCCCTCGCGCGTTCCTCGCGCGCCCCGGGGACGTTCTGTCGGGCGGATCCCGCCGTCGGGATTCCGTCGGCCGGATCCCGCGGTCGCACCGTCCCGCGATCCCGGCCCGCCCGGGTTGCTCCGGTGCAAAGGGTCAATAGCACGGTGGCACAAGGCGTGCCCATGAGTGGCACGGAAACCGAGGAACAGCGAATGATCCGCCAGGCCGTCCGGGACATCGCGTCGGACTACGACTGGGACTACTGGAAGTCCCACATCGAGAACAAGGAGTTCCCGGAGGAGTACTGGTCGGCGCTGGCCGAGGACGGGTGGCTGGGGGTCACCATCCCCGAGGAGTACGGCGGCGCGGGGATGGGGATGCTGGAGATGTCGATCATCATCGAGGAACTCTCCCGGTCGGGGGGACAGGGCGGGATCATCTTCGTGCTGACGCCGGTGTTCGGCGGCATCAGCATCGAACGGCACGGCACGGAGGAACAGAAGGAGGAGTACCTGCCGGCCATCGCGAGCGGCGACCTGCGCTTTTGCATGGGCCTGACCGAGGCCGGGGCGGGGATCAACACCCTCAACATCGACACCCACGCGGAGCGCGTTTCCGGTCCCGGCGGGGACTCGGAACGTGCCGGCGGGCACGAGGGCGACGAGTTCGTCATTGACGGCCAGAAGACGTGGATCTCCGGGGTCGAGAACGCCGACGAGATGCTGCTCGTGGCCCGCACGTCGGAGTTCGACCGCTCGAACCCGACTCACGGCGTCTCGCTGTTCCTCGTGCCCGAACCGGCGGAGCAGGACGCCATCACGCTCACCCCCCTCGACGTCGAGTTGCCGTGGTTCGAGACCCAGTACCAGGTCGACATCGACGGCCTCCGGGTCCACGAGGACCGCATCCTGGGAACGGAGGACGGCGGCCTCTACCTGCTGTGGGACACGCTGAACACCGAGCGCATCGCCGGCGCGGCCTCCGCCGTCGGCGGCGGCCTCCGCGCCATCGACCTGGCCGTCGAGTACGCCGGCGACCGCGAGGTGTTCGGCCAGCCGATCGGTGCCCACCAGGCGATCCAGCACCCCCTGGCCGACGCCTACGCCCGGTTGATGTGCGCCCGGGAGATGACCTACACCGCCTCGCGGAAGTGGGACGAGGGCGAGGACGCCGGCATGGAGTCCAACGTCGCCAAACTGGTCTCCAGCGAGGCCGCCACCCGTGCCGCCGATAGAGCGATCCAGACCCACGGCGGCAACGGCTTCACCAGCGACTACGAGGTCTTCGACATTTGGCAGAACATGCGCCTGACCCAGACCGCGCCGGTCCCCAACGAGATGGTCCGCAACTACATCGCCGAGCACACCCTCGGCCTCCCGCGGTCGTACTGAGCGGGCGATCGGGGTTTCCCGTTCACCAGACCGCCTCCCGTCGGTCCATCCAGGTCACCACGGCGAGGTGGGGGAGCGTGAGGACGGCGATCATGACCAGGTACAGCGCCACGACTTCCGGGAGTCCGCCCGGGGAGTCCGGAACCAGGAGGTACAGGCCGGCACACGTCGCCAGCGAGACGGCCGTCAGGGGCGCGGCGTCCGTCGAGAACTTCGCGAGCGCCCGGCCGGTCCGCCCGTCGCGGAGTGCCGTCGCGGCCCGGTCGTCCCCGGCCACCAGTCGGACCACGTGGCGCCAGGCGTGCCACAGCGGGAAGTACAGCCCCACCGCGAGCACCGGTGGCACCGTCAGGAAGTACGCCCACAGTAGCCCGGTGTCCACGAGGTCCAGCGTCAGCCCCCGGTCGAGGGCGAGGGTGATCCATCCCGGAGTCGCGGCGTCGGCTGTCGCGTCCGCGTCGCCCCCACCGTCCGAGCGCCCGATCCGGACGGCTCCGCGGAGCAACTGGACGGCGGTCAGGCCGACGAGCGCGGCCGCCAGTACCCGCCGGGTCCCGGGGGCGAACGCGGCCGCGAGGGGGTCGGCCGACGCGCCGAACAGGCCGACGAGGTCCGCGACGACCCGCCGGTACTCGCCGGGGAAGGCCACCAGGGGCACCGCCATCGGCATCGCGCCGCGCACGACGAGGGTGGTCGTCCGGTGGGGGATCGACCGGGGGTAGGTCCCGCCGGTGGCCGCCGAGAGCAGGTAGACGTCGCCCTGGCCCCAGTGGATCCAGGTGATAGCGACGAACGCCGCGGCGGCCGTGACGGGCGCGACGAACCACCACGCCAGGTAGGCCCCGCCGAGGACCGCGTAGACGGCCACCACGGCCCCGACCGACCGGCGCAGGGCCACGTCCGAGAGGCGGGCGGGGACGAGGTGGTCGACCGCCCCGTGGGGCATCCCGAACAGGACGGCGCTGACGACCAGCGGGACGTACTGGACCCGCCGGGGCACCGACCCCACCAGACCGAGCGCGAACGGGAGGGCCACGACGGCGAGGACCGCCCAGGTCGGGCGGGTGCCGACCCGCGCTATCGCCCGCCGGAGGACGGGGTCGCTGCCGGCAGTACGGTTCGTCTGGCGGGGGGATCCGGTCGCCGACTCCGGGGCGTCCCCGGTTGCCGACCCCGGGGTACTCCGGGCCGCCGCCCCAGTGCCGTCCCCGGTCATCGTTCCGAGCGGTACGGACGCGTCTCGAACACCCAGTGGAACAGTACAAGCCCCTGGACCACCATCAGCGTCGTCACCAGGAAGAACGTCGCCTCCTCCACCGGGAGCCCGGCGACCGTCAGGCCCGTGGACCGGACCGGTTCGATGGTCCAGAGCCCCCACCCGATCGCCAGGCGGTCTATCGCACAGAGGTAGACCACCGGCGGGCCGACCGCCCACAGGACGTGCCGGCGGACCGACAGGAGGTAGGTGCCGCCGACGGCCCACTGGAGGCCCAGGACGGGGCCGCCCCAGGCGAGGATCGCACCCAGGTAGTACGTCGGCCCCGACAGGGCGAGGGCGCCGGCGACGGTGACGGCCAGGCCCGCCCCACCCCCCAGGAGGACGCCGCGGATCCCTTGCCCTCCGGTCGCCGGATCCGCGTCGGTCCTGGCGTCATCGACACCTGGTGCGATCCCGGTCGCGTCCGTCCCGGAGTGGTCGAGTCCGCCGTCCGCACGGGCACCGTCCGGACCGGGGTGGGCGGGGTCGCCACCGCCCGGCGCCGCGTCCGTTCCGGTACCGGCCCTCCGGGCCCCGACCCCGTCGGCGTCCCCTTCCGACGCGGCGCCAGGGAGGGCGGGAAGCGGGAGCGGCCGCCGGTAGAGCCATAGCGACGCCAGCAGGGTCTGGAGGGCGACGAACGCGTACTCCTCTATCGGCGCGTTCCACACCCTGAACAGGACCGTCCCCTCCCCGTAGGTCCAGGTACCCACCGCGATCAGGTAGTTGTCCCAGGGGGTCGTGTACGACAGCGCCAGGAACAGCATGACCGCGACGCCGGCGACGGCGGTCCGGCGGCGGCCCCGGTCGATCCCCGGTCCGACCGCGAGGAGGACCGCGACGGGGCCGGCGACGAACGCCGCGAGGAACTCCAGGTACGTCAGCGGGGGCATCGTTCGTGTCAGGTCCTCCGTCGGGGTGGTCGCTCCGCCGGTCGGTCCCGGGGTCGTGCCGGCCGCCGTGGGATCCGTCTGTCGGGGATCATGCGGTGTCGGTGGCGGCGGTGACGTCGCGTCGCCGGTCGACAGTAGTCCCGGAGCGCAGCACGACGACGCCGAACCCGACCTTCGCGGTCAGGTCCAGGACGGTCAACAGCGCGGTGCCGGCGACGACCCCGAGGGGGCCGGCCGTCCCCAGGGTGGCGCCGGTCCCGAGGACCCACGCGACGGGGGAGACGACCCACAGGCCGACGACCAGGTTCCGGACGGTGGTGAACGACCCCTCCGCCGGCCCGGACCGGTGGGCCTGGCGCGTCAGGTCGCCGAGTATCAGCCACAACAGGGCCGCCAGCGAGCACCCCGCGACCCCGAACAGGAGGACCCGCCAGACCCCGGGACCGATCCCGAGGAGCGGGCCGGCGGTACCGGCCGCCGCACCCCCGACGCCGGCGAGGACCGTCAGGACGTCGAGGCCAACCAGCGTCGCGACGGTCCGCCGGTCCGCGCCGGCCAGCAGTGCGAGGTCGAACAGCACCAGGGGCGTCGTGAACAGCCAGTCGGCGTACCGCGCCCAGTAGACCGCTGTCCCGCCGTCCGCGGGCACAGCGGCGAGTCCGGTCCCGAGCGCCATCGAGACGTACGAGGCGACTCCCACGGCGGGAAGGGCGACGGTCACCGCCCGGATCCGTCGCTCGCGCGGGGTGGTCGCGTCCCGGCCGAGCCAGCCGACCGCGACGGTCCCCGCCAGCATCCCGACGGCACCGAGTACGAGCCACGGCAGTTCGCCCCCGGGCTGACCCATACTACCGGCTTCGAGACGTAGTACGAAAAGCGGACCACCCAACTGGTTGGGGACTCGGTGGCGATCGTTGCCGTTCGAGCGTCCAGAGGGCGATCCCCGGCCCTCGATCCCTCCGGGTCGCCGGGCCCGCACTACGGCCGCGACTCCGAGAGGCCGTCCAGCACCGCACCGACGAGTTTGCGCTCGGCCGCCCGGAGGTGCTGGTGGAACGTCGACCGGGAGACGCCCATCGACTCGGCGAGTTCGTCGCCGCTGGTGGTGCGCGGCCAGTCGTAGTAGCCGCTGACGTAGGCCTTCTGGAGCGCCGTCAACTGTCGCTCGGTGAGCCGGTCCCGGAGTTCGGTGATGAACTCGCCCTTCGTGGCCGGCGGGCGTTCGCGCTCGCGGTAGGTGACGAGTTCGGCGTCGTAGCGGTCGGTCACCAGGTCGACCACCGACCGGGCGACCGACTCGTGGGGCGCCTCGACGCCGAGGCGACCGACCCCGTCCTGGGCCGACATCTCGCGGGTCTCGGCGCCGTAGTCGGCCAGTTCGGCAAGGATCGACCGCGCCGTGGTGGCGAACTCGAACAGCGTCTCGTCGTCGGACTCGCTGATGAGCGTGGCCCGCTCGATGTCGTCGTGGCTCTCGGCGGCCGCCAGGACCGCCTCCGGGTCGGCCCCCTCGACGGCGAAGAACACGAGCAGTTCCTCGTCCGGGCGGGAGACGGAGCCGACGTGCTCGAACCGGGCGCCCACGTCGTCGGAGAGGCCGACGAAGAACAGGTCGGGGTCGCGGGTCTCGAACTCGACGGAGACGACGTTCTCGGCGGTGATGATGGCCTTGGTTTCGGTGGCGTTGATGGCGGTGGCGATCATCCGCCCGAGCGCCGCCAGCACCGCCCGTTCGCGCTCGTCCACCGCCTCGGCCTCCTCGGCGTAGACGACCAGCACCCCGTAGGAGGTGTCGCGGTAGACTAGGGGGACGACCGCCGCCGGTTCGGGATCGCCACCGACGTCCCCCCACTCGATGTCGCCGTCGACCGGCTGGAGTTCGCCGGTCGCGACCGCCCTGGCGATCGGTCCGTCGCCGTCGACCCGGATCGTCGGCTCGTCCCCGGGCAGGTCCAGTCCGGCGTCGGTGACCGGCGTGACCGCGTCGCCGGCCAGGTCGAGTTCCCCGACCCACGCGCCGACGAAGGGCGGGGTCCGGGCTATCTGGTCGCAGATCCGCTGGTCTATCTCCCGACGGGTGGTGGCCCCGACCAGCGTCTCGGTGACGTCCCGGACCAGGCCGTTGACCCGGTCCAGGATCCGCTCCAGGGCGGCCCGCTCCTCGTCGAGTTGGGCCGCGTAGCGCTCGACCGCGAACTCGGCGCGCTTCCGGGCGGTGACGTCGGTCTGGAAGCCCACGTAGTGGGTCACCTCCCCCGCCTCGTTGCGCAACGGGGCGATGTCCACCTTGTTCCAGAACTTCTCGCCGTCCTTGCGGTAGTTGACCAGTTCCACCGAGACCGGTTCCTCGGCGTCGATGGCCTCGGCCATCTCGCGGATCGGTCCACGGGCGGTCTCCTCGCCCTGGAGGAACCGGCAGTTCGTGCCGAGCACCTCCTCGCGGGAGTAGCCGGTCGTCCGCTCGAAGGCGTCGTTGACGTAGATGAGCGGGTTGTCCGGCAGGGACGGGTCGGAGATGGTGATGCCGACGGGCGCCTCGTCCATCGCCCGCTCCTTCAACTCGAACTGTACCTCGTCGGGAACGTGCACGCCGGCGGGGACCTCCCCGCCGCGCTCGGAGGTCTCGACGCCGCCGACCCCGGAGTCGTCGCCGGACTGCTCCGTCCCCTCGGCCGGACCGCCGGAGTCACCGCCCGTTCCGGCGGCCTCCCTCGTCCCGCCGGACTTCGCCAGCGTCGCGACCGACCCCACCCGGGCGGCCCGTTCGACTCGCCGGACGAGTTCGCGGATCCCGTCCCCGTCGCGGGGGACGTACTCGGTGACCCCGGCCGCCACCGCCTCGCCGGCCAGTACCTCGCTCCCATCCTCCGGGTAGAGTACGACCGGGAGGTCGGGCCGGCGCTCGCGGACCCGTTCGAGGAACTCGATGCCGTCCAGCCCGGGTGGCCGGTGCCCGCTCACCGCACAGTCCACCCCGTCGATGCGCTCCAGCGCCTCCTGTGGGTCGGTCACGGTCGTGACCCGGATGGGAACGGGTCCCCCCTCCGACTCGAGGGCGGCGGCGGTCGCCTCCAGTAGCCCCTCGTCCGGGTCCACGAGGAGCACACGGTTCGCCATACCGCGTTCTCTCGGGTTCCACCCCGTTAATCCTATCGCCGGTCCGTGGCGCTGCCGGAGGTCGATTCCGGGTGCAGGCGGCGGCGTCCCGCGATACGACCGGCCCGACCCGACAGCCGAAAACCGTCCCGGGTATCGCCGTCGTGACTCTCTCAGGGGATCAACTGCTCGCCGTCGTCGTCGTAGAGGGTGATCGCGTCCACGGGACAGGTGCGGGCCGCGAACTTCGCGTCGAGTTCGGCGTCCTCGGGCACCTCGCGGACGAACAGGTCCTCCGCCGTCTCCTCGCCGTCGACCAGCACCGCCTTCCCCGCGTCCTCGTCCCGTTCGAACCCGTCCCACTCCGCGACGCACTGGAACATCCCGATGCACGTGTCCCGGTCGAACTCGATTCGCATGGTTCGGGCTTCGGGGATGGGCCGTATAGCGTTGACGACCGGGGTCGTGGAGGCGTGTGCCATCGACGACGAAGCGTGAAGGTGTGGCATCGACGACGGGCCGTAGGGAGAACCGCCCGACGGATCCCGGGCGGAGTCGGCCGACGGATCCTGGGCGGAGTCGGCCGACGGATCCCGGGAGGAGTCGACCGACGGATCCCGGGAGGAGTCGACCGACGGATCCCGGGAGGAGTCGACCGACGGATCGCCGCTACCCACGGTCGACCGTCACAACAATTAGTCCCGGACCGATCCCTCCCGGCGCCCCCTGTCACTGTTTGCCACAACGCTTAATCCATCGACTCCCCCTCCCTGGTACGTGAGCGGTCCGACTCTCGGAGGGGGATCGTAGTGTTCGAGGGCGTCGGCGACGGCCGGGCGCTCGCGGAAGCGATCCCGGACGGCGTGGCGGTCCACCGGGACGGGGCGTTCGTCTACGTCAACGACGCCGCCGTCGAGGTGCTCGGCGCGCGGTCCCGCGAGGACCTGGTCGGCCGGCCGGTCGCCTCGGTCGTCGACGTCCCCGGGGACGACTGCGTCGAAGAATCCTTCGCCGAGGTCCGGAGCGGCGAACGCTCGATCCAGCGGATCGAGTACAGCTTCGAACCGTCCGACGGCGAGGTCCGCCACGTCGAGTGGCGGATCACGACGACCGACTGGCAGGGCGAACGGTCGCTCCTCTCGGTCATCAGGGACGTCACCGACCACCGCCGTGCCGAGCGGGACCTCCGCGAAACCACCCAGACCCTGGAAGCGCTAGTCGAGGCCTCGCCCGCAGCGATCATCGCCATCGACGTCGACGGCCGGGTCGAACTCTGGAACCCGGCCGCCGAATCGATCTTCGGCTGGTCCGCCGAGGAGGTGATCGGCGAGCCGAACCCGATCGTCCCCGAGGACCGGACGCGGGAGTACGACGACCACCTCGAACGGGTCGTGGAGGGCGAACGGGTCACGGGCGTGGAAACCCGTCGACGGACCAAGAGCGGCGAGGACGTCGACGTCAGCCTCTCGACGGCGGCGATGGAGGACGGCGACGGCGAGCTAGTCGGCCTCATGGCCGTCGTCAAGGACATCAGCGAGCGCCGCGAGCGCAAGCGACAGCTCCGCCGCCAGAACGAGCGCCTCGAACAGTTCGCCAGCATCGTCAGTCACGACCTCAGGAACCCGATAGAGGCCGCGACCGGCCACCTGGAACTGCTGTGTGCCAAGCACGACCTGGACGGCGACGACGACGTGGAGGGACTGGCGACCATGCTCGAACGGATGGACGACATCGTCGACGACGTCCTGGCGCTGGCACGGCTCGGCGAGTCCACCGTCGAGACGGAGCCCGTCTCCCTGAACGACGTCGCACTCGACGCCTGGAGCGCGGTCGGACCGGACGCCGACGCCCAGTTGACCGTCGAGGGCGACGCGGTCGTCGAGGCCGACCGGAGCCGACTGCAGCAGTTGCTGGAGAACCTCCTCCGTAACTCGCTCGAACACGCCGGTCCGGACGTCTCGGTCCGGATCGGGCTCGTGCCGGCTGGATCGGAGGGGAACGACGACGGGGCGACCGGCTTCTTCGTCGCCGACGACGGTCCCGGTATCGACCCGGAGGACCGCGACGCGGTCCGCGAACGGGGCTACTCGACGACCGAGACGGGGGCCGGGTTCGGACTGGCCATCGTCGAGGAGATCGCTCGCGCGCACGGCTGGTCCGTCGGGGTCACCGACGCGACCGACGGGGGCGCTCGCTTCGAGTTCCGTCCCGAGGACGCCCCGAGGTCGCACTCCGGGACCGACCCGACACACTGACAACGGGGTCGACGCGCCTCCCGGCACCCACGGGGGCGACCCGACACACTAAACCGGATCACGCGCCAACCCCGTTCCGATGGAACCGGTCGACGTTCCGGGGCTCCCGCCGGACCTGGTCGATCACCTCGACTCCCAGGGGATCGCGGAACTGTACCCGCCCCAGGTCGAGGCCGTCGAGGCCGGCGTCACCGAGGGCGAGAGCCTGGTGGCGGCGGTCCCGACCGCCAGCGGCAAGACCCTGGTCGCGACGATGGCGATGCTCTCGGCGATCGACCGGGGCGGCACGGCGCTGTACATCGTCCCCCTGCGGGCGCTCGCCAGCGAGAAGTACGAGGAGTTCGCCGCCTTCGAGGAGTTCGACGACCCGGGGGTGTCGGCCGCGGTCACGACCGGCAACTACGAGAGCACCGAGGGGTGGCTGGCCGACCGGGACCTCATCGTCGCCACCAGCGAGAAGGTGGACTCGATGGTCCGCAACGGGGCCGAGTGGATCGACGACCTGACCTGCGTCGTCGCCGACGAGGTCCACCTCATCGACGACGGCGAACGCGGCCCGACCCTGGAGGTGACGCTGGCGAAGCTCCGCCAGCGGGTCCCCGACCTCCAGACCGTGGCGCTGTCGGCGACGGTCGACAACGCCGACGAGATCGCACGGTGGCTCGACGCCGAACTCGTGGACTCGACCTGGCGGCCGATCGAGTTGCGCAAGGGCGTCCACTACGGGTCGGCGCTGCACTTCGGGGACGACTCCACCCGGGAACTCGGCGTCGAACCGGGCGAGAGCCAGGAGGCCGCCGTCGTCCGCGATACGCTGGGGGAGGACGGGTCGACACTGGTGTTCGTCAACTCCCGCCGGAACGCCGAGGCCGCCGCCCGGCGGCTCTCCGGCGTCGCGGAACCACACCTCACGGGCCAGGAGCGGGCCGACCTGCGCGAACTGGCCGAGGCGATCCGCGGGGTGTCGGACACCGAGACCAGCGAGGACCTGGCCTCGGCCGTGGAGTCCGGCGGTGCGTTCCACCACGCCGGCCTCGCCCGCGAGCACCGCTCCCTCGTCGAGGACGCCTTCCGGGACCGGTTGATCAAGGTGGTCGCCGCCACCCCGACGCTGGCGGCGGGCGTGAACACCCCGAGCCGCCGGGTGGTGGTGCGGGACTGGCGGCGCTACGACGGCACCGCCGGGGGGATGGTGCCCCTGGACGTCCTGGAGGTCCACCAGATGATGGGCCGGGCCGGCCGCCCCGGGCGGGACCCCTACGGCGAGGCCGTCCTCCTGGCGTCGAACCACGACGAACTCGACGAACTGTTCGAGCGGTACGTCCACGCCGACCCGGAGCCGGTGCGGTCGAAGCTCGCGGCCGAACCCGCCCTGCGGACCCACGTGCTGGCGACGGTCGCGACCGGGTTCGCCGGGTCCCGGGAGGAGTTGCTGGCGTTCCTCGGCGAAACCCTCTACGCCCAGCAGGCCGCCGAGCCCGGCCGCCTGGAGCGCGTCACCGACGACGTGGTCGAGTACCTCGCGGCCAACGACTTCCTCGAACGCGACGGCGACCGCCTCTCGGCGACCCCCATCGGCCACACCGTCTCCCGGCTCTACCTGGACCCGATGAGCGCGGCGACGGTCATCGACGGCCTCCGGGCGGTCGAGGACGACGGCGGGGAACTCACACCCCTGGGACTGTACCACCTCGTCTCGCGTACCCCCAACATGTACGAACTCTACCTCCGGTCGGGCGACCGCAAGACCTACACCGAGATATGCTACGAGCGCGAGGAGGAGATACCGGGATCGACCCCCAGCGAGTTCGAGGAGGGTCGGTTCGAGGACTGGCTGTCGGCGTTGAAGACCGCCAAACTCCTGGAGGACTGGGCCGGGGAACTCGACGAGGACCGCATCACGGAGCGCTACTCGGTCGGGCCGGGCGACATCCGGGGGAAGGTCGAGACCGCCGAGTGGTTGCTCGGGGCCGCCGAGTCGCTGGCGACCGAACTCGACGTGGAGGGCGTGCCGGCGATCCGCGCCGCCCGGAAGCGGGTCGAACACGGCGTCCGGGAGGACCTGCTGGAACTGGTCGGCGTCCGCGAGGTGGGCCGCAAGCGCGCCCGCCGGCTCTTCCGGGCCGGCATCGAGACCCGCGCGGACCTCCGGGAGGCCGACAAGGCGGTCGTGCTGGGCGCCCTGGACGGGCGTCGGAAGACCGCCGAGACGGTCCTGGAGAACGCCGGCCGCCAGGACCCATCGATGGACGGGATCCGGCCGGACCGGTCGCCCTCGGCCGGCGGCGGTGGGTCGGCGGACTCCGACGGTCCCACCGGAGAGTCCGACGACGCCCGGACGGAGGGATCCGACGACCGCCAGGGCCGAGAGGAGGACGAGGCGAGCGACCAGACCAGCCTGGGTGACTTCTGATGACAGGTGAACAGTCCCCGGTCGACCTCGAACCGGCCGTCGACGTGCGGGTGGTGACCGGCACGGCACGCGTCGGGGTCCTCGACGCCTTCCTCGCGGACCTGTCCGCCGTCGGCACCGACCACGGCTGTACCGTCCAGGCGTTCGACGCCCGCCTGGTCGCCGGTCCGGTCCACCTCCGGCGGGCGGTGGCGCTGGCCGACCGCGCGTTCGCCCGCGGCGAGAACGTCGCCCGCGAGCGGGCGGTCGGGTTCTTGCTCTACGCCGCCGGGCGCCGACAGATCGACGACGCCCTGGCAATGGGCGTCGACGAGGGCGAGACGCCCGTGGCGGTCCTCGTCGCGGCCGATCCCGACGGGAGCGACCCGGACGGCGACGACCCCGACACCGGCCCCGACTGCGGGGACCCGGACCCCGAGGCGGCCGCCAGTGCGGTCGCCGCCCTCCCCGCCGTCGACGAGGGGCCGGTCGAGTTCGGGGACCCGGACCGGATCCGCTCGTTCTTCGACATTGAGGGCCGCGAACTGGCGGCCACCGACGCGACCCTCGACGAGGTGGTGCTCGAACGGGTGGCCCTGCTCGACGTGGAGAAGTGAGGGCGAGGATCCGACAAGTCCGGATCCGTGGAGCCTGGCGACCTCACCGCAGGAGGTGGACGTGCCGGACCAGCGACCGGTGGATCCGGCGGCCGTGGGTGGCCTCGACGGTCCAGTCGGCGTCGCGGGCGGCGTCGCTCCAGGGGCGGTCGCCGACGAGGACGGCCCGGCCCCCCTCGCCGGTCGCCCGCCGGGACTCCCGGAGCGCCCCCTCGACCAGCGAGGCGACGTCGCGGCTCTCGATCTTCGACTGGCGGCCGTAGGGGGCGTCGAAGACGACGCAGTCTGCGGCCCCGTCGGGGACCGGCAGGCGCGTGGCGTCGGCCCGGGCGGTGCCGTGGCGGACGCCCCGGTCGCCGAGGTAGTGGGCCAGGTTCCGGCCGGCCCCGCGGGCCATCTTGGCCTGCGCGTCGGTCCCGAGGAGGTCCGCGCCGACCAGGCCCGCCTCGACGAGGAGGCCGCCGGTGCCACACATCGGGTCGAGGACCAGGCGGCCGGGGGCCGCGCCCGCGAGGTTCACCAGCGCCCGGGCCAGCGGCGGGTCCATGCTCCCGGGCTGGAAGAACGGCCGATCGGTCGGCCGGGGCGCGAAGTCCCGGCGGGCCTCGACGGCCAGCCACCCCAGCGCACAGACCCCGTCGGTCCGATCGGGGAATGTGTCGTCGTCGCTCCCGAACGTCGAACTCCCGAAGGCGGCGTCCCCGCCGAGGGGGCCGGCGGGATCGCTCCCGCCTCCCGAAATCCCGTCCCCGTCGGAGTCGGGGTCGTCGGCGAACACTGCGCGGAGTTCGTGGTCGGGGGCCTCCAGGTCGACGGCGAACCCCCGGTCCACGAGAACCCGGCCCAGCGCTCGCTCGACCGCCCGGGTGTCGACGCCGGCCGTCCCGCGCACGTCGCGGGCCCGCACGGCGACCGTTCCGGAGCGATCGACCGCCGCGGCCGAGAGCAGGGCGCGGGCGCTCGACACGGAAGCGTCGGTCCGGCCCACCAGTTCGGCGGCCCGGCGGGTGAACGCGAGACGCGCCACCCCGTCGATCCCTCGCGCGGTGGCGAGGCCGGGACCGATCCGGGTGACGTCGGTGGCGACCCGGCGGGCTTCCAGGGCGGCGAACCGGTCGTCCTCGCCGGCGAACTCCAGGAGGTACACGCCCCCGGGTCGGCGCGGACGACCCTTCAGGGCGTCGGTCGGTGGCGCGTGCGCCGACCGGTTCGGGACGTTCGTGCGGTTCGCCGGCTCGAAAGAGGGGTTCGGGGACCCTCCCGGGGATTTCGACCGGTTTCGGGCCGTGGACTGCCAGGGATCGGGCGGGATCGGACGGGTTCGAACGGTGACCTGTCATACCGTGTCGGCAACCTTTATAAACCTTAAATACGACTTTTAAGTCGAGTCATGACGGATCCGAAGGAAACGATCAACATCGAGAACGTAGTCGCTTCTACGGGGATCGGGCAAGAGCTCGACCTGAAGAGCGTCGCGATGGACCTGGAGGGTGCGGACTACGACCCCGAGCAGTTCCCGGGGCTGGTCTACCGCACGCAGGACCCGAAGTCGGCGGCCCTGATCTTCCGGTCGGGCAAGATAGTCTGCACGGGCGCGAAGTCGACCGACGACGTCCACGAGAGTCTGCGCATCGTCTTCGACAAGCTCCGCGAACTGAACATCGACGTCAACGAGAACCCCGAAATCGTCGTCCAGAACATCGTCACGAGCGCGGACCTCGGGCGCAACCTCAACCTCAACGCTATCGCGATCGGTCTCGGCTTGGAGAACATCGAGTACGAACCCGAGCAGTTCCCGGGCCTGGTGTACCGGCTCGACGACCCCGAGGTCGTCGCGCTGCTGTTCGGCTCCGGGAAGCTCGTCATCACCGGGGGCAAACAGCCCGAGGACGCCGAGCAGGCGGTCGACAAGATCGTCAGCCGGCTGAACGAACTCGGCCTGCTGGAGGGGTAGGTGCCACCACGCGGGGGTACCGGTCGACCCCGGGGGTGACCACCGACCCGCGACCGCTTCGACGCCCGCACCGCCAGCGCCCGGTGTCGCGTCCGGGGTCGGTCCGGGTCCCACCGACGACGGTCCCGGATCCCACTGCATTCGGCGTCCTCGACCCGCGCCCGGCCCGGGTCCGTCGGCGTCGCGCCCCGGAACGGGGACGGCGGATCGACGCGCACAAGGCCGGCGTCCGCCAAGCGCGGGCATGGTCGACCCGGTGGACGCCGCCGCGTTCCTCGGCACCTTCCTCGTCCTGGCGGGCTACCTCGCCGTGACCGCCCACGTCGCCGCGCGCAACGTCCTCGGGGACGTCCGGGCCGACCGCGCGCTCCTCGTGGGGCCCGTCCCGGCCGCCGTCTCGATGGTCGGCCAGGGCCTGGAGGTGTTCCCCCTGGTCGTACTCGCCGCCGCCGTCATCGCGGACCTCGGGGCGATCCGCCGGTCCTACGACGAGGACTGGCGGCTCTCGGCCTACGTCACCTTCATCCACGTCGTGTTCACGACCATCCTCTCGACGGTCATCGGGGGGCTGCTGATCCTCGCCTCGGGCGCCCCCGGGTGACCGCACCGTCCGTCTCGCGGTTCGCCCACGCCAGCCAGCCGGACCGGGATCCGCCCCATCGACGCCGGATCCGGGTCCCCCTGCCGAACGTCCCCACGGCGCGCGAGGAACGCGCGAGGGACGACCGACCGAGTGTCCCGGGACCGCAGGGACCGGGACCCGAGGGAGGGAGTCGGCTGGGGAGGGACGTGGCCGACGACCCGACGTTCGGTGCGGATCCGACGGCCGGGGTCGGGTGCGCGGTGGCCGGATCACCGGCCGGCACCGGGCGGGAATGGAAGGGGCCGGACCGCTCGCGCCATCGGGGAGTCGCCGAGCGGGCCACTATCTCGACCGCAGGGAGAGATATCCCGCTCGGCGGCCGCGAGCGGTCCGGGGGCTTCCCGGTGGTCCCGATGGGGGAGCAGTCCAATGACTTCCCGCCAGTTTCGTCGGGCGAGCGGTCCGGGGGCTTCCCGGTGGTCCCGATGGGGGAGCAGCTCAATGACTTCCCGCCAGTTTCGTCGGGCGAGCGGTCCGGGGGCTTCCGGGCGATCTCGGCGGACGAAACACCCGAAACCGACCCGGGATCGACGGTGGAGAACCGATCCCCGCTCCCTCCCCGATCCGGGTATTATTCGACGAGCCGTTCGATCTCGGTCACCAGAACGTCGCTCGCGCCCTCGGCCTTCAGGTCGGAGATGGTCTCGAAGATCCGGTCCTCGTCGACGACGGCGTGGACGGCGACGGCGTCCCGGCCGGCGATGTCCATCACGGTCGGGCCGCCCATGCCGGGGATCACGTCCTCGACTTCCTCCAGGCGGTCCTCGGGGACGTTCATCATGATGTAGCGCCTGCCCTCGGCGTCGAGCACCGACCGCAGGGCGGTGGTCACCTGCCGGACCTTCGAGTCTTCGAGGACGTCCTCGCGGACGAACAGGCGGGCCGAGGAGGCGAGTACCTCCTCGACGATCTCCAGGCGGTTGACCGCCAGGGTGGTGCCCGTGGAGGTGATGTCGACGATGGCGTCGGCCATCCCGACGTGCGGGGTGAGTTCGGTCGCGCCCGACACCTCGACGATCTCCGGGGTGACTGCCCGCTCGTCGAAGAAGCCCCGGGTAATGTGGGGGAACTCCGTGGCGACGGTCCGGCCCTCGAGGTCCGGGACCGCCCGGATGTCGCCGTCCTCGGGGGCCGCCAGCACCAGGCGACACCGGCCGTACTCCAGGTCCA
Organism: Halobacteriales archaeon QS_8_69_26; assembly: GCA_003023195.1. Taxonomy (GTDB): domain Archaea; phylum Halobacteriota; class Halobacteria; order Halobacteriales; family SW-7-71-33; genus PXRX01. The sequence continues at coordinate 75,693 of PXRX01000027.1, forward strand.
GCAGCTCCTCGACGTTGCCGGGGGCGGCCTCGGCGACCTGGTCGAGGCCCGTGATCCCGGCGTCGGCGGCGCCGTCGGAGACGTACTCCGGGATGTCCGACGCCCGCGCGAACAGCAACGTCACGTCGGGGTCGACGGTGTCGGCGTAGAGCTTTCGGTCGGCACCGTCGACCACGTGCAACCCCGCGCGTTCGAGCAGATCCATCGCGGGGTCGTGCAACCGGCCCTTGTTGGGAACCGCGATTCGCATACACACCCGTGGGGGACCGGCGGGCAACTGTCTTTCCTTTCGGGAAGGGCTCACCGCGGCGAGCGGTCGGTCCGTCCGGGGCGCTGTTCCGGGAATCGCTGTTACAGTAATTTTACTGTAAGCTTCCCGTCCGGCGGAACCGGTACGGATCCCCGCCAGCTATGATTCGGATCGCTGGTCCCCGGTAACAAACGGCAATATTTGTTGAGGTCGGGCGCGTACCTCCGATCATGGCGCTCATCGAGAAACTCAAGTCCATGGTCGGCGGCGAGGAGGAGGAGCAGACCTACAGTTACACGTGCTCGGACTGCGGGACAGGGTTCGAGTCCACGGCGGTCAACCCGAACGACGCCGAGTGTCCCGAGTGCGGGAGCAGGCGGGTCCACTCGGTGACCTGATCCGGACGGGATCGACCGCACGGGGCCGGACCGGATCCGGCGGGGTGCTCAGAGCTCCCCCTTCGTGCTCGGGGTCCCGGACCGGCGGTCGTCGACCCGCGTGGCGTCGTCCAGCGCCCGGGCGGCGCACTTGAACAGCGCCTCCACCTCGTGGTGGGCGTTGGTCCCCTCCACGCCCGCGTGGACGGTCAGCCCCGCGTTCAGCGCCAGCGACTCGAAGAAGTGCCGGGCCACGTCGCTGGTGAACTCGCCCACGGTGGGCTGGGAAAACTCCCCGTCGAAGTAGAAGCGGGGCCGCCCCGAGACGTCCACCACCACCGAGGCCACCGCCTCGTCAAGCGGCACCCGGCGGTCGGCGTAGCGAACGATCCGCGCCCGGTCGCCCAGCGCCTCGTCCAGCGCCTCGCCCAGGGCGATCCCCACGTCCTCGACGGTGTGGTGGTCGTCGACCTCCAGGTCGCCGTCACAGCGCACGGTGAGGTCGAACAGGCCGTGCTTGGCGAACGACCGGAGCATGTGGTCGAAGAAGCCCACGCCCGTCTCGACGGTCGCCTCGCCCTCGCCGTCCACCTCGACCGTGACCTCCACGTCCGTCTCGGCCGTCTCGCGGGTCACCGCCGCCGCTCGTTGCTCGCTCATCCTTCTGATCGGGTGAGGATTCGACGGGGATCCTCAAGTCGGTTCCGCCGCTAGATGGAGTTCTCGGTTCGGTCTCGCGCGACGGGACGATCCTGGGGTCGCCCGTCCGGACCGATCGTGGGGTCGCCCGTCCGGACCGATCCTGGGGTCGCCCGTCCGGGCCGATCCCGACGCTATTTCCTCAGTCGCCGTCGACGGCGTCCATCGCCTCCTGGAGCGTGAACGCGCCCTCGTAGAGCGCGGTGCCGACGACGACGGCGGCCGCCCCCGCGTCGACCATGGCCCGGACGTCCTCGATGGAGGAGACGCCGCCGCTAGCGATCACCGGCAGGTCGGTGGCGTCGACGACCCGCCGGACGGCGTCGGCCCGCACCCCTTCCATCCGGCCCTCGACGTCGACGTCGGTGAACAGGACGGCGGCCGCGCCGAGGTCGTCGTACCGCCGGGCGGCGTCCGCGGGGTCGATCCCCGTCCCCTCGGTCCAGCCCTCGACGACCACCTCGCCGCCGCTCGCGTCGAGGCTCACGACGACGGTACCGGACCGCCGGTCGTCGATCCGGCGGACGATTTCGGGGTCCTCGACCGCCGCGGTCCCGAGGATCACCCGGTCGACCCCCCGGTCGAGCAGGGAGACGGCGTCCTCGACGGTGCGGATCCCCCCGCCGACCTGGACGTCCACCGACTCGGGGACGGCCTCGACCACCGCGGCGATGGCGTCGGCGTTCGCCCGGCGGCCCTCGAAGGCCCCGTCGAGGTCGACGAGGTGGAGGGTGCGCGCGCCGGCCTCGACCCACCGCTCGGCGGCCGCGACCGGGTCGCCGTAGCGCCGGCCGGTGTCGCGCTCCCCCCCGACCAGCTGGACCACCTCGCCGCCCTCCACGTCGACCGCAGGGATCACCTCGAAGGACCCGAACATGGGCACTCCTGGGGCGGCGGCGGGCCTAAAGCCGTCGTTCGGGGAAGGGGCTACGCGCCGGACGTCGGCGACGGGCCAGGCGCCGGACGTCGGCGACCCCCGACCGGGGCAGTCACCCGGCCGGCGATCCCGGCGGACCAATGGATGCCAATAGATACCAACGTGTGCCCCCAGATCACACTCTCTCCCAAGACTTATCGCGGTGCTGGCCCTACCGTCTCACATGAACCCGCCCCAGGCGGATCCGGGTCCGGCGTCGAAGTCGCGCCTGTTCTGCCCGGACTGCGGTCGCGAGGGCTCGTTCCCCGAGGAGTGGGTCGTCCGGACCGACGGCGACCGGGCCAGGACCGAGTGCCCGGCCTGTGGCGCCGTCGTCGACGACCGGCCGCGGGACCGGTCCGCGGTCGAACCCGGGAACGGGGAGTAGGGCGGACTCGCAGTTCCGGGCGGTCCCCGGGAGGGCCACCGGACCCGGCGCTCAGGCCCGGTCGCTCCCGACGGGGCCGGCGTCGAACACCACCGACATGAGTTCCTTCTGTGACTTCCGGAGGTGGTTGTGCAGCGTCGCGGAGGTGATCCCCATCGAGTCCGCGACCTCCTCGGCGGTCGCCTCGCGGGGCCACTCGAAGTACCCCGAGAGGTAGGCCGTCCGGAGCGCCATCAGCCGTCGCTCGGTGAGCCGTTCCTCCAGGCTCTCGCGCAGGTCCGCCGCCGTGCGGACGGGACGGTCCAGGTCCCGCGTGGCGACCAGTTCGGCCCGGTCGAGCAGCGACGCGATGCGGTCGACGACCCCGCGGGCGTCGACCGACTGGGGAACCTCGACGGTGAGGTGGGTCGTACCGTTGGTGGCGACCGCCTCGGTCACCGCCGCCCCGGCGTCCAGGGCGGTCCGGATGGAGGACCTGCCGGTCGAGTCCAGCTCGACGCGACCCCCGTTCTCCGTCTCGCTGAGCACCCGGGCGTCCGCGAGGCCCTCGAACCTGTCGATCATCCCGGCCAGCGCGGCCGGCGAGGCACCCTCGACCGAGACGTACAGCAGGGAGTTCTCGTCCTCGTGGACGGTGTAGCCGTCCAGGGCCACCGTACAGTCGAGTTCGGCGGAGGCCTTCGCGAGGAAGGCGTCGTGGCTCTCGACGGTGAACTCCAGTTCGGTGACGGTGTCCGCGACCAGCAACTTGCGGTTCCCGATGGCGTTGAGGACGAACCCCACCGTCTCGCCGAGGGTGCGGAACCCGTCCTGTTCGCGCTCGCTGAACGCCGCCGGGCTGTCGGCGTAGACGACGAGGAGGCCGTAGACGGCGTCGCCGTGGACCAGCGGAACCGCGGCCGCCGAGCGGAAGCCCCGTTCCTCTGCGGCCGACCGCCACGGCTCGAACTCCGGCACCTCGGCGACGTCCTCGACGACCTGCACCTCGCCGCTCCGGAGGGCCCGCCCGCCGGGGCCCTTCCCGGGCACGACGCCGTCGTCGGCCAGGTCGTCGAGGAACCCCTCGCCCTCACCCGCCGACGCCCGGGGAACGACCCGTTCCCCGTCGACGTCCCGCTCTCCGATCCACGCGAACCGGTAGAAGTCCGAGTCCGCCAGCCGTTCACAGACGGTCTCCTCGACGTCCGACCGTGAGGGGGCGTCGGACAGCACCCGGGTGGTGTTCAACAGGAGCTCGTTGATCCGGTTCAGCGTCGCCAGTTCGTCGCGCTGGCGCTGGCGTTCCCGCTCGCGCTCCTTGCGCTCGGTGATGTCGACGTAGATGCCGATGGACTCGACGGGCTCGGCCTCGTCGTCGAACGGGAGGCTCCGGAACAGGAAGTCCCGCTCCCCGTCGGCCGCCAGCCGCCTGACCTCGCGGTCGATCTCCGACAGGTTCCGGCCCAGGCGGTTGATCTCCCTGGCCCCCTCCTGCGCCTCCGTGTCCTCGGGGACCACGTACTCGTCGATGTCCTCGCCGACGACCTCCTCGGCGTCGTGGCCGAAGGTCCGCTCGAACGCCGAGTTGACGTTGCGCACGATGGGGTCGTCGCCGTCGAACTCGGCGTGGACGACCGGCTCGGGGATCGACTCGAACAGCGTCGTGAACCGGTCGCGTTCCCGGCGGACCTCCCGCTCGCGTTCGATCCGGTCCAGGGCCGTCTCCACGTGGGCCGCCAGGATCGCCAGGGTGTCGAAGTCCTCGTCGGCGTACTCGTCGGCCCCCGGGTCCGCGGCACCGATCACGCCGTGGTCGCCAAGCGGGAACATCATCGCCCGGCCGATGTCGCTCTCGGTGTCGGGGTGGGCCTCGTTGACGTCGATGGTGTCGGGTTCGCCCGCCCGGAATATCTCCCACTCGGGGTCGCCCTCGGCGAACTCGAGGTCCCCGGCATTGTGCCCCGTCGCCGGGACCAGTGCCCCCCGTTCCGGGTCGTGCAGCCAGCAGGCGGTGTGGTCCCAGCCGAGGATCTCGTGGGCCGCCTCGACCCCTCGCCGGCAGGCCTCCTGGGGCGTCCTGGCCCGCTGGATGACGTCGGTCGTCTCGTGGAGCGCCGCCAGGAGGTGTTCGCGCTCCTTGCGGTCGGTCACGTCGTTGACCACCACCTGGGCCGCCGGTTCGCCCTCGAAGACGACCGGCGCGACAGCCGCGACCGCAACCCGGTCGCCCTCGTCGCCGAACCGGAGTTCCGCGGGCGGGGCCACCTTGTCCTGTTCGACCGTCCGCCGCACCGTCTCGACGGCCGGGCCGCGGTCCTCCGGGTGGACGAACGACCCGCCGTCCTCGCCGATGAGTTCCCCTGGACTGTCGGCGTCGAGGTAGTCCGCCGTGGCGGCGTTGCAGTAGCGGATCGTCGCGTCCCCGTCGAGGATCACGATCGGAACCGGGGCGTTCTCGACCAGGGTCCGGTACCGCTCCTTGCTGCGCCTGAACTCGCGTTCGCGCTCGATGCGGGCCAGGGCCGTCTCCACGTGGGCCGCCAGGATCGCCAGGGTGTCGAACGCCTCGTCGGCGTACTCCTCCGCCTCCGGCGCCGCCGCACCGAGGGCGCCGTGATCGCCCAGGGGGAACAGCACGCCCACCGTCCCCTCGTCGATGTCCGGGCGGTCGCCGAGTTCGAGGACCCCGGGGTCGCCCTCCCGGAAGATTTCCCACTCCTCGTCGCCCTCGCCGAACCGCCGCCGGGTGGCCTCGTGGCCCGCGACCGGGACGAGTTCCGCCGCCGCCCGGTCGTGGCGCCAGCAGCCCACGACCGGCCAGTCGAGTATCTCGGTAGCCGCCTCGACCGCCCACCGGTACACCTCCTGGTCCGTCGTCGCCCGCTGGATGGCGTCGGTCGCCTCGTGGAGCGACGCCAGGAGGCGCTCGCGTTCCTCTCGCTCGGCCATCTGTCGGCCGACGCCCACGCGGTATCGGTCGCCGTTCTCGTCGGTGACCGTCCAGCCACGGTACTCGTAGGGAACCCGGTTGCCGTCGACGTCCAGCAGGTCGACCACCACCGGTTCGTCGTCGGCCAGGTCCTCCCAGCAGTCGGGATCGCGGTTGCCCGCGATGAACGACGACGGGTCCCGCCCGTCGACCTCGCGGTCGGTCCAGCCCAGGCTCCGCTCGATGGCGTCGTTGTACCGGACGTAGTCGCCGTCCTCGTCGACGACGAAGAACACGTCGTCGATGCCGTCGATGGCGGCCTCCACGACGGCGTGGTCGCTCCGACCTACCTCCCGGACCGTCACGACGACCCGGTCCCCCGCCGGCGCGGCCGACAGCGTGACCTCGACCCGTTCGCCCCCGGCAGTCCGGAGCGACACCGCCCACTCCCAGGCGTCATCGGCCGCCCCGGGGTCGGGACGGCTCGCCTCCGCGACCCCCTGCAACGCCGCGCGTACCCGGTCGCGGTCGGCCTCGTCGACGTGGTTTCGCAACGGAACCCCCGAGAGCGTCGCCGGGTCGTCGGCCCCGACCAGGTCCGCGTAGGGGCCGTTGACCCGGTCGTGGACCCACCGGTCGCCGCCCGCCTCGCGGACCAGCACCGCCGCACCCTCCGTCGACGCCGCGAGGAATCCCTCCGCGATCGTCCCCGGTGCGTGTTCCGCCATTGCCCCTACTCCGTCGGTTCGGAGCCTTAACACTTTGGTGGGCGGTAGCACTGGGCGGACGGCGCCCCCGGTCCGGCGGGATCCGATCCCGGACGGAGGGACGGTCCCCGTCGCTCACCGACGACGGCAGAAGCGGTCAGGGGGCGAGGGCCTCCAGCGTGCGGTCGAGGACGGCGTCGTCGGCACCGACCGGGGGCACGAGAACCGCCTCGTCCACCGGATTGGTGTCCAGCAGGTCCGCCAGCTGGTCGCGGGCCTTCGCCGGCGTCCCGGCGACCGACAGCCCCTCGACCATCGCGTCGGTGACCGCCGCCCGGGCGGCCTCGCGGTCCCCCGACCGCCAGTGCTCGGCCACCTCGGCCGCGGCCCCGGGGAACCGCCGGGCCGCCGCCCGCTCGTAGGCCTCGGCGCTCCCGACGTAGTACGCGAGGTGGCCGCGGACCGCCGCCCGCGCACTCTCGGCGTCGTCGGCGACCGCCGCCGGGGCGTACGGCGCCACCCGGATCTCCTCCGGATCGCGCCCGGCCTCGCGGGCCGCGTCGGCCACCGTCTCGAAGGCCTCGCCCAGGTCCGCGAACGGGACGTTGTGCGGGAGCCAGCCGTCCGCCACCCGCCCGGTCGCCCGGCGGTTGGCCGGGCCGAGGGCGGCGTTGTACACCGGCACGTCCGCGTCGAGCGCCGGGAAGTCCGCCACGTCGAACACCTCGCCCTCGTACTCGACCCGGCCCTCGCCGGCGGTGTACGCCTCGACCAGTTCGATCGCCTCGTGTGTCCGCCGGACCGGCGACTCGAAGCCCATCCCGTGGAGGTCCTCGACGGCCTTCGGGGTGCTCGTCCCCACCCCGAGGCGGACCCGGTCGCCGGCGACGCGGGACAGCGAGGCGACGGCCATCGCCAGCACCGCCGGCGTCCGCGAGTAGACGTTGACGATGGCCGTGCCAAGGTCCACCTCGTCGGTCCCGTGGGCCAGTTCGGTCAACTGGACGAACGAGTGCTCGCCCCACAGTTCGCTGACCCACACCGAGTCGTAGCCGAGATCCTCCGCCCTGGTCGCCAGTTCGACCGCCCGCTCCGGCCCGTCCTCCGGGAGCAGAAACCCCGTCTCGCTCATACCCCCACACCGCACCCGGCGGCCTTAACCCTGGGGTGGATCGCGGCCTCTCGATGAGGGGGAACCCGGCTCAGTGACGGCCGTGACGGGGAACCCGACCCCCTACCGACGGTGGTCGTCCCCACGGCGCGCGGGACGCGCCGCCAGGCGCGTCCTCGCGCGAGGAGGGGCGAGCATCGAACCCCGACCGCAGGGAGGGGTGAGACGCGCAGACGGTTGGGGAGGATCGAGGTCCCCGCTGGGCGGGACTGGAAGGGGCCGCCCCGTTCGCGCCGCAGGGGAGTCGCCGAGCGGGCAAGTATCTCGACCGCAGGGAGAGATATCCCGCTCGGCGGCCGCGAACGGGGCGGGGGCTTCCGGGGCGGCCGCGAACGGGGCGGGGGCTTCCGGGGCGGCCGGTCGCGGTCGTCGGCACCGGTTGCGATCGACGTGGTGTCGACCGGCGAGAGCGAGGAGCGTCTTCACGCTGCCGCACGAAAACGAGGTCGGCCGGGAGGGCCGGGCGACCTACGTGGCCTCCGCCGAGACCTCCGCACCGTCGATGGCGTCGTCGAGTCCGTCCCGGGCGACCTCCGAACCCGTCTCCTCGATCGATGCCTCCGAGTCGCCGACGGGGTCGTGTGACGGCGTCTCGACCTGCCGGGACTCCGTCACCGTCCCCTCGTCGGCGACGTCGAGAACGATGTCCCCGAGGTCGTCGGTCGTCGTGGCCTCGGACATGGCCGGCAGTTGGTAGCCCGTCGATCCCAGTTATGCGTTTCTCCGTCCGCGACGGCCTCCCTGGGGGTTCCGGGCCGATCCGGTCCGGGAGCGGCCGGGTCCCTCGCTCCCACCGCCCGCTCCACAAAACACTTGTCAGCGTGTGCGAATCCGCGGAGTATGCGCCGCGGGATCGTCCTCGCGCTCGCGGTCTCGCTGGCGGTCACCGGGTGCGCCGGATCGCCGACTGCCTCGCCCTCCGAACCCCAGGCGGAGCCGGGGCCGACGACCGCCCCGGGCACCGCGACCGACCCGGCGGCGGATCCCGGCGACCCGTCAGGGACGACGGCCACCTCGACAGATCCGGGGACGCCGACCCCGACCGACACTGGGACGCCGACCTCGACCGGGTCCGTCGAGTACGTCGTCGCCGCCGGCGAGATCCCCGAGGAGATCGGATCCCTGGAGGTCACGCTCAAGGCCGTCTTCGTCAACAACGCGACCGACTTCCGGCGGCACCGCTGCTGGGACGACACCTACCGCGGCCCCTACAAGCCGACCATCACGCCGATCCAGCCGCCGGTCCGCGGCTGTTACAATGCTGGATCTGTCACGGTCGACCTGACCGAACTCGACGGACCGGAGCCGCTCGGGCCGTTCGACGCACCCGCGACGTTCTCCGCGGGACACGGCTTCGTCGTCACCGAGGCGTCCGCCGAGTACCGTAACGGGTCGCGGGTGGGGTCGATCAAGGGAGCCGGCGGCATCCGCGTCAACGTCGTGGAGGGCCCCCAGGACGGCCGGTACCACGTCGAGTTCGCGGTCGAGACCTACCGGGACCGCCCGTACCGGTACTGGCTGATCCCGGACGTGTCCCACGTACAGGACCGGAACGCGACCGACGAGGGGTCGGACCGGAGCGCCCCGGAACCGGCGGTCGGACGGAATCCCGAGGATCGTCCGTGGACGGGATCCTTAACCTCCCGGAGTTCCTAGAACGGTCCATGACAGACGAGACGCGAGCGGCCACCCTCGCGGGGGGCTGTTTCTGGTGCATCGAGGCCGCGTTCGAGGAACTGACCGGCGTCCGGGACACCACCTCCGGCTACACCGGCGGCAACGTCGAGGACCCCACCTACCGGGAAGTCTGCTCCGGGTCGACCGGCCACGCCGAGGCCGTCCTCGTCGAGTACGACCCCGACGAACTGGCCTACGAGGACCTGCTGCAAGTCTTCTTCACGATCCACGACCCCACGCAACTGAACCGCCAGGGACCCGACGTCGGCACCCAGTACCGCTCGGCGATCTTCTCCCACGACGAGGAACAGCACCGGACCGCCGAGCGGTTCGTCGGGGAACTCGAAGCCGAGGGGGCCTACGACGACGGGATCGTCACCGAGATAGCGCCCCTGGAGGAGTTCTACGAGGCCGAGGAGAAACACCAGAACTACTACGACAAGAATCCCGACGACCGCTACTGCCAGTTCCACGCCGAACCGAAGGTGAAGAAGGTCCGCGAGAAGTTCGAGAGCGAGACGCGGACCGCCTAGAGAGCGGGATTTTGAAGGGTCCGACGCCCGATCCCCGCATCAATGGGTCGGGTCGAGGACCTGGACCGGTTGTACGCGCTGCTGGACCGTCTCGAAGAGCGGGTCGGCGGGAAGCGGAGGCTCGGGGACTGTACCGGACACATGGACTGGCCGGAGCGGGGCGTGTACTTCTTCTTCGCCCCCGACGAGCGACGGGAAGACGGTGACAACCTCCGACTGACCCGTGTCGGCACCCACGCCGTCTCGGCGGGGAGCAGCACGTCGATGTGGAACCGCCTGCGCGCCCACCGCGGGAACAACAGGGGAACCTTCGAGGGAGCGGGCAACCACCGCGGGTCGGTGTTCCGAAAGCGCGTCGGGGAGGCGATCATCGCCCGCGACGGACTCCAGGACGTCTACCCCCAGTGGGGCGAGGGGAGCAGCGCGGACCGCGAGGTCCGCCTGAAGGAGGTGGGACTCGAACGCCGGGTGAGCGACTACATCGGGGACCTCCCCTTCATCTGGGTCCGGGTGGACGACCCCCCGGGACCCGACAGTGACCGCGCGTACCTCGAACGCAACGCGATCGCCCTCGCGAGCAACTACTGGCGGGACCCGGTCGACCCGCGAACCGGCCACTGGCTCGGGAACCACAGCGGCGTGGCCACGATCCGCCGGTCGGGACTGTGGAACAGCGACCACGTCGACGAGGAGTACGACCCCGCGTTTCTCGACCGCCTGGCGGAGAAGGTCCCGGAGACGACGCCGCCCTGACGGTCGGTGACCGGGGCGGCTCAGAGGAACTCGATGTTCCGGGTCCCGTTGGTCACGTGGACCTCGTGGGTCATCGTGTCCGTTCCGGACTGGTCGACCAGGCCCCAGTAGGTGCCGGCGATCTCGTCGGGGTCGAGGTAGTCGTCCTCGTCGGCGTCGGCCGGGATCCCCTCCGGTGGCCGGATCCCGCCGTCGATCACGACGTGGGCGACGTGGACGCCCTCGGGGCCGAGTTCGCTCGCCATCGACTGAGCCATTCCGCGGGCGGCGAACTTGGCGGCCGAGAAGCCGACGGCACCGCCACGGCCACGGACCGCGGAGGTGGCGCCGGTGAACAGTATGGTTCCGCCGCCGTTCTCGACCATGTCGCCGGCGGCCTCCTGCGAGCAGACGAACGCGCCCCGCCCGTTGACGGCCCAGGCGCGCTCGAACTCCCCGAGGCTGCTCTCCAGCAGGCCGCTCCAGGCGCCCGCGGAGGCGTGGTTGACGAGGACGTCGACCGGTCCGAAGGCCTTCCGGACCCGGGCGAACCCGTCGTGGATCGCGGCCGGGTCGGCGAGGTCGGTCCGGACCGCGACGGCGTCGGCGCCGCGGATCCCCTGGAGGTCGTCGGCCAGGTCCTCGATGTAGTCCCCGCTCCGGGCGAACAGGCCGACCTGGCAGCCCTCGCGGGCGAACTTGCGTGCGATCGACTCCCCGAGGCCGGGGCCGACCCCGGCGACGACGGCGGTTCGGGACATACCCCGACGGACGTGGGGAGCGGACAAGCCCTTTTGGGAACGGTTCGTTACAGTAACGATACTGTAATTGATCGGGTCGATCCGCCCCCGGTGGAAGACTTTTCCCCCGCCGGCGAGAGCGACCGGCATGGACGAGGACGAGCGCGAGCGGGCAAAACGCCACGCCGGCGAGCGGGCGGCCGGGGCGGTCGAGGACGGACAGGTGGTCGGCCTCGGGACGGGGTCGACGGCCGCTCACGCGATCCGGGCGATCGGCCGCCGGGTCGAGGACGGGCTGTCGGTCAGGGGGGTCCCGACCTCCTTCCAGTCCCGGCAACTCGCGGTCGAGTCGGGAATCGAGCTGGTCGGCCTGGACGAGGCCGAGGGCGTCGACCTGGCCATCGACGGCGCGGACCAGGCGGCCGGCGCGGACCTCGTGAAAGGGGGCGGCGCGGCCCACGCCCGCGAGAAGGCGGTCGACGCCGCCGCCGACCGTCTGCTCGTGGTCGTCGACCCGACGAAGGTGGTCGACGTCCTCTCGGAACCGGTCCCGGTCGAGGTACTCCCCGACGCCCGGGTCCCCGTCGCCCGGGCAGTCCGCGAGCGCGGGGGCGAGCCGACCCTGCGGTCGGCCGCGGGCAAGGACGGCCCCGTCGTCACCGACAACGGCAACCTCGTGCTCGACTGCGACTTCGGACGGATCGACGACCCCGCCGACCTCGCTGCGTGGTGTTCGGCCCTGCCCGGGGTCCTCGAACACGGGCTGTTCGTCGACATGGCCGACGAACTCCACCTGGGACAGCCCGACGGCGTCGAGGTGCGGGAACTCTGATCCGGCGAACGGGTCCGGACAGCAGGGAGGACCCGCGACGCGATACGGCGCCGCCGCTACCGGGCGGCGACGAGAGGAGAAGGGCCCCGTCTTACAGGTCGCGGGGCTGGACGGTCTTGCGGTCGTTCTGCTCGGCACGACGCGCGGCGTCCTCGAGCAGCTCGGCGACTTCCTCGTCGAGTGCGCCGTAGAAGTCCGACGCGACGTTCTTGTCGTCCAGCGCTTCCTTCACTGCGGCTTTGACGATGAGGTCTGCCATTGCGAGCGAAGGTGCGGTGTCCCGGGTTATAATTTTTCCTGTCTCGACCCGGAACAGCCCCTGTATCCGGTGTTGAGCGGCCGTTCCGATCGATCGAAAGTGTCACTCGGTACCGTGAACCCCGCGCCCAGGATCGCCGGATGGAAGCGGGATCTCCGGGACAGTCGTCGGGGAACCGTCCGGTCCACGGCCCCGTCGCCTGAACGGATCGGACAGAAGAGTTCGCTCACTGGCACCAGAGTTTACGTTTCCCCCAACTGGGATTCTAGAATAGCGAATTTGGGTAGGATTTTGGAAAGAGTATATGGTCGTTGCCCTCCCGGATCCAGGTGGCGGCAGCGTGGCTGCCGCGATGTGGAATGCCAGAGTGTGACCACTGCGGTGCGCACGTCTCGGAGGGGTTCGCCCGGGTGTTCGCCGACGAGTTCGGCCGGGTGGAAGCGTGCCCGAACTGCTCGGCGAACGCGGGCATCGCGGAAGTGGCCCGAGAGCGCAACCGCACGACCTGACGGTCCCCGCGAACAGTCCGACAACCCCGCCGCTTTAAGTGGCGCTCGATCCACGGCCCTCCACGTGGGCCACTACGTCTACGTCATCGAGTGTGGCGACGGCAGCCTCTACACCGGCTACACGACCGACGTGGACCGCCGACTCGCGGAACACCGCGCCGGCGACGGCGCCAAGTACACCCGCGGCCGGGGACCCCTCGAACTCGTTCACGTCGAGTCGTTCGACTCGAAGTCCGCCGCGATGGCCCGCGAACACGAGATCAAGTCCCTGAGCCGCGCCGAGAAGGAACGACTGGTCTTCGGCGAGTGACGGTCAGACGGCGTGCGGGTGGTGACCGGCGTCTCGGCGACGGTCGGGGAGTGTTACCGGTGTCTCGACGGCGGACGGTGGCCTCCCGGCGAGCGATCGATGGCGAAACCGTCTTGTGTCCGGGGACGCCTACCGTCGATCGATGAAACCCGCTCCCGCGTGGCGCTGGCAGCCCCCGTCGGGAGCGGACAGTGTCGGGTCCGCGGTCGTCGCGGCCTAACCGCGCGGCGGCGGGCCGACGCTCCCTTCGCTTTCTCCGGCAGGCACCGCCCGCCAGCCACGCCCGTCGCCGGGCTCTGACCCGGCACCGACACCGACACGACGATGACGGACACCACCGACGACGCACTGGAATCGAGCGATCCGAACGACCACCCGACCGATCCGGACGAACACAGCGACAGTGATTACGACGACGGGACGACCGATCCCGGCGACACCCGCGAAACGACCGATCCCGGCGACACCCGCGAAACGACCGATCCCGGGGACACCGGAGAGGCGATGGTCACGCCCTACGCCGTCGAGGGGGAGGTCGACTACGACCGACTCCTGGCGGAGTTCGGCGCGGATCCGCTGACCGACGACCAGGCCGACCGCTTCCCAGACACGCCCCTGGTCCGCCGGCGGATATTCTACGCCGGGCGGGACGTGGACCGCTACCTCGACGCCGCCGCGGCCGGTCGGCCCCACTCGATCGTCACGGGTCGGGGTCCGTCCGGGCCGATGCACCTCGGGCACGTCCTGCCGTTCTACTTCGCGAAGCGCCTCCAGGACGCGACGGGGGCGACCGTCTACGTCCCCCTCTCGGACGACGAGAAGTACTTCGCGAAGGACCTCTCGTTCGAGGCCGTCGGGGCGGCCGCACGGGAGAACCTCCGGGACCTCCTGGCAGTGGGGTTCGACCCCGAACGAACGCGGTTCGTCGTCGACACCGCCGACGCCGACGTCGTCTACCCCGTCGCCGCCCGGGTTGCGAAGTACCTCACCCCGGCGACCGTCGAAGCCACCTACGGCGACCCGCCCAACGTCGGTCTGGGCTTCTACCCGGCGGTGCAGGCGACCCACCTCCTGCTCCCGCAACTCGTTGACGGCGAGCACCCGACGCTCGTTCCGACCGCCGTCGACCAGGACCCCCACGTCCGGGTCTGCCGGGACGTCGCCGGCACCGAACACCTCCCGGTCTCCAAACCCGGCGCCTTGCTCGGGAAGTTCTTCCCCGGCCCGTCCGGCCCCGGGAAGATGTCGACCAGCGACGACGCCCCGTCGATCCTGCTGACCGACGACCCCGAAACGGTCGAGCGGAAGGTCCGAACGCACGCCTACTCCGGCGGCCGGACCGACCTGGCGGCCCACCGCGAACACGGCGGGGACCCGACGGTCGACGTGGCCTTCCAGTTCCTCCGCTTTTTCTTCGAACCCGACGACGACGAACTCGACCGGATCGCCCGCGAGTACCGCGACGGGTCGCTGCTCTCGGGCGAGATGAAGGGCCTGGCGATAGACCGGATCACCGAGTTCCTGGCCGACCACCAGCGGCGACGGGCGGCGCTGGGTGACCTCGAGGAGGAACTCGACCCCTTCCGCCTGACCGACGGGGAGCGATCCCGGGCGCTCCGGCGGTCCGGGGTGCCGTCGATCCCCTGACCGGGGGATAGCGGGGGTCGGGTTGCCCGTCCGGTGCGGTCGAACCGCCCACCTCGGTCACCCGCCCGAACCGCTCCCCCGGATCAGCCGTTCGGCCCGGTCGCGGTCCTCGGGGTAGTCGACGGCCACCCGCCACCCCTCGAAGCGGACGGCCTGGACCCGGTGGCCGGTCCGGAGCAGCCACGTTATCGCGTCCGGGAGTTCGTACTCGCCACGGTCGGAGGGGTCGATGGCCCGGCAGGCGTCGAAGACCGACGGCGAGAAGCCGTGGAGGCCGGTGATGGCCAGCGTCGACGGCGGGTCGTCGGGCTTCTCGACGATGCGGTCGATCCGGTCGCCGTCGAGGCGGTCGATCCGGTCGGCGTCGAGGCGGTCGATCCGGTCGCCGTCTGTGTCGGCGACGACGTTACCGTCACCGGCGGGGACGACGACCCCCGTCTCCCGGGCCCGCTCGCGGGACACCCCCTCGACGGTGAGGACGGCGTCGGCGCCGTCACGGAGCAGGCGGGGAACCGCCGAGAGGTCCGCCGCCGGGTCGAACACGTTGTCGCCGTGGAGGTAGGGGAAGGGGCCGTCGACGTACTCCTCGGCGCACGCCAGCGCGTGGGCCACCCCCAGGCGCTCGTCCTGGGTGGCGTAGCGCACCGGGACCCCGCGGTAGGCGTCGCCGTAGCGCTCCCGTATCCGGTCGCCCAGGTAGCCGACCACGACGACGAGTTCGTCGACGCCCGCGTCGAGGAGCCGGTCGAAACACCACGAGCAGATCGGTCGGCCGTCGACCGTGACCAGCGCCTTCGGGCGGTCGGCGGTCAGGGGACGGAGCCGGGTTCCCTCGCCGGCCGCGAGTACGACGCCCTGCACGGGCCGACCCTGGTCGCCCGGCGGTCAAAGCGCTTGCGTCGCTGATCGGAATCGACCGACTGGACCCGGCAGGTCACCGGATCCCGGGACCCCGGAGTGCCGGGCGGATCCGCCGGTCCTCTATGGTCTCGACGTAGTGCTCGTACTGCAGGACCGTCATCGTCTCCCCCTGGAGGCGTTCGAGGCGGCCGGGGTCGGTGATGGTCACGACGACGGTGCCGTTCTCGGGGTGGACCGTGCTGTCGAGCGGGTTCAGGAGCGGCCGGTCCCGGTCGTCCCAGACGACCGTCAGCGCCGACTCGTTGCCCCCGGGGACCTCGTCCTCGCTGTAGTGGAACACGACCCGGACCCGCTGGACGTCCTCGGCGGCGAGCCAGTAGACCCTGACCAGACCGCCCACCCGCGACTGGTTGAGGAAGTCGTTGCGGTAGACCGGGTTCTCGTTGATCTGTGGGCCGAGTGCCCGGCTCTCGTCCAGGCTGTGTCGCCGCGCGGTGACGTACTGGTCGACCCGGCCGTCGGGTGCCTCGACGGTGAACCGCTCGGTGGCCAGGTCGTTCGGGTCCGGCCGGGCGGCCTTCTGCCGGGCCTGGGCGACCCACTCCGGTTCCTCGACCGACGTCTCGCCGGCCGCCTCGTACCGGACCCGCTGGTCGACGGCGACGGTCTGCCCGTCCGTGGTGAAGTTGACCGACAGTTCGCCGTACTTCACCCGACCCTCCGCGGAGAGGACGACGACCAGGCGGTAGGCGTGGAGGTTCTCGCGGGTGGTGTTGAGCGCCTCGACCAGCCCCGGACGCGCCGTCTCGACCCCCTCGGCCTCGTAGACGTACCCCTCGACGCCCCCGCGGGTCGCCCGCCCTTCGTAGGTGAGGTCGGTCAGGTTCGCGAACTCGACCACCGACGGCCGGACGAGGTCCGTGACGTTCGGGGCCGGTGCCCGATCCCCGGCCAGGTACGTGGTCTTCCCGGTCGAGAGGACCTGTCGCGCGTAGGCGGTCCCGTTGGGCGCGAGGTACGTCGTCGCCGACCCCCCGACCGTCCCGTTGCGACGCACCAGCGCCGCGCCCGAGTCCAGGTCTATCTGGGCGACCCGGCTGGACTCGATCGTATCGACGGCACTGTCGGACTCGATCGTCCGTTCGGTTCGGACCGTGACGCTCCCGGCGTTCCGGACGGCCGCCAGGTGCGCGTCACGGACCGCGTCGGCGTCGAACGGCGGCGCGACGGCGTCGGAGGGCTCGCCGTCGGAAGTGGTTCCCGGTTCCGCCGTTCCCTCGTCGCTCGTCGTCGTCTCTCCACCCTCCGCCGTCGTTCCCGGTCCGTCGGCCGTCGTCCCGGGATCGGTCGTCCCGTCCGTCGGGTCGTCCTCCAGACCGCCGAGACACCCGGGGGTGGCGTGTTGGAAACCGGGTTCCAGCAAGTCTGAGGCCATCCGCGACGCGCTGCGCGACTGGGTGAACCCACCGGTGACGCTTTCCGAGGAGACCCTCGCCGACCTCGAAGAGAGCCGGAAGCAGATCGAGCGGGGCGAGACGATACCGTTGGAAGAGGCCTGTGAACGACTGGGAATCGAGGATTAACCGCCCCTTTCACCGCCACATGCGGCGCAACATGTATCACGTGCGAGCCTGTACCGTCGAGTATGGCAACCGAAGAAGCTCCCGAGGAAACGAAGGTCAGCGACCGGGGAATGGTCACGATCCCGGCGTCGCTCCGCCGACGTCTCGACATCGAGGCCGGCGACAAACTCCGCTGGGACACAGACGAAGAGGGGAACCTCTCTGTGGAGGTCGTCAAGCAGCGCTACGGCGCTTTCGACGACTTCGAGCCAGTCCCGATGGGTGGCGGCGGGTCTGAAAACCACGACCTCGCAGGTCACGAGGAAGACCCTGTCTTCTCGGAGAACAACTGATGGCGGTCGCAGTGGTCGATACAGGCGTTCTAGTCGGGATGGCCGATGCTGACGACGAACACCACGATGTCGCTATGGAGATCGTCCGAGGGATGGACCACGGTGATCTTCCGACAGCCCGGGTGACGAACTACATCGCCCTCGAAGCCCTCAACTGGATACACAACCGGAAGCGCCACGAGAAGGCCGTAGAGACGTACGAGCGGCTGAATCAGTCTGCTGGTTTTGAGGTACTCCACGCGGCCCAGAAGGACTTCACCAACGCCGTGAAGCTCTTCCGAACTTACGAGGGGCTGTCCTTCGGTGACGCGACCATTGCTGCATACATGGAGCGGGAAGGGATCGAATACCTCTATTCGTTTGATGATGACTTCGACGCGATCAAGGGCATCACCCGGCTGGAGACGCCGGACAATCCCTTTAGCTGACCATGGCGGAACCCGACGACACTGAGAACGGCCCGGAGAGCCGAGAACCGTTACATACTGGTACTATCGAGGAGGGCTACGTATACGTTCCGCGCCAGATCATCAAGGAACTCGACCTCGAAGACGACGGTCTCGTCCGGTGGTACCTCACAGACGACGGAGAGGTGAGCATCGAGTTCGACCACCAGCCCTCTGGCGTCTTCGACGGTGACGAGATGACGGCACCGATGGGTAATGACGGTCAGGAAGCCCACGACCTCGCCGGTGCAGAGCGCTCAGAAGACATCGAAGAGCGGGACTTCTCCGCGGGCTTCGGTCGCTGGAAGGACAAAGACACCGACCACCTGTATAGGGAGTGCCCCATCTGCGGGAGTGAGGTCTACCGCGGGAAGGTGGGCGGCCACCTCGACAAGCACTGGGACGAGATCGTGGAACTCGTGCAGAAGTCGGAATAGGCCGATTCGCCCGATATCGCTAGTCTGGAAGGGCGTTCTCCGGGGTTCAACCCCAGCGGTCACGACCAGCACGACCAGTACGGCGACCGCGATCGAACCCGTCGGCGTTCGCCACGACATCGATCCCACCGACGCGGGAGCGGGACAGATACTCCGGTGATCGTCACCGGAAGATGCGAAACGGGTTCCCCGGTGATCGCCACCGGAACGGAGTGAAGCTGTCCCCAGGTGATCGCCACCGGAACGGGGTGAAACGCGTTCCCCGGCGATCGACCGGGGACCCGAAGCCTGAAGCGACCCGGCCACCACGTCGACACCGATGAACGTCACCGTCGTCGGGAGCGGCTACGTCGGGACGACTGTCGCGGCCTGTCTCGCCGACGCGGGCCACGCCGTGACCGCGGTCGACGTCGACGAGGAGATCGTCGCGGCCCTCGAAGCGGGAGAGACGCCGGTCGCCGAACCCGGGCTTGCCGGCCCGGTCGCCGACCACGCCGGCGACCGACTCCGGGCCGCGACCGACTACGGGTCGGTCGCCGAGGCCGACGTGGTACTGCTGGCGCTCCCGACCCCCTCCGAGGCGGACGGGAGCATCGACACCGAGTACGTCGAGAGCGGGGCGGAGTCCGTCGGCGAGGCGATGGCGGGGTCGGCCGACGGGCAGGTAATCGCGGTCAAGTCCACCGTGGTCCCCGGCACCACCGACGAGACGGTCGCGCCGCTGATAGCGCAGGCCGCCGACGCCGAGGTCGGCGAGGACTTCCACGTCGCGGCCAACCCCGAGTTCCTCCGGATGGGCACCGCCGTCTCTGACTTCCGGGACCCACAGAAGGTGGTGATCGGCACCGACTCGCCGGTCGCCCGCGGGCGACTCCGGGAACTGTACGGCTCGGTCGCCCCCGAGGCGCCGGTCGTCGAGACGGGGACCCGCGAAGCGGAAACCATCAAGTACGCCAACAACGCCTTCCTCGCGGCGAAGGTCAGCCTGATCAACGACATCGGCAACGTCTGCAAGGAGTACGGCGTCGACGCCTACGAGGTGGCCGACGCCCTGGCGCTGGACGACCGCATTTCGGGGAAGTTCCTCCGCTCTGGGGTCGGCTGGGGGGGAAGTTGCTTCCCGAAGGACCTGGACGCCCTCCGGGCGGCCGCCCGCGAGGCCGGCTACGACCCGCCGATGCTCGACGCCGCCGTCGAGGTCAACGACCGCCAGCCCGGGCGGTTGCTCTCGCTGCTCGACCGGCACGTCGACGTCACCGGCGAACGGGTCGCCGTCCTCGGCCTGGCGTTCAAGCCCGGCACCGACGACGTCCGGGGATCCCGGGCCGTCCCCGTCATCGAGGGACTCCGGTCCCGCGGGGCCGAGGTGGTCGCCTACGACCCCGTAGCGGGTGCCGACATGCGCGAGATCCTCCCGGACCTGGAGTACGCCGACTCGGCGGCGGCCGCCCTGGAGGGCGCGGTCGGTGCGGTCGTCGTCACCGACTGGGACGAGTTCGCCGCCCTCGACGCCGAGTTCGAGGCCATGGCCGACCCCGTCGTCGTCGACGGCCGCCACGTGGTCGAACGCCGCGAGGGGATCACCTACGAGGGACTGACCTGGTAGGCGCCGGGATCGCCCGGTAATTCGGCCAGCGGTCCGCCCCTCGCGGAACCGGTAGGTCCGGAGGGCGACCCACCGCCGGGATCCCAGCGAACCCCTCGCCCGGGACGAACGTTCAAGTCCGTCCCGCCCGTCGTCCCCGTATGGACGACGCGGCCGACTCCGGACCGGACGAGGCGGGCATCTACGCCCTCGACTCCGAGTACCTCGAGTGCGCGGTACAGGTCGGGATGGCCTCCGGGAAGGTGATCCGCGTCACCGTCCCGTCGGAGCCGGACCCGGAGGCCGCGACCGAGAACTCCCTCCTCGACCGGATCGATGGGTACCTCTCGGGGCTGGAGGAGGAGGACTTCTCGGACGTCGAGGTCGGCCTGACGGTCCCGACGGACCACCGGGCGGTCCTGGAGGCGGTCCGGACGGTTCCGTACGGCACGGAGGTCCCGGTCGAGAAACTCGCCAGGATGGCCGCCGGCGTCGACCCCGACGACGAGGAGACGGTCCGGACCGCCCTCGACGGCAATCCCGTTCCGCTGATCGTCCCGGACCACAGGGTGCGGAACGGACCGAGCGGTGCACCCCCGCGGGTCGAACAGCGGTTGCGGTCCCTGGAGGGGCTCTGACCGGACCTCCGGGTCCGCCGATCACCGGATCCCGACCGGATCCCAGCGGGAGGATTCCGGTGCCGAAAACCACTTGAATCCCGAATACTTGGAACGGCCATGGCCTTCTCGGACTTCGTCACGAACCTGGAGACCGAGAGGCGCAAGCTGACGGTCCTCAACCGGACCAAGCCCGACCTGGTCTACGAGATGCTCGCCGACGGTTTCGCCGACCGGCAGGACAACGTCTCCATCTGGGAGGTCGAGACCGACTGCGGCAAGCCCGAGGACGCGGTGTTGCTGGAGGACGAGACGGGGGTCATCGGGGTCTCCACCCTGGGGGAGATAGAGGACGCGCTGTTGCTGGTCAACTCGGACATCTACGTCACCGGGACCCGGTCGCTCCCCCAGGTCGACACCCCGGAAGTGGTCACCAAGATGGACAACACGCGCTTGCTCGCCGAGGGGTACCCCGACCCGCGCAAGCAGAAGCTCCTGCTGATAGAGATCGCGCGGTACATCGAGGCCCGGGCCTGGCGGGCCGGCGACGGGGAACTCTACTCGGGGTTCCAGGCTCTCTCGCGGATCGACGACGAGAGCGGTACCCGCGAGGCCTACGAGCGACTCGGCGCGACCGACGCCGAGGTCCACGTCTTCGGCGCCCCCGACTGGGAACCGCCCGAGGACATGGGCGTGATCCCCCACAGCCACGACGTCCCCGACCTCCGGGAGTCCTGGTTCGTGGTCTACGCTCCACCCCGCGACCCGGAGCGGAAGGTGGCCCTGGTCGCCGTCGAGGAGGGCGACGACCGGTGGACGGCCTTCTGGACCCACTCGGAGGACCGGGTCGACCGGATCCGCGACTACGTCGTCGACCGGTACGTCTGACCCGACCCTCGCGTTGGATCCTGGAGTGGCGGCGGATGGCAGTCAGACCGTGAACAGCTCCCCCCCGTCGGGCACGTCGAACAGGCCGATCCGCGCTCCCGCGTCGAGCCACGCGTGGCCGTAGGAGAAGGCCGCCAGGGCGTTCACGGGGTCGTCGTTCTCCCGGAAGTGACGGCCGTCGTCGAGGTAGGCGGCGGCCATCTCGCGGTACTCGGCGGCGGCCTCTCCGAGTGGCGTGTCCGGCGGTGGGACCGGCTCCGCCTCGTCCAGCGCCTCCGAGAGCAGGCGCTCGTAGCGGTCGGTCTTCTCCTGGAGGTCCGCGGGCATGGGTCGAGTTCGGGGACGCCCGCCTAAACCGTTGGGCCGGTCCCGTCGAAACGCTCGATCGGTGATGGGTTTCGGGCGTCGTGCGAAATACAGGGCGCGTTTGGTTCAAATCACTTGACTAGCGCGAGTGATCGGGGCGATCGGCCGCTTCGAGGCCGATCTCCCCGAGTATTTGTGGCATCTCGCTCAGCAGATCTAACGCTTCTCGGTAGGATTTTCCCAGGTACACACGCAGACAGTGCAGCGACACCACCGCATACTCGGCGAAGCCGCCACCCCCTTCGGGGACGGCGACTTCGCCTCGCTCACCAACAGCATTTTTACCTAACTGAACGACTTTGCTCGTGAAGCGGGAAATTTTCGACATGGATCATCGGCGATTTCCCGCGTCAACTCTCTAGTTCTGACGGTCGAAGCCGACGCTATCCAGCGGTTTACCGGAGCCCTTCCTGTACTGGGAACTGGACGACAGCTATACACTTCGTGAATCGATCACGACGAGTTCACTCAGATAATCAAAAAAATTGTTGCTGAAAATGTGCGGGGTACAAAGGTTGCGGTGCCGTAGCATACCACATGAGCACGGAAGCTGTGACCTCGTTCGATACGCACCTCGATGCGTTAGGGCACGTTGACCGACGACGGCTGCTCCTGGCACTCCTGAACGTGGAGGAGGCTGCCCTCCCGATCGAACTCGACCAGCTAGAGTACGAGGCCGCCGAGAGCGACGTACTGCTCTCGTTCCATCACAGTCACCTCCCGAAACTCGAAGACCTGGGATTTGTCGACGCGGATCCGGACGGGCACTCCGTCACGAGGGGCCCGCGTTTCGAGGAGATAGAGCCCCTCCTCGAACACCTCGATACACATCGAGACCGGCTTCCCCCTGACTGGGTGTAGACGAGCGGAACGGCCGAAGCGACAGCTCGTCCGGATATCCCTCGCAAGTAAACTACCCCGCCCTACTCCCTCGCGGCAAAGCCGCTCGGTCCGTGAGGGCGGGGCTTTCTCCCGCGATGGCGTCGCGGGTTGCCGTCCCGCCCCCGTGCTTGGGCGTGGCGCAGAGTCTGCCGGACGCCGCAGAAGCGCGGCGTCCGGCGCGTCCGGCTTTAATTCCCGGTGGACTCCCCTCGCGTCACCCCAGAGAGAGGCAGGGGATTTTCGAGGCCAGGTTCACGCGCCGTCACGATGCGGCACTTCGGACGGTCCCTGCGTCGGCTCATCCGGTGGGAGCGGTGTGGTGTCATCCGTCCCCGGGTTCGAGGGCCGGTCTACTGCGGCCCGTCCGGGCAGTCCGTTTTGGAGTGCCCGCCTCCCCGGCCTACTCGCTTGTGCGTCCGACTCCAGTCGGACGCCCGGCGCTCCTTGAGGCCGGGGGCTCCGCCTCGAAACTCGCTGAACCCAACGACTAAGAAGCGTCAACACCGATGTCAACGTAACGATGGTCACCGCCGATGAACAAATTCGAGTCAGCGACACGGTGAAACGAGAACTCGACCGCCGACGCAGAGAGGGTGAGAGCTACAACGACGTTCTCCAGCGGATACTTGAGGACGACCGTGACCTCCTCGCCGGGTTCGGCCGGTGGTCGGATGAACACGCCGACCGGGTCCGAGAGGCCCGCGAGAAGTCCAAGCAGAAGTCGAAAGAGCGGATGCACCGGCTGGCGGACAACGAATGAAGGTACTCGACGCGACGTTTCTCGTCGACTACTTAGACGGTGTTGACGCCACCGCCGAGTACCTGCTCGCCCACGAGGACGAGCGGTTCATCCTCCCGGCACCGGCCTACGCTGAAGCCCTCGTTGGAGAGGGGAACGACCCGAACGGCGACGTTGCCGAGGCGAAAGCCGAACTCTCGTGGGGAGCGGTCTACGAGACCGGGGAAGACACGGCATCGCTCGCCGGGGAGATTGCGGACGAGATCGGCCCACAGGGGCCGTTCCTGGCCGGGACGAACGGTCTCATCGCCGCCGTCGGCCGGGAACTGGACACACCGGTGGTCTCCGACGACGGCGACCTCACGCACGAGGAGACGAAGAAGGTCGTCGACGTCGAGGAATACTGAGCCGCGATATGGGGTGCGCGTGCAACTGTGCCGTCTGTCCCATTCTCACCACCGGTAGTCGTGGGCTATTCTGCGTGGGGATCGCGTTTCGGGATCAACCCCTGTGCCAGCAGCCGACGCGCCATCACGATGAGGCCGTTCCGGAACCCCCCGCCGAAGATAGCCTTCTCTTTGTGGGTGTCGGGAACGATCGTACTGACGAGGATGGCCGACCGGTCGACGAGCAGGAGGCGTCCCATAACCAGGTTCTCGTCGGGGTCGCCCCCGTTTCGCAGCCACTCCAGTCCCGACAGGAACGTCGTGGCAGTCGGCACGGCATCCTGGATCCGTGCTTCGAGTGACTCGGTCACCGCACCGATTAGCAGGTCGACCCCGGACGGGAGTGCGTTCAGCGTGTCGATCACCTCGGTCGTCAACAGCGAGTCGTCGCCGAGAACCAACACGACTTCCTCGGTTGCGTCCTCGATGAGCTGGATCGCCCGGTTCGCAATCGCGTCCTGCCCGGTCATCGACCAGACCTCCTGGACCGGGTCTTCGTCCATCGGGTCGACCGGGTCGGCGTCGTCGAGGGCGTTCACGAGGCGGTCGACGCGGTCCTCGTACTGGTCGCGAAGCGTCTCCGTGGCCTCTTCGAGCGGCACGGCCCGAAACCGCTGTGGACTCGAATGGTGAATCTCGACCAGTCCCTGTGCTTCCAGCAGCCGGATCGCGTCGTAGACGCGAGTGCGGGGCACGTCAGTGATCTCGCTGAGCTGTTTGGCCGTCCCCGACGAGAGGCGCGACAGTCCGACGAAACACTGTGCCTCGTACTCCTTCAGGCCGAGTTCCTGGAGTACCGTGACCGCTTCGTCTAACGTATCATCTGTGCTCATGTGTCCCAACTCGCAACCCGGGAAAGCCCGGAGCGTTCGGAAAATAGTATCCCGGGTCATATAGGCGTTGGCACGATGAGGTCGTTCCGGAACCCCCCGCCAAAGATAGCCGTCTCCTCGTGGGTGTCGGGAACGATCGTACTCACGAGGATGGCCGACGGTCGACGGGCAGGAGGCGTCCGATAGCCAAGTTCTCGTCAGATCCGTCCCCGTTTCGCGGCCACTCCAGCCCCGACAGGAACGTCGTGGCAGTCGGCACGGTATCGTGGATCTGTGCCTGGAGTGACTCGGTCACCACCGATTAGTCGCAGGAACTAGCTATCCTCCTTCGGATCAATACTGATCTCCGTCTCCGTTATCGTAACGCGACAGCCAGCATACTCGCACTGGACGGAGAACGTCAGGTTATCGCTAGACTGGGCCACGAACTTGTCCAGTGACTCGCCGTCGATCACCTGAGCCAGTGGCGGCAGGTCCAACGGATCGACTCCTTTCGCCTCCGCGACGGCACCGTAGACGGTTCGACTGAGTGGTTCGGTGCCCGTGACGTCGAATTCGCTCATGCGGATAGTAGTGCTCTGTGACATCGTTATAGTGGGATCTGTTCGAGGAAGTCCTCGCTCTGTGCGTCCAGATGGTCGAGGCGGGAACCCAGCATCTCGCGCAGCAACATTACCAGCGGGTTGTCCACACCCACCTTCTCGTGGTTGGGCGGGAGGTTCAGCCAGTCCAGTTGTGGCTCCCAGATCGTCACCTCCGGAGCGTTCTCACGGACGAGGTCGCGGAGATGCCGGTTCTGTGTGCCGAGGTAGACGTCGACGTCCCGGTCGATGGCGTCCCGGATCCGACGGACGCAGGCCGTCTCGACCGTGTCTCTGAGGGTGAACATCATAAACAGCTCGTCGTCGGCCTGCTCACAGAGCGCACGCCCGCGCTCGGTGACGTTCTCCCGACCGCGGAGCGTCCACATCTCCTTCGACTGGTCGGCCATCGAGAGGATCGGGCGGGGTGTATCCCCGGCAGCAGCCACGAGCCACTCGTCGTCGAGGTTTGGGTGGCCCTCGTATCCCACCGTCTCCTCGTCGATATCGTACCGGACGAGACCCGCTTCAGCTAGCTTCGGGAGATGACGATGGTGGAGATCGTGGAGAACGCTCTCGACGACGTCATCGTCGTCGTCGCCATGCACCATCGCCGTCACCTCGGCTGCAAGCTGTCGTCGCTTCGTCATCCCTCCGTTGCGGATGAGTGTCGTCAGGGTGACGCGTCGATACTCGTTGGCCAGACAGTCGAGAACGGTGTCCCACTCGGACGTGTCGGGCTGGAGCAACGACTCGACCTTCGGGTCCTGGAGTGCAGGGTGTTCGGTACTCGCAACGGTTCGATCCTGCCGGTCCACGAGACCCACCTCGGTTAGCCGAGGAAGGTGAAGTGCCGCGAGTTCGCCCAGGACCTCCTCCACGTCGGATCGGGTGACATCCAGTAATGCCGTGCCCGTTTCCTGAGCGACCAACCGGGTCGCGACATCCTCGAGACTCGTACGGCCTTCGTTCTCGAGTATCCGAAGCACTCGTCTCCGACGATGGTGGGCGAGTGCCTCTAGCACGGTATTAGTGACCGTATCCGGCCACGGGGTTGTTTGCTCGCTCATCTATCCCGCTTTGCCCCCTCATGATGAAAAGGGTTGTGAGAATCTGTTTAGGTCGTAAGAAAACGGTACGGAACTGTATTGGTGTGATACGTACTCGGTATCATATATATTTCACATCGAAGGTAAACCGGATCTCAGCCGAGACGGTCGTCGGGACGACGCTGCCCGGACCACGCTCGCCGGAATGAACTGTTTATATGCAGAACAGGCGCAATACCACGGCCTTCAGGCCGTGGATACGCGCCGTCACTCGGTGGAACAGACCACCGTTCAAACGCCAGTCCCGAGTTTCCCACGGTAGCGTTTACGTAAGAAGCCGCCGTAGTAGCCGGTAGGAATCGGTCGGAACGGAGCGGATTCCGACCCGTCCTCCGGAGGCGGCCT
>PXRX01000025.1 GCA_003023195.1 Halobacteriales archaeon QS_8_69_26
TTCGAACTCAGGGTCCTCGTACGCTTCCGGCATCCGACTGCGTGCCCGCTTGTATGACTTCCGCAGGCCGCCCGCGACGGCATCGTAACCGTCCGTGGCGATAGGGAGGTCCGGAACGCGCTCACGGCCTTCAACCAAATCCGCGCGGACGTTTGCCAGTCGCTGGTCGAGATCCTGTTCGGTCGCCATCTCATCACGACGGTTGATGAGTGTCTCCCGAACCCCGTCCAGCGTGTCCGTGGAGAGTCGCCCGTCATCTTCTGCTGCTGGCCGGACGTGGTCATCGAAGGTTTCGATGGCAGCGTGTCTATCTCGAATGTCTGAGATGCGCCGGGCAGCGTCCCGGTAATGGGCGTTCACTTCACTGTAGGTCGGTAACACTGGCCGAACCAGCCGTGCAGCAGCACGCACCTCCTTGCACCGTTTACGAACCTCGTGGACCGTCTCGTGGCGGTCCATGTCCCCATCGATGTGTTCGATGCCAGCCTCGATTTTGCCCTCGACAATCCGTTTGACTTCGTCCGAGACCGATTCACCAAGCCGAATCGTATATTCCATTAGCCTGACTAAGGGCCGCCTTTCGCTTAATATCCGGGGACGAAACCTGTCAACGCCGCCTTACCTACTACCCGACATCTCGGTCTCCAATCGGCCGACTACGCTGCTGAAATTGTAACTCCCCTGTGTCGCCGTTACTTATAGGTTTTGAAATTGGGCGTACTTCCAAGCGAAGTGTGATTCTGAGTCAGTCGTTCGTGAGTGGTAGCTGAGAATTCTTGGTCGGAATGTCGTAGTGCTGGGTAGCAGCACTACTATCTCTCAGTTTCTTGGGAGAATGGTGCGGTAGGTTTGGTGTGTCCACAAACCCCGCACCGACTGGATGTATCGCGCCAAGCAATGATGGTCTTTCGGTTCTGTTCCTTCATGAACCGCAGTGTCCCGAGTGTGGCACAGCTGACGCGAGGAAGAATGGCACCTACGAGCGGCACCCGCACGGCAGTCAGTCCGTGCGGGTGCAGCGATATCGCTGTGATCGCTGTGGCTCGTTCTCACCGAGCCACCCGTCGGTTGAAGACGATCACCGCTATCCACGAGCGGTGACACAACTCGCTGACGCCGTTGATGCCTTCGCTGATGCTTCGCTGGAAGCTCTCCAGGACATCCTCACCGTTCACTACGATGTTCGTCCTGCTGACCAGCAGATCCACAACTGGCTAACTCAACCGACGGCGGAGGTCGTCGAGAACGACCTCCCCGTCTATTCTGGCGTCTACACCTACGACGAGCAGTATCTCACCATCAACGGCAACCGCGCGTATCGACTCACCGTCTACGACGAGTTGATGCGTGCACCGGTTGCTGAAGCGATCGTCGGCGAGTGCACCAAAGAGACCGTCCGGACGTTTCTCACAACCGTACTCGCGGAGAAACCGACAGCCGTCATCACGACTGACGGCCGCTCAGATTACCCAGAGATCGTCGAAGACGATCTCGATGCGTTCCACCACCGCTGTCGCTTCCACTTCATCAAAAACGGCGAGAAGAAGCTTCGGAACCGCGTTTTCCAGAGTGTCCGGTACTCAAACACAGAGAAGCTCCGCGCTGTGATCGTCTGGAGCGAGTTCAAGAGCGTCTTCGCCGCACCGTCGTACGAGGCAGGCCTCCGTCGGTTCGAGGCGGTGCTCGACAAGATCGAGCACCTGCCGAGTGAACTCCAGACCTACGTCAAGCAGGTCATGGAGAACTTCGACCGATTCGCCGTGCATCTCCGTCATGAAGCAGTCCCGAGCACGACAAACAACCTCGAACGCTACTACGGACACACGAAACCGACGCGGATCAAGCGTCGGTTTCGATCAGTTCAGCACGCTCGGGCGTTTCTGACCCGGCAAATGCGCGTGCGGACCATCAAAACAGGGACTGATCTCGCGGGAGCGATCACTCTCGCTGGCGCGAGAGTTGTTCCCGTCACTGTCACGGGACCAGCTTGAACCGCTGTTTACCGACGCCAAACAGCGCTATCTCTTCTGGCGTGATCGTGACGTGGGCTGACGAGACAGCGACAGCACTGGCCGCCCTGCCGGAGCGGCAGCGCTGTCAGACTCTGTTCATCTCGTCTTGAGACTATTAGAAGAAATCTCAGTATCGTCTATAATCAAATTGATTCTGTCATATGACCGGTAGCGACTCCGCTTCGTTATCGAATCTTGAGAGGAACGACGGTGAGCTATACGTAGTCACACTTCACTTGGATGGGGCCCCGTGCAGCACACATATTATAAAATAATACAGGTGATTAGGAGATTCAATTGTAGTGCGACCGACTGTATGCGGCAGGATAAGATGGAGGCCGCTCTCAGTTAGTGCGGTTATCCCATTCTGTCCAAAGCATCCTTCCGGTCCTCTACAGGGGTCTGGTCGTACTTCATCGTCGTCTTCGGGCTCTTGTGCCGGAGCTGTGTCTGTGCCGTCGCCAAGTCCTCCTCGCGGACCATGTAGGTTCCCGTGGAGTGGCGGATCGCGTACCAACTCAACTGTCTGCTCTCCATCGGGATGCCAGCGATATCACAGAGGCGGTGCAGGACGCTCCGGAGGGCGGCGCTCCCGTACGGATTCCCCTCGCGAGTGAGCCACAGGGCGTCCGTTCCGTCGTACTTGGCATAGGCCTCCCGTTCGGAGAGCCAGCGTCCCAGCGACTCCACCGTCCGCTTCCGGAGTCCCACGACCCAGTTGTCCCGGTTCTTCGAACTCTGATCTTTAGGGATGCGGAGCACCCCGTTCCCGGTGTCCACCCACGACGTGACCGCCCGCTCGACCTCGATCGGTCTGAGTGCGGCGTCGAGACTCGTGGCGACGAGGCTCGGGATCTTCCATCCGTTCGCCCGGTCCCAATCGGCGGGATCCACCTCCTCCTTGGGCTTTTCGAACCGCTGGGCGAGGTACGCCCGCCATCGATCTCGCTCGTTCGGCGAGAGGTTGCTGTAGGATGGGATGCTCCCGTACTCAAGCGCCGCCTCGCGGACCGTCCGGCGTTCCTCCTGCGTCAGGTAGTCCCTCGGGCTCGTCGTGCCGTTGTTGGTCGAAAACGAGAGGGCGGGCTCGTATTCGTCGAGCCCGTGACGGTGTTGTCGCCACTTGAACAGCATCAACAACGCCTTTCGGCAGTTGGACTTGTGGGCGTTGCTCGTGTCCTCGCGAGCGAGGTGACGGAGCCACGCGTCGGCCTGCTCGTGAGTGACCTCGGTGGTGTACCTGTCCTCCTGATCCCACACCCAGCGGTAAAACGCGTCCATTCGGTAGCCCCGACTCTTCACGGTCTGGAAGGCGTAGCCATCGGCCGTCTCCGGGTCCTTCCCGAAGGTCAGCAACCATTCCAGACAGTCCTCGCGCTGGGCGCGGTAGTCCACCAGTTGCCGTTCGTTGAGTCGCTCTTCGCTCGGTTCCGTGACGACCCTGATCCCGTCGAGGTCGGTCACCCCGACCACCCCCGGTCAGATCGCCGGCGGGCGCGGGTGTTCGTGCGAGTTTCGATGCCCTTCTTCGTGGGAATGTACTTGCCGCCCCTACAATTACGATCGAGGGACTGCACCGGGGGTAGTCGTTCGAGTTTCATTGCCGGGGCAACAGTTCTAATCGCAAGACTGCTCGGGGATGGGTCGGCCGTGCGAGTCGGATTGCCCTTTCGCATTACTCTGAGTTGCTCCTGCCACCGGCTGAAAACCGCGGTACGGCGAAAGGAAGGAAGTGCTCCGGCGGGGATTTGAACTACGCGAAGACGGACCTGCTCGCGTGGCTCGCAGGTTGCGTCTTCTCTCGTTCAAATCCCCTTCTGCGCGCTTCGCTCGCTCACAAAAGTTCGCTCGCTGTAGTGCTCCGGCGGGGATTTGAACCCCGGTCCTTGCCTCGAGAGGGCAAGATGATTGGCCGGACTACACCACCAGAGCCTGTCGTCGGGCCGCTCCCACGGCACCAGTACGTAGCGACATTCCGGGCTTAACAGTTGCGCTTTGCCGTCGGACTGTGAGGGGATCCCACGTCGGGGATCCGACCCGTCGATTATCCCCGTCAGTTCAGGGAGCCGAACCGGACCACACTAGTTCGGTACAATCCCCTTACCGGCCCGGACGGTATGTGTCCACGTGTCCGTCAGCGGCGTCGAACGTCCGATCGTGCGCGACGTCGCCCCGGCAGTCGGGGCCTTCCTGGTGGTCGTGGTGGCCGGCGTCTCCGGTTTCGCCGTCCTCGGCGACGTCGGCCTCGTCGAGGCGACCTTCTGGATAGTGGACCTGACGAGCGTCGAACTCCACTTCCAGGACCACGCCGGCCCGGAGAAGGCGACCAAGGCGTTCGCGGTGCTGATCAGGGTCGGCCTCGTCGTGTCGGGGCTGTGGATCGGCGAGACGCTGTTCGCGGCGGCCTTTGGCGGTCGGATCAGGGAGGAACTCGAAACCGTGCAAACCAAACGACGCATCGAGAACCTGGAGGACCACGTCATCGTCTGTGGCTACGGCATCTTCGGACGTACCGTCGCCAGTCGGCTCCGGGACCGGGGAGTCGACGTCGTGGCGATCGAACTGGACCAGGGGGAGTTCGAACGGATCGACCGCGAGACGGTCCCCGCCATCCAGGGCGACGCGCGGCGGGAGGAAGTGCTGGACGAGGCGGGGGTGGACAGGGCCCGTGCGGTCGTCGCCGCCATCGACGACTCGAACGCCAACATCCAGACGGCCATCGCGGCGAGCCAGATCAGTCCCGAACTCCGGGTCGTCGTCCGGGTGGGCGACGAGATGTACGAGTCCCTGGCCCGCCGGGCGGGCGCCGACGAAGTGATCATCCCGGAGGTGGTCAGTGGCGAACGGGTCACCGAGTCGCTGTAGTCCGGCCGACCCCGGGCTGACGGGATTGACGGTCGTAGTGAAACGAGGTCCGGGGATCCGTCGGTAGCCGAAAGTGGAGGTTTTACTTGTGCGGGGTCGATGTGAGACCCAAGACCGGCCCCGGTGTCCGGCGGCCGCGGGAGCGGTCACTCGCCGGCCACCGCGGACCGATCCACCACCGACCCCAACATGAAGCAGTACCTCGACCTCGTCGACACCGTCCTTCGGGAGGGAACGTACAAGCCGAACCGCACGAGCGTCGACACCGTCGCCGCGTTCGGCCAGCACCACACCGTCGACCTGGCGGAGGGGTTCCCGCTGTTGACGACCAAGGACCTGGGGGGGTTCCGGTGGAACTCGCTGGTCCACGAGTTCCTCTGGTACCTCTCGGGCGAGGAGCACATCGGCACCCTCCGCGAGGAGACGTCCATCTGGGACGCCTGGGCGGACGAGGAGGGCCGCCTCGACACCGCCTACGGGCGGTTCTGGCGGCGCTTCCCGGTGCCCGACGACGACGCCCGACTCCCTGGCGAGGCCTGGCCGGACGACGACCACCGGTGGCGCAACGAGGAGGGGACCTTCGACCAGATACGGTACGCCATCGACCAGTTGCGCGAGAACCCCAAGTCCCGTCGGATCGTCGTCAACGCCTGGCACCCCGCCAACGCGGCGGTGAGCACGCTCCCGCCGTGTCACTTCACGTTCGTGTTCAACGTCCAGGGGGACCGCCTGAACGTCCACCTGACCCAGCGGTCGGGCGACGTCGCCCTCGGCGTGCCGTTCAACATCGCGGCCTACTCGCTCCTCGCCCACGTCGTCGCCGGGCGGACCGACCTCCGCCCGGGCGAGTTCTCCCACACCGTCGTCGACGCCCACGTCTACTGCGGTCGGGAGGCACGCGGGGAGTGGTACGGCGACAACCTCGCCGAACTCCAGCGACGGGTCGCGGACGTCGACCACCGCGAGGAGTACCTGGACGTCCGGGAGTGGGTCGAGGCGAACGCGCCGGCCGGGGAGACGGAGGGGTACGACCACGTGCCGGGACTGCTCGAACAGTGTTCGCGCAAGCCTCGGGAACGACCGACCCTCGACGTGGCCGACGTCCCCATCGACGACCTGTCGTTCGAGGACGTCGAACTGCTGGACTACGATCCCGCCCCCGGGATCGACTTCGAGGTCGCCGAGTGATGGGGGATCCGGCAGGGACAGGGTCCGACCCCGGGGGCCGGAACGACACGGTCGAACTCGTTATCGTCGCCGCGGTCGCCGAGAACGGGGTGATCGGAGCGGGCGGCGACCTCCCCTGGCACTACCCGGAGGACCTCGCCCACTTCAAGGAGACCACGATGGGCCACCCCGTCGTCGTGGGTCGCAACACCTACGAATCCATCGTCGACCGCATAGGGGAACCGCTCCCCGGACGGACGAACGTCGTGCTCACCTCGCGGGACCTCGACCTCCCCGATGGTGCAGTCCGGGCCGGATCCGTCGCGGAGGCGATGGAACGTGCCCGGGCGACCGGAAGCGAGGTGGCCTACGTCGTCGGTGGCGCCAGCGTCTACCGCCAGTTCCTCCCCCGTGCGGACCGGATGGTGATCACGGAGATACCGGAATCGCCCGAGGGTGACACCTACTTCCCGGAGTACGACCGGACGGAGTGGGTCGAACGGGACCGCGAGGAGCGCGGGGACCTGGCGCTCGTGGAGTACGAACGGCGGTAGCGACGGATCCGGCCGACGGAAAACGCAGAGGCGGGATCCACGGATCCGTTGGAGGGGTCACCCGGAACGGGGACAGTTCGCGTCCCGGCGACGCCCGGCAACCGTTCCAGATGCCAACTCCGGTGGCTCGTCAGTAGTAGTACAGGCTGCCGTCCTGGCTGTCGACGTCGAACTGCAACAGGTCGAGGTACTCGTCGATGTAGATGTCGTCGGTCTCCCCGTCGGTGAGGCACCCCGAACCGCTCGAGGAGGCGTCGTAGTACGTGTAGCACCCCTGGCCGTTACAGTATATCGTCTTGGAACCGCCGCAACTGACTATATATAAATGTCTAGAACTTGATCGTGACTTCGCACCCGCTACGTCGGCCACATATTTGCAAAAGTTTCTCACAGGATTCATAATAACCGATCCGACAACCTGGCTTTCCAGGGTTTCGCTGGAGGCGGTGGATCCTCGCGGGTCGTGGAAGGGATTCGTGCCGCAGTGACCGCGACCGGCAGGCACAAATCGACCCCCGACGAATGGCCGGTATGGTCACGAACCTCGCCGCCGCCGTCCGGGCGTTCACCAGCAACGTCTTCCTGGTGTCGGACGGGCGAACCGTCCTCGTGGACCTCGGCGCGAACTTCGACGTGGTCTCCCGGGTCCGCGACCGCGTCGACGGCCTGGACGCCGTCGTCCTGACCCACACGCACCCCGACCACGTGGGAAACCTCCCGGACGTCAAGGAGGCCTTCGGCGTCGACGCCTGGGGGTTCGACCCGACGTTCGGGGGCATCGACCACGCCATCGGGGACGGCGACCGGGTACGGATCGGCGACCACGACTACCAGGTGGTCCACACGCCGGGGCACAAGGACGACCACCTCTGCTTCTACTCCGACGAAGCGGGAGTCCTGTTCGCCGGCGACCTCGTGTTCCAGAACGGCGGGTTCGGTCGGACGGACCTCGAAGAGGGCGACCGGGCCACCCTCATACAGAGCATCGACAGACTGCTGGACGTGATAGACGAGGACCTGGCGGAGATGCACGTCGGCCACGGCCCGAGCGTCGACGAAGAACCGTACTCCCACGTGGAACTCGCCGCGAGGATGGCACGGCAGACGTAGGTGCCCGGGGTACCTTCTGTCCCCCCGTCGCGCGCTTACTGTAACTTTACCGTACGTTGCCTGTTCGGCCCCTCTCCCGGTGATCCTCCCTCCACGTTCGAGGCCGCGGATCCGACTCGGCGACTGCGGACAGTCGTCCGGGAGTCACTCGGCCGCCTCGATCAGGTCGTCGTACGCGGGGGCGTAGGCGTCGGCGATGGCGGCGGGATCCGTCCGCTCGTCCTTCCCCAGCGGCGGGAGTGGCCGGCTGGCGATGGGGTCGAGGTGCTTGATGGCGTCCTCGACCCGGCGTTCTAGCTGGCCGTCGACCGGGCTGGCCCGTGCCACCTCGCAGGCACGGACGAACCGCTCGCCGTCGTAGACCCGCACCCGTCCGGGTTCGACGACGCCGACGGCGTCGTAGAGGTCCGTCGCATCGGCGCCCTCGGGGAGCGATCCCTGGAGTGGACGGGCGACGTCGCCGTAGGACTCGACCACTGCCGTCTCGCGGTCGACGATCCGCCGTCCGACCGCCCGCAGGGCGGTGAGGTGCCGCCGGGCCGAAACCTCGTTGAGTTCCTCGACCGATGAGACGGCGACGGCGTCCGAGACGGGGAGTCGATCCCGGGCCATCGCCGGGAGGTCCGCCCCTGCGTTGACGACGAACGAGCGGTCGACCCGGTCCAGCAGGAAGCGGCGGTCGGCGGGACCGACGAGGCCGCTCTCGGGGCCGGGGAACGGTCCCCAGAGGCGGTGGACCGGGTTGATGTCCTCGGGATCGACCGACCCGGGCGCGGCGGTGGCCAGTCGCCGGGCGTCCTTGCCGTACATCCGGCCCTCGCCGGTGGCCGACCGGACGTCGTCGTGGTCGAACCAGTAGTCGTTGCCGGCGCGGGGCTTGAACGCCCGGGCACCGGTCCGGTCGACGAGTCCGACCGAGAAGGTGGTCTTGCCGGCGTCGACGCGGTCCGCGCCAGCGACCAGGAACCTCATGTCCGGAGGCCGTAGTACCCGGGATCGTCCTCGGTGGGCGGTTCGGCCACGACCAGGTCGTCGGCGTTCCGGATCACCCACGGGATCGCCCAGTCGAGCAACACCGCCTCGGTCCCCTCCTCCAGCGACGCGTCCGGGTCGAGTCCCTGGAGCATGCGGGCGATCTCGTAGACCGTGTACATCTGGTCCGCCTCAAGGAGTTCCTCCGGTTCGTAGAACTCACAGGGGAGTATCTCGTCGAACTCGGCCTTCGGGACTGGCATTTCCCGGGATCGAGGCCTCGAAAACGGTAAATCAACCGGTCCGGCAACGGTGCGGGACCCGGAACGGCATCGACAGGGAGCGGGGGGTGATCGCGACCGGGAGCGACGCCGGCGGGTACCACGACGCCGGGGGTACGAGAAGGCCAGCAGGCCCGGGACTCGCCCGACGGAGGAACTGGAGATTACTATCATGCATTTACAAAGTTTTTTGTATGAGCATAGTGTATCCGTGTCCAAGATGAGCGCGACGCCGTCCCCTGACGTGGAGCGGACGATCGAACACTGCCAGCCCGAAGACGTTACCCCCGTCAGCATCGAGGCCGAGCGACTCGACTCGACGGCTCCCGAGTACCTGCGGGACCTGCGCCGCGGCCTCCACGAGGAGGGGCTCTCCCCCGCCGGCCTCACCGTCTCCACCTGCTTCTCCGAGGACTGCTCCCTGGAGACCCAGCGCGAGGTCGACCGCCTGCGGGGCTACGTCCGTGCCGCCTCGTTCCTCGGTGCAGGCCGCGTCCGGGTCCGCGTCGACGACGTGGCCGACGAGGAGAAGGTCCGCCCCGCGCTGTCGGCCTGCCGGGAGCGGGCCCGCCGCGAGGGCGTCACCCTCGAAGTCGAGGGCATCGACCTGGAGGAGTAGGGGGTCGTGAAGGGGCGCGAACTGGCACGCCGCCTCGCCGACCTCTCGGGTTTCGAGGACCCTTCCCCCGACCGCGAACAGTACCCCACGCCCCCGGAACTCGCCGCCAACCTCCTCGCGGTCGCACGCGTCCAGGGCGACCTGGACCATCCCGTCCTCGACCTCGGCGCCGGTACCGGGATCCTCGCGATCGGTGCCGCCCTCCTGGGCGCCCCCACGGTCGGGCTCGAACTCGACGCCGGCGCCCTGGCGACCGCCCGCGAGAACGCCGCCCGCGCGGGCCTCGACGGACCGGCCGGGGACGCGGGCCGGGTCGACTGGATCCGTGCCGACGCGACCGACCCTCCCGTCTGCACGGAGTCCCCGGCCTCGACGGTGGTGACCAACCCGCCCTTCGGTGCCCAGCGAGGCAACGAGGGTGCCGACCGCGCGTTCCTGTCCGTCGCCGCCGACGTCTCCGCCGTCTCCTATTCGGTCCACAACGAGGGGTCCCGCGAGTTCGTCGAGGCCTTCGCCGCCGACGAGGGCGGGACCGTCACCCACGCCTTCCGCGCCGACCTGCCGATAGACCGGCAGTTCGAGTTTCACACCGAGGACCGGCGCACGATAGCGGCCGAGGTCTTCCGGGTCGAATGGACGGACAGGGACGAGAGCGGGTAGTTCCGGCCTGGATCAGGGTCGAGAAGCGAGGAGGGTACGTTCGGCCTGGATCAGGGTCGAGAAGCGAGGAGGGTACGTTCGGCCTGGATCACGGTCGAGGGGTGTCCCGAGGTCATCGGGGTCCACGAAGTCGGCGTTCGTGACCGTGGCGACTACTCGTACTCCTCCTTCGATGCTACCTGCACGCGCGTCCCGTTCGCGTGGACGTAGACGTCTCCGTCGCGGTTGACGAACCGGAGGCCGGCGACGT
The DNA here is from genome assembly GCA_003023195.1 of Halobacteriales archaeon QS_8_69_26. GTDB lineage: Archaea > Halobacteriota > Halobacteria > Halobacteriales > SW-7-71-33 > PXRX01. The sequence continues at coordinate 10,491 of PXRX01000025.1, forward strand.
CGGCCTCCTCGCCCGACGCGGGGATCCGGGCGGACCCGAGGGCGGTGTCGTTCCGGGTGACCCGGAGGTAGAAGCCGTCTCCCTCGGGCGGGGCGACGACGCTGACGTTCCGGTTCGCCACGACGGGGTCCGCGGTCGCGGGCGATGAGTTGAACGCGAACCGGCGTTCGCCGCCGTCGGGTTCGAGCCACACCTTGTAGGCGGTCCCGCCGCCGGCGGCCGACCAGCCCCGGCGGATCGCCGTCACCGACCGCCGCCAGCCGACGCCGCCGACCCGGACGGTTCGCTCGCCCGAGAAGGCGAGTTCGCCCTTCGACACCGACTGGTACCAGATCCCCCGTCGTTCCGAACTGACGATGACGCCGCTGGTCTCGACGACGGTCGTCTCGTTGAGGAACTCGACGTCGACGATGGCAACCATCTCGTCGGTGACGCCCTCGGCGTAGGTTACCCGATAGTCCCCGACGGCCACGCTCTCGCCCTGAGGCGCCTCGCCGCCCGCGGTGAAGAGGTTCGACCCGACCCCCGGGCCGCCCAGGAGCGCGAACCCGAGCACCAGGACCAGCAGGGAGACGTGCCGCCAGGTCATGTCCCGCATTCGCCGGTCGCCGGACCCCCCGCCGAGGATCGAACCCCCACCGAGCGACACTCGCCCGCCGAGCAGTCCGTCGTCCTCGTCGGGGGCGTCGACCGTGCCGTCGTCCGCGGGCGTGGGGGGATCCGAGTCGTCGGGCGCGCGCCCCCCGTCGGCCTCGACGCGTCGTTCGCCCCTGGTGGGGACCAGTCCTCGAAGGGAGTGCAGGACCGGTCGGTCGCTGGCAGTCAGTCCCGCGGCGACCAGCAACGCCAGGGTGGCCACCAATACGACGCCCAAGCCCCGGTAGAGGACGTAGGTGTTCGACCCCCGGAACCAGTAGACTGCCCACATGGCGCGGGTCATCGCGAACAAGCCGACGCCGGTCCAGACGTGGAGGGCCGGCGGCGCCTCGTCGCGCCGCGAGAACAGGACCGCCCCGAGGATCACGCCCAGGAAGAGCCCGATTGCGTGGCCCTGGATGGCGATTTCCGCCCACCAGGGCGGCGAGGGAGGACTGGGACTGGGCTGGACCGTCCGCACCGGCTCCAGCAGCGAGAAGTAGACCGTCCGGACCGCGCCCGCGGCGACGACGGCGACCACGGTTCCCAGCGGGTACCGGGCCAGCGCGAACCCCGCGAACGCGAAGACCACCAGTGAGAACCCGATGACGGGACCGATCGTGAGTACGCTCCCGAGGAAGCCGGCGACGACCACGGCCCCAGGGAAGACCAGCAGCGCCCGAGCCCAGGGGTTCGTCAGGGGCGAGGAGAACGAGGTGGTTCCACGCTCGGTCGGGTAGTGGCCCCAGGCGTACTCGGCCACCGTCGCCAGCGTGACCGTCCCGACGAGGTTGCCGATCAGGTGGTCCGGACCCTGGTGGGTGAACGGTGCGGTCACCATCCCGAGCGGGTAGGAGAACGACCAGGCGCGGAAGGCGACGGTGACCGGGTCGTACCAGTGCCAGTATCCACCCTGGACGAAGAGGTAGGACCCGAGCACGAACAGCGTGGTCACGAGCGTTCCCCAGGGGACGCCCATGACGAACCGCTCGCGGAGGCGCTGACCCCACCGGCCACCGGGTCGGTCGAGCCGGTAGATCACCACCGACGACGCCAGAAGCGCCACGAGCATCGCGGCGGAAAACGCGGTCGACGGCTGAACCATGCGGAACCCGTAGGGGGCAGGGGGTTTGTATTTTTCCCGGTTGCCGCCGTCCTCGCCGCGGCATCCGGACGATCCCGTTCGCACGGTGGCTGAGCGGCCGCGCGGGGACCGAAACCCTGAAACTCGCGAGCGACAAGAACGCGTATGGAACTGCGGGTCATCGAGAGCGAGGACCAGGAGATCTCCATCGAGATCGCCGACGAGGACCACACGTTCATGAACGTCCTGAAGGGGTCGCTGCTGGAGACGGACGGCGTCGCGGCGGCGACCTACGACATGAACCCCGAACAGTCCGGGGGTCAGACCGACCCGGTGCTGACGATCAAGACCGAGTCGGGAACGGACCCCCTCGACGCCCTGGAGGCGGCGGCCGGCCGGGTCACCGACAAGACCGCGGCCTTCCGCGAGGCGTTCGAGGCGGCCGCCTGATCCGACTTCGCTGCAACTCGTCGCACAACGACCGCCTTCCGATGGAGTCCCCGCGGACCGGTACCGTCGCACAGTCCCCTCGATCGAACGTCTCTCGTCCAACTTCTCGAAGGTCGTCTCACACTCCACAGGTTGTGCCATGACCAGCGAGTTCGCCTTCAGGGCCTGGTACAAGGAGAAGCGGAGCATGGATATTGGCGAGCACGTCATCCAACTGGAGATCTATGGGGTGGAAGAGGAATACCAACTGGAGGATCTCTTCCCCTCGTGGCCGCTTGTTCCCACGAAGGGTCGCTATTCGGAAGCATTCTTCCACGTTTCGATCAGGATAACTGAGACTTCCCGGAACCTGTCCTCCGATGTCGACCCGGAGGTATCCCGCCACGAGTTCCTGGCCGAGGTCGACTACTTCCACGACGAGCGCCCGGGCTTCAAACTATCCGACCCGGAGGACGGAACTCCCCTCGGCCGCGTGCAACTACACCCGGATCGCTTGCCGGACGGGTCGAAGACACCGATGATACCTGCTACACGACGATCGAGGTCGAGTACGAGCAGACCATCTCCGACGATGCGGCCGAAGAACGGCGAAAAAAGGCACAGGAGGCACATGAACGGGACAAGGAGCGACTCGGCGGCTAATCGGGACTGCCACCACTTGTAGGAGCGACTCCCCCGGCGTTTCCGCGTGGGGCCACCGAGGTCCCACTGGCTACAACCGGACGGGAACGCCACGGTCGTCGAGGTACTCCTTGACCTCGGCGATGGAGTACTCGCCGTAGTGGAAGATCGAGGCCGCGAGCGCCGCGTCGGCGCCGGCCTCGAAGGCCTCGAAGCAGTCCTCGGGGCCGCCACACCCCGAGGAGGCGATGACGGGCGTCGAGACGGCGTCACAGACCGCCCGCACGAGGGGGACGTCGTAGCCGTCCTTCGTGCCGTCGGCGTCGATGGAGTTGACGAACAGTTCCCCCGCCCCGCGGCGTTCGGCCTCCCGGGCCCACTCCACGACGTCCCGGCCGGTCCCCTCCCGGCCGCCCTTGATCGTCGCCTCGAACCAGCACGACTCGCCGTCCACCTGCTCGTAGTGTTCGCCCCGTTCGTCGAACCGGCGCTTGGCGTCGACGCTGATCACGATGCACTGGCTCCCGAACGCGGCCGCGCCTTTCCCGATCAGGTCGGGCCGTTCGAGCGCACCGGTGTTGATCGACACCTTGTCGGCACCGGCCCGGAGGGTCTCCTTGACGTCCTCGCGGGTCCGGATCCCGCCGCCCACAGTGAGAGGAATGAACACCTCGTCGGCGACGCCCTCGACGACCGACAGCATGGTCTCCCGTCCCTCCGCCGATGCCGTGATGTCCAGGAAGACGAACTCGTCGGCACCGGCCTCGTTGTACCGGCGGGCCATCTCCACGGGGTCACCCGTGTGCTGCAGGTCCTCGAAGTGGACGCCCGTGTAGACCGCGGGGGTCCCGTCCTCGTCGATGTCCACGTCGATGCAGGGGATGATCCGCTTGGTGAGAGTCACGTCGGGAGGTGGTTGGTCGTCGGCCACCAAAAGGCGTCCGACATCCAGAGACTCCTGGCGAGGGGTTTCGCCCGCGATCCTTGCCGGCCGAGCAAGCGTTAATTACAATTAGGGGGTTCGCGTTAATCGATTACAATGGGGCTACTCGAAGTTGCACTCTCACTCTTCGCGGTACTGACGGCGGCGGGGGCACTGTTCGTGGCCGGCGTGGCGGTCGCGGTCAACTACGACGCCCTGTTGCGGAAGGCGATCTACCACGCCTACGACCCGAAGGTCGAGGTAACGCTCCAGGACGCCGGTCCCGAGACGGAGAAGCAGTTCCACATCACGGAGAGCGGGTTCGAACCGACGTACGACGACGACTTCGAGATAGACTACCACCGGTTCGACAACAGGGTGACGGCGGCCGACGGCGGCGGGATGATCCGGACGTTCACCTTCTCGGTCAACGTCGACGGGTACGACCACCGGGCCGCCGACGTGGCCCTGGACGTGACCGCCGACTCGATGGTCCGGTTGTCCTTCGAGGACCACCACCGCAACGACGTCGAGGACGGCTACCGGGAGATCCGGATGGGGTCCAAGCGGGAGTACTCGTTCATGGAGTTGCCCGTCTCCACGGAGGAGCCGCACTGGTTCAACCCGACCTTCGAGGTGCAGATGCCCCCGGACGGCACCTACCGCGAGTTCGAGGTCGAGGCGACCGTCGACGTGAGCATGGACGCCTCGGAGTTCGAGGTGCCGGTCGCGGGGGTGTCCCTGCCCTCGTCGGTCGGCGACGTGGAGTTCGACTCCATCGAACGCGAGTGGACGATCATCGGTCCCGATCACCCCGAGTTCGGGAGCTAGCGCCCGGACTCTGCGGGGCGCCCACCCCCGCCGGAGGCCACGACGGTGCCGGCCCGGCGGCGGCCGGGGACAGTGACGCCGGACGGCCGCTCCCCGCGGGAAGATTTTTGCCAACGTAGCACGGATCCGGAGGTACGCCCGACCGGCCGACGACACAATGCCCGAGACGTTCTACGACGTGCTCGCCGTCGACGAGGACGCCACACAGGAGCGGATCACGGAGGCCTACCGGGAGATGGTGAAGGAACACCACCCGGACGTCTCCGAGGCCGAGGACGCCGGCGAGCGGTTCCGGAAGATCGTCAGGGCGGAGGAGGTGCTCGGCGACCCGGAGGAACGCGAGCGGTACGACAGCATGGGCCACGCGGCCTACATGCGGCGGGTTGAGGGGGAGAACGCCGCCGGAGCCGAGCACTCGCCCTGGACCACTGGGGACCGGCGGGACCGGAACCGGGACCCGTCCCCGGACGAGGACGCCTGGACGGACAGGGAGGGCGACTACACGCCGGGCGGCGAGGCCGAGGCCGAGGGGTTCGGGACCGCCAGCGCGAGCGCCGGCTTCGGTGCCGCCGCCAACCGCCAGTCCGGGGCGAACGCAACGGGGTCGGGCGGGTCGGACCGCTGGTCGGCGGACGCCTACGCCGCAGGGGGGACCGGCGACGTCGGCGAGTCCTCCTTCTCGGTCCACGACTGGGACGAGGAGACGGCCGCCCCGAACACGGTGACCCTGGAGTTCACCCAGGAACTGATGATCGTCGCCGTTGCGATGTTCTTCCTCTACCCGCTCCTGGTGTGGGCGTCGGTCGCCCCCTCGTTCCCGATGTTCGTCAACGTCGTCGTCGGGATCTGTACCTTCCTGGCGGTCGGCTACATGCTCACCGTCCCGAAGGTGGCCATCGCCGTCTTCGGGGCCTGGAGCGTCGCCGCGCCGGTCGGGGTGTTGACGCTGACCGACTGGGGTCTCGGACCTAGCCTCTTTGCCATCGCCGTCTGCTGGGTTCCGCTCGCCTACGCTCTGGTGGTGGCGTACGTGACCCGCCCAGGGTGATCCCCGGACGAAGCCTTCGTCGTTCCGGGAACGATACCCGTTCGGAACTCCCCGACCGGGAGTCCACTCGGCCAGGCTAGAGAAATATTATTCTCCCAACAAATAACTCCTCTCCGCCCGTAGCATTACCTGCCAGTGGCGGGACGAGATCCGGCGGCGCGGTAGTCGGCCCACGACGAAGTGTGAGGCGGTGTCGAGACGACCGGTCGGATGCCACGGGAGGCCACCAATGATCACAGCAAACACCACGAACCAGACCGTCGAGCGGTACCGGTCGGGTGAGCTACCATGACGGCCGAAGAGCACGCCAAACAGGATCGCGTACTCGACTTCGGAGGGTTCCCCGGTCGCTGGGAGATAACCCGTTCGACGGAGGACACTGACGGGGACCTACTGGAAATGCGATGGGAAATCGAGTCCGTTCCGGACGACGGCCCGTTCGTCCACACGCATCCACACGCCACGGAGAGTTACGAGGTACTCTCCGGCGAGTTGGCAGTGTACGTGGACGGGGAGTGGACGACCGTTTCGGCTGGTGAGAAGTACAGCGTCCCGCCAGGGACGCCGCACACGTTCAGAAACGAGACGGCCGTCGAGGTCGTCAACGTCCACGAGCCCGCACTACAGCACGAGGAGTTCTTCCGGAGGTTCCATCGGCTCGTCACCGAGCGAGGGGTATCGTTGCCCCCGGAGGGGTTCGACGACATCGTGCTGTTGGCGATGCTGACGACGGAACACGAGGAGGACGTGTACGCGGTGAGTCCACCACACTGGGCCTTCAAGGCCCTGGCTGGGCTCGGCCGGGTACTCGGGTACGACCTCCCCGACTGATCCGGGACTCCGACTCCGCCAGCGGTCACCGCAGTCGACTTACAGTAAGTTTACTGTAGAGAGCGTCCACCGGACGCTCCGTTCGGTTACGGATCCGGGGTACCCTAGCTGTACCGGTCCTCCTCCCAGGGATTGGCGGTGTCGGAGTAGCCGCGTCGTTCCCAGTAGCCGAGTTCGGGTTCGGTGAGGAACTCGACGCCGTGGACCCACTTCGACCCCTTGTAGGCGTACTTGTGGGGGGTGACGACGCGGAGGGGGCCGCCGTGTTCCCGGGGGAGCGTGTCGCCGTCGTACTCCCAGGTGAACAGCACCTCCTCGCGCATGCACTCCGAGAGAGGTAGATCCGTCGTGTAGTCGTCGAGGCCGTAGAACATGACGTGCTCGGCGTCGTCGCGGACGCCCGCCCGTTCGGCGAGCGTCGGGAAGGTGACGCCGTGGAACTCGACGTCGAACTTGCTCCACCCGGTCACGCAGTGGAAGTCCTGGCGCTGCGTCTCGCTGGGCAGGTCGGTGAACTCCTCGAAGGAGTACGAGTGCTCCTCCTCGACGGCCCCCGTCACGGTGAACTCCCAGGTGTCCGGGTCCCAGTCGGGCGTGCCGCTCTTGGACAGCACCGGGAACTTCGACGTCTCCCGCTGTCCCGGCGGGAGGCGTTCGTCGCCGAACTCGCGGTACAGGTCCGTGACGTCCTTCATGCGTTCGAGTGGTGGAGCGCGAACCGTAGGCCTGACGGTACCGGGTTTTCGCTCACGGAGCGGGCCGCCTCCCGGCGAAAGGCTCACGTCCCCTGGTTCCCGACTGACCCTCGGGGCCCGCAGACCGCGGCCCTCGACGTTTTACATTCGTTATAGATCCGTCCGTTTGGACAAATTATTCTAACGATACCAAAGGTAGGTTTTTGCTACCCTCAGATCACTTTCTGTTGACACAAGGGTCCCCCGCCAGACTTAAATAAACCCCTTCCGAAACCCCGTTGATAGATGCCCAAGGTAGAGATCACGATCCCGGAACACCTCGAAATGCAGATAACACAGATGGTCGAGCAGGGGGAGTTCGTCAACCGCGAGGAAGCGATAGAGGAACTCATCTCGACCGGTCTGAAGGCCTACAAGGCGTCGGGTCCGATGGAGGACGACCAGGAACCCGGCCTCGAAGACGACGGTATGATGGGCCACGAAGACGAGTACGTCTTCTAGTCTTCCTGTTCGGTTTCCGGATCCGCACCGGAGTTCGTTCGCGCGCGCCACGAGGAGTCCCGCGGATCGACCGGTCGACACGGGCCGCGGTTTGCGAGGCCGGTCCGCCGTCACCTGATCCGGTCCCGGATCACCGGGGAGCCACGGTTCCGGAGTGTGGTGGCGGGAGCAACACCTCCGTGTCCGGGTGGTCCGCCCGCCACTCGCCCCACGTCGCGACCGTCGAGGGACGGATCCGGAGTTCGGCACCTTGCAGGGGCCCGCAGATGGCCTCCGCGAGCAGTTGGCTCCAGTACGAGCGGGTGTCCCGGTCGTACGTGACCAGGTTCCCCTGGTTCCTGACCTCGGCCTCGCCGGACCGGTCCGCGCCGAAGACGGTCCCGTCGTCCTCGCGGATCCGGGTCTGGAGACGCGGCGGCGTCCAGAGGAGGCCGCTGACGAGAAAGTCACGTGTCCGGCCAGCAACCCGCCGGTCGGCGACCACGCCGCTCCTGCAGAGTGGACAGTAGGTCACCATCGTCGGGCCACCGAAGTCGTCGTTGACGATTTCGTGGTGCCAGAGCACCGGGAGCGGGTAGGCGCGGGCCCGGCCGTCCCGTTCGAGTCCGACCACGCCGACGTCGTCGGTCAGGGCGTCGTACCGGTCCGGGATAGCCAGGCCCGACCAGTCCCCCTCGAAGGCGGGATCCACGACGGCGTAGATGCCGGGGTCCCCGGAGACGTCCTCCTCGCAGACGTCGGGCGGGAGGCCGAGTTCCGCCACGGACCGCTCGCGGACGGGCGGGTCGTTCGTCGTCGGGGCGACGCACCCGGCGACCCCGCCGAGACCGGCGACCCCTGCGATCCGCCGGAGCAGGGTCCTGCGCCCGGTGCTCCCGCCCTTCCGGTACTCGCCCGATCCCCCTGGTCGCCGGTTCACGGCTCGTAGATGTCGGTGTCGGGGTTGAAGTCCGCCCAGGCGAACCAGAACATCGTCGTCGCGCCGCTGGCCTGGTCCAGCCGCCACCCCTCGTAGGGGCCCGAAACCGCCTCGCCCGTGGTGATGGTCCACTCGGAGTCGGCGCCCACCATCCGACCGTCGGAACCCGGTTCGAAGGTGACCGTCTCGCCGTCGAATTCCCGGACGTATGCGAACAGGCTCCCCTCGGGACCGGCGGCGACGACGACCGGGAGGTCCCCGACGGTGTCGCTGACCACGCCCGCCTCGGTCACCGCTTCGTAGGGGTAGGCTTTGGCCGCGTCATCGGTACTGACGCCGATCACGGTGGTCTTGGGGTGCAGGCGCCCGTCGACGTCGCCGTTGCGGCCGATCCCCACCCGCTGGCTGTCCTCGTAGCCGGCGTAGGGGTCCCGCGAGTAGTTGCGGGGGCGTGCCGGGACGATGGTCTCGGACTCCGGCGGCGGCAACAGGACGGCGGTGTCGGGGTGGTCCTCGCGCCACGCGCCAAGGGTCGTCAGCGAGGAGGGGAGTAGTTCCAGTTCCGTCCCCGTCTTCGGCCCGCGGATCGCGGTCGCGACGATCTGGCTCCAGAGGCTGTCGGTCGCCTCGTCGTACATCACGAGGTCGGACCGGTAGAGAAAGCCCGAGACGCCGAACGTCGTCGCCTCGCCGTCGACGACCCGCTTCGCGGTCATGCCGCTCCCGCACAGGGGGCAGTAGGTCACCAGTATCGGGCCGTCGAGGGCGTCGTTCACTATCTCGTGCCAGTTCAGGATCCGGAGGGGGTAGGCGCGGGCCTCGCCGCCGCGTTCGACGCCGATCACCTCGTTCTCTGGCGCCAGTTCCCCGTCGACGGTCGACCAGTCCTCCCCGAAGGCGGGCTTGGTGATCGCCGGGATGTCGTTCTTCCCCGCGCCGCGGTGGAGGTCGTCCTCCGGGACGGGCAGGTCAACGTCGTCGGCGCCGATGGCGTTGACGTTCCGGTTCCCCGGTGGCGTTCCGGCCTCGGTTCGCGCCGCGTCGGTCCCACCGTTCCCACCGTCGCCGGGAGCGGCCGTGGTCACCGGGCCGTTCCCGCCGCCACGCCCGAGACAGCCGGCGATCCCACCCAGGAGGCCCGCCGCGGCGCCGGCGAGGTACCGGCGCCTGCTCGGTTCGCCTCTCTCGTCGGGGTCCATGTCCGGGGGTAGGACCGACCCGGTATCAACCGACCGGGGTTGTGCGACACTGACTCACGAACGCAGGGCCTGGTTGTGCGGCGTCGACTCACGAACGCCGCAGGGTAATTACGCAGTCGGCCCCCAGAAACGGACATGGACGCCTCCCGCAGACGACTCCTCGCGGCCGCCGGCGCCACGGTCACCGGACTGGCCGGCTGTCTCGGGGCGAGTGGGGACGGATCTCCCGGCGATGCGGGGGGCGACGGAGGCGACGCCGCCGACTCCGACCGACTCTCGCTCCCGACGCTCGACGTCGGCGGGTCGCCCGGCGGCGAGGTGGTCGTGAACCCGGCGGGGACGGTGACCCTGCTCGACTTCTTCGCGACGTGGTGTGCCCCCTGCAAGCCCCAGATGGAAAACCTCCGGGGGATCCGCGAGCGGTTCCCGGAGCTCCACATGCTCTCCATCACGAACGAGGACGACGAGGCGGCGGTCCGGGAGTTCTGGCGCGACTACGAGGGCACCTGGCCGGTGGCGATGGACCCGGACCTGCAGACCAACCCGAAGTATGACGCAAGCCAGGTACCGACACTGATCGTGCTGGACGCCGTCGACGAGGAGGTCTGGCGTCACGTCGGCCTCGCCGGCGAGGACGACGTCGCGGAGCAACTCCGGGCGGCCGGGGAGTGATCCCCGGTGCTCCAGGCGCTCGACCCCGGAATCGCCGGACTGGACCCGAGGATCGGGTTCGCCTTCCTCGCGGGGGTGGCGACGTTCTTCGCGCCGTGTGCCTACCCACTCCTGCCGGGCTACGTCGCCTTCTTCGTCGGGAGCGAGGACGACGAGCCCCGCCCGGTTCCCCGACGACTCCTCTACGGCCTCTGGGTCGCCCTGGCCACGAGCCTCGGCTTCTTCGTCGTCTACGCCCTCCTCGCCGGGACCGCGGCGGCCGTCGGGACCCGAGCCCTGCGCAACGTTAGCGCCCTCGAACTGGTCGTCGGGACCCTGCTGGTGGTCCTCGGTCTCGGGATGGCCACGGGTCGCCTGGAGGCATCGACGCTGCACGTTCGACTCCCGGAGCGACGGCGGTCGGTGGGCGGGTACTTCCTGTTCGGGGTCGTGTACGCCGCGGCGGCCGCCGGCTGTACCGCTCCCGTGTTCATCGGCGTCGCCACGTTCGCCCTCTCCAGCGATCCGGCCACCGCACTCGCGGTCTTCGCGGCCTACGCCGGCGGCATGAGCCTCCTGATGCTCGGGGTCACCGTGCTCGCGTCGGTCGGCCGGCAGGCCGTGCTCCGGCCCCTCTCGGGGCGTACCGAGCTGGTCACCAGGCTTGCCGGGGCGGCGCTGGTGCTGGCCGGTCTGTGGCAGATATACTTCTTCGTGGTCGAGTTCCGGGGGCTGGAAACGCTGGGGATCCTCTGAGGATCGGACCGGCGGTGCGGGGGATCCTTTGAGGGTCGGAGCGGTGGGGATCCGCCGATGCTCCGAGCGGCGGGGCCGTCGACGGCCTACACTCGGGTCGTCCCGACTCAGAGAGTCGCCGCCAGGGGCACCCCGAAGGCCACGACTGCACCGACCGCGAGCACCGCGTATCCGATCAGTACCTCGCGCTGACCGTACTCGCTCATCGGCGCGGTCACTCGCCCCTCGGTGCCCTCGTCGTCGGCGGTATCGTCCATACTGGCGGCTTCGGCCGGGGCGTTCTTGTGCCTACCGGAACGGTTCGGCGATCCGGTTCCGGACCGCTCGACCCGGTGGCGGCCAAACCGTTTATTCACGCGCCACGTAGTTCCCCCGATGCCCCGGACCATCGAACTCGACGACGAACTGGCCGAGCGACTGGAGGGCCACCTCGAAGAGGACCAGACGCTCCCCGAACTGATCGAGGAACTGGTAACCATCTACGAGCAGAGCGGGACGTTCGCCGACGAAGGCCTCTGACGCGGACCCGCCGCCGGTCACGGGAGGGTGCCTCACCGCAACCCCAGGGTAACGGTCTAACCAGCGCCACCCCCCTGCTTTTACTCCGGCGGGCCGTACCCGCGGGCGTGTGCACGCTCACGTTCGCCTGGCACGTCTTCGGTGAGGCACCGCTGGTGGTGGCGGCCAACCGCGACGAACTGCTCGACCGGGAGTCCCGGCCGCCGGAGCGGATCCACGACGGACGGGCCATCGTCGCCCCCGTGGACGAGCAGGCCGGCGGGACGTGGATCGGGTACAACGACGCCGGCCTGTTCGCCGGGATAACCAACCGCTGGACCGCCGACGACCGCGAGGGCGAGCGATCGCGGGGCCTGTTGATGCGCGACGTGCTCGGCCAGGAGACGGCCCAGGCGGCGACCCGGCTGGTCGAACGGGAACTCGACGAGCGGGTCTACGAGGGGTTCAACCTCGTCGTCGCCGACGGCATGGCCGCCGTTGCCGACCCTGGCTCCTACCTGGACCCCCCGACCCCCCAGGAGCGCGAGGACCCGGTCGCGGCGATGCTTATCGAACACGACGGCGGGGTCCACACGTCGATACTGGAACCGGGCGTCCACGTCGTCGTCAACGTCGGGGCCGACGGCAACTACGCCGTCCCAGAGGCCCGGCCCGAGGCCGGCCGCGCCCAGGCCGAGAACGCGGACCGGTTGCGGACCCACCTCACGCCGGAACCCGGCGAGACCGCGACCGGGTGGCGCGACCGCGCGAAGGCGGCCATCCGGGACCACGAGTTCGGCGTCTGCGTCCACCACGAGGAGCGCGGGTTCGGGACCCGCTCGTCGTCGGTGCTGACCTTCGGGGACGGCGGGGTGCGCTACGAGTACGCCGACGGCCCGCCCTGCACGACCGACTACGAGGACGTCGCGGCGACCGTCGGGGAGTGAAGCGATCGGTCGTGGCGGGAGGGGATCCGCCGGATATTTGACTCGACGGTGGTTCCCCTGGCGTCCATGCCCGAGGACCACTACCACCGGGAGACCGTCGAGTGCCGACTCGAGCGATTGCGCGGGGAGTACGGGGAGTTCCCGGTGTTCGAGGAGGTAGAGATGCTCGAACCGGACCGGTTTGAGACGGTCCGCGCGGAGTTCGAGGACGGCCACTCCGGGGCGGGCTACGCCTGGGTCGTCCGGGAGCCCGCGGACGCGCCGCCGGTCGCCGAGTCGATGCCTGACTCCAACACGACCGAGCGACCGCAGGTGCTCCTGATCCTCCACCGGGGCGACGACCGGGCGTGGTCGGTCGTCGGTGGCGGTCGCGAGGGCGACGAGACCTACGAGGCCGCGACCGTCCGCGAGGTACGAGAGGAAACCGGTATCGAGGTCGACCTGGGTGCGCCGTTCGCCGCCCACCGTGGGATCTTCCGGTCGGCGGACGACGCTGTCGACGCCGTCCTGCACGGACTCTGGGTGTCCTTCGACGCGACTTACGCCGGGGGGAGCCTGGCGATCCAGCCGGGGGAACTCCGCGGGGCGGCGTGGTTCGCCGACCCACCGGAGGACCTGGGGTACTGGAGCCAGTATCGCGGACGGGAGTGGTGGGACGACTACGAGCCCGCAGAGCGGTGGTGGGAGGAGTTCGACCGTCGGGACGACGGGTGAGACGCCTGTCACCCCGCATCGGACTTCCGGGTCGCTTATGTCCCGCGCCCGCCCGGGTCCGGGTATGAGCGAGGATCCCGACCCGGGCGAGACCGCGGGGGACCGCCTGGAGGAGCGCCGACGGGACGACCTGGTCGACGCCCTCCTCGCGGCCGACGCCGTCCGCTTCGGCGAGTTCGAACTCTCCCACGGTGGGACGTCGGAGTACTACGTCGACAAGTACCGCTTCGAGACCGATCCCCGCTGTCTGGACCTCCTGGCGGAGGCGTTCGCCGACCGGCTTGGCGAGGCGACGCCGGCAGGGGTGGCGCTCGGTGCGGTTCCGCTGGTGACGGCGACGGCACTGGCGGCCGACCGGCCGTACGTCATCGTCCGCAAGGCCGCGAAGGAGTACGGCACCGCGAACCGGGTCGAGGGCGAACTCGCCCACGGCGAGCGAGCCGTCGTCCTGGAGGACGTGGCGACGACGGGAACCTCGGCCGCCGAGGCCGTGGAGGCGCTCCGGGCCGCCGGCGCGGTCGTCGACCGGGTCCTCGTCGTCGTTGACCGCGAGGAGGGCGCGAGCGAGAAACTGGCGGGGATCGACTGCGAACTGGAAGTGCTGCTGACGGCCGGGGACCTCCTCGCCGTCGCGGACCGGGAACCGTAGTCCTGGACCACCACCGGACCGAGCGGGGATCCGGTCGAGTCGGCGGTGCGGGGACGAGGATCCGAACCGCTTTTATAGGGACACCGGCAAGAGGTGACCACGATGGCAGGTGGCCGCTTTACAGCACGGGCGTGAGCCCATCAAATCCACTACCCCACCTGTCGCCGTTCTCCTCGCCCGTTCGAACCGCCGGGGAGCCACGAGTCCCGCGGAGGCGGGGGAGAACCGACCGACCCACGAGGTGAGACCATGTCACGATCAGAGCAAGAGTCAGCGGAGATAACGGTACGACTGCCGGACGGATCCGAGATGAACGTCCCCCGGGGATCGACCGTGGGCGACGTCGCCTACGAGATCGGTCCGGGGCTGGGCGACGACACGGTCGCCGGGCGGGTCCGGCCGCCCGACGACGGCGACTGGGACCTCGTCGCCCCCGAGCACGAACTGCTGGAGGACGTGGAACTGGAGATCGTCACCGACCAGTCGGACGAGTACCTGCAGGTATTGCGCCACACGGCGGCCCACGTGTTCGCACAGGCGCTCCAGCGCCTGTATCCGGAGGCGAGACTGGCCATCGGCCCCCCGACCGACGAGGGCTTCTACTACGACGTGACGGGCGTCGACATCGACGAGGAGGACCTCGAAGCGATCGAGGCCGAGATGGCGGACGTCATCGAGGCCGACCACGACCTCGAACGGGTCGAGCGGACCCGCGAGGAGGCCTTCGAGATCTACGAGGACAACCGGTTCAAGCGGGAGATCCTCGACGAGGAGGCCGCCGGCGAGGAGACGGTGTCGTTCTACGTCCAGGACGGTTGGCAGGACCTCTGCCAGGGTCCCCACGTCGCCTCGACCGGGGACGTCGGCGCCGCCAAACTCCTGAACATCTCCTCGGCGTACTGGCGGGGCGAGGAGGACAACGAGTCGCTGACCCGGGTCTACGGCACCGCCTTCCGCTCGGAGGACGACCTGGAGGAGTACCTGGAACGCCGCCGAGAGGCCGAGAAGCGCGACCACCGGAAGATCGGCCGGGAGATGGACCTCTTCTCGGTGCCCGACCACTCCCCTGGCTGTGTCCACTACCATCCGAACGGCATGGTGATCCGGCGCGAACTGGAGGAGTACATCCGCGGGAAGAACGAGGAACTGGGCTACGACGAGGTCTGGACGCCGGAACTGAACAAGGCCGAACTCTGGAAGCCCACGGGCCACTACGACGCCTTCAAGGAGGAGGGCGAGATGTTCGCCTGGGAGCAGAACGACGAGGAGTACGGCCTCAAGCCGATGAACTGCGCGAACCACGCCCACATCTACGGCGACGAGCGCCATTCCTACCGGGAGCTTCCCCTCCGGTACTCCGAGTTCGGCACCGTCTACCGCAACGAGCAGTCCGGCGAACTCTCGGGGATGCTCCGCGTGCGCGGCCTCACCCAGGACGACGGTCACGCGTTCGTCCGCCCGGACCAGCTAGAGGACGAAATACTCCAGACCCTGAAGGTGATCCAGGACATCTACGAGACCTTCGGGCTGGAGGTCCTGTACAAACTCGAAACGAAGGGCGACAACGCGATCGGTGGCGAGGACAAGTGGGAGAACGCCACCCAGGCGCTGAAGAACGCCCTCGAGGCCGAGGGGCTCGACTACGAGATAGAGGAGGGCGAGGCCGCCTTCTACGGCCCGAAGATCGGCCTCGACGCCCGGGACGCCCTGGGGCGGGAGTGGACAATCGGGACCGTCCAGGTCGACTTCAACATCCCTGAGCGCCTCGAACTGGTCTACGTCGGCGAGGACAACGAGGAGCACCGCCCGGTCACCATCCACAGGGCCCTGCTGGGGTCGTTCGAGCGGTTCGTGGGCGTTCTCATCGAGCACTTCGAGGGGAACTTCCCGCTGTGGCTGGCCCCGGAGCAGGTCCGTCTGCTGCCGGTCGCCGAGCACAGCTACGACTACGCCGACGAGATAGCCGCCCGCCTGGAGGCAGAGGGCTTCCGTGTCTCGGTCGACACGGGCGACCGCACCGTCGGGCGGAAGATCCGGGCCGGTCACGACGACCGCGTCCCCTACATGCTCATCGTCGGCGAGGACGAGATGGAGGCCGGCACCCTCTCGGTCCGGGACCGCGAGGAACGGGAGGCCCGCGACGTCGACCCCGACGTGTTCGTCGAACACCTGGTCGCGGAGCGCGACGAGAAGCGCCTGGAACCGGACTTCCTGGACTGAGGACCTGGCCGGTCCCGGGCCCGGATCCAATTCACGTATTTGGATAAAATATCGATATTCTCCCACCGAAATATTCATATTTTTGGGGTTCGGGAGGGGTGGCATGAGCGAGACTTCCGAGGGGCGGGACCTGACGAGGGCGGAGAAGGCCCGCCTCCAGTTGCACGCGGTCGCGGTGCTGCGGACCCTCAAGCGGTCTCGCACCTACGACGAACTCTCGGACCTGACGGGATTCCCCGCGAACGACTGCAACCGGTACGTGAACGGCCACGTCCTCCCCGGTATCGACCGCGCACGGGAGGTAGTGGGCGAGGTCGGCCGGGGGGAACTCGCAGAGGAACTCCGCCGGCGGGTCCGGACCGACGACGAGGGGTACGTCGACGTCTCCGCCGCGGTCTACGACCAGCCCTTCCTCGATTTGGTCGCCGCCGTGGCGGTCGAGGAACTCGGTATCGACCCGCCGGACGTGGTGTTGACCGCCGCGACCGACGGCATCACGCTGGCGGCGGCGTTCGCCAGCGCCTTCGACGCCCGGTCGGCCTACGCCAAGAAGAGCAAGGAGACGGCCATCGACGAGTTCATCGAGTCCCGCGAGCGCCTCCAGTCCGGCATCGAGATAACCTACTACCTCCCGGCGTCGGCCATCGACCCCGGCGAGTCGGTCCTGGTCGTCGACGACCTGATCAGGTCCGGGGAGACCCAGGCGCTGTTGCTCGACATCGCTGACCGGGCGGACGCCGAGGTCCTGGGCGTGTTCGCCATGATCGCAGTCGGACGGCGGGGGATCGACCGCGCCCGCGAGCGAACCGACGCCCCGGTCGAGACGCTGGTTGGCTTCGACTAACCCACGCCCACGACGCGGTCGGTCGTCATTCCGGGAATCCGTCCGAGGAGCCATTCTCGGGATCCTTTCGAGGGATCGTTCTCGGGATCCTTTCGAGGGATCGTTCTCGGGATCCTTTCGAGGGATCGTTCTCGGGTCACCGGACTCGCCGGGACCCGGGAGCTTTACTCCGCGGGCCGCGGAGGGCGGTCATGAGCGCACTACCGATCGACCCGACCGCGGTCGACCCCGAGGACGTCGGCGAGCACCGGACGACCCTCGAAATGGAGCACGAGGCGGCGATAGAACACGTCCGCGAGGCCTTCACCGCGGCGGGCTTCGGCGTCCCCGTCGAGTTCTCCCCGTCGGAACTCCTGAACGAGACGGTCGACGCCGACCGGGACCCTTACTACGTCCTGGGGGCCTGCAATCCCGGGATGGCCGACCGGGCGCTCGACGCGAGCGACGGCCGCATCGGCGGTCTGTTCCCCTGTACCGTCGTGATCCGCGAACTCGAACCCGGACGCCAGGAGGTGTACCACGTCTCTATCATGCGGATCGCACGCCTGGTCGGGATGGCTCCCGACGACGAGGCCTGGGCCGACATCGTGGCGGACACCGGCGAGTACGTCGAGGAGGCATGGTCGAACCTGTAGTCCGGCCGATCCCCGGGGTCCGGTTCCGACCGAGGACCGATCCTCGCGGTACCCCTCGTGCGCGGCGTCCGCACAGGTACGTCCCCTTCTTGAAGCCCCAGCCACTATGCGTGATCGATGACGGAACCAGACCTGGAACTCTACGACCTTCCCGGCTGTCCCTTCTGTGCGAAGGTGAAGCGGAAACTGGACGAACTCGACCTGGAGTACACGAAACACGAGGTTCCACGGAGCCACTCCGAGCGGACCGAGGTCGAGGACGTCAGCGGCCAGACCAACGTTCCGGTGCTGGTCGACAACACGAACGACGTCGAGGGGATGCCCGAGAGCGACGACATCGTCGCCTACCTGGAGAAGACCTACGGACAGCAGGCCGAAACCGCGGACGGCTGATCGGCAACTCCTTTTCGACGGTTCGACGGCCGATAGCGGCGGGTCCCGGTGACTCCGGGTGCCGCCGGCGGATCAGGCGGGCTTCCCGTCGGTCCGCTCGCGGATCAGGTCCCGGAGGCGGTCGGGGTCGCTGTCCTCGACCTCGTCGCGTTCGATGAACGCCGTGCCCTCCAGTTCCTCGTCGGTCGCCTCGTCGACGAAGTAGACCGACCGCGAGCGGGTGATCCGGCCGAGCGAGCCCATCAGCCTGGCGCGCTTGCGGGCGGCCTCGGTCAGTGCCGAGTGGCCGGTGAGCACGCGCTCCTCGGGGTCGTCGTCCTCGCCGACGGCCTTGAACGGGGCCCGGAGCGTCGGGTGGACGTCGAAGCCCGCCGCGGTCATCGCCGCGACGATGGGTTCGTCCTCGGTCTCGGGTTCGGGGTCCTCCGGCATGGGGTCTGCGTCGCGAACCTCCTCCGCGCCGTCGAAGACTCTGATGGGCGAGGTCAGCGGCCGGTCGAACAGTTCCTCCAGTTCCATCGCCACCTCGATGGAGGCGTTCATGCCGTCCTCGTACTTCGAGACGGTCCGCCGGGAGACGCCCAGTTCCTGGGCGAGGCGGCCGAGCGACCAGTCGCGCTTCTCCCGCTCGTCGGCGACGACGTCGCTGTCGATGGTCACGTACAGTCCGCCGGGGGCGGCGTAGACCAGTGGCGGCACGCCCTCGACGAACAGGTCCATCGCGGTGTCGGGATTGAACACCGGGACTCCGTGCCGGAAGTAGACGACGTCCGGTTCGAGTTTCTCGTCGCGGGACCGGAGCCCGATGACCAGCGGGGTGGCCCCGAGGTAGTCCCCGAGGCGGCGCATCTCCTCGCCGGTCCGGGCGTCGAAGGCGTCGATGTTGCCCAGTATCTTCAGGAGGATCAGGTCCTCGCCCCGGCGGGCCGCCAGGTCGAAGCTCTTGGGGCGGACCGCGACCCGCTGGCTGACGCTGAAGCCGGCGTCCTCGAGCATCGCGGTCACGTTGCCGATGAGGGCCGACCGGGACATGTATCGTGGATAGCACCTCACCATTTATATGCGTTGTGTCCCCGTTCCCGTCGCCTACGGGGCCCTGAGGGGGGATACGCGGTCGATCCGCGGCGACCCAGCGGGGGCTTCGGGCCGCGAGGACCCCCGACCGGGTGGCCCGGGCCGCGGCGGTCCCCGCGATATGTCGGTGGGACCGACCCCGGGCCCTGCCGCGGCGGCCAATGAAACCTTGGGTGGATTGGCATACGTAATAAAAAAATATACGCGAGCGACGAAAGTGCATAAACGATTCCGGGACCTGGATCCCGACGAATGTGGGGCGCTCGGAGCGGTCGGCGCGGACCGGAGGGTGACACCGGGGGTCGAGCGGTGAGTCCGGTCGTCGGTACTGCCCTCTTGCTGGTCATCGTCGTCCTCGCAGTCGTCGTCGCGGCGCAGGTGTTCATGAAAATCGGCGAGGAACCGGACCCCTCGCCGGACGTGGTGATGGATCTCGAAAAGGGCGAGTTCGCGCCGGTTCACTACCTGCATCACGGAGGCGGCGACGACCTGGGCGGGAACGGCAAGACCAGGATCCGCGGGATCGCGAACCCCGACGTCCTCCACGACGAGGAACTGAACGCGGGCGATCGGGAGGAAGTGATCCCGGTGGTGCCCGTCGACGAGGAGGTCCAGGTGGTCTGGCGCGGCGACGACGGCACGAGCTACGTCCTCTGGCGGTTCCACCCGTCGTCGTACCTCGACCGGTCGGTCGACGAGGGGTGCGGGTGGGTCGCCGCCGAGACAAACGACGGCAGCGATCCGATCACGGTCGACGGGGTCGTGGTCAACTGCGACATCATCACGAACGGCGACATCGACGTCGTCAACGACGCGGTCATCATCGGGAACGCGACCAGCCTCGCGAACAACGTCGACCTCGACGAGTCGGTGGTCTACGGCCCCGTGAACGCCGACGGCGACGTCGACCTGGACGGGACCAACGTCAGTGGGTCGGTCGACTCCGACGGGAGCGACGTGGTCCTCACCGACGGGAGCAGGGTCGGTGGCGACGTCACCATCGGATCGGGCGGGAACGTCGACATCGACGGCGGATCCTCGGTCGAGGGGAACGTCGAGGCCGGCAACCGGATCGACCTCGACTCCACCACCGTCGGCGGGAACGTGGTCAGCGACGCCGGCGACGTCGTCGTAACCGACTCGACGGTCGGCGGCGATATCAAGACCGACGGCACCGTCGACCTCGACAACGCGACGGTGACCGGGGACGTCTACGTCGACCCCGGTGACTTCTCCTGTTCCGACTCCACGATAAACGGCCAGGACTGCGGATCCTACAGTCCGAAGGACCCGGACGACTACTGAGGATCCCGGTTTTGCGGGGGGATCGGCCTCCCTCACCTACGATACGGTAAGTTTACTGTAACTCGCAGGTGCCGGATCCCACCACTGCGAAGGTACCGGGGTCCCGTGGCCGCAGGGGAAGACGGCGACCGGCCGGTGGTTCCTCCCGTCGATGGCGCGCCGTCGAAAGGGGTTAATCCGGCGACCACCGACCCCAGTCCGTGACCGTCGTCGGCATCGACGACACCGACTCCCGCGAGCGAGGGATGTGCACGACGTACGCTGCCCACCGGGTCGCCGAGCGACTGCGATCGCCGGACGGGGGCGACGACGGCCCAAGCGTCGCCGGGGAGGTGGCCGCGGGCGTCGACCGGGTCCTGCTCGTCCGCCTGAACCCCGCCGTCGAACACAAGACACGGGGCAACGCGGCGCTCGCGGTCCACACCGACGCCGACCCGGACCGGGCCTTCGAGGCCGCCCGGAGCGTCGTAGCCGGGGGCGCCCGGACCGGCGACGACCGGACCAACCCCGGCGTGGTGGTCGCGTCGGGCGATCCCTCCGACGTGCCGGATACCGCCGCAACCTTCGCCCGCGAGGCGGTCCGCGACCACCACCGGATCGACGACGCCGAGGCCCTGCTGGCGGAGACGGGCTACCGCGCCGAAGGGTGGGGGAACGGCCGTGGCCTGATCGGAGCCCTCGCCGCCGTCGGCGCGTGGCGGGCCTTCGGCGGCACGGACGGCGACTGGACCTACGAGCATATCGCCTACCGGATCCCGGACCGCCGCGGGACGCCGCGGGAGGTGGACCGCGACAGCGTCTTCGCGGCCGCCGACCGCCACTACCCGGCGGCCTGGGACACCGTGGACCGCGTCGAGGGCGAGGCGGTCTGCGTCCCGCACACCCCGGGACCGATCCTCTACGGGATCCGCGGGGACGACCCCGACGCCGTCCGGGCCCTGGCGGGCGACGTCGAGTCCGAACCGGTCGCGGCCACGGAACTGTTCGTCACCAACCAGGGCACCGACGCCCACCTCCGGGACGCCCGGATCCCCGAGGTGGCGGAGGGCCGGGCGTACCGCGTCGACGGCGTCGTCCTGGCGTCCCCGAAAACCCGGGAGGGCGGCCACGTGTTCCTCGACCTGGCCGATCCGGAGGCCGTCGAGTCCGTCCCGATGTGGGGTTCGGACGACGCCGGGATCGCCTCCCCTGGCGAGGCACCGATCCGGGTCGAGTTCACGGGCGACGAGGCCGACCGCCTGCAGTGTGTCGCCTTCGAACCGACCAAACGGTTCCGGAACCGCGTCCGGACCCTCCGACCGGGCGACCGGATCACCGCCTGCGGAGAGGTCGACGACGGGAGCCTGAAACTGGAGAAGTTCGCGGTCCGGGACCTCCGCACGACCGAACCGGCCACGCCCGAGTGCCCCGACTGCGGCCGATCGATGGGGAGCGCCGGGGCCGACCAGGGCTACCGGTGCCGGGACTGCGGGACGTCAGCACCCGGGAAGGTGACAGAACCGGTCGACCGGGACCTGGCGGAGGGGTGGTACGAGGTGCCGCCGTGTGCCCGTCGGCACGTCGCCCGACCGCTGGTTCGCGGGGGGTTCGACGCGCCGACCCACCCCGAGTGGTGACCGATCCGCGGGACCTGCGACGAGCGGTGACCGTTTTCGTCACCGCCGACGGGGGGTGAGTGACCTTGGGACCGGCGACGGACGGTGACCGACCGCTCTCGCCGGAGAACCGCCCGAATCGAAAGGGTCCGGGACCGTCCGAAACGGTCCGAAACGGACGCTAGGTGGGGTAAATTCGCCCGGAAATCGGGGAAATCGGCGTCGAGCGTCGACCGGATTCATGTGTGACTCCGGCGGTACCCCCGGTCGAGGTGTCGAACGTGAACGAAACCATCGGCGCGGTCATCGCGGCGCTCGTGGTGACCGCCGGCGTACTCCCCGCGGCCGCGGTGGGCGCGGGGACGGTATCGACCGAAGAAACGGTGCCCGACGCGGGCACCGCCGAGGCGGACGCCTACCACGGCACGCACGTGTCGTTCGCCGTGGAGGGGTCGGCGGTTTCGAACTACACGGTCGACGGCGAGCACATGGTCAGCGGCGTCGCCGTCGAGTCCGAGGAGAGCTACCGGTCTCGGACCGGCCTCGGCGCGGGCCTCGCCCTGGAACTCTCGTCTGTGACGGAGATCCGGGCCGCCGGGGGCGACCTCTCGGCCCGGTCCGAGACCCGGGCCACCGTCCGTGCCAAGAGCGGCGCCGAACTCCGCGCCCACGACAACGGTAACGGTGTGCTCGTGGTCGCCGCGGAGAACGGGTCCCAGGTCGTGGCGGCGAACCTCTCGGCGTCGGCCAGCGCCGAGGCCGAGTCGGACGCCCGCGTGGTCGTGACCAACGGGAACGGCACCGAGGGCGCGTTCGTCGTCGTGGGCGACGGCGAGGTGACGGTCAACGAGGAGGGCGACGTCTCCGCGCGCCTGTCCGAGGACGCGCGGCTGGTCTTCCGGGCCTACCCGGAGGAGCGCGACGAGGACGACCGCCGACAGGAGTCGATGATCGCGGAGGGTGAGGTCGCCGCCGAGGTGTACGTGATGGCCGAGTCCGAGGGGGAGGGGACCGTTACCGACACGGTCCGGTACGACGAGAACACCACCGTCGAGACCCGGACGACCGCCGAGAACGCCGTCGAGATGACGGTCGAGCGGTCCGAACACGAGGGGCGAGTGATCCTGACGTCGGTCTCCGAGGCGGCCGTCGGGAGCACCGAGGACATGACGGTCACCGTCGACGGCGAGGCGGCCGCCCGCGCGTCGTCGTACTCGGAACTCCGCTCGGCGGCGGCCGGTGGCGAACGGTCGAAGTTCATGGTCGTCCAGGAGTCGAGCGCCGAGGCGAGCGCCGACGTGCTGGTCGCGGTCAACCACTTCTCGACCCGGACCGTCACAATCGCGGGTGCCGACTCCGGTAGCGGCGACTCCGACGACGGCTCGACCGGCGCTGACGGGACGACCACCGCGGACGACGACACCGGGAGTGGTACCGACGACGGTGTGACCGACGACGGGACGAGTGACGACGGACCGGACGGAAACGGCGACGAACCCGCCGGCCAGCCCCTCCCCGGGTTCGGCCCCATTGCGGCGCTCCTGGGGGTCGGCATCCTGGCGGTCGCCGGACTGCTCTCCCGTCGCCGCTGACCCGACGCGGGTAGCGGCCCGGTGACTCCCGGTCCTCCGGACCGGACGCCCCGGAGACTTGCTGTTTTTCCGATCGCAGTTCTCGGACTCGCGATTCCGTCCGACCCCGACCGTTCCGATCCCGCGTCGGACGGGCGTCATCCCGACCGAAGGTCCGAATAGGCTCCGGGGCGACCGACGCCCATGGCCGGTATCGGACGTGGATTCGTATCGCCGACGGGCACTGACTACGCCGAGGCGGTTCCGACGGCGGCGGAACTGGATCTGGAGTTCGTCGAACTGCTCGCGGACGGGGTCAACGACCGCGAACGGATCGCCGAGGAGGCGAACGAGGTGGCGACGCTGGCGGAGGTCCACGAGGTGGGTCTCGTGGTCCACCTGCCGACGGACGTCGACGTCGCCGCTCCCCACGAGCACGTTCGGGACGGGGCGTTGCTCGAACTGAAGGCGGTCCTGGACGCGGCCGAGACGGTGGACGCCCGGCGGGCAGTCTTGCACCCGCCCGCCGGGCCGGATCGCTCGGGCCGTCACGGCGGTCCCGGAGCGACCGGTGGCCGGAGCACGGAGGACCGGGACGGGGGTGCGAGCGACCGCCGCCGCAAGCGGGTCGTGGCCGCCGTCCGGGCACTCGACCGCTACGCCGACGACCGGGGGGTCGACCTCTGTGTCAGGCCTCGCTTCGAGGGTGGCGACGTTCGCGGGGTGCTCGGACGACTGTTCGAGGCGACGGACGCGGACGTCTGCCTCGACACCGGACTGGCCGCGCTGGCGGGCTTCGAGGAGACGGACCAGGCCGCGCTCCTCCTGGAACGGGGCGACCGGATCCCACACGTCCACTGCAACGACGTCCGGTCGGCGACGGGCCGGTACGGCCTCCACGGCGGTCCCGCCACCGGCCTCCCGTTCGGGGCGGGAAGCGTCGAGTTCGACCGCCTCCTGGACCCCGTTCGCGAGGAGTGGACCGGAACCCTCGCCCTCTCGGTGGCGACGGACGACCGGGAGTACCTGGAGGAGTCCGTCCGGCGCCTGGACCGGATCCTGTAGCCTGCCGGGGCGTCACGACCCCGAAGATTCACCCTCGTCGCCGACCGAGTCACCGGCGATGGTCGACCGGCGGTGGCGGATCGGACGGGTAGCGGCCCTGATGGGGCTGGTGGGGCTCCTGGCCTACGGCACGTTCGCCGTCCTCGACGCCCTCGGCCTCCGGGGACGGATCCGGCTGTTCGCGTTCTTCCTGCTCGCGGCCGGCGTCGTCGCCGGGATGTTCTTCGCGACCGCCTGGGTGGTCCTCGACGGGGAGGAGTGACGGATCACGCTCGACTGGAGGAGGTGTGACGGATCACGCGGTCTCCCAGCCGTCGAGCGCGGCCGCGTAGTCGTCGTGTGCGAGTTTCACCGCGTAGCCTGCGGTCGACCGGGCGACTTCCCGGTCGTCATCGTCGGTCGGAATCTCCCCGAGCAGTGCGAGGCCACGCTCCAGGGTGTCGCGGGTCTCTGCCCGCAGGTCCCGGAACAGCGCCGCCCGGTCCGGGTCCTCCCGCTCTTCGAAGAACTCGACGACGTGGGCGTGACTCCGGACCGAGACGAGCGATCGACCCACCATGCCGGCCGCGACGCGGGGGACCGTCCCCTCCCGCGCCCGGAGGTACGCGTGGACGGGGCCGCCGTCGGCCGGTTCGAATCCACCGGTTTCGGGCATCTGCTCGACGACCCGGTCGTAGTGCTCGCGCTCCTGGTCCGCGGTCGACCCGAAGGCCGCGCTGGCGGCGTCGTTCGACTCGGTCTCCGCCCACTCCTCGAAGGTCCGCCTTGCGGCGTACTCCGCACTGGCGGCCGCGGCGAGCACCGGTCCCGGTTCCGGATCCCCACCGGCCATCGCCCGCACGAGCGGTCCCTCCTCGATGCGGTCCAGTTCCGCCGACCGGTCGTCTTCCACGGCCTCGCGGAACTTGACGGGATCCATGTGCGGGCGAAGGTCCCGGAGCAGTTTGAACGTTTGGCGGACCGAACCACCGTCGAGCGGCCCGGTCCAGAGTACGGCCCTACAGAAACTCGCGGACCTCCGAGTACCACATGTCGTGGTGGTCGACCTCGCCGATCCGTTCGGCAACCGCGACCGCGATGGCGTGCCAGCACAGGGCCGTCGGGTCTTCGGCGTCGAGGTTGTACTCGGCGTCCTTGCAGGTACAGCCGTCGTCCTCGACGATGTACTCGTCCTCGTGGCCGACGACGACGGTGAAGTCCCTGTACCGCTTGACCCTGCCCTCCGAGACGGCCTCGATGGCGCGGTGTCCGCGGTCGCCGTGGAGGTCGACGATCCGGTCCACCACGTCCGGTCGGAGTTCGCCGGCATCGGCCAGGTCGGCCTGCCACTCCTCGACCGGCGTCACGACCCGGACACCCCCGGCTGTCCGACGACTCCGCCGCCAGCGACCCGTCCGTCCCCCGTCACTGTCGGCCGTAACGCCGGCGGCAACTAAACAGGTTCGGTGACGGTAGGCCCGATCACCCGGCGGACGAGGAGGGATCCTCGCCCGTGGCGGCACGTATCTCCGCCACGTCTGCGTCCGTCTCGAACGTCGTGCCGCCGTAGTGGGTCCGCGAGGCCTCGTACCCGGCCGCCCGGAGTGCGTCGAGGAACTCGTCCATCGCCGTCGCGGGGCGGCCCCAGACCTTGCACAGGCGGTGCTGGTCGTAGTGGGTCGGGCGGTCGAGTTCCGCGGCCAGGGTCGAACAGAGCCCCCTGGCCGCCTCGGCGGTTCCCATCCCGTCGTCGACGGCCCCACCGACCGCCCGGACGAACCCCGTCTCGTGCAGCGGTCCGAGCCATATCGGTCCCGCGGAGAGTCGCTGGTCGCTCCCGCAGTTCGGACAGCCGTCGGGGGGATCGGCGACGAGTCCCCGGGCGTGCTCGCGGTAGAGGCACTCGGGGCAGTGGTGGACGTACCCCAGTTCGTCGACGGCGTCGTCGGCGGTCCCGGCGCCCGATTCGAGTTCGAGGTACGTGCGGGCGTAGTGGCGGGTGGCGTGGGAGAACACGGGGCTGGCGGCCCGGTCGTAGCGGGCGGCGGTCCGGACGAGCGCCGAGACCAGGACCCGGAGACCCATCTCGGCGTGGTACTCGGTGTTGCGCGGGACGGCACCGTACCGCCGCACGCCCGCCCGGAAGTGGGCGCCACAGAGCGGCGCGGTGTCCGTCGCGGTCACGCAGAGCAGGTTCCCCGCCGACCGGACCGCGGCGTCGGCGAAGGGCACCGGCGTCCCGAACGGGTCGAGGTCGACCACGTCGAAGGTCTCCCGGTGCATCAGGACGTTCGCGTCGCCCGCGACCACGTCGCCGGACAGGTCGTTGCGAGCGAGGTTCTCCTCGCAGAACTCGGCGGCCTCGGGATCCCGGTCACAGAGCGTCACCGTCCAGCCGTCGGCGGCCGCCCGGATCCCCCGGACCCCGGTGGCCGCCGTCGCGTCGAGGTAGGTCTCCGCGCGTGGCTCCCGGTCGCGGTACGCCCGGAGGACGGCCACGGTCAGGTCGCGGTTGAGTTCCTGGTCGGGGTTGAAGAAGACGTCCTCGTCGACGCCCTCCGTCGCGGTCCGCTCGCCGGGTACCGACAGTTCCACGCCGCCCTCCCGAACGCGCATGGACGCCCTCGGTGGCCACAGACCGTAAGGGGATCGCTCCGGGCCGAGTGCGAGCGTTCGCGGCCTCAGGCTCCGTCGACCCAGGCTTCGCCCAGGGTCTCGACGCCGGTGACCTCGAAGCGCGCGCCCCCGTCACTGGCGCCGGTGACCGAGACCGACCAGCCGTGGGCGTCGGCGACGGCGTCGACGATGGAGAGACCGATCCCGGTCCCGCAGTCGTCGCCCGTGACGCCCCGCTTGAACACCCGCTCGCGGTCGGCCTCGTCGATCCCCGGGCCGTCGTCGGCGACGTAGAACCCGTCGTCGCCCTCCACCGGGCCGACCCGGACGGCCGGCGCCGCGCCCGCGTGCTCCACCGCGTTCCGGAACAGGTTCTCCAGGAGCTGTCGCAGGGTCTCGGGGTCCGCCTCGACGGCGCCGGCGTTCGGGTCGACGGCGAGCGTGGCGTCGGCGGTCTCGACGGTTCCCCAGGCCGACTCGGCGACCTCCCGGAGCGAGACCGTCTCTCGCTCCTCGGCGAGGTCGCCCCGGCGGGCAAGCGTCAGCACGTCGTCGATTATCGTCTGCATGCGATCGAGTGCCTCGTCGGCCCGGTCCAGGCGTTCGAAGTCGTCCTCCATGCGGGCGAGTTCGAGGCTCGACCGGGCGACCTCGATGGGGTTGCGCAGGTCGTGGCTCACGACCGAGGCGAACTCGTCGAGGCGTTCTGCCTGGCGGCGCAACCGGTCGTTGGCGGCCTGGAGCCGATCCTCGCGCTCCTTGCGTTCGGTCACCTCCTGGACGCTTGCGAGCACTCGCTCCCGACCGCCGATGTCGGCCTGCCGGAGGTTGACCTCCACCCAGATCCGCTCGCCGTCCTTGCGCTCGTCGAGCCACTCGAAGCTCTGTGGCCCCTCCTCGACGGCCTTCCGCACGAACTCCTGGGCCCGTTCGGCGGTGAAGGGCGGTTCGTTGGCGCTCACGTCCGTCATCGTGAGGTCGTCCACCTCCCCGGGGTCGTACCCCAGCATCTCGCAGTAGTGGGCGTTCGGGTTGAGGGACTCGCCCGTCTCCGGGTCGTGGACTGTCAACCCCACCGTCGCCTTGTCGAACAGTTCCCGGTAGCTCGTCTTCGCGCGGTGCCCCGCGACCAGGTTGTCGACCCTGCGAGCCAGCACCTCCAGGCGGTCGCCCGCGCCCTTCCGGACGTAGTCGTCGACCCCCTTCGAGATGGCCTCGCTGGCGACGTCCTCGGACCCCTTCCCGGTGAACAGCACGAACGGCAGTTCCGGGAACTCCTCGCGGACCGCCGAGAGCAACTCCAGGCCGTCCATCCCGGAGAGCGCGTAGTCGCTCACCACGCAGTCGACGTCACCCTCCCGGATCCGCTCCAGCGCCCGGCGTGGGTCGTCACAGACCTCGACGGTGATGCCGTCACGCTCGCGCTCGAGGTACGCCTCCAGGAGTCCCGCGAGGTCCGAGTCCTCCTCCACGTAGAGCACTCTCCCCGGTCCGTCGTCGGTCCCGACCCCCGTCACTTTGGAGTCCGTACCACACACCTCAACATAGTTTTTTCCGTTTGCTTTTCCGAAACGAGACCCCGGCCTTCCCGCGGCTCGCCACCGTCCCGGGCCCCGTCAGTCCGCCCCGCCCGCCAGTTCCTCGGCGATCCGACGGGCCTCGCGAACCCTGCTCGGGACCCCGATCCGGCCGGTGTAGTTCGTCGCGAGTCGGATCCCGCCGGGCAGTTCCATGCCGTCGAGGGCGGTCCAGGAGGTGTCGTGGGCGGGGTACGCCCGCAGTCGGTTCACGCCGCGGGCCGTCGCCGACCCCCCCGTCACCGCCTCGAACTCCCGGCGGGCGGTCTCCGCGAGTTCCTCCTCCGGGTCGTCGATCACCGAGGGATCGCTCATGCCGCCCAGGAACGCGGTGTACGGGCTCTCCCGGCCGAACAGGCTGTCGACGAAGGTCACCCCGCGGGTCCGGAGGCCCTCGCCGGCGGCGACCTGGTAGCCGAAGCCCGTCAGGTCGGCGTCCGAACGGAGGTACACCATCGCTATCGGGTTGTAGTTGAGTCGCCGGAGCCGGTCGGCCGCGTCCGGTGCGACCGGTTCCAGGACGTCGGCAGCGGCGCCGGCCGGGGTCGTCACGACCACGCGGTCGACCGTCTCCCGTCGGTCGTCGGTCACCACCGCGTAGCGGTCGCCGTCGTCCTCGACGCGCTCGACCGGTTCGTCGAGGTGGACCCGGTCCTCGTGGGCGTCGTGGACCGCGCGGGGCAGGGTCCCGAGTCCGCCCTCGAAGCTCACCGGTGGTGCCGTCCCGTCCGACCGTGCCCGCCGGAGGGCCGGCCGGAGGAGGTTGCCGTCCCGCTCCTCGACCCGGAGCAGTCCGGGCGTCGCGTGACGGACCTGCATCTCGGCGGGGTCAGACGCGTAGATGCCGCTCAGCAGGGGTTCGACGACGTAGCGGTACGCCTCCGCGCCGAACTTGCGGGTGAACAGGTCGTCCAGGCGCTCGTCGGGGTCGGCCGCGTCGGTCAGCGGTTCGGCGAGGGTCCGGAGCTTCCCCCGCCAGGAGAGCAGATCCGTCCGGAGGAAGGCCCCCAGCGACCGTGGAACCTCGCGGAGTCGACCGTTACGGTAGACGTACAGGGGCAGGTCGTCGTCCGCCCGTATCACCTCCTCCGCCAGGCCGACGGCCTCGACCAGTTCCTCGACGGGGTCGGTCAGGCGGATCCTGTGTGGCCCACGCTCGACGACCCGCCCGTCGATCCGGTCGGACCGGACGACGCCGCCTGGGCGGTCCTCCGCCTCGAACGCGACGGCGGAAACGTCCCGCTCCCGGAGGTGGTGGACCAGCGAGAGGCCAGTGATCCCGGCGCCGACGACGCCGACCCTCATGGTCCCACCGGGTTCTGGCCCGGCGCACCCTCCTCCTCGAACCCCGCCCGGACCGCACCGCCGGTCGACGGCGTCCGGACCGCACCACCGGTCGACGGCGTCCGGACCGCACCACCGGTCGACGGCATCCGGACCGCACCACCGGTCGACGGCGTCGTCATCACGCGATCAGTCCGACTCCAGTTCGGGAACGGGGACCGAATCGGGGGCGTTCAGGCACATCGTCCCCGGCGTGTCCTTGCACTGGCACTGCCGGAACTGGTAGTAACTCGGGTCGAACTCGGAGACGAACGGCTCGACGAGATCCGCCAGCACCGTCGCGAACCGGTCGTCGTCGTGTGGGACCGGGACCCGGTAGAAGTCCAGGCCGACCGCCTCGGCCTCCTCGCGGAGTTCGTCGTCGAGTTCCGAGAGGGTCTCGCTCTGCTCGTGCATGAAGCTGACCGGTTCGACGACCACGCGGTCGGCGGTCACCGCCTCGATGGCCTCCTCGATGTCCGGTTCGGTCCAGGGGATGTCCCGGTTCTCGTGGTTCTGGAACCCCAGGGTATACCCGTCGAGGTCCAGCATCGACGCCATCACCTCGCACCACTCGTCGACATAGGTGTCGTACCGGCTCCCCTCCTCCAGGTAGTGCCGGGGCGTGCCGTGGGCGGAGAAGAACACCTCGGTGTTCGGGTCCTCGAGGGTCAGGCGCTTCGACTCGGCGAAGTCCGCGACGGTCTCGGCCCGGATCCGGTTGTAGAGGGGGTGCTTGTGCCACCCGGTCACCTCGTGGACCGGGGCGTCCCAGTCCAGGTCCTCGACGGCCTCCGTGAGTTCCTCCAGGGCGGCGACGGTCGTCGAGGCACCACACAGCGGGTAGATGGGGAGGCCGACCACCTGGTCGACGTCGTCCTCCATCGCCCGTCGGGCGGCGTCGTCGATGAACGGTTCGGTGAACTGCATCCCCAGGTAGGTCCGTGCGTCGTACCCCCTGTCGCGGAGTTCCGCCTCCAGGGCCTCGGCCTGGGAGCGGGCCTGGGGGTTGAGCGGCGACCCGCCGCCCATCTCCTCGTACTCCTCGATGAGGCCCGGGGCACGGCGCTCGGCCAGGGTCCGCGAGCGCTCGCGGGCCTCGGCCTCGGTCGTGTCCCCCTCCAGTTCGGCGTTGTTGAAGAAGATCCGTTCCAGGTAGTCGACGACGTTCTCCCGGGTCGCTTCCGCGGGTTCGCCGAAGTTCAAGAGGACGACGCCCGTACTCATGTCGGCGGGTTCGGGCGGTTCGGGCAAAAGCCTTGTTTCTCCGGCGAACCGTCCGGCGGATCCCGGGAAAGCGGCGGCCCGACGACGCCTCCGTCCGGGTCTGCTCGACCCTACCCACCAGAGCTATACCGGTCGGTGGCGTAGTCGAGGTAATGCCGACCGGCCACTCCGCCGGACAGCCGGGCGGAACCGGGGACGCCGCCACGGAGCCCATAGCCGGGCTCTCGCCCGGGACGACCCTCCTCGTCGCCGGTCCCCCGATGATCGGCAAGTACGACCTCGCACTGGAGGTCCTCGGGGTGGGGAACGCCGCCGGCGAGAGCGGGGTCGTGGTCTCCACCAGGGGGGACGAACGGGCGGTCATCGACGACTACGCGCGGACAGTCCCCGAGTTCGACCCGTCCATGCTCGGCGTGGTCGAGTGCGTTTCCGGTACCCGGTCCGGGGGGACCGAGGTCACCGAGGACGGCGTCCGGGTCCGGCGGGCCGGGTCACCGGCCGACCTGACCGGCGTCGGGATCGGTGCCTCGGAACTCATGCAGGAGTTCGACGCCGCCGGCTCGGAAGGGGTTCGCCTCGCGATGGACTCGCTGGCGACGGTGCTGATGTACGCCGACTTCGAGCGGGTCTGTCGGTTCCTCCACGTCCTCTCGGGACGGATCGTCCAGGCCAGGGGCGTCGGCCTGTTCGTGATCAACCCGGCGACGGTCGACGCCTCCCAGTACGACCAGTTGAAGACCCTCTTCGACGGCCTGGTCGAACTCCGCGAGACCGAGGCCGGACGGGAGTACCGCGTCCGTGGACTCCGGGGGGCCACACGCGAGTGGCGCGAGTACGTCCCGCCCGGCGAGGTCCCCGGCACCTGATCCCATTCTCGTCGTGGTACCGGGCGACGGCTCAGGAACTGAGCCGCCAGCGGATCCGCCTGACGAACCGCTTCATCCTGGGGAGGACGAAGGCGCTGACCGGCAGGCCGACGACGGCCCCGACCGGCAGGACGACGTACGCTATCGCGTCGAGGGAGAGCCCACCTGCTCCGACGAGTGGGTTCAGGACCATCCCGGCGACCGGTCCCAGGGCCCCCACGGCGTAGAGGTACGAGGGCCGCCACGGGGTCCGGTTGGCCCGGGTCTCGCGAACGATGGTGACGTAGACGGGGGGCAACGCGGCGGCACCGGCGACGAGGAGGACGCCGGCGAGCGCGTTGCCGGTCGATATCTCCATACTGACCCAGGTCGTCAGGGGTTCGATCCCGTGACTGTTCGCCAGGGCCGGCCCAAGCCCGTCTGCCAGTAGCCGGTCCACGAAGCGATCGACGCCGTCGGCGTTGTCGGTCAGGTACGACAGGAGGCCGAACAGGTAGAGGGCGTCGGTCAGGAGGATGAGCGGCCAGCCGAGTCCGACCTCGCCCAGTCGTTCCCGGAGGCTATCGACGTAGTCCTCCCGGAGGCGCGCGAGGGCGTCGCGGTGGGTTCCACCACCCGTCGGGGCCCCGGTCCCGGCGGCCGCCGTCCCGCCGGACCTCGCGGTCCCGGACGAGTTCGTCCCCCACGCGTCCGACCCGGAGTCCGCCCGCCGGGTGGCGGCCCCGCTGGCCGACGCCGACTGCCCCGTCCCCGTGTTCGATCCCGAGTCGTCGGACGTGGTGGAACTCCCGCCGGAACCGCTCCGCCGGCCGCCAGCACGACCACTCCCGGACGACTCCGGGCCTCCGCCGGTGCCGGTGGTCGACCGCCCCGGCCCGTTCGGGGGGGACCGGTTCGATCCGGTCGACCCCACCGACCCGGTTCCCGACCCCTCCGACCCGGTTCCCGACCCCTCCGACCCCATCGAGCGGTCCGACCCGGCCGCGGTCGTCCGTCCATCCCCTTCTTCCTCCTCGGGGTGGGGCCCCCAGAGGTCCGAGGAATCCGAGGTGTCCGACCACGACGTCGACCACCCGGTTCCCGGGTCTCTACTGGAACCGGATCCCTCCTCCGAACCGGACGACCCGGCGGTCCGGCCGACGTTCGCCCCACTTCCGGAGGACCCCGACCTGCTATTGGCGGACCCCGAATCCCTCCCGGAGGACCGCGATCCGCCCGGGGATCCGGAGGACTGTGACCCGTGGCGGGATCCCGACGACTGCGGCCCGGTTCCCGACCCCGACCGCGCCGACGAGTCCGACCCCCCATCCGACGGTCCGAGCCCGCTCGACGAGCGGTTTCGCCGTCCGCCCGCCGGGTCGACGGTCCCGCCCGCGGCCCCGGCCTCCTCGTCCGCCCCGGTCGACCCCGCACCGTCGGACCCGGTGCCCGTTCCGTCACCGGACGTTTCCTCCCCCGCGTCGTCGGACGGTTGCTCCCCCGTCGGGGCCCCGTTCCGGTCGGGGATGTCCCAGCGGTCAGGGGACGGGAGGCCGCTTATCCGCTTGCGGACGTACTCATCGTGGCCCAGTCGCTCGTAGGCGTCGCGTTCCTTCGGGTTCCCCAGGGTCTCGTAGGCCTCCTGGAGCGCCGTGAACTGCGCCGGCGCTCGCGGGTCGTCGTTGAGGTCGGGGTGATACTCGCGCACCTGCCGGCGGTATGCCCGACGGATCGCGTCCTGTGGGGCGTCCGGGTCGACGCCGAGGAGGTCGTAGAAGTCCTCGGTCATGGGCAGGTGCGATACACATGGGGGCAGACGGCGGCGAGGTTTATAATTTCCATGGGCGATTCCTCCGGAACACCGGGGATCGTCTCCCGTTTATTTTCCGTTTGATTATTAAGTAGATGGGCGTCCAGATAGTAACTCAAAAGTCCGAGGGAGATGGCTGCTACGTCACGGTGATCCGGTGGGATGGATCGATCCGTTCGCTATCATCCGGTGAGAATTGATGAAGTTTGATATATTTGCTGTCGGGGTTCGATTCTGAAATACGTAGACAACGATGGGATCTTTCTGTGCGGAGTTGGGAGAGTGCCAGACTACCTCTACACGATCCCCGGTCTCGAGTGAATCGATCGTAATGCTATCGTTGGGACCAAACGGTAGTTCGATCTCACTTATCGCCTCCCCGTTTACCGTTACGACTAATCGTTCGGTGTTTTCCGAAGTAAACAGGTCTCCCCGACCGGTGTGGACAATTCGAAGTGTCGTGTCGGTAGTTGGAGTAGCACTGAGGTCGGCTTCTGGACTCACACGAGAAACTTCATCACTTCCCGTGTAGAAACCTCCAAGAATGCCGACCGAGATCATAACTATTCCAACTAGTAGAGCAGGAACGATCGATCTATACACGACATTTTTTTTATTGTGAAGGATCATGTGTTATCCAAACATTATGTCCCATCGATCAGCTATTTCATACATCGATCGTGTCTTCGACATTTAGTCCAAGCAAGGAAAGTCCGATCCCCGATACTGCGCCACTGGATTTCTTCAGATATTCTCTTCTAGACGATGGTTCGCGCATAGAACTCATTCTGCGACAGTATATATAAACATATGGGGTGGTTTTCCATGTGTTCTAATAGAGGTACTATTTTTATTTCGACACCTACTCGAGTTCTGGATGTCCATCATCCGTTAGTTCGTTCGGAAATCGGCTAGCGTCGACTGTTCGTATTCGGTCTCTCTCACTGATTGGTCGTAAACCGTGCCGTCGGACGAGGTCACGCACCCCCCGTCTCCCCCTCTATCAAACCTGTCGAGACGGCGCTGTTCGCCCGCCTGGAACGAGAGGTTCGAGACCCGGACCCCGACCTTGCGGACCTGGGTCCCGTGGAACTCCTCGAACAGTTCCAGGGCCACGTCCCGGACCAGGTCTGGGTCCTCGACCGGACCGGGCAGCGACCGTTCGCGGGTGTTCACGTCGAAGGGTGGCTGGACGGCCTTGACCCCGATGGTGCGGTAGGTCGCACCCCGTCGCTCCGCGCGGTCGGCGACCGCCCCGGCCAGCGTTCGGATCCGCTCGGCCCCCTGGTCGCCGGCCGCGACCGGTTCGGGGAACGCCGACTCCCGCGAGAGGCTCTTCGGCCGGCCGCGTGGCGTGACCGCCCGGTCGTCCTCGCCCCGCGCCCGGCGGACGATCGCACGTCCGCGGTCGCCGAAGCGGTCGGCGAGTTCCGGGGCCGACGCCGCGGCGAGGTCCCCCGCGGTCTCGATGCCCATCTCGCCGAGTTCCCGGGCCCTGACCGGCCCGACGCCGTGGATGTCCTCGACCGGGAGCGGCGCGAGAAAGTCCCGCACCTCGCCGGGTTCGACCACGACCAGTCCGTCCGGCTTGTCGTGGTCGCTGGCCACCTTCGCGGCGCTCATCGTCGGGGTCACCCCGACGCTCGCCGTGACTCCGACCTCCCGGCGGATCCGGTCCTTGACGTGCCGACCGAAGCCCTCGGCCACCTCCCAGGCGGTGCGGTCGGTCACGTCGAGGTACGCCTCGTCGATGCTCACCTCCCGGACCGTGCCCGCGACGTCGTGGAGGATGGCCCGCGCGTCCTCGGCGACGGACTCGTAGTGGTCCATGTCCACCGGGAGGTAGCGGGCCGAGGGCTCGCCCGGATCCGCCCGCTCCGCCGGCGGGAGCAACTCGACGGCCTCGCTGATGGCCTGTGCGCTCTCGACGCCGTACTCGCGGGCCTCGTAGGAGGCCGTCGCCACTGCTCCGTGGGTCTCGCCGGGTTCGTATCCCATCCCGACGACGACCGGTTCGCCCGCCAGGTCCGGGTCCCGCAACCGCTCGCAGGCCGCATAGAAGCAGTCCATGTCCACGTGGACGACGATCCGGTCCTCCCGTTCCGGGGCACCGGGCAGGCGTGGACTCCCGTCGGGCACGTCGATCCATTGTGAGCGGGTCGGTAAATCTCCCGTGGTCGATTTTACGGTAAATTTACTGTAAGAGCGGCCGAACCGGGAACGACCGGGACGGGCCGGCGACGGGCAGGGTGACTCCGGATAGGGGCAACCGGCCCCGCCGACCGTGGAGTTTTCCGGCCCGGTCGCGTTGTCGCGCCCATGTCCGACCCCGACCGGTTCACGTCCCGACGGTCGACAGTCTACGCCTCGAACGGCGTCGTCGCGACGAGCCAACCGCTGGCCTCCCGCGCCGGCCTCTCGATTCTCGAGGCAGGAGGTAACGCCTTCGACGCCGCGGTGGCGACGGCGGCGGCGCTGAACGTCGTCGAACCGACCTCGACGGGACTGGGCGGCGACGTCTTCGCCCTCTACCGGACCGCCGACGGCGAGGTCGGCGCGATGCGCTCGTGCGGCGGCGCGCCCGAGGGCGCGACCATCGAGTCCGTCCGGGAGGCCGTCGCGGAGGAGGAGGGGATCGACTCCTCGGAGGCCGAGATGCCGTTCACCGGTCCCCACACGGTCACAGTTCCGGGAACAGCCCGCGGGTGGGAACTCACCGCCGAGGAACTCGGCACGATGGGCCTGGGCGAGTTGCTCGGGCCGGCCATCGAGTACGCCACGGAGGGCTACCCCGCCTCGGAGCTCATCGCGGGGTCGTGGGCACACGCCGAGGACCTCTTCGAGTCGGAACACGCCCGGCAAGCGTATCTCGTAGACGGGGAGCGCGCCCCGGAGGTGGGCGAGCGGGTCCGCCTCCCCCGGCTCGGCGAGTCGATGCGAACGATCGCGGACCGCGGTGCGGACGTGGTCTACGAGGGCGAGATAGCCGAGGCAATCGCAGAGGAGGTCCAGCGAGCGGGCGGGTTCATGACCGTCGACGACCTGGCGGCCTTCGAACCCGAGTTCGTCGACCCCGTCTCGACCACCTACGGGGGCGTCGAGGTGTACGAACTCCCGCCGAACAACCAGGGGTTGATCGCCCTCGAGGCACTGAACGTCGCCGAGGAACTCGGTGCGGGCGACTACGCCCCCGACGATCCGGAGGGGATCCACCGCTACGCCGAGGCGATGAAGCTCGCCTTCCACGACGGCCACCGCTACATCACCGACCCGGAGTACGAGGACGTCCCGGACCTGGCCACGAAGGAGTACGCGGCCAGGCGGGCCGAGGAAGTGGGTGACCGGGCGCTGTCGGACGTCTCCTTCGGCGTGCCGAACGCCAACGCCGAGGACGCCGACACCGTCCTGCTCACCGTCGCCGACGACGAGGGCAACGTCGTCTCGTACATCAACTCCCGGTTCGCCGGCTTCGGATCCGGCCTCGTCGCCGGCGACACCGGCATCGCCCTCCAGAACCGCGGCGCGTCGTTCTCGCTCGACCCGGACCACCCGAACCACCTCGAACCGGGCAAGCGGCCATTCCACACCCTCGTCCCGGCCGTGGCGCGGTTCGACGAGGACGACTGGCTGGCGTTCGGGGTGATGGGGGGGTACATGCAGCCCCAGGGCCACCTCCAGGTGCTGACGAACGTGGTCGACCACGATATGCCGCTCCAGGCGGCGCTGGACCGGCCCCGCTGGCGCTACCTGGAGTCCGGGGAACTCGCCATCGAGGAGCGGTTCGGGAACTCCGTCCCGACGAAACTGGTCCGGAAGGGCCACGACGTCCGGATCGCTCCCCCGGTCCGGTTCGGCGGCGCACAGGCGGTCCGCAACCGGAACGGCGTCCTCTCGGCGGCCACCGAGCCCCGGAAGGACGGGACCGCTATCGGGTTCTGATCCCGATCGGAGGGCGGTGTCTGCCCGGCCCGTAGCCCGCGTATCGGTATCGCCGAGTCCACCACTGCCGTCACCCGTTGGGGTTCCCGAGCAACCAGTCCCGATCAGGGATTGACATCCTCCTCCGCGTAAACGCGGAGGAATCCCGAGCGGTGGGAGTTTCAGGTTCGCAGTCCAATCACCAGATTCCCACACCTTTCGGGCGCGGGTAGTCCCACAGTATC
>PXRX01000026.1:0-24354 GCA_003023195.1 Halobacteriales archaeon QS_8_69_26
CTCCGACCACCGGACTGTGCTCCACGAGGAGGAATACGTCTCTGCGGATGGCGTTCACACCAACCAGGTCGAGTGCCTCTGGTCGATCGTTCAGCCGTGGTTGCGGAAGTTCCGCGGCCTCTCCAAGCAGGGCCTGGAGCAGGCCGCTCGTACATTCGGCTTCCTGCGGTCACTCAACCTCGCAGGGGCGCCGGTTCAATGGCTCGTCGACACCATCGCGATCAATGTCTTTTCGCTGGAGTGAGCAAGAGCGTAGCGACTATTGGATCTTAATCATTCAGCGGACCTCAAAAGACAAGCTCACCCCGTCGGTTGGTGCTATACAGCTACCTCGGGGACTGAGCAGGAACACGGGGAGTGCCTAACCACACCATACACTTTGAATTATCAGAATCTCCAGGTAAGTGTCGGTTGAAATAGTATAAGAAAGGCATGGAATACCAACCAGCCATAATTTATTTAAATTGAATTGACTATCAGAAAATTATGCGATCGATCCACAGGGCTGGAGCCATTCTTTTCTCTATTTTGATGATAACTGCCGTCATCCCACCAGGCACAGTAGCAACGGACAACGAGCCGGAAACACGGACGGACGGCACGATAGGCACGGAACCATCGACCATTTCACTTGATAACCGTTCGTTCATTTTACGCGCTGGCGCTGGCGAGGAGCTTCGTAATACCTCCTTCCCCTGGGAAGGGAGACAGAAGGATCGACTGTTCGATCAATTCAATTCTACTTTCGAGGGGTACATCGGGGTAAATCGAACAACTGAACCTCCGTTCCAGGCCGATCAGCGGGTGGCGGCCGCAACCCAGGGCCACAACCGACGAGTCGCGAGGCTCTTAGCTGCCTCGGATGCCGTCCTCGCCCATCAGGCGTTGCGGGACACTCGCTTATCCCTACAGGTCTTGAGGACCCATGATACCACTTTCAATGTAACTGCTGTTCAGCGTGAACTGGAGGCTGCACAGCGGAGCTTCGACCAAGGTGAACACGTCCGTGGTAAGACCCCAGTCGGTGCCATCCACCATTACCGGCGCTCGTGGGAGCATAGCCAGCGGGCTCTGGACCTGATGGACGCCGCGCTAGCGCCCCAGGTGACTATCACCGACCGTCGGGACCCGATACGTAATGGCACCCGGAACTACACGGTCAGGGGGACTGTCCGGGACCTCCGTCCGTTCGAGATCGACAACGTAACCATCAGGATCAATGGCAATCGGACGATCACGACCCCAACGACGGTCCGCAATGACTCACCAGGACAACCTGCGGTCTTCGCGGAAACGGTCCAGCTCAACCGGACGGTCAACAACATCACGGTGACAGCGACCGACCCAGGAACACGACTGAGTACGCCAGTAAACGATTCCGACGATAGCGACGACTCACCGCCCGGGACGCCCGATCCCCCGACTACGACACCGGAGCCGCCAAACGGAACTCCAGAACCGCCAAACGGGACTCCGGGCCCCCCGAATGGTACGCCAGGTCCACCGAACGGCACTCCCGGATCGCCCAATGGTACGCCAGGCCCACCAAATGGGACTCCGGGGCCCCCGACTGGGACACCAGGTCCGCCAGAGGATCCGCCTGGGGAGCAACCTAATGGCTCGCCGGGGAAGCCGGCCACCGGAGAATCGTTTGGTCGTAGCGTCGGCGCAGAGCCTGCCACCGACTTCACGTTCTCGAAGACGTTCATCGATGATCCCTTGCCTGCATCGGGAGACAACTCCACTACGGCTGTTCTGCGGTTGGATGCGGACGGACTTCCGGATATCTATGAACTCAACGGCACAACCACCGATCCGCTTGACCAGGACAGCGATGCCACAGAGACCGACCCTGATGAGGCCGACAATGGAATAATAGACGGTCGAGAGGACTTCGACGATGATCTCATCCAAACCGTCGGCGAGTTCGATCTCAAAACTGATCCACTAGTCAACGATACGGACGGAGACGGACTCGGAGACGGCGTTGAACTAGCGATCACTGGCACTGATCCGCTCAATCCTGATACTAATGGTGACGGCGTTTCGGACGAGGCCGAGGACCGTGATGGCGATTCACTATCCAATGCCAGAGAAGTGCGCCTGGGAACGTCTTTGACGGCTCCGGACACTGATAACGATGGCCTCAACGACTCCGAAGAGCTGGCCATTGGAACCGACCCACTATCGTCGGACACCGACGAGGACTTCCTCGACGATGGAGACGAGGTACAGCCACCGTTCAATACGGATCCCCTCGATCCGGACACGGATGGCGACGGGGTTCTGGACGGGAATGAAACCTACACGACTGCCAAGCACAACGATTCCCTAGGCGTCCGGGTAACAGCGACAGGCGAAGGGAATGTCGCCGAGACAATCCAGATCAACCAGGTGGCCTCCGCTAACAGTTCCGGATTCCAGTATGCCCCGATCGTCCGCCTGCAGAACAGGTCACCATTCAGCCAGGCCCGCGTTACGTTCACGCTCCCCGGAAACATGTCCGATGCTGTCGCCCGTAACGTCTCGATATTGGTCTGGGAACCGGGGACTAACGAGTCCTGGCAGCGGGCGCCAACGGAGGTCGACGTAGCCAACGGAACTGTCAGTACCACCCGAACAGCGTTTTCCGTATTCACGTTTGTCTCGCAGTCAGAGTTCGATCGGCAGAACTCCACCACTAG
Source organism: Halobacteriales archaeon QS_8_69_26 (assembly GCA_003023195.1). GTDB lineage: Archaea > Halobacteriota > Halobacteria > Halobacteriales > SW-7-71-33 > PXRX01. The sequence continues at coordinate 2,685 of PXRX01000026.1, forward strand.
AGAGGTTGGCTGGCCTGCCCTCGAGGCATTCACCTCACTCAACGGGTGGAACACCGAGGGCAACGTCACCATTCAGGACGGAGTCCTAACTGTTGCCGCCGGGCCGGGCAGTGGCACCCTGTATGTTGCAAACGATGGTAGTGAATCGCTGGTCGTGAACAAATCCGTGGAACTGGTCAGTGAAGACGCCATCCTCGATGGAACTGCCCTGCCCGCCGATGCTGCTGGGATCACCGCTGAGTCGGATGTCAGTCTGACCGTTCAGAACCTCACGATCCGGAACTTCGACCAGGGGATCACCACGCTTCGCGGGAGCTTCGAGCCGACGGTGCGAATCGAGAACACGACGATCACCGACAACACCGTCGGAATCGATGCGTCCAGTGGGGGCTGGACCCTGCACAACCTAGCGGTCACCGAGAGTGCCGACACTGGAATCAGGGGCGGAAGCCAGTGGGAAGCGACGAATCTCACGGTCGAAGACAACGGCGGTAGAGGGATGGACGTTTCCGGGTCAGTCGTGGTGTCCGATAGCCGATTCGCCAACAACGGCGACACGGGGCTCAGGACCGGTCGGAAAGCTGTGACCATCACGAACGTCACGGTCACCGGAAACGATGCCGACGGGCTCGTGATCCTGGGGACTGGCGACGTTTCTGTCTCATCCATCCGGGCCACCGAAAATACGGGGGACGGAATTCAGGTCGTTGCACTGGAAGAGACAGAACACAACTACCAATTCGAAACTATCATATCATCTGACAACGATGGGGGCGGATTTGTCACCGTATTCTTCCCGGACACACAAGTCGATCTGACGATCGAACGGGCGAATATCAGCGCGAACAACCAGGGTGGAATCGTGACGGTCCCGTTCCCGGACGATGTCGATTGGTCGGCGACGGACGTCCGCGTCGGCAACAACGGTGGCAGTGGAATCGATCTTGCGAGCCTCCCTGGCGGGCGATGGGATTTCACCAACGTCACGGTCATCAGTAACGACCAGTACGGCGTTGCTCTCACCAGTCAGGCCGACACGACGGTGACAATGCAGCGAGTGCTAGTCGAGGATAACGTCGGGGCCGGTCTCCAGTTGGTCAGCGACTCCAGTACGTTCGAGGGTGAGTTGACAGTCCACCAATCGGCGATCGTCGGTACCAATGGGAACGGCACCTTTGCTGATGGAATCGGCGGAGACGTGACCATCCGGAACACGACGATTAGAGGGAACGATGATCAGGGGGTCCGGGGGGTTAACGCCTCGCAAACGGTCGACGCGCGCTGGAACTGGTGGGGACAGGTCACCGGCCCAATCGCCTCACAGTGGGCGGGCAACGTCGATATCGATCCCTACTGCGAGACCAGTGACTGTGCGGCCGATCCATCGTCAATCGGCACCATCAAACGCCCCGGTGATGGAAGCGGTGCCCCCGGAGACGACGGACCCAACGATGGTGACGATAGCTCCAAATTCTCCAGTGCCGGCCGGACCCTATCGATCCCGGCAGACACCAAGCGGATCAACCTCACCGTCCGGGTACGAGGGTCGGCCGAGGACGGGCGTGCGGAGCTCGTGGTAACTGATGGCGTGACGTCGGTGCCGGTGTTCGTGGTGACGTCGGGCGAGACAGTATCGGAATTCCAGCTCCGGACGGTGGACCTGAGGCAGTTCACCAATCAGACCGTGAGAGTGAAAGCTGTCACGTCAGGCGAGGCCAAGATCCAGATCGACACGATCCGCGTCCGACGGGACACCGATGGGGACGGATTGACAGACCTCGTCGAGAACACGGATCTTCAGATGCCTGTCGGTCGCAACCAATCTATCGACACACTCGATCCGACGGATCCCGATAGTGACGGGGATGGACTCTCGGATGGCGACGAACTTCGCCAAGTCAGTGTAACACTGGCTCCGGCGAATCAGAACGACGACGGTGACGATGGGGGGGACGGGCCCGAAATACAGCAGACTAAGACCGACGGGCTTGCACGGGATACCCAGAAAGTCGTCGTTGATCCGGTTGACGCTGATTCCAATCCCGCACGTGCCGACACCGACGGTGACGGACTGTCGGACGGTACTGAAACGGAAGGATGGGAACTGGGTGTCGTCTACCGAGACGGAGACATCTATCGCTGGGCTCCGCAGAGTGACGATTCCATCACCGTCACATCGAGCCCGCTCTTCCGAGACACCGACGAGGATGGACTGACAGACGAGACGGAGAAAACTGAAACCCATACGGACCCGTACCTACCCGAAACCTATGGGGTGACGGCCGAACACCAGAAGCTGCTGAACTCGACTTTCAGTAACGACAACGAGTCCCTGCGTGAATCCCTAATCAAAGAACGGTTGGGGATAACTAGGGACGGTCTGGATATCGATCTGGAGAATCCCGACCTCACGGACGCCACTGACGACTTCGACCTCGTGATAGACGAGAACGCGACCGGGCTCGACCAGTTCACCATATTCACGTCAGATGGGGTCCCGTATACTGATTTCTGGCTGTCGACCGAGAACGAGGTTACCGATTACCCGCCCCCGGTCCCAGGTGGAAAGCCTGAGCCACGGTACAACTACGTAAAAACCGATCCATGGGACCCCGACATGGATGATGATCAACTGCCTGATGGACGAGAACAGGACGGGACCTTGGTGAACATTGATGGGTTCCGGAGCTATACAACTGATCCAGTAAATTGGGACACAGATGATGATAGGCTGGCAGACTTCGCAGAATTTAAATTCGGTGCTGATCCGACCGATAGGAATACGGATGACGATCAATTCGATGACTATGAGGATCCACAGATCCAAACGGAGAATATCCAGCCGTCGATTAATGTGACGTATGAAAGTGGATGGGACAGAAAGATTAATATCACGGTTGAAGACAATAGCGGGCTTCAAGAACTAACTCTGCGGTACAAGGTGATATACGATCTAGGATCGGAGAAGCCTGTTGTCACTTGGATAACTGAAACATACGATCTTAATCCGTCACTCGGCTTTGCACGTTGAGTATTCTACACTTCCTTGGGCGAAAATGGCAGACGGAGCGACGTAAGTGGAGGTGTTCGAGAACTCGTCGAACGGTGGCCCAACGTGCAAAGCTGAGTCCGTCAGAGACTCGGACGACGATTGAAACAGAGCCATCGTCAGGACCAGGGGGACAGTTCGGTTATGAATTTCAGGTCATGGCTATTGACCTTAACAATAACACCATGGCGAGTCATTTCGATGTTTTCTCGAACGATAGTGCAACTCCAATTAATACGGTTGTACTCATCGGTTCTTTCGCTTACTTACCTATCGATGAAGTCCTTGCCCTAGGTGCTGGAGCAGCCACAGGTTCATCAATTACTGCAGGTGTTGGTCTGCTCATCGTAGCAACGGTGACAGTCGGGGCTGTATTGTACGTTGCCGCACAGAATGGTGGAGAGTTCGAGACAGTTGAATCATCAATAGTTCAAGCCCCGCCTGAGGAACCGTATCCAGAACAGGAGGAATATCTCCCCGAAGGGTTCGCCGAAACAGAAGGTGAGTTCACTCGGGGCTATGGTTGGGAGTACATCACTACCACTACCGAAGTGACGAAAGAAGAAATTAGAAATGTACTCGAAAACGGGGAACGGCTTAGAGGCAACGACCCCGTCGACTATATTATTGGCCCCTCTGAGGAGGAGCAAATTATCCTGACGATTCTCGGCGGCGCCATTGTGTCGGCAGCCAAGCTCAGAGACATCGAAGATGGAACCGAGAACTGTCGTAAGATCCACTATACAAATGAACAAGTTCAAGAACATTCATCTAGGGATGACAAAATTGTCGATTGGACAGAGATATTGACAACGATTGAGAAACCAGATTCCTTTGGTTCTGGCAATAGACTACTGTTCTACATCAAGAAGATCGGTGATGAAGGATACGTCATTGTCAAGGTGTGGAAAGATGTTCCTCAAGGTGTTGCGCTTCGGTTTGCTGAAAAAATAGATAATTGGTTTGGCACCACGCTGATTGACAAAACAACCGGAAGACTATTTGATACACTCGAAGAAGCAAAAGAGGGAGCAGAAAGAGTTGGGGACGATATCGAGTGGAACGACAATCCAGAATGTTAATAGATAAAAATGGATGAGAGCTTTTCGAAAAGAGGACGAAAACAACTTGAGGAGGGAGACTTCGAGCAGGCAGGGAATAATTTCACCCAGGCCTCTTATCAATCGCTTGCTCACGATTCGATCGCGAAAGCAAATGACCATCAAATTGGTGCTGGCCTTGAGTTAATGCTGCGTGCCGCACTTGCGTATCAGCGGGGAGGACACACCGTACGGTGTCGTAATCGCTGTGAACAGGGAATATTGATAACAAAGGATCTGCAAGAGCATGTGGTAAGTGATGATAAACGAAAGGCCGTTTTGCAGGAGTATATAGCCGATTTTCATGGGATCGGTCGTCTGGAGGGAACTGATCAAGCCTACCAAGAAGCCCTTGACTGGTTAGAAGAGGCAGAATTAGAATATACAATCAGTTTCCATTCATCACAGATATCTGATACGATTATAGAATTTACGTTATATCTGATCCAGTTCGTAGAAACAAAACCCGACAATGAACTCGAAATCCCATACGATTTTGCAGGGAGAGTGACGTATAAAAGAGACGTAATTGATGAACTATATTGATTTATAAACGAAATGGCGAATGCTTCATCTTCATGCGCCGAACAACCCGAGACTATTCCCGGGATCAGTGTCGATCACCCTATCACGAAATCGCTCTTGGGTAGAGGATTGTTGGTCAGTCCTCAGCAGTAGCTGGAAGTCACAGCAGGCAAGGGTGACGCGACCGCGTCACCCGACGAACGATGATGCCAATCAAGACGTTCGTCTCGGAGCGTCGCGCCGCGAATCTGCTAGCACAGATTCGCTGGCGTGACGGCGTCTATTGCCCGCGCTGCCGTGCCGAATCTGTGATTCGGTACGGCAGCTATCGTGTGTTTCAGCGGTATCTGTGTAAGGATTGCGACCGCACGTTCAACGATCAGACTGGCACCGTTTTCGAACATTCTGCGGTCGCACTCAGGAAGTGGTTCCTCGCTGTCTACACCTACATTCGCTTGAACACGAGTCTCAGGCAGCTAGACGCAGAGATCGATGTTTCCTACAAGACGGTCTACCGGCGCGTCCAGCGCTTCCTGCGAGCGCTGGACGCGCGCCTCGAGGGCCGCGAGCGCGACCAACCGTCGCGCTCGCGTGGCCTGTCCACGCGCGGACGTGGAACATACGCTGAGGATAAGCTCCCTGTGTTTGTTCTCGCAGACCGTGGCACCGGGGAACGACACGTGATCCCGGCGAAAGCCGCGACTGAATCGAGGATTCGACTCCTGCTGGCCGACCGCCAGCAGGAGTCGTTAACCGTCTACACGGACGGCTTTCGGGCGTACGATCCACTTGACGAGGACGACGCATTCACCTGTGAATACGTCGTCCACGGTGACGGCGAGTACGTCGATGGAGAGGTTCACGTGAACACGTGCGAGAGCCACGCGTCGCTGGCGCGACGGTGGCTCTCGCCGCATCGAGGCGTCTCGAAAGACAGACTCACACCGTATCTCCGAGCGTTTCAGCTCCGCCGTGAAGTGTTCCGAAAACCGGGGAAAGAAGCGCTCAAAACCATCCTCGAAACTGCGCTATGACTCACCAACAATCTCCGTCACAAGAGCGTGAATATTTTCAATCCCCCCCGTAAGGACCTCATCGAAGGAGGTGACCGTATCAATGAGAACGCACTTGTGTTCATGGTCAGGTATAGAGGTAAATCCATCCTGCTGCCATCTGATGTGTTTTCCAATGGTGAGGAGGAACTCCTCAATCAGTACCCCAGGCTGATCCTGCGGGCGGATGTCTTGCAAAGCAGCCATCATGGGAGCGATGATGCTAACACAAAGGAGTTCCTCGACGCAGTAAATCCCACCCGTACCGTGATCGCAAGCCAGACCAACAGGCGAGGGGCGAACTTCACCCCAGTTTTGGATCGATTCGATAGTGCGAATACGAATGTATACTGGACTGGGGTTCACGGGAATATTGGGTTCCTTATAGACGAGTACGGCCGTCTATTCCCCATTGTGGAGAAAATCGACACGGCAGATCCAGAAGGCCTGAAAGAAAAATATCGGGACGATTGGGAGCCAATCATCAGACAGGGGCGGGCCACCCAGGAGAGCGGCCCCCAGCAAAACATACCGACAATCACTCCCAAGATTGCGCCATGACCAACGAATTCGCGTTCAAGGCCTGGTTCGAGGAACACACGATGGGGGACAACGACCTACTTGCCAATATGGAGATCGATGGAAAGGAGGAACTCTACGACTTGGACATGCTCTGGTATCCGTGGCGATTGCTTCCGGAGCGGGGCCGCTTCAGCAAGGCGTTCTTTCACGGGACAATGGTGCTGGCCGATAGCCGGCGCAATATCACCGTCGACGACGGACTCGTCGTACCGGACGTTCATCGCGTGCTGGCCGATAGCCGGCGCAATATCACCACCGACGTCGGGTGGGAGGAATCCACCCACGAGTCCCTGGCCGAACTCGATGGCGGACTCGACGAATTTCACGATTTTACGCTCTACGATCCCGACGACGAAACATACCTCGGGGCTGTACGGCTGCATCCGAACCGGTTGCCGGATTGGATTGTTGTCAACGGTGATCGATGCTACATTATAGTCCACCTCGAACACCATCTGGATATCTCAAGCAAAGAGGCCAGGATACGCCGTGAGCAGTTAAGGGAGAGGTATGAGCAACGATACGGGGGTCGTGACTGACTCATAGACGGTGGCGTAATTCCTAGGGGGACCAAGCCTCCCATATGGATCCGCAGAAAATGCACCGTACAGGGCTTCTATACACGGATTCCGTGGCCGGTAAGATCACTCACCACAGTCTGACCGGTGGCGGAGACCTCCTGAGTGCGAAGCCTGTTAGACGAAGCGGAACTGGTGCTGAACACATCCTCGAATCCAGCTTCGATCCCCCGAAAAATTGGCACAATTCTACCGCTGTTGTTGGATTCTATTGAGCAGCTGGTTTAGAAGCGCTCGCAACGGGCCTGTTGTAGCAGGGTCGTTTATGTGACGGTGTCGAGTGCCCTCGTTGCTATTCTGATCACACAGTAACGAACCGCAGCTATCGGCCCTTTCGACGATACGAGGTACATTAGCAGTCCTATCCTCGATCTATAGATGGACAGGTTGAGTGCCCCAGGACGTGATCCCGACGCGGTTCATCGGAGTCGGAGATGCTGACCCATCGTCACCACCAGCACCGCTCCCAACCCGAGGATCCCCAGGCTCCCGAATGTAACCGTTCCCTCGCCCACCACAAACGGTGCGATGCCCCCGACAATACTGGCCATCATCCCCTCAACGCTAACGGCTCCGAAGACGACCCCCCAGAAGACGACCAGTAGTGGAAGGATCCTACTGAGTTCCCACACGTAGGGGCGATACTCTCGCCCATCGATGAACCGGGCGTGCCACGCCCGCTGGGCGACGCCGGCGGTGACCATGGTCGTCCCGCCGACGGCACCGACGACCAGGGTGATCACTGCGCCCCACGTCACACCCTGGGCGACCAGTCCAGAACCGTCGATCCACGGCGAGCCCCAGTTGACTGCCCGAGCAGGAACGAGTGGGCATAGTGCCATGCCTCCGGCGCCCCACCGAGAACCGTCACGGCAAGCGCCAGACCGACCAGCACGGCCCCCAGCTTGAGTTCGAACAGTGACGGCGGCTCGGTTTCCTCGCCACCCCGGTACAGCTGGCGGATCACCCGCCGACCCGTGACGACGAACGCCCCGATAACCAGAACGGCCGTGTACAGCAACGATGCCGTCGGAACCCCCACCGACGACACGAGCCCGGCGATCCGATCTAAGCCGGTGACTCCCATCGGTCCGCTCAGGTAGGCGAGGCCGGCACCCAGCGCGAGGCCCCCGAGGACGATCCCCGCCCGCGTGAGCCAGGTCTTGTGGAGCGAGTCGGTGACGTGCTCGGGAGCGTTGACCGACCCATCGGCCTGTCCGTCCTGGAGGAAATCGAAGGCCTCGTCGTGGCTGAAGTCGCCGGCCGTCCCGTCTGTTTCGACCTCGATGTCCTCCCTGGCAGTTACGTCCGGACCCTCGCCCGGCTGGGGGCCTGCCGGTGCTTCACCCGAGGATCCCGTCGACGGACCACCCCCACTGGGTCCTTGGCCGTGGTGGGATCCGTGCTGTGGTTCAGCCTCCGGGGAGTGTAATGAGCGAGAAAACCTTTGTCGGTCACGTTCGATCACGAAGTAATGAGTGGAGATCGTCGAAAAGAGATCACGTATCATATTCCAGAGAAGAAAATCGATGAACTCCTTCGTGAAGCCACAGACGATCGCCGAAAAGAGCTGCTCGGCTTTCTGAAGAACCTCTATTACGGCGATTCGGTTGCGGAAGCTGCCGACCGTGAGGGCAGGTCGGCAGCGACCGGGAGGCGTTGGGCGGACGCCTGGAACGAGGGGGGACTCGATCGGAGGTTGGCCGTTCTGGTGAGGATACTATTCGGGCAGCCTTATACATAAGAATTACGATCTTTATCGCAGAAAGTTGCAGGACGTGAGGGGGTCAACCCGTCGCGGGTTGAAATCACTCTTCTAAAATCCTGATATAATTTATAAACGCCCCTACGCCGTACGGACAATCAGAAACAACCCGCAGAAGCATGGGCGCTGCAGGATTTGAACCCGATGGCGAATCCTCGCTTCGCTCGGATTCGCGTGGTTCAAATCCTTTGCCGACGCTTGCTGTCGCTCCCGGACTGGTCGCGACAGCAAACGGGCGCTGCAGGATTTGAACCCGCGCTAACTTGGTCCGAAGCCAAGCGCTCTGTCCAGGCTGAGCTAAGCGCCCTTGTGCGGTCTTCAGGGCCGATCGCAATAAGCGCCGCGGTTCGCGCTACTCCGCACCTCCCCAGTCCGAGACCCCGAGGATCCGGTCGCACTCGGGACAGGTCCAGACCTTCGGGGTGTTGGCGGCGGGCGCGGCCTCGAGTCGCTCGGCCCACTCGCTGACGTCGGCGTCGCAGTGAGGACAGATAGCCATGTGGGGGGATACCGTTGGAAATCATTAATATGTTTGGTCAACGCGTACCACGACCGGCCGGGAAGGCCGGCGACTCCCCCGACGTCGCCCGCGGTGTGGGACGACGGACGACCGCCTAATCAAAAGGATATAAGTCTCTGGGGGGCACCCCCTAGTATAGGCATCCACGGGAGCGTCCGACGCTCCGGCCACGACGCCTGAACTACGAGGGAACGACATGTATGACCTGGGTGGCGGCCTGCCGGACGCCGAATTCGATCCCGGATCCAACCTTCTGATCTCGGGGCCTCCACTGACCGGCAAACGACTGCTCGCCCTGGAGACCCTGGCGGTCGGCTCCCGCCAGGGCGAGGGGGCGCTGATAGTCACCACCAAGGACAGCGCCGACACCGTCCTCCAGGAGTACGGCGAAGTCGTCGGCGACCGGGACGGCATCGCGGTCGGCGTCGTCGACTGCGTCACCCAGCAACGCGGCGTCGAACGGGTCGACGACGCCCGGGTGAAGTACGCCTCCTCGCCCGTGGACATGACGGGCATCGGGATCAAACTCTCGGAGTTCATCGAGGAGTTCTACGAGGGCCGGGGGATCAGGCGCAACCGGATCCTGTTGCACTCCATCTCGACGCTTTTGATGTACTCGAACCTCCAGACGGTGTTCCGGTTCCTCCACGTGTTCACCGGGCGGGTCCAGAGCGCCAGCGCCCTGGGGCTGTACGTCATCGACGAGACGGCCCACGACGGCCAGACGATGAACACCCTCAAACAGCTATTCGACGGGGTCGTGACCGTCGACGAGGACGGCGAGCCCACCCTCCGCCGGAGTGGCGTGGCCGCCGACGGGGACTGACCGACGGCGCGAACCTCGCCGTTCCCGGCAGTCTTTTGCGTACCCGTCCCCCACTAGCCGACGATGTCCGCCCAGAGCGACGCGGAACTCCGGGAGATCATCGGATTGAATCCCATCGCCGTCGTCGGGTGTTCCCGAACCCCCGGCAAGGCGGCCCACGATGTCCCGCGGTACATGCACGAGAACGGGTACGACGTTATCCCGGTGAACCCCCACGCCGAGGAGATTTTCGGGCGGCGGCCCTACGACTCCGTCGCCAACGTCGAGACCGAAATCGGGATGCTCAACGTCTTCCGGCCCAGCGAGGAGGTCGAACGGATCGTCGACCAGGTGCTCGCCCGCGACGACGTCGACGCCGTCTGGACCCAGCGCGGGATCCGCGACGACGACGCCGCCCGCCGGGTCGAGGACTCCGGCCGGACGATGGTCCAGGACCGCTGCCTGAAGGTCCAGCACCGGCGCCTCGTCGGGTGACGGTTCCCGACCGGAAGCGCGAACGAGACGCCCCGGGCGATCCCGGACACCGGCCGAAGCGGGCGATTTCCGGCGGTAGAACCGTGTTAACGCTTGCCAGAGTAATAATTTAAGCCTCCAGTAGCAAGGATAATTCGCCCATGAAGAAGCAGGAACTCATTCACCTCCACGGTCTGCTCGGCGAGGTATCCAACCAGTACGAAGAATGGACCGGCGAGAGCCCGGACCTGGGAGAGTACGAATCGCTCGGCGTCCGACCGACGTCGATCCACAAGTCGAAAACCGATCACAAGGCGGCAGTGTTCGCGATGGCCGGCGGAATTACCGACGAGATGCGCGAGGAGACGGAGGAGCGCTCCGCCGTCGCCGCCACCGCCGACTGAACGGACGGGCTAGTTCTCGACACGTCAGCAGGTCGCCAGCCGCGGGTGTCGCCGGCGGGAGGCCCCCGGAGGTATCGCCCGGCGAGCACCGCCCGGGACGACGATACGCTTAGGGCGGTTCGCACCGAACGATCACCGGATGGATCCCTTCGCCAGGGGCGGGCGCTGGCTCCGCGTGCGCCGCGCCCGCCGGTTGCTCTCGCGGGCCCGCCACGGTCCCGCCTCGGGGCTGGATCCGGCCGCCGTCGAGGAACTGGGGGACCTGCTCGCGGCGGACGGGTCCCGGGACGTGGCCGCCGAGGCGCTGGAAGCGATCGCGCGGACTGGCGAGGCCGGCCCCGCCCGGTCGCGGGCGACCGACCTGCTGGTCGAGTCGCTGGCCGACGGCGACCCGGACCGGCAGGCGACGGCCGCCCGGTCGCTCCGCTACGTCGCGCTCCGCCGGCCGGCGGTCGTCCCGCGCCTGGACGACCCCTACGCCGCGATACTCGCCGACACCCGCCACGGTGCCCACCGCGAGGTCGCCGTCGACGCCGGGATGGTGCTCTCGCGGGTGGACGGTGCGGCCGCCGACCTCCCGGAGACCCGCGAGACCCTGCGGGAGGTCCTGGCGGGGGGACCGACCGACGCCCGGCGGTCCGCCGCCGTCGCCGTCGTCCTCGCCGCCGACCGGGCCGACGCCTTCGAGCACCCCGGACGGATCGCGGAGGGGCTGGCGATCCTCCGGGGGCGAGCGGACGGGGAAGTTCCCGGACCGGGGACCGCCGAACGACGCCTCGCCGAGGGACGGACCGTCGCCGACGCCGTCGGGGCGTTCCGCGCCGCGGCCGACGGGGGATCCGGCGAGGCGACGGCCGCGGACCGGGAACCGTGACGGTCCCGACGGGGTGACGGCCGCGACCCGGGGACCGCGACGCCCACGGTTCGAGGACCGCGACGGCCGCGAGTCGGTGTCGCGACAGGTCGTCGGGTCGGCCGTCACTCCCCGAGCGGTTCGTTCAGTTCGATCAGCGTCCCCGCCGGGTCCCGGAGGTGGGCGGTGCGGAGTCCCCACTCCGGCCGGTCAGTCGGACCGGCGACGAACTCGGCGCCCCTGTCCGACAGCCGATCGTGTGCGGCGTCGACGCCCTCCACGGCCAGCACAAGGGCGGCGCCGTCCTCGCGGTCGACCGCGGCGTCCTCTCCCGTCCGGGAAGGAGGCCCGTCGGTCGGTTCCAGCGCCGCGGTCATCTCCGCCCGGTCGAACAGTGCCAGGGTCGCGTCGCCGGCGTCGAAGTCGGCGTAGCCGCTCTCCGCGTCCCCGAAGGTCGGTTCGAACCCGAACACGTCCCGGTAGAACTCGAAGCAGGCCGCGTAGTCGTCGACCAGCAGTCGCACGTGGGTCAACCGGGCCGAGGGGCCGGAGTCGTCCATGCCCGCGAGACGCCCGATGCCGGCAAAAAGCCCCCGATCGCGCGGAGCGACCACGGACGCAGTCCCCGTACGGCGACGGTTCCAGCGGTCGTGCGCGGATCGCACACACCCGCCACAGACCGTTAACCGTGCTCGTCGTCGTTCGACCATGGCAACCAGTGACCCCGAGACCGTCACGCTCACCATCACGACCGGCGACGGTGACGAGGACGAACTGACGCTTCCCCGGGGGCTTCTCGACGCCCTCGGCGAGGAGGGCGACACCCCGCCGGACGTGGTCGGCGACCTGGCGATGCTCTCGGTGGCCAACCGGGCCCACCACATGGTCCACCACGCCGAGGGCGAACCGGACCCGGAACTGACGGCACTGGAGGAGAGCGCCCTGGACCTCTTCGAGGAGCGGTTCGGCGTCAGTTTCGCCGAGGCGACCGGCCACAGTCACTGATCGCTCCGGGATCGCCGGTGACACCCCGACGCCCGGGCGACGAACGGCGACACCGGCCCCCGGCTCACTCCCCGTCGACCGGCTCGTCCGATAGCTGGTCGGTCAGCCCCCACTCGTCGGCCCGGCGGCGGGCCTGCCGGCTGGCCTGCTCGCGGATCGCCTCTATCTTCCGCTCGTCGTCGAGGAACGCGGCGACGGCGTCGGCCCCGTCCGGCCCCCCGTCGGGGCTCGATCCGGTCGGCCGCTCCTCGACGGGGCACTCGCGCGGCGCGTCCTCGCCGGTGGCGGAACGGCCCGGGTCCGGGTGGCCGGGAGGGCCGGATCCGCCGGTCGGCCGGCCGGCCTCGCCACGACGGGACCCGGAGCCGGCGGTCCCGCGACCGGGCCCGCCACCGCCGGATCCGGGAGTTGGGTCCCGATTCCTGTCGAGCGCGTTTCGGTCCGACGTGGGATCGCGGTGTCGGGGGGCCTCCGTCCGGGTCCGGTCGGCCAGGTCCTGGTCGCCCGCCAGGCGCTCGGCCGGCATGCCGGGCGGGACGCAGTGGTCGGGGCGGTCGGCCAGCGCCGACGGCCCCGCATCGTCGGTCGCGCGGAGTTCGACGCTGTAGGGACCGGGAGCGGCCAGGTCGGCCAGCGCCTCGGGGCCGCCCCGTCCGGTGCCGGCGTGGACGGCGGCCACGGGGACCCCGTCCCGGAAGGCGATCACCCCGGCGTCGTCGGCGTCCAGCAGGAGCACGTCCTGGGGTTCGAGGACGGCGTAGCCGGTCAGCGACCGGTCGAGCGCGGCCGAAAGCGCCTCGCACGGGTCCGAGACCACCCGGGAGTGGACCAGGCTCCCCTCGGGCAGGCTCCCGGGACCGGTCATGGCGCGTCGGGGACGACCGCGCTCCGGAACCGGTCGGCCACCTCCTCCCCGCCGCCGTGTCGGACCTCGATCCGGTCGGCGGCCGTCCGGTAGGCCGCCGCGGCCGCCGAGTCGGGGGCGTGGGCCAGCAGGGGTTTGCCGGCCGCCCTGGCCTCGCGGACGGCGTCGCTGTCGGGCACCGACGCCAGTACCGGCCCGTCGAAGTACCGCTCGGTCTTCTCCGCAATGCGGTCGACCGTTCCGGCCTCGCGCACCTTGTTGAACAGGACGCCCGCGGTGCCCGTGCCGTACGAGCGGGCGTACTCCTGGACCTTCAGGCCGTCGCTGAGCGCCGGTATCGTCGGTTCCAGCACGGCGACGATGCGGTCGGCCAGCACCACCGGGAGGACCGCGCTCTTGGACCCGAGCGCGGCCGGCGAGTCGAGCAACAGCACGTCGGTGTCCGTCGCCAGTTCTGCGACCACCGCCCGGAGCCGGTCGGGGTTGGCCGCCTCGAACCCGGCGAGGTCGGTCCCGCAGGGGACGACCCGCATCCCGAAGCGCTCGTAGACGGCGTCCTCGACGGCCGCGTCGGCCTCCTCGACCAGCAGGTCGTGGAGCGTGACGTCGACGTCGGCGAGGCCGGCGTGAAAGAGCAGGTTCGCCATCCCCGTGTCGGCGTCGACGACTGTCACGTCGTGGCGCTCGGCGAGGGCCATCCCCAGTGCGAGCGTACTGGTGGTCTTGCCCGTGCCCCCCTTCCCGCTCGCCACCGCGAACGCTTCGACCATTGGCGGCGTCTTGCCCCGCTCTCCCGTTTAAACCTTCGTCTCCCGGCCGATCCCGGCGGAACGAACGGTCCGGGAGATCCGCGGAACGAACGGTCCGGAAGAGCCACGGAGTGTTACGCGATCCGGCAGGCGGACTCACAGAGGATGACGGGGACGTAGGTGGCCGCGAGGAAGGCAGTAATGGCGGCCCCGACGGGGATGGAGAAGTTGTCGTCGATGACGTAGGAGGCGACCCGGGGCGTGGTGGCGTCGGCCAGGGTGGCGACGAGGGCGGCCGGGACGGCCGCCCGGGGCGGCAGGAACGGGAGGCCGATCCCCAGACAGAGGAGGAAGGTGGCACCGACCACCCACCACTCCTTGGTCGACTCGGGGCCGCCGGCGTCGGCCATGAGGCCGGCGAAGGGGTCGGCGACGGTCAGCATCAACAGCGCCGGCACGGCCACCGTCGGCGCGAACGCCCAGGCGACGACCGCCATCGCTATCACCGCCAGCGCGTAGCCGGCGGGGTTGTTCCGTTCGTACTCGCGGGTGAGTTTCTCGAAGACGTACCAGTCCAGGCCGACCAGGAGCCTGACGGCCTCGAGGACGACCGCGCCGACCGCGCCGACCGCGAGCACCCACCTGATCACCCGCCATGGGAGGACCTCCAGCAGGTACGCCGCGGGGACGGCGGTCCCGCTGAAGTGGACGAGCCGGCGGGCGATCTCGTCGCGCATCTACCCGAACGCCTGGGGATCGGCGGCGAGTTCGTCGAAGGTCGCCTCGCCGTCCCGGAGCGCCGCGAGGGCCCCGGGAAGGTCCTCGATTGGGACGCGAACCTGTTCGGTGGTGTCGCGGTCGCGGACCGTCGCGGCGCCGTCCTCCAGGCTGTCGTGGTCGACGGTGACGCAGAAGGGGGTGCCGACCTCGTCCTGGCGGCGGTAGCGCCGGCCGATGTTGCCCGAGTCGTCGTAGGTGACCGACAGCCCCGCCGCCCGGAGGTCGGCGGCCACCTCCCGGGCCAGGTCGGGCAGGCCCGCCTCGTCGGTCAGCGGGAACACGCCGGCGAAGGTGGGCGCGACCGCCGGTTCCAGTTCGAGGTAGGTGCGCTCCTCGCCGTCGACGACGTCCTCGCGGTAGGCGTGTTCGAGCAGGGTGTAGACCAGCCGACCGACGCCGAACGAGGGTTCGACGACGTGAGGGACCACGTGTTCCCCGGTTTCGGTGACCTCCTCGACCGCGAAGCCGGTGTGTTCGACGGGGATCTCGTGGGTCTCGCCGTCAACCTCAACGGTGACGGAGTCGCCCTCGAAGGCCGACCGGTCCCGTTCGGCCAGGTCTTCCAGGGCGTCGGCGATCGCCCCGGCCCGGCCGCCGTACTCGGGACCGAGGTAGCTCATGTCCGGGTCGACGGTCGCCCGCTCGACCGTTCGTGGCTCGTCGTACTGCTTGAATACCGTGTAGCGGTCCTCGGAGTGCTCGTCGTGCTTCGAGAGGTCGTAGTTACCACGGGTGGCGAAGCCCGCGAGTTCCACCCAGTCGCCGCCGAGTTCGGTCTCGGCGTCCCAGCAGTCACTGGCGTAGTGTGCCCGCTCGCCGGCCAGGTGCTGGCGGTACCGGAACCGGTCCACGTCGACGCCCAGCGACTCGTACCACTCGGCGGCGATCCCCAGGTAGTAGGCGATCCAGGGGCTGGCGATGGTGCCCTCGTCGACGGCCTCGCCGACGGTGGTCTCGTAGGGCGTCCCGTCCTCGCGTTCCTGCTCCGCGACGGGGTAGAGCCGGACCGTCCGGTCGCGGACCCCCGAGAGGTCGGGGTCGTCCTCCTCGGGGTCGTAGAACAGTTCGAGTTCGGCCTGGGTGAACTCCCGGACCCGGATGATCGACTTCCGGGGGCTGATCTCGTTGCGGTAGGCTCGACCGATCTGGGTGACGCCGAAGGGAAGCTGGTTGCGGGCGTACTCCGAGAGGCGGGGGAACTCCACGAAGATGCCCTGGGCGGTCTCGGGGCGCAGGTAGCCCGGCCGGCCGGTGCCGGGGCCGATGGTCGTCTCGAACATGAGGTTGAACTCCTCGACCGGCCGGTCGGCCAGGGGAGTCCCGCAGGTCGGACACCGCAGGTCGTGTTCGCGGATTATCTCCTCGACTTCCGGGATGGGGATCGACTCGGCTTCCTCGATGTCGGTGTCGTCCTCGACGACGTGGTCGGCGCGGTGGCTGGCGCCACACTCGGCGCACTCGACGAGCATGTCGTCGAACGTCTCCAGGTGGCCCGAGGCCTCGAACACCGGTTCGGGCATCACCGTCGGGGCGTCTATCTCGGCGTGGCCCTCCTGGGTCGTGAACCGCCGCCGCCAGGCCTCCTCGACGTTGGACTTGACCGACGCCCCCTCGGGGCCGAAGGTGTAGAAGCCGGCGACCCCGCCGTAGGAGCCGGCGGTCGGGAAGAAAAAGCCCCGGCGCTTTGCGAGTTCGACCAGTTTCTCGGTCGCGTCCTCAGTCATAGAGCGCCTCCAGTACGTCGACGTCGCGGACGATGCCGACGAGGTCGTCGCCGCTGACCATCGGGACCTGTTCGACGTCGTGGCGGATCATCAGCTGTGCGGCGTCCTGGAGGGACGTGCTCGTGCTGACGGTGACGACGTCGTCGGTCATGAACTCCCGGACCGGCGCCGCCGGTATCTCGACGTTCCGGGTCGGGAGGTAGCGGTTGCCGACGGCCTTGATCCCCTCCCACTTCCAGTCGTCGTCCTGACCCGCGATGGAGTCGCCGGTGCCGGCCTCGCCCTCGACGATGCGGGCGACGTCGATGATGTCCACCTCGGTGACGATGCCGGCCATGTCGGCCTCGTCGTCGAGCACCACGGCGTAGGGGACGTTCGCGTAGGATATCTCCGGCTCGACGACGGTCAGGGGCGTCTCGGTGTAGGTGGCGTTGACGTCCTCGGTGGCACACTCCTCGACGGCGGTCTCGCCCTCGATGTCGCCGTTGGCGACCGCCCGGATGACGTCCGTGACGGTGACGATGCCCTCCAGGCGCCCGTCGACGACCGGGATCCGCCGCTCGCGGCGGGAGACGATCAGTTCACAGAGTTCCTCGATGGTCGTCGCCTGGTCGACGCTGGGGACCTCCACCATCAGCAGCGCCAGCTGGTCCTCGTCGGGGCGACGGATCAGCGACTCGCGGGTGACGATGCCGCGGAACTCCTCGCCGTCGTCGGTCCGCTTTATCACCGGCAGCGAGGAGAACCCCCGCTCCTGGAGGTACGCCAGGGCGTCGTTCCGGGTGCCCGGGACCTCGACCGTGACGACCTCCGAACGGGTCGTCATGACGTCGGATACGTTCATACCCGGGCATTGCGCGACCCGGCGTAAAAGCTTGCGCTTCCGCGTGTTCCGGTGGCGTACCGGCGGAACGCCGACGCCGCTGGCGGACGGTCGACGCGACCGCGATCGCTTTTGTGGCACCGGCACCGAGAGGGGGTCGATGCCACACGGCGACGACGCACGCGAGTCGATCCTCAGCCACTCCGAGCGGGACGTTGCTACCCACCTGCGCGAGCACCCGGACGCGACCCCCGAGGACGTCGCCGCGGCCCGGGGCGCGGACCCGGAGGCCACCGAGAAGGCCGTCGCTCGGATCCGCGAGAAGACCGACCGGGCGCTGGCGACGCTCCTCCAGAGCCCGTTCACGGACGAGGCGGCCGCCGACCTCGACCCCGAGCGACGGGCCGAACTCCGCGAGGCCCTCGGGGGCGGCGACGGCGACTGACCCCCCGATCCGCCGATCCCGGGCCGGTCCGCCCCCGCCCGATCCGCCGATCCCGTGCCGGTCCGCCCCCGCCCGATCCGCCGATCCCGCCGATCCGCTGGTTTCAAACGGATCCTCCCCGACGGGTGAGCCATGCGCGACGGCGACGTCCGGGCGCTGGTCGTGGGCTTCGCCACCGCCGCGGCCATCCTCGCGGTGCTGTTCTGGGTGGTCGGCATCGACGAGGTGGCCGCCGCCCTCTCGCGGGCCGAACTCGACCTGGTGGCCCTGGCGGCGCTGTTGATGGTCGCCTGGATGGTCGCCTGGGGGATCACCCTCAAGATCGTCCTGACCGTCATCGGGGTCGAGGCCGGGGTACTCAAGGCGGTGCTCATCTACGCCGCCGCCGGCTTCGCCAACAACGTCACGCCGCTGGGCCAGGCCGGCGGCGAACCCATCACCGCCCTCCTGATCGCCGACGTCACCGACGCCGAGTACGAGACCGGATTGGCGGCCATCGCCAGCGTCGACGCCCTGAACTTCATCCCCTCGATGACCCTGGCGCTCGTCGGGGTCGCCTACTACGCGATCAACTTCGACTTCGGCCGCCGCCTGGAGGTCCTCGCGGCGGGCGTGGTTGGACTCGCGGTGGTCGCGGTCCTCCTGGCGGCCCTCGCGTGGCGGTACCGGTACACCCTGGAGGAACGCGTCGTCCGGGCGCTGGGGCCGGTCCTGCGGGCCGTCGGCCGGGTCGTCCCCCGCGTCACCCCGCCCGACCCGGACGACCTCGCCGACCGCGTCGAGGGCTTCTTCGGGGCGGTCGAACGGGTCGCCACCGACCGCCGCTCCTTCCTCGCGGCGCTCACCTTCTCGACGCTCGGGTGGCTCAGCCAGGCCCTCGCTCTCTGGGTCGCCATCCTCGCACTCGGGGTGTCCATCCCCGTCTACGTCCCCCTGTTCGTGATCCCGCTGGGCACCACCGCCAGCGTCGTCCCCACGCCCGGCGGCCTCGGCGGCATCGAGACCGTCCACATCCTCCTGCTGACCCTGGCGACCGGCGTCACCGCGCCCGTCGCCACCGGGGCCGTCACCATCCACCGGATCGGCGGGTTCTTCTTCGTGACCGGCCTGGGGGCGGGAGCGGCCGCGTTCGTCCGTACCTGGCGGCGGTAGGAAACCCCGGCGAGCGGCCCGAAAACGGGGCTCACGAGTGGCGACCGATCCGTCGGGCAGTAATTCTGCCCCTACCGGGACTTGCCACCGTATAACCAAAGGCGCCCTTCGTGAAGGACTCCCCACTCATGTTCCCCGACGATACCACGCGGACCCGGGACGACGACAGCGACCTCTCGCGACGAAGCGTGCTCGGGGCGCTCGGTACCACGGTCGGGGCGGCGATAGTCTCGACGGGAGGCCTGGCGACGTCGCAGGCGAGCGAGGAGTTCACGGTCAGGCAGGGGGACCGCTGTTTTCCGATAACAGCGTTCGAAGGGACCGACCCGGTCGAGGAAGTCTACGACCTGCGGATCCCGTCCGAGTTCGGGGGCGACAACGGTGCGACGGATCCCGGCGAAGGGCCGTACTTCCAGTCGGCCGGCACCGAGGACCTGCAACGACCGAAGACCACGATCACGTTCCTCTACGACGGTCCACGGGGACTGAGCCTCGTGGTCGTCCACGACAGCGCGGACGGTGACGGCGGTTCGGTCACCTGGAAGCTGGCGGGCGTCCCGCTGTCGGCGGACTGGGTCGTCAAGGACGACCTGTACCTGGACCCCGACGACGGTTCGGAAGACAACGTGGACAACTGGAACGTCACCGGTACCCAACACCGGATCGACTGGACGTTTTCCGACTGGCGTACCGACGGCGGGGCCCTCCGATCGCTCGGGAACGAGTTCAGCGTCGAGATCCAGCCGCGGTACAACGAGGAGGCGACGCTGTGGGAACAGTTCTACTCCGGGCGGTTGACGGACTGGGAGGTCCTCTCGGGGAGCAGGAGCGACCCGGAGCGACACTCGCTCGCACTGGACGAACCGGTGACGATCAGCACCGAGACCTGTCCGGACCGGCTGGCGGTGCCGCTGGACGTCAAGCCCGGGAGCCGGACCAACCCCATCAACCCCCGCGAGCGAGGCGTGATCCCGGTCGCGATCGGGTCCACGAGGTCGTTCGATCCCGCGGACGTCGACGTGGAGACGCTCCGATTCGGTCCCCCCGACGTCGTCACCGACGGCGGCGGCGCCGAACCGGCCCACGGTGGCCACCTCGAAGACGAACTGGTCGTCCACTTTCCCGCACCGGCGACCGGGTTCGACCACGGTGACACCCGGGCCATGGTAGCCGGGGGCACCACCGGCGGGACTCCCCTGGTCGGCACCGACCGGATAACGACCGTCGGACGACGGCGGAGCGGGCGCGACCGACGCGGTGGGCGCCGTGGGGACGATCCGCCCGGCGACGACGGGAACGGCGACGGGAGCGGCGACGATGGGATCGGCAACGAAAACGACGACGGTGAGGGCGGCGAGGACGACGAGGCGGGTAGCGAGAAGGACCGTGAGGGGGGGAGCGAGGACGACGAAGAGGGCAGCGAGGACGACGAAGAGGGCAGCGAGGACGACGAGGAGGGCAGCGAGAACGACCGTGAGGAGGGCAGCGAGGAGGACAACGAGGAGGGGAGCGGGGACGACGACCGCGAGAAGGGCGACGGGAACAGCGACGAGGAGGGCGACGGGAACAGCGACGAGGAGGGCAACGGGAACAGCGACGACGACCACGGCACCGGGGACGGAGACGGAAACGACGACCACGGGGAGGGGCGCGGAAAAGAGGACGAGGGCGGAGATCGCGACGACGACGGGGATCACGGCAAGGACGAGGGCAAGGGGAACGGTCGTGACGATGACGGCAAGGGGGAAGGAAAGGATCAGGGGAAAGATAGTGGGAAAGGTAAAGGAGAAGACGACGGCAAGGGGAGAGGCGGCGGGAACGACGGCGGCAAGGGGAACGGTGGCAGGAACGACGGCGGCAAGGGGAACGGTGGCGGGAACGACGGCGGGTGGCAAGGGGAAGGGAAAGGGTGGACGGTAACCACCTGAAAGGACTCTCCAGCGAGCATCGTCCTCTGTGAGGACCACGACGCCGGGACCGGCGTCTGCGAGCGGTGTGGCCGCCGCTACGCCGTCGCGTTCGAGGCCCGCTGTACGAACTGCCTCTACGGGATGCCCGAGACCATCCTGGGCCTGCACCTCCTCGTCACCCCCGAACTCAGGGGATTTCTCATCGACCACGGACTCGACCCCGTCACTCCCTCGTTCGAGCGCTTCTTCGGCGTCCTCGCCCCGTACGGGGAGGACGTACACTCGGCGGCCCCCTTCGAGGCGTCGTTCACCTTCACGGTCGACGACGATTCGATCACCCTGACCGTCGACGGGGACATGGACGTGGTCGACGCGACCAGGTCCGACCGCAACTGACACGGCTCCCACCACAGTAGACCCGGATCCGAGCGCACCTGCGGCTCACGGATTTGTTCGCCGCAGGATGCTCCGTCGGGGATTTGAACCACGCGAAGACGGACCGCTCGCACG
>PXRX01000026.1:24522-64320 GCA_003023195.1 Halobacteriales archaeon QS_8_69_26
AGTTGCGACTTCTCTCGTTCGAATCCCGAGCGCACCTGCGGCTCACGGATTTGTTCGCCGCAGGATGCTCCGTCGGGGATTTGAACCCCGGTCATCGGCTCGAAAGGCCGATATGATTGGCCGGACTACACCAACGGAGCTCCGGTCCGGCGCTCGGACTCCGGGTCCGATCCCGGCGCATACCTCCGTATCCCCTAAATTTTGAAAAACCTTCCGTTCCGCCGTGGAGCGTCGGCCGGTCCGGGAGTCCCACACGCGAAATCGGAGCGATCGCAACCCATTACCCCGGTCCGGCCGATGGGAGCGTATGAAGCGCGTACGGTTCCGCGACCCGTCCGGCGCGGTCCGGAACGGCGAGTGGAGCGACGGTCGGATCGAGTTCGGCGGGCGCACGTACGACCCCGGGGCAGTGGACGTCCTCCCGCCGGTCGAACCCTCGAAGGTCGTCTGCATCGGGCGCAACTACGCCGACCACGCCGCGGAACACGACGCGGACGTGCCCGACCGGCCGTTGCTGTTCCTGAAGGGTCCCAACGCCGTGGCGGGCCACGGTGACGCCGTCGAACTCCCGGACGGGACCGCCGGCAAGCGGGTCGAACACGAGGCCGAACTCGGCGCCGTGATCGGCGAGCAGTGCCGTCACGTCCCCGAGGACCGGGCGATGGACGTGGTGGCCGGGTTCACCTGCGTCAACGACCTCTCGAACCGCGACGACCAGCGCGAGGAACAGAACTGGATCCGCGGGAAGGCCTTCGACGGGGCCGCGCCGATGGGCCCCGTGGTCGCGACGCCCGACGAGGTGCCCGTCGACGCCGCCGTCCGCCTGCGGGTCAACGGCGAGACGAAACAGGACGGCTCCCGGGCGGACATGGTCTTCCCCGTCCCCGAACTGGTCGCGGAGATCACCCGCTTTCTGACCCTCGAACCGGGGGACGTGATCGCCACGGGAACGCCCGAGGACGTCGGTCCGCTGGACGACGGCGACCGGGTGGAGGTCGAGGTCGAGGGCGTGGGAACCCTGGAACACACCGTCCACCTGGCCTGATCCGGGGACCATGACCAGTCGAAACGGCGAGGACGACGAGGAGGCGACGGAGAACGCCGGGGACGTAGAGACGGGGGCGGCCAGCGACGGGAACGACGAGACGGGGACGGCCAGCGACGGGAACGACGAGGCGGGGACGGCCAGCGACGGGAACGACGAGGCGGGGACGCACGACGGCGAGAACGTCGAGAAGGAGACCATCGAACTGTTCGTGTCCGGCCTGGCCGGCGTCGTCGAGGGCGACACGCGGACCGCGGTGCGGGCGCTGGGCCGGACCTGGAACCGCCGGCGGGAACTGGACCCCGACTCGGACGTCTACCCGGCGACGCTGGCGGCGGGGGTGTTCTTCGCGGCCTACCTCCTGGAACTGGGGACCCTCCTGGAGGCCGGCGAGTTCGACGACCCGTGGGGAACGCTCGACGAGGAGTGGGCCCGCGGGATCCTCGACGACCACGAGGATCCAGGGACGGTCCTGGAATCGATCGCCCCGGAACGGGACCGGCTCCTCGGGATCGTTCGCGTCCTGTTCGACGCCCTGCACGCCGGCGAGACCACGCTCTCCGCGACGGCCCTCCACGGGAGCGTCGAGGACGACCGGACCGTACAACTCGTGCGGGCCGCCGTCTGGTCGCTGGCCGACGACAGCGACGTCCTCGACGTCGACGAGGACGCCGGCCGAGGGGGGAGCGCCACCGACCCGGTCGTGTCTCCCGCGGGACGGCGCGTCACCGACCCCGTCGCCTCTCCCGCAGGACGCGGTCCCGCGCCGGTCCCCGCTGGACCCGATCCCGCCCCGTTTATTCCCCCTGCCGCGGTATCCCCGCCCATGTCCGTCGAACTGAACTCCGTCGAGACCCCCAGCGGCGAGACCATCGCCTACCGGGAGCGAGAGGGCAGCGAGGTGCCGGTAGTGCTGGTCCACGGGAACATGTCCTCCTCGAAGCACTACGACGTGCTGATCGACGCCCTCGACCCGGAGTACGACGTCTACGCGCCCGACCTGCGGGGGTTCGGGGCCTCCAGTTACGAGGAGCGGATCGACTCGCTGCACGACTTCGCCGACGACCTGGTGGCGTGGGTCGAGGAAGCCGGCGTCCCGACCCCCTTCCACCTCGTCGGATGGTCGACCGGCGGCGGCCCGGCGATGGTGCTGGCGGCCGAGCACCCCGAGTGGGTCCGGCGGATGGCGCTCATTTCCCCCGTCTCGACCCGGGGCTACCCCATCTACGAGAAGGACGAGGCCGGCCAACCGATCCCGGGCGAACACCTGACCACCCGCGAGGAGATAGCGGCCGACCCCGTCCAGGTCGCACCGGTCGTCCAGGCACAGGAGAACGAGGACGCCGAGACGATGAAGGCCATCTGGAACGAGTTGATCTACGTCAACGGACCCCCCGATCCCGAAAAGTACGACGAGTACGTCGAGGACATGTTCACCCAGCGAAACCTCGTCGACGTGGACTACGCGCTGGTCCACTTCAACGTCTCCGGGGAGCACAACGGGGTCGAACCGGACACCGGCCAGGCGAGCGAGATCGAGGCCCCCACGCTCGTCCTCCGGGGCGAGGACGACCTGGTGATCACCGAGGAGATGGTCGAGGAGACGATGGCGGACCTGGGCGACGTCGGCGAGTTCGTCGAACTCCCCGACTGCGGCCACTCGCCGCTGGTCGACGACCTGGACCGCCTCGTGACCGAAATCGAGGACCACTTCGAGCGCTAGTCCGGTGCGACCGGCGCGGCCCCACCGAAGTGATCCGGATCCGATACCAGTCCGGATCCATCAGAAGTTTTTTGTGGTTGGGGTCGGATGCACTTGGTGAGGCCAGCATGGAGACCCTATTCCGTTTCTGACCGGCCGACGCGCGTCGCCGGTACCCCGTGGACCGCTCCGGTAGCGCGACGCTCGCTGCCGGCGGATCCGCGATCCCTCGACCGAGGACCCTCACTGTCCCCCGATCCCTGGGGGTAGCGATCCCCCGACGACGACCGACGCTTCCCGGTTCGGGAGAGTTCGTCACGAGGCCGTGACCGGACTCCCCCGGCCCGTCGGCTCGACCGGGGCGAGCGGTCCTCCGATCCGGCGACGCCCGCTCGGCACGTTCCCGGCGACCACGCCGGAGTTCGCGACGCGACCAGCCACGCACAGCGACAGCCACCCATATCGAGAACCCGACAATGTATAACGACGGAACAAGTCAGGACGGATCCTCCGACCGACGAACCGCCCCGCCGAACGCCCAGCGACACACCACAGCCATGCGAGACGGAACACGAGACCGATCCACGGAGGACGCCGACGGGGCGTCCCGCCAGCACAGCGAACGAACGTCCCGAGAGCGCACCGACCGACAGTCCCACCAGCACACCGACCGACAGTCCCACCAGCACACCGACCGACAGTCCCACCAGCACACCGGCCGGCCGGCGGACGAACCGGACGCCGACCCGCCGCCACAGGGATCCCCCGACCGGGCCGACCGATCCCCGTCCGGATCCGCGGACGGCGACGGTCGTGAGGGGACGCCCCTCCGCGAACCGGCCCCGGACGTGGACCCGAAGGGGCGGGCGGTGGTGGCCCGCCGGGCCGACCCAGGGGAGTCGGCCGACACCAAGGAGATAGCCGCCCTGGCGGCGGCGGCCGGGTACGCGGTCGTCGGCACCGCGAGCCAGGCCCGGCCGGAGGATCCCGGGACGAACCTCGGGGACGGGAAGGTCGACGAACTGGTCGCGCTGGTGGCCGAGACGGACGCCGACGCCGTCGTCGTCGACAACGAACTGACCCCTGCACAGACGGTCGAACTGGAGGACCGCCTCCCGGGGCGCGTCGAGGTGCTGGACCGCTACCGGCTCGTACTCGGGGTGTTCGCCGAGGGGGCCGGCACCGAGCGGGCGCGGTTGCAGGTCGAACACGCCCGCCTGCGGTACGAACTCCCGCGGATCAAGGAGCGAGCCGGTGGCCACCGGATGAGCAAGTGGACGGAGAAGGGCACGCCCGTCCAGGACGTCGAGAAGCGCATCGAGACCATCGAGCGGAAACTCGACTCGCTGCCGACGCCGGCCGAGCGACACCGCGAGCGCCGCCGGGAGCAGGGGTTCGACCTCGTGGCGGTCGCGGGCTACACCAACGCGGGGAAGTCGACCCTCCTCCACCGCCTCGCGGACGACCTGGACGTGACCGACCACGAACCCGACCACCCCGACCGGGACGCCACGGCCGCCGTCCAGGACCGCCTGTTCAAGACCCTGGAGACGACCACCCGGAAGGCCACCGTCGGCGACCGCGAGGCGCTGGTGACCGACACCGTCGGGTTCGTCGACGAACTCCCGCACGAACTCGTCGAGTCGTTCTCCACGACCATCGACGAGGTCGGGGCGGCCGACGTCGCCGTCCTGGTCGCGGACGCCGCCGACCCGCCGGACCGGCTCCGGGGGAAAGTCGAGACGGCGCTGTCGGTCGTCGCCAACGCCGAGACTCCCGTGGTCGTCGCGCTCAACAAGGTCGACCTCCTCGACGCGGAGGAACTCGACGAGCGCCGGGCGGCCCTCGCGGACCTTGCCGCCGACCCGGTGGCGGTCAGCGCCATCGAGGGAACCGGCGTCAACGACCTCCGGGCGCGGGTCCGCGATGCCCTGCCCACCGAGACGGTCGAGGTCACCCTCCCGAACACCGACGAGGCGATGAGCCTCGTCTCCTGGGCCTACGACCACGGCGAGGTGCGCGAGGTGGAGTACGGCGACCGCGTCCGCCTCTCGTTCGCCGGGCGTCCCGGCGTCGTCGAGCGACTCCGGGGGACGGCGGCCGACCTCCGGGCGGGGGACGGCCACGGAACGGGCGACGGCGGAGCGAGCGACGCCGCCGAGTGAGGGTCCGCGATCGATCCCGCGAACCGACCCCGGCGAGCGGGGACCCCTCCCCGGCACGAAGCCGGTTTCGCGGGAAGCCCCGACGTTATTTATAGTCGCTTCGTGGCCCCGACCATGACGACAGAGGAGCCGAGGACGGACGGCGGCACCGAGTCGGACGACGGGGCGGGGATCCGCGCGACCTACCACGGCTTCTTCAGCAGGGGGTCGGACCCGGAGGGGCTGATGGACACCCACGAGTGTACGGTCTTCGTCACCGACGAGGAACTCGTCGTCGGCGACATGGGCGAGTACCGGTTGCTGGGCGGCGTGGTGAAGATGCTCCCCCCGGAGGTGTTCAAGGTGGCACGGAAGGTCCTGGCCGACGACGACGCGTCGACGATGTCGTTCGAACGGGCGACCCGGCGGAGCGGCACCCGGCGGATCCCCCTCGACGAGATAGCCCAGATCGACCTGGAGACGGGGATCGGGCCGCTCGGCAGCACGATGGTCGAGATCGACCGGGGCCACGCCGGCCGGGAGCTGAACCTGTTCGTCGGCACCGGGAAGTCCTACGGCGACGACGAGCAGACCAAGGAGTTCGTCGACACGCTCGAGGCCGCTGCGATCGACGCCGGCGGGTCCCCGGTCGTCAACACGGAGTACGAACTGTAGGCGTCAGGTCGCGTCCTCGTCGGCGAGACAGCCGGCGTCCTCGTCGCTGCGCTGGTGGATGATGTCGAACCCGACGTCGACCACCTGGCCCCAGCCCTCGTCGGAGTAGAAGTACTCCAGTTCCTCGGTCTTCGAGGGCGAGAACGTCTCCGACTTCCCGAGACTGCCGACCTCGTTCCCGTCCGCGTCGAACAGGATGACGTTGATGGTCGGAGTCACCGAGAAGGCGTCCTCGTTCGGACCGATGTAGTCCAGCGTGAACACGATGCGTACCCGATCCTGCTCGTCCTGTCGCTCCAGGTCCGGGCCACTGATCCGGTAGACCGCGTCCTCGTACTCCGAACAGAGTTCCATGTCGAAGTTCTCGGGACCGGCCCCGGATCCGGGGGCGGGCGTGGGCTCGTCGCCGCCATCTCCCGCGAGGTTGATGCAACCTGCGGTCGCTCCGAGCGCCCCCAGGGCCACGCTGCCGATGAACTGACGCCGCTTCATGTCCCCGGCGTTGTGGACGGGGATACTTGTAGAACGGGGATACTTGTAGAACGGGGAAACGGAGGCGACGGGATCGTTCGCCGGGACCGATCGGCCGATCCCCATATCCCGGGGACCGATCACCTGATCCCCATGTCCCAGGGACCGATCACCTGATCCCCATGTCCCAGGGACCGATCATCCGATCTCCAGGTCGCCGCCCCCGCTTTCGCTGGACTCGCCCTCCTTCCACTCCAGTTCGAACTCGACGCTCAGCTCGGTTCCCCCGCTCTCCTGTTCGCGCTCGGCCTTGACCTCGAAGGTGGGGCGGGCGGGCACGTCGAGGGTCACCGACTGGTCGCCCGCGGAGAGGGTCATCGCCTCCCCGGAATCGAGTTTGTCGGCGACGGCCCGCAGGTAGTCCGCTATCTGCTCTCTGTCCCGTGATCGTTCCGTCTCGAAGAGGACTTCCTCCATGCTCGCCAGTACTCCCGCACGGGCCTTAACCCTGCCGTAGCCCCGGACCACCGGATCCGCGACCGGACGGGTGGAACCGTGCCGTCCGAACCGCCCGATTTACAGTAATATTACTGTAATCTCGTCCGGGCGGTGTGCTAACTACCTTCGAGACATATAATGGCATATATTTCGATCCAACAATATTCATCGCCTGCTACACAGATTTATATGACGTGACGGACGATCGGAGTGTAAGGATGAGCACACGCGGACGCCTCGCGACCCCGGCCGAATCGGAGACCGAACCCCCGACCGTTCCCGCCGACCTGAACTCGGCCCAGGCGAAACTCGTCTACCACTCCCTGGACGCGGCCGGTCCCGGCGACGCCGACGACCTGGCCCGCCGGCTGAACCTGAAGAAGATGTCCCTGTTCAGCGTCCTCGACAGCCTCCAGAAGGCCGGCTTCGTCGAGCGCGACGGATCGCAGTACTGCTGCGCCTGAACCGGAGCCAGATACCCTGCCGACCCCTTCTCGACGACCGATCCGCGCCGCGATCCCTCCGGTGCCGACACCGTTCACGGGAGCGTCGCGTCCCGTCGACCCGCCGTCGGGGACGCCTCACGCACAACAGGCGGCGTGACCGGCCCCGGCGGTCGCCCGGGGAACGAACCGGCAGCCGTCCGCCACGGCCACCTCGATCAGGTCGACGGTCGTCCGGAGTCGGGCGACCGTCCCGGCGACGATAACGCGTGCCAGCGTCGGCGAGAGACCGGCGACGCCGACGGTCCCGACGACCGCCACCGGGCCGGCGAGGCCGGCCGGTACCCGCCCGGCCGCCGTCACTGCCGTCCCGACGAGGGCGGCGCCACCGACCAAGAACAGGACGGTCAGCGCCAGCCATCCCCCGACCACGACGGCCGGCCGGACGCCGGGAGGGAGGGCCTCGGCGACCGAACGTCGCCACGCAACGGGGACACACCCCGCGTCGGCCGTGGCGGCACTCATCGTGCCACCTCCCGGGGCTTCTCGGCCTCGATTATCGCAGAGGCGAAGGACGACCCCAGGTCGTGCTCGTCCGACCACTCGCCGACGGTCTCGTCGTCCTTCGGCCGAATGGACACGGATTCGAACCCGGCGTCCTCGACGGTTTCCCGGAGGTCCTCGACGGCCGCCGCACCGGCGATACACCCGGCCACGCTCTCCGGGTCCCGCCGCAGGTCCGGCGGCGGCTCCGCGGTCCGGACGACGTCGGTGATCGCCAGCCGACCACCTGGACGGAGGACGCGGTAGGCCTCCGCGAACACGCGTCGTTTCTCCGGCGAGAGGTTGACCACGCAGTTCGAGATGACGACGTCGACGCGGTCGTCGCCCACCGGGAGGTTCTCTATCTCCCCGAGGCGGAACTCGACGTGGTCCGCGTCGTTCGCCTCGGCGTTCGACCGCGCGAGGTCGACCATCTCGGGCGTCATGTCCACGCCGATCACGCGTCCCTCCGGGCCGACTTCCCGGGCGGCCAGGAAGCAGTCGAACCCGCCGCCAGACCCGAGGTCGAGCACTCGCTCGCCGGTCTCCAGGTCGGCGATCCCCGTCGGATTCCCGCACCCGAGGCCGAGGTTCGCGCCGTCGGCGACCCGCTCGACGTCCTCGCGGGAGTACCCGACCGCCCGTGGGCCGGCCCCGTCCGCCCCGTCGTCACAGCACCCCGCGGCGTCGGTCCCCGCGTCGTCACAGCACCCTGCGGCGTCGGTCCCCGTGTCGCCACGGACGGCCGACCCCGCGGACCCGCCGCCGGAGCGAGCGGCGTCGTCACCGCCGGCGGCGACCGCCGCGTACCGTCGGCGGACCGCTCTCCGCTGCTCCCCCGGCGACCACTCGTCGGCCGGTCCGTCCGGGGCCCGGGTCACTCCGACCCCTCCCTGCCGGCGTCGACGGCCGCGAGGATCCCCTCGGCGCGGGGAGTCGTCGTGTAGTACCGCCAGCGGCCCTCCTTCCGTCGGTCGACGAGTCCGGCCTCGTACAGCGCACCCAGGGCCCGACTCGTCGTGCTCTGGTTCACGTCCAGTTCGAGGTCACACGCACAGACCCCTCCGTCCGCGGCGGCGAGGAGCCGGAGCGCCTCGTACCGCGTGTCGTTCGCCAGTGCGGAGAACGTCCGCACGTCGATCTCGACGTCGTGTTCCGTCAGGTCGTGGGAGACGGACGAACAGCACCCGCCCCGTGTGTCGGTCCGGTCGTCGGCGACGGCGTCGGAACTCGGTTGCCTATCCATATTCACATTTTCGAATATACGAATACGTCGTCATAAAGGTGTCGGTCTCACCCTGGTCGAGGGGGTTGCTGTCCCGGATCCCGGCGGGTGGCGGACCCGAAACGGAGGTGTCTCGCCGGGAGACGGTGGACCCGAAACGGAGGTGTCCCGCTGGGAGACAGACGACCGAGCGCCCCGGATCCGCGGCGGTTCGAAGGCTTTATCCCCGCCGTCGGCCTGATTTCGGCCACCAACCATGCCGGACAAGCCAGCGTCCATGTACCGGGAGATCAGTAAACCTCCCTACACCCGGCGGGAGTACATCACTGGGATCCCGGGGTCGAAGGTCGCACAGTACAAGATGGGGAACCGGGACACGGACCCCGAGGACTACCCCGTCCAGTTGAGCCTGCTCGTCGAGGAGGAGTGCCAGATCCGCCACGGCGCCCTGGAGGCGTCGCGGCTGTCGGCCAACCGCCACCTGCTGAAGGAACTGGGCCAGGAGAACTACTTCATGATCCTCCGGAAGTTCCCCCACCACGTCCTCCGCGAGAACAAGCAGGCGACCGGGGCCGGGGCCGACCGCGTCTCCGACGGGATGCGCCAGGCCTTCGGCAAGGTCGTCGGCACCGCCGCCCGCATCCAGAAGGGCGACCGGATCTTCACGGCCTGGTGCGAACCCGAGGACGCCCCCGTGGTCAAGGACGCCTTCCGGCGGGCCTACAACAAGATCGCACCGCCCTGCCGGACCGACGTCGAGCGCGGCGAACACCTGCTGATCGTCTGAGGTCGCCGGCACCCAGCGCGATCCGTTCTTCGCCCAGCATCGAAGTCGCCCCGTCACCCGCCGTTCCGCTCCGGCGCTCGGTACCGCGTCACTCCGGGCGCACGCCGTCGGATCCCTCCTCCGTCTCCAGGTCGTCGAGCCGTCGGCGGAACCACTCCCGGTCGATCCCCGTCTCGTCGGCCTCGGCCGTCGCGTCGAGGGCCAGTTCGCACCACTCCCGGACCGTGGGGCGGTCGCCCGCCTCGACCGCGCGTTCGACCACCGTACGGATGTCCTCCTCGAACCGGGAGAGCGTCCCGGCGACGCTCGCCAGATCCTCGAACTCCGCCAGTGTCGACCGGGCGCGGTCGGCGTGGGCCAGCACCTCCCCGTACGGCCCGACGCGGGCGGTGGACCCCGCAGCCCCGAGTGAGGCGTGGACGAAGTGCTGGCGGTCGTCGGTCCCCTCCAGGATCGATGCCGCCGTCTCGTACTCCTCCCGGGCGCGGTCGTACTCGCCGGCATTCTGGAAACCGCTGGCGAGGTTTATGTGTGCGATCCCGACCCCGCGGTCGTCGCCGACCTCGCGGAGGGTGTCGATGGCCGCCTCGGTGTACTCGCGCGCGGCGTCGACGTCGCCGGTGGAGTGGAGCGCAGCGCCGAGTTCGACCTGTAACTGCCCGACGCTATGTCTGTCGCCGAGGTTCCGGAAGCCCGCCAGTGCCGTCTCGAAGTGCTCGCGGGCGCGGTCGTACTGACCCGCCGCCCAGTGGGCGCTCCCCATTCCGTGGTGCGTCTCCGCGACGGCGTGGCGGTCGCCGACCGCCTCGAACGCCGCCAGCACCGCCTCGAACTGTTCGACTGCTGCCTCCGATTCCCCGGCAGCGAGGGCCAGGTAACCGAGTTCCCGGCGGTTCTCCGCGACGCCGCGGCGGTCGTCGCCGCGGGCGTCGACGGCCGCCTCGACGTGTTCGCGGGCTGTCTCGTTGTCGCCCCGCCGGAAGTGAATCATCGACGTCCAGCGATGGGCCGCCGCCCGCGGGCCGTCGGCACCCACGTCGGCGGCCAGGTCCCGCAACCGCCGGGCCGTGTCGAGACAGTCCTCGATTCGACCGGACTCGTACTCGGCCTCGGCCCGCGTCGCCAGGAGCCGACAGGCCAGTTCGTCGTCGCCGAGGCCGAGTCCCGCGTCCGCCAGTTCGATCGTCCGGTCGTAGTCGCCCGTCGCGGTCGCCACCTCGGCGAGGTGGAGGGTCGCGAGGCGGTGCCCGTCGCCACCGGCGCGTTCGCGGGCGAACCGGGCGAACCGGGCGGCCTCGTCGTACTCCCCGAGGGTGGCGTAGACCCCGGCCAGTCGCGCCGCCAGGTCGGCCACGCGCCCGTCGTCCTCGCCGTCCCGGGCCAGCGCCAGCGCCGACCGGTAGTGGTCCACCGCCCGCCGGTGGGCGTAGACGTCGATGGCGGCCTCGACGGCCCGCTCGTGGGCGGCGATGGCCCGCTCGCGGTTCCCGGCCCGCTCGTGGTGGTGGGCCACCGCGGCCGCGTCTGCCCCGGGCCGGTCCTCAAGGACGACGGCGATCCGTCCGTGACGGGCCCGGCGTTCGTCCTCCCCTATCCCACGGAGCAGCGCCTCGCGGACCACCTCGCTCCGGAAGGCGAGTTCGTCCCCGTCCCGGTCGAAGACGCCGCTCTCGACGAGCGAGTCCAGGTACCGGCGACAGCGGTCCTCGGGGTGGTCGGCCACCGCCACGAGCACCCCGGCGTCGAACCGCTCGCCGAGCAGGGCCGCCCACTCCAGGACCGCTTCGGCCGGGGCCGGGAACCGGTCGACGTAGTCGTCGATGACCGTCCTGACCTCCCCCGGCACGTCGACGGCGTCGGGGTCCTCGGGGAAGACGTCCAGCGCCGGGTCGACCCGCCCGGCCTCCAGCAGGGCCTCGACCGTCGCCTCGACGAACAGCGGCGTGCCGCCGGTGCGCTCGTGGACCGCCGCGACGAACTCGTCGGGGACGCGCCGGGTCCCCGCGACGCCCTCGACGAGCGCCCTGGTCCCCTCGCGGCCGAACGGTTCCAGTTCGACCGTGGCGTGGACCCCTCGTCCGGGCTCGACGGGAGCATCATCGGCGAGTTCCGCCGGGCGATAGCTCCCGAGCACCAGCAACCGGCGGCCCTCGACCCGGTCGAGCAGGTACTCCAGGTACGCGAACGTCCCGGGGCCGGCGAGGTGGAGGTCGTCGAGGTACAGCACCCGCGGGGGATCCCCGGGCGGGGGCGCGAGCAGCGCCGTCAGTTCCCCGAACAGCGCCGCCCGCCGGTCCTCGACGACCGCCGGGGCCGCGGGGCCGGCGTCGCCGAAGGGGTCCCCGTCGAGGCCCGCGACGGCGTCCCGGAGTGGCTGGTAGGCGACGGCCCCCTCGGCCCGGGCACGGGCCCGGAGGACGTCGACCCCCTCGGCCCGGTCCAGGAAGCGGTCGGCCAGTTCCGTCTTGCCGACCCCCGGCGGACCGGTCACCATCACCGCCCGCCCGGCCCCCTCGCGGACGTCGGCGAGGTGGTCCCGGAGGGCGTCGAGTTCAGCCCCCCGACCGACGAACGACGCCTCGACCGTCCGGTGCGGGTGGTAGACCCCGTCGTCGGTGACCTCGGCGGCAGCGGCCACGAGCGAACGACCGAACCGTTCGGCGACCGTTGCCAGCGGCCGGTCCTCGCCGCCGTCGACGGTCACCGGTTCGGCCGCCAGGCGCTCGCGGACCTCGACCGCCCGGTCGACCCCCCGTTCGGTCAGGACGAACCGGGTTTCCGGGCCGCCGTCCCCGTTCCTGGGGCGAACGTAGCCCTCGGCCTCGAGTCGTTCCAGCGCCGCGACGAGTTCGAGCAGGCGACCGAGTCGCGGTTGCGGCCCCGACAGCGCCCTGCTCACCTCCCGGGCGGTGGCCGACGGGCGGGCGTCGAGCGCCTCGACACGGAGTCCCCGTGCGAGGCAGGCCAACACGAGGTCGGCCGTGGAGGCGACAGCCATGGGACACCGATTATTTCTCGGGCGACATGAGCGTTACCGCCGGATCACCGGCCGCCGGTCATCACGGTAACCGGTTCCTCGAAGTCGAGGATGACGCGCTGGGCGACGTCGCCGAACAGGGCCTTCCCGGCCGGGGACCGCCGGCGGCCGGCGATGAACAGGTGGTCGCAGTCGTGGTCCTGGGCCGCGTCGAGCACCCGTTCGACCGGGTCGCCGAGGCGGCCGACGGCCTCGAACTCGACGTCGACGTCCGCGAGCGCGTCCGACCCGACGTCGGCGGCGAACTGCCGGGCGCCGTCCCGGGCGTTCTCGACGCTGTAGCCGGTGTCGAAGTCGGGGATGGACGCCAGGGCGTCGCTCTCGCCGGCGAACTCCTCCTCGGTGGTGACGTGCAACAGCACCAGGTCGGCGTCGACGCCGGCGGCCAGTTCCCCCGCCTCGCGGACCAGTCGCTTCGCGCGTTCGCTCCCCTCGACGACGGCCAGTGCGCGTTCCATGGTTCCACCGGCGGCGGGAGCGACGGTAAAACCCCGCGATCGAAACGTGCGAGTAACCCCCGCGGTCGAAACGTGCGAGTAACCCCCGTGATCGGAACGTGCGAGTAACCTCCGCGATCGAACCGTCCCGCCCGATCGACCGGGCCGGATCGCCGCCCGGAATTTGCCCTCGCAGCACCGACGGGAAAATAAAGGCATATAGTGCCGGCGGAGTGAGCGGCATCTATGGCCGCTATCGACGTCGACGGGGTTAGCAAGCGGTTCGGGAGCGTCAGGGCCCTCCAGGACCTGTCGCTGACCGTCGAGGAGGGGGAGATATACGGCTTCCTCGGCCCGAACGGGGCCGGCAAGTCGACGACCATCAACGTCCTCCTCGACTTCGTCCGCCCCGACCGCGGCACGGCGAGCGTGCTCGGTATGGACGCCCAGGAGAACAGCGAGGCGATCCGTCAGCGCACCGGGGTGTTGCCCGACGGCTACCAGGTCTACGAGCGCCTGACCGCCCGCCAGCACCTCGAGTTCGTCATGGAGTCGAAGGGCGTCCAGGAGGACCCGCACGCCATCCTCGAACGGGTCGGGATCCCCGACGCCATCGACCGGAAGGCCGGCGGCTACTCCAAGGGGATGGCCCAGCGGTTGGTGCTCGGGATGTCGCTGGTCGGCGACCCCGAGCTGCTCATCCTCGACGAACCGACGACGGGACTGGACCCCAACGGGGCCGTCGAGATGCGCGAGATAATCCGCGAGGAGCGCGACCGGGGGGCGACTGTCTTCTTCTCCTCGCACATCCTCGCGCAGGTCGAGGCGGTCTGTGACCGGGTCGGGATCCTCAAGGACGGCGAACTGGTCGCCGAGGACACCATCGAGGGGCTGCGGGACTCGATGGGCGGCGGCCACCAGCTCACGGTCGACGTCGACCAGGTCAACGACTCCGTCGTCGGCGCGGTACGCTCCATCCCCGACGTCACGGGGGTCGAAACCCGCGACAGCCGGGTGATCGTCAACGTCGACGAGTCCGAGCAGATGGCGGTCATCGACGCCATCCGGGGCACCGGCGCGACCGTCAAGGGGTTCGAGACCCGGGAGGCCTCGCTGGAGGACCTGTTCGCGGACATCACCACCGACAAGGAAGTCGCGGAGCCGGACGCCGAAGGGGGAGCCGAAGCATGAGCTGGACCGCGGTCGCCCGCAAGGACTTCCACGACTCGGTCCGGTCGCTGCTGCTGTGGGGAGTCGTCGTGGTGTTCGTCCTGTTCGCCGGGCTGCTGGCGTTCCTGTACGCGAACTACTTCTTCGACGTGCTCGGGGTCTCCGACCCGACCGCCGAAACTGTCACGTTCGGGTTCGTCCTGTTGATGACCGGGAACTTCCCGCTCCTCCAGTTCGGCGTCGGTCCGGTACTGGCGCTCGTCCCCGTCATCGGACTGCTCCTGGGCTACAAGTCCATCGCCGGGGAGCGCGACAGCGGCCAGATCAAGATCCTGCTGGGCCTGCCACACAGCCGCCTGGACGTCGTCGTCGGGAAGTTCGCCGGTCGTTCGACCGTCGCCCTGATCGGCATCGCCGTCGGCTTCTCCGTCGCCGCGCTGATCGTCCTCGTCCTCAAGTCGATCGAACCCGTCATCTTCATCCAGTTCGTCGTCGCGGTCGCGCTGTTCACCCTGGTCCACGTCTCGATCGGGGTCGGCATCTCGGCCGCCTCGCCGTCCAGTACCCTGTCGCTGATCGGGGTCATGGGGTTCGTCGGGATCTTCCAGGTGCTGTGGGGCGCCACGTTCTTCGTGCTGAACGCCTTCGTGTTCGAGTTCTCGGGGCAGCCCCCCGACTGGTTCCGGTTCCTCCGGAACCTCAGCCCCGGACGAGCCTACGACGGCCTGATGGCGTCGGTCGTGCCCAGGTACGCCGAATACAAGTCCGAAATCGCCAGTAACGCGACGGCGGGCGCCGGTACCGAACCCGTCGGCGACGCCTTCTTCACGCAGGACTGGTTCGGCGTCCTCGTCCTCGTGTTCTGGGCGGTCGTCCCCCTGGCGATCGGCTACTGGCGGTTCGAGACGGACGACCTCGGCTAGCGGCGTCCCCTCGGTCCCGCAGTCGCCGGATCGCTCGTCTCCGATCCTCGGTCGTTCCGTCCCCGATCCTCGGTCGTTCTGTCCCCGATCCCGGCCGTCCCGTCTCCGATCCCCGGCCGTCCCGTCTCCGATCCTCGGTCGTTCCGTCCCCGATCCCCGGCCGTCCCGTCTCCGATCCTCGGTCGTCCCGTCCCCGATCCCCGGCGATCCGTGTTCGCGGTCCTCCGGCACCACGTGGTCGCAGTCGTCCGGTCTAGACGTCGATCCCTCGCTCGCGGAGCAGGTCCTCGAACTCGGCCTCGTCGACCTGGGCAACGTCGTTCGCCTCCGCGTCCTCGCGCTTCCGTGTCCCCGGGTTCGACCCGACGAC
Source organism: Halobacteriales archaeon QS_8_69_26 (assembly GCA_003023195.1). GTDB lineage: Archaea > Halobacteriota > Halobacteria > Halobacteriales > SW-7-71-33 > PXRX01. The sequence continues at coordinate 39,993 of PXRX01000026.1, forward strand.
GAGGTAGTCCGTGTTGCCCGAGACGCTCCCGGTAGCGTTCCCGCCCTGGCGTTCGATCAACTCCCGGGCCTCGTCGCGGGTCCAGTCGTCCAGCGACCCGGTGAACACGAACGTGAGGCCGAGGGCGGCGGCGTCGCCCTCGACCTCGAACGACTGCGGTTCCACCCCGCGGTCGAGGAGGTCGTCGATCACCTCGCGGTTGGCCTCGCTCTCGAAGAACTCGCGGATGGAGTCGGCGACCTTGGGGCCGACGTCGTCGACCCGCTGTAGCTGGTCGGCGTCGGCCTCCCGGACCGTCTCGAAGTCCCCGAACTCCCGGGCCAGCGCCCGGGCCGTCGCCCCCCCGACCTCCGGGATCCCCAGGGCGGCGAGGAACTCGGGGAGCGGCGGCTCGCGGGTGGCGTCGATTGCACCGACGAGGTTGCTCGCACTCGTTTCGCCCCACCCCTCCAGGTCGGCCAGGTCCGACTCGGTGAGGTCGTAGAGGTCGGGGATCCCGTCGACCAGGCCGGCGTCCATCAACTGCTCGACGGTCCGCTCGCCCAGTCCCTCGACGTCGAGGCCGGCGTCGCTGGCGTAGTGCTCGACGGCCTGGCGACTCTGGGCTGGGCAGGCCAGTCCACCCGAACAGAAGGCCACGGGACCGTCCTGCTCGACGGGGCTCCCGCAGGCCGGACACTCGTCGGGGAACGCGAACGTCGCCCCCTCGTCGCCGTGTTCGACCACCTCGGCGACCTGTGGGATGACGTCGCCGGCCCGCTCGACGCGCACCCGGTCGCCGACGTCGACACCGAGGGCGGCGATCTGTTCGGGGTTGTGGAGGCTGGCCCGCGAGACGGTGACGCCGCCGACGTCGACCGGGTCCAGCAACGCGACGGGGGTGAGCCGACCGGTCCGGCCCACCTGGACGGCGATGTCCCGGACGGTGGTCTCGCCGCTCCTGGCCGGGAACTTGTAGGCGAAGGCCCACCGGTAGTGGCGGCTGGTCGCCCCCAGGGACGCCCGTTTCTCCCGGTCGTCCACCTTGATCACCACGCCGTCGACCTCGTAGTTGAGGTCCTCGCGGTCCGCGAGCATGCGGTCGCGGTAGTCGACGGCGGCCTCGACGTCGGGGACCCGCTCGACGCGGTCGTTGACCCGAAGCCCCAGTTCGGCCAGCCTCTCGTGTTCGGCCCACCGCGTCGGCCAGGGGTCGCTCGCGTCCAGGACCGAAAAGAAGAACACGGAAAGCGGGCGCTCGGCGACGACCGTCGGGTCCTGCTGGCGGATCGTTCCCGCGGTGGCGTTGCGCGGGTTGGCGAACGGGTCATCCCCCCGCTCGACGCGCTCGCGGTTGTACGCCCCGAAGGCGTCCCGGGGCATGTATATCTCCCCCCGGACCGCCAGGAACTCGGGGACCTCGGCGTCGCCGCGGGCGACCAGTCGCTGTGGCACCGACCCGATCGTCCGGACGTTCCGCGTGACGTCGTCGCCCTCGCGGCCGTCCCCCCGGGTGACCGCCCGGACCAGTCGGCCGTCCTCGTAGACCACCTCGATGGAGACGCCGTCGAACTTCGGCTCGCAGACGTAGGTCACGTCGCCGACCGCGTCGCGCACCCGGCGGTCGAACTCCCGGACCTCCTCGGGGTCGTCCCCCTGGTCTATCGACAGCATCGGCGCGACGTGCTCGACGGTGTCGAACTCGTCGACCGGTTCCCCGCCCACCCGGCGAGTCGGGCTGTCCTCGGTCGGGACGTCGAAGGCCGCCTCCAGGTCCGCCAGGCGCCCGAACAGCCGGTCGTAGGTCCTGTCGGCGATGACCGGGTCCGCCTCGACGTAGTACCGCCGGTCGTGGAACCGGATCGCCGCCCGCAACTGCGCCGCCTGTTCGCTCGCCTCGGCCTCGGTCAGGTCCTCGACCGGGTCGAAGTCGGTCGACGGGTCGAGGACGTAGGGGTTGTCGGCCAGGTCGTCGGGAACCTCCGGGGCTGCGTCGGGGGTGCTCATCGGCCCGGGATCCGCCCGCCAGCCCGTAAAAGCTCCCGAATTTCCGCGGTTCGACGGGGCAGTCTCGTCCCGCCGGTGGCGTCGTCCGGATCAGAGCTCGTCGCTGGAGGTCAGGGGTTCGCCGCCGAGCATCTCCTCGGCCTCGTCCGCCAGCTTGTAGCGCTGGACCTTCTGGGTGGCGCTGCGGGGGAGTTCGTCGACGAAGAACACCCGGCGGGGATGGGCGTAGGTGGCGACGTGGTCGAGGGTGAACTCGCGGACCTCCCGTTCGGTGACCTCGGCGTCCGCCTCGAGGACGACGAACGCGACGGGCGCCTGGCCCTTGACCTCGTGGTCGGCGCCGACGACCGCCGCCTCGGCGACCGCGGGGTGCTGGTAGAGGGCGTCCTCGACCTCCGCGGGGTAGACGTTCTCCCCGCCGACGATGATCATGTCGTCGGCCCGGTCGACCATCCAGAAGTAGCCGTCCCCGTCGACGCGGGCGATGTCCTCGGTGTAGAACCAGCCCTCGTCGTCGAACACCTCGTCGGTCTTGCCCGGGCGGTTGTAGTAGCCCTCGAACACCTGTTCGCCCCGGACCGCGATCTCGCCGGTGACGGCCGCCTCGTCGTCGAAGTCGACGGTGCCGGCGGCCATCCCCTTCGGTTCGAGGTCCTCCGGACCCACCAGGGTCTCGCGGGTCCGGGGGTCGACGATCTTCAGTTCGATCCCCGGCACCGGCGGCCCGATGCAGCCGGCGGCCTTGCGGACCCCGCGGGACGGTTCGACGGTGCCCGCCGGCGCGGTCTCGGTCATGCCCCACCCCTCGATGATCGGCACGTTCCAGGTCTCCTCGATGGTCCGGCGGGTCTCCTCGGCCAGTGGAGCGGCCGCGCAGGTGCAGTCCTTCAGGCTGGAGAGGTCGTACTGGTCCGGGTTCTCGCGGTACTCCCGGAACATCATGGTGTACATCGCCGGCACGCCCGCGAACTTCGTTATCGAGTGCTCGTCGATGGCCCCGAGCATGGCCTCCGGGTCGGGTTCGGGCTGGAGCACCATCGACGCGCCCGTGTAGAGGTACGACCCCATCAGCGCGTTCAGCCCGTAGATGTGGAACAGCGGGAGCACGAGCAAAACGGAGTCCCCGGGGTCGATCGCGATCCCGCCGCTCCCGTAGGACTCGATGGTCCGCAGGAGGTTCCGGTGGCTCAGCAGGACCCCCTTCGGCCGGCCCGTCGTCCCCGAGGTGTACGGCTGGCAGGCGACGTCGTCGAACTCCCGGTCGACCGTCTCGAATTCTTCGTCGGCCTCCATCTCGGCGTGCGAGAGGTTGACGATCCCTCGCTCCTCGTCGGAGACGCCCGGCAACAGGAGCGTCGAGGAGTCGGCAGCGTCGTGGAGGCCCTGGACCTCGTCAGCCAGGAACGCCGACCCGACGAGGACATCGGCCCCGGAGTCGTTCACGACGAACGCCAGCGTCTCCGGGTCCATCCGGAGGTTCAGCGGGACCGGTACCGCGCCCGCCTTGATCGCTCCGAAGTAGGCCGTCGGGAACTGCGGCGTGTTCGGGACGAACAGGCCGACCCTGTCGCCCGGTCCGACGCCCTGGTCGACCAGGACGTTCGCCATCTCGTTCGCGCCGGCCTCCAGTTCCGCGTAGGACGTCTCCCCGCCCATGAACACGAACGCCGTCTTGTCGCCGTACCTGTGGGCGCCCATCGAGGGGAGGTCCCCCACGTGTCGGAGCGGCGCCCCGTCGTGGTACTCCATCGTGGATCGTCCGTGAGGTACGATAACGTGGGACTTAAGGTTACGTCACGGCGGGCCCGTTCACCCCCTCGCGCTCTCGGCCGTCGATCCGGCCCAGCGGCTACGGGTCGGTCGGTCCACCCGGGCAGTCGGGGCGGAAGCGCGGTTTCGCCGTCAGTCGAATGTAACCCCTGCGTGTGCCAACCCCTCGTTGTACCTCGCGAGGTTGATCAGAAGCGGCGTGACGCTCTCGACCTCCGCGGCGTTGGCGAGGGGACCGGCGTCCAGCGGGCGGATCCCCTCGATGTCGTCGCCCAGGGCGGCCACCGTGTCGCGGGCGTCCTCGTCGTCGCCGACGACCAGCGTGTTCAGGTCCAGTTCCACGTCCAGGTTCGCCAGCCTGTCGGCCGAGAGGCTGTGAAAGGCGCCGACCGTCGGGATCGCCTCTGGTGCGGCGTCGGCCGCGACGGCGGTGACGCTCCCCGCTCCCGGCCGGTGGTAGTGCATCCCCGCCTCGTCGCGCTTCATCCCCACGGCGGGGCTGACCAGCACCGCGTCCTCGTCCAGGTCGTCGGCGACGGCCTCGACGGTGTCGGCGACGTGGTACGGCGGGACCGCGACGACCACCACGTCCTCGCCCGCCGCCGCCTCGGGGTTGGCGTACCCCTCGACGGTCACGTCGAGGCCGCGACGCGACAGTTCCGTCTCGTACTCCTCGGCCTTGTTCGCCGCCCGGTCGGCCTCGCGGGAGCCGATCACCACCTCGTGGTTCGTGTCGTAGGCCCACCGCAACGCCAGTCCCTCGCCGATGTCGCCGGTACCGCCGAGTAGCGCGATCCTCATATCTGTGGAACTCTCGGCGGGGCGTTAAACGTTGCGCGACGGAACCGGATCTCCCTATTGGATCGGGGGAACACCTGTGAACCACCACCTCGAAAGTCCCCGACTCGATCCCGAACCCCGAAACCACCCTGAAAGCCCCCGACTCGATCCCGAACCCCGAAACCACCTGAAAGCCCCCGACTCGATCCCGAACCCCGAAACCACCTGAAAGCCCCCGTCCCGAACCCCGAAACCACCTGAAAGCCCCCGACCCGGTCGTGTCGAGGGCCTCGCTGCGCTCCTCGCTTCCTCCCTGCGGTCGGTCGCTGCGGTGCTTGCGTCGGCCGTCTTCCCCGACCGGGTCGGCCCCTTTCAGTCCACCCAGACGGGCCTCGATCCTCCCCAACCGACTGCGCGTCTCACCCCTCCCTGCGGTCGGGGTTGCGCGTGCTCGCCCCTCGCGCGGAAATCGTCGCGGCCACCTCGCATCGCTCGGCGGCCGCGACCGCGCACGCCGTGTGTCCGATCACCCGGGCGCGTTCCGTGTCCCGGTCCCCGGGCCGATCACGCCCCGTCGTCCCGGATCCGCTCGACGACTCGCTCCTGGATGGCCTCCCGGGTGCGGTGGCTGCCGGCGGCGTCGAACTCGACCGAGAGGACCGTCGATCCCTTGCCGTCGACGGCGTCGCGGTAGGCGGCCTCGAAGTCGCCGGGGTCGGTCCGGCGGAAGGAGAGGTCGTAGAGGTCCGCCGTGGGCTCGAAGTCCAGCCCGTGGGGCGTCCTGAACGCCTCGGTGAAGGGGGGATCGAACTCCTCGATGGGGAGCATATGGAAGATGCCGCCGCCGTCGTTGTCGACGACGACGACCGTGGCCTCGACGTCCAGTCGACCGAGCGCCAGGAGACCGTTCATGTCGTGGTAGAACGCCAGGTCGCCGGTGACCAGCGTGAGCGGATCCTCCGTGGCGTGCCCGCACCCCAGGGCGGTCGAGACGATGCCGTCGATGCCGCTGGCGCCGCGGTTGCCCAGGACCGTCAGGTCGACCGCCCGTGGCCGGGCGAACCGGTCGAGGTCCCGGACGGGCATCGAGTTCGAGACGAACACCGTCGACGGGTCCGGCGCGGCCTCGACCACCGCCGCCAGCACCGCGCCCTCGAATGGATCGCCCCCGAAGTCCCCACCCGGCCCGGTGGGATCCGCGGACCCGACGCCCGCCCCACGTGCCTCCTCGACGGTCGCCCAGTGCGCGCGTTCGGCGCTGAGCCACCGGTCGCGCCAGTCCGAGTCGACTGCGGCCGCCTCGTCGTCCGAGAGGTCCGCCTCGGCGAGCACCGACCGCGCGAGGGCGTCGGGATCGGCGGTGACGTGGTGGGTCGCGGCGAACTCGGCTTCGCGCCACCCGCCCGCCGGGTCGACGACGACCTGCCGGTCGGCGGCCCGGGCGAGGTACTTCCGGAGGGGCTTGGAGGTGGGCGAGGCCCCCACCCGGAGGACGACCTCGGGGGCGGGCCACCCGCCGGTGAGTGCGGGGTCGAGGAAGCCGTCGTACCCCCCGACGACCGGCGCGTCGTCGACGTGGGATCCGAACCGCACCCCGGAGAGCGGGTCGGCGAGCAGGGGGAACCCGGTCGCCCGCGCCAGGTCGACCAGCGCCGGGAACCCCTCCGGCGGGGCGTCGGCCGGCCCTGTGACGATCAGCCCCCTGTCGGCCGTTTCGACGAGGTCCGCCACCTCGCTCGCGCCGGCGTCCCCCGCCGGCGGGTTCGCGTGTCGTTCGACGAATGGCCCCTCGCGCCCGTGGACCGCGCCCGGGTCCCGGTCGGCGAGGTCCTCGGGGACGTCCCCCGGGACCGGGACGGGTTCCAGCGGCTTGCTGAACGGGACGTTCAGGTGGACCGGGCCAGCCGGGGTGCCGGTCGCCGTCCCGACGGCCCTGGCGGCGTCCACCCGCAGTCGGCGGAGCTTCCGGGGGGTCGCCTCCGGTTCCGGGAGGTCGCGGTACCACCGGACGGCGTCCCCGTAGAGCTTCTCCTGGTCTATCGTCTGGTTGGCCCCCGAGTCCCGGAGTTCCGGCGGCCGGTCGGCGGTGCAGACCACCAGCGGCACCCGGGCCTGGTTCGCCTCGATCACTGCCGGGTGGAAGTTCGCCGCCGCCGTCCCCGAGGTGCACACCAGCGCCGCCGGCGTGCCGGTCCGGCGGCCGATCCCCAGTGCGAAGAAGCCCGCCGACCGCTCGTCGAGGTGCGAGAGGAGCGCGAGGTCCGGGTGGCGGGCGGCGGCGACCACCAGCGGCGTCGACCGGCTCCCGGGCGCGAACACCACGCGCTCGACGCCGGCGGCCGCCAGTTCGTCCACGAGTGCCCGGGCCCACAGCGCGTTCCGGTTGGGTGCGATGGCGTCGTCCGGATCGCTCCCGCCAGCCTTCCCGTCCGGGTCGGTCCCGTCGCTCCCTTCCGTATCCGGTGGATCGTCCGCCCCGTCAGTGGGGGATCCGCCGCCGTTCTCGCTCGTCATTCGAGGACGTCGAGGACCGGGCGGTACTTCAACTGTACCTCGTCCCACTCCCGGTCGGGGTCGCTGTCCTCGACGATGCCCGCGCCGGCGAAGAGGGTGGCCCGCCGGCCGCGGGTGACCGCCGACCGGATGGCGACGGCGAAGGAGCCGTTCCCGGCGGCGTCGAACCACCCGACCGGGGCGGCGTACCAGCCCCGGTCGAAGGGTTCGGTGTCGCGGATGGTCGACAGCGCCCGGGCGGGCGGGAGCCCGCCCACCGCCGGCGTGGGGTGGAGCGCCTCGACCAGCGAGAGGACGTGCTCGCTGTCGGCCAGTTCGGCCGTGATGGGCGTCCGGAGGTGCTGGACGTTCGCCAGCCGCCGGACCGACCGGGGCCCGACGCCGACCGACGACGCGAGGGGGTCGAGCTGGTCGCGGACGGCGTCGACCACCAGGTCGTGCTCGTGGCGGTCCTTCCGGCTCTCGGCCAGTTCGGTCGCCAGCCACTCGTCCTCCTCGGGGGTGTCCCCCCGGCCCGTCGACCCCGCCAGCGCCTCCGTCTCGACGCTCCGGCCCCGGAGGATCACCAGACGCTCGGGGGTCGCACCGAAGAAGCTCGGTGGCGTCCCCGCTTCGCCGGCCGATCCGTTGGTGCCGGGCGGGGCACTCCCGGATCCGCCGGCACTCTCCTCTCCGACCCCGCCGGCACTCTCCTCTCCGACCGCGCCCGCGCTCTCCGGGGTCGAGTCCCGCTTGCCCGGGGTGCCGGGCTCGACCAGGAACCGGTAGCAGTCGGGATAGACCGTCCCGAGGCGGTCGAGGCCGTCGGGCACCGACAGCGGCCCGGCCAGGTCCACCCCGAGCGCCTGGGCGAGCACCACCTTCCGGAGTTCGCCACCCCGGATCCGGTCGACGGCGGACCGGACGCCGCGCCGCCAGTCGTCGCGCGAGACGGCGCGGGTGCGCCGGGCCACCCCCGGCGGCGGCGCCGGGTCCTCGCGGGGTTCGGGGAGTGATGAGACGGTCTCGGCGGCCGCCGAGAGGCGGTCGTCGAGGGCCGACTCGTCGTCGGGATCGACCGCGGCGACGGTCAGCCAGGTCCGGTCGTCCCGGACGACCTGGACAGACGGGAGGACGAAGTGTGCCCCGCCGAAGCCCGCCCAGGGCCCCGCCGGTTCGTGCTCGTCGTGGAAGGCGAACCCGCCGAGGAGACGGGGTCGTGCGACCGGTGGCCCGCCGGACCCCGGCTCGGTCGTGGCGAACAGCGCCTCGGCCTCCTCCCGGACCGCCCGGAACCGGTCGGGCCCGTCGGCTGAGAGGACGGCCGCGGCCCCACACCCCACCACCGAGGGTTCGTCCGGCGCGACCCACAGCGTCCGCGGCGCGTCGAACGCCGAGAGGACCGCAGTGAGGCTCACCGGCTGGATCTCCCGGGTCCGCGCGACGACCTCGCCGTCGCGAACGCGGCCCGTACCACCGAGTCGTTCCATTACCCGGGGCTTGGAGTCCCCACCCTTCATACTGTCCTTTCGCCCCGCCGGTTGCCGGGGGCGCGGGGGGGCCCGTCGAGGAGGGCCGGACGACAGCGACGAGGACCATCCCCGACCGGGCACGCTCCCGATCGACGGGAACCTATTTGACCGCCCGGCCCCGCCCGCCGATATGGTCTCTGAGATCTTCGACCCGGACCGGTGGCAGGAGGTCGAGGCCCTCGACCTGCGTGACGTCACGTATCACCGCGCCCGGGACGTCGACGCAGTGCGGATCGCCTTCGACCGGCCCGAGGTGCGCAACGCCTTCCGGCCCGGGACGGTCGACGAACTCTACCGCGCGCTGGACCACGCCAAGCGCCAGACCGACGTCGGGTGCGTGTTGCTGACCGGCAACGGCCCCTCCCCGAAGGACGGCGGGTGGGCCTTCTGCTCGGGCGGCGACCAGACCGTCCGCGGGCCGTCGGGCTACGAGTACCGCGGCGACGACGCGCTGGAGGATCCACCGGAAGGTGGTGACGAAGACGCCGGGGGATCGGCCCCCGGCCGCCTGCACGTCCTGGAGGTCCAGCGGCTGATACGCCACATCCCCAAGCCGGTCATCTGCGTCGTGCCGGGGTGGGCCGTCGGCGGGGGGCACAGCCTCCACGTCGTCTGTGACATGACCCTGGCCAGCGAGGAGCACGCGAAGTTCCTCCAGACCGACCCCGACGTGGCCTCCTTCGACGGCGGGTTCGGGTCGGCGTACCTCGCCCACCAGGTCGGCCAGAAGAAGGCCCGCGAGGTGTTCTTCCTCGGGAAGACCTACGACGCCGCCGAGGCCGAGGAGATGGGCATGGTCAACGAGGCCGTCCCCCACGAGGACCTGGAGACCGTTGCCCTGGAGTGGGCCGACGAGATCACCACCAAGTCCCCGACCGCGATCCGGATGCTCAAGTACGCCTTCAACCTCGACACCGACGGGATGGTCGGCCAGCAGGTGTTCGCCGGCGAGGCCACCCGACTGGCCTACACCACCGAAGAGGCCCAGGAGGGACGGGACGCCTTCGTCGAGGGCCGCGAACCGGACTTCTCGGAGTTCCCCTGGCACTACTGACCCGGCGGCGTGACTGACTTGGAGGCGATACCGACCGGGAGGCACTACCACGCGGGATCGGTCGTTTACAGTAAGTTTACTGTAAGACGAGAGGGTATGGGTACCGGCAATACATACGTCGGGTAAATAAACTATATAGGGTTCTGTCGATCCGCATCGGGCTGAAAGTATGAGACTAGGTCGGGTCGACGTGTACCGAAGGCTTGAAAACGACGTTTCACAATACATAGATATGGCTCGAGACCGCGAGCGGCCGATCGGACGGCGTCGCTTCATCGAGGCAGTAGGGATCGCCGGCGTGGCCGGACTTGCGGGGTGCTCCGGCGACGGCGGGGACGAGGAAACGCCGACGGAGACGGAGACGACCGAGGAGACGACGGAGGAAACCACCCAGGAGACGACCACCGAGGAGACGACGACCGAGCAGACCCCGGAACCGGCCAGCGGCCGGGTCACGGTGGTCCACGACACGCACTTCCACGGGAACCTCGGCGACCCGGACGACGCCGAGAACATCGCGAACTACTTCGGCCTGATCGACCGGGTCCGGGAGGAGCACCCCGACGCCCTGGTGGTCGGCAACGGCGACGACCTGCACACGTCGCTGGCGTCGTCGGTGTTCGAGGGCCAGCACGTCGTCGACGCGTTCAACGCGGGCGGCCTGGACTACGACGCCTTTGGCAACCACGAGTTCGACCTGGGGCCGGAGTCGCTGGTCGAGAACGTCGCGGCCAGCGAGTTCACCTGGCTGAGCGCGAACGTCCTCGACACCCGGACCGGCGACGCCTTCGCCGCCGAGGAGGGCGCCCAGCGGTGGACGGTCCACGAACGGGACGGCGTCTCGGTGGGGCTGTTCGGCCTGGCACCGCCGAGCACGCCCGAGGTGAGCAGCGTCGGGGACGACGTCGAGGTGCTCGACCCGGTGGAGGGCGCCCAGGAGGCCGTCGACGCCCTGCGGCCCGAGACCGACCTGGTCGTGGCCCTGTCCCACCTCGGCACCGCCGACGCCGAACGGGTGGCCGCCGGCGTCGACGGCGTCGACGCCATCGTCGGCAACCACGAGGCCGCCGTCCTGGAGGAACCCCGGGTGGTGAACGACACGGTCCTCTCGTTCGTCGGCGACGAGTTCGAGTTCCTCGGCGAACTCCACCTCGACGTCGAGGACGGCGAACTCGCGGACCACGAGTTCCAGCGCCACGAACTCGCGGCCGCCGTCGAGGAGGGCCTCGAACCCCACCCCGAGATCGGTGACCTCCTCTCGGAGTACCAGGCCGAACTCGACGAGCGCCTGGGCGAGACCATCGGCGAGACCGAAACCGAACTCGACGTCCGGGAGTCGGTCGTCCGCCACCGGGAGTCGAACTTCGGCAACTACATCGCCGACGTGATCCGCGAGGGGATGGACGCCGACGTCGCCCTCCAGAACGGCGGCGGGATCCGCTCGGACGCCACCTACGGGCCGGGCGAGATAACCCGCCGGACGGTCGTCACGATCCTCCCGTTCCCCAACGACACGGTGTCGGTCGAACTCACCGGCACCCAGCTCCGCCAGGCCGTCGAACACGGCGTCGGCGCCGTCGGGGAGAACGACGGCCGGTTCCCGCAGGTCAGCGGGATGAGCTACGCCTACGATCCCAGCCGGGAGGCGGGGAACCGCGTCACCGACCTCCAGGTCGGCGGCGACCCCGTCGCCGAGGACGAGACCTACGCGGTCGCGACCAACGACTTCATGGCCGCCGGCGGGGACGGCTACGACGTCCTCGCCGACGCCGACGTCCTCGTTCCCCCCGCCGAGGGCGAACGCCTCTCGGTCGCCGTCATGGACGCCATCCAGGAGGCCGGCACCATCGCCCCCGAAACCGAGGGCCGGATCACCGTCGAGGGCGAGTGACTGGCTGAACCGCGGGAGTGAACCGCCCGGACGGGGTAGGGGGTAGAACCGGCCGATCCGGTCGTCCCCACGGCGCGCGGGCCGTGAGCGAACGCGAACGGCCTCGCGCGAGGGGCGAGCATCGCAGGCGAGTGAGCGACCGTCGGGAGCGAACGAGCCGAGACGCGCAGTCGGTTGGGGAGGATCGAGGTTGCGGTTCGGGTGGTCCTCGAAAATCTTCGATTTTCGGGATCCAGCGAGACGGCGACGCCGTCTCTCGCGAGAATGGAAGGGGTCGAGGGCTTCCACACCGGTCCCGACTGTCCCGGTTCGTCAGGCACGACCCTCCGACCAGTATCGATCCCGACACCCAACGTATCAAGGGTCCACGGCCCCGACGGCCCGGCATGACAGAGAGCGGGAGCGAGCCGCGGACCGGGACCGTCCGCACCCGCGAGTTCGCGGTCGACCTGGCGACGCCACTGGCGACGGCGGCCGGCCGGATCGACCGCCGACAGGGGTGGCTGATCGGGGTCGATGCCGGTGACGCAGTGGGGGTGGGCGAGGCGACGCCGCTGCCGGGGTGGACCGAGTCCCGCGAGGCGTGTGCCGACGCCCTCCAGGGGGCCGTCGCGGCGCTCCGCGAATTCGAGGACCTCCCGGATCCCACGGTGGACGCCACCGCCCCCGACTCCGGGGACGGATCCGGCCACCCGGCCCTCCCCGATCCCTCGGACGCGCCGGCCGCCCGGCACGGCCTGGCGACCGCGCTCGCGGACCTGCGCGCCCGGCGGGCGGGGGTCCCGCTGTCCCGGCACCTTCGGAACGAACGAGGGATCGACGACGAAGCGGTCGAATCCGTTCCGGTCAACGCGACGGTCGGCGATGCCGAACCCGACGCGACCGCCGGTGCCGCCCGGCGAGCCGCAGACTCCGGCTTCGACTGCGTGAAGGTCAAGGTCGGGGCGCGGTCGCCCGACGCCGACCTCGACCGCCTGCGGGCGGTCCGGGAGGCGGTCGGCGAGGGCGTGGCGATCCGTGCCGACGCCAACGGTGCCTGGGACCGCCCGACGGCCGGGGAATTCCTCGACCGGGTGTCCGGCGTCGACCCGGAGTACGTCGAGCAACCGCTCCCGGCCGGGGACCTGGACGGGCACGCGACCCTCCGGGATCGATCGCCGGTGGACGTGGCCGTAGACGAGTCCCTCGCCCAGTATCCAGTCGACCGGATCATAGAGGCCGGGGCCGCCGACGCCGTCGTGTGCAAGCCGATGGCCCTGGGCGGCCCGGACCGTGCGCTTTCGGTCGCCGACCGGGCCGCCGGGGCGGGCGTCCGGACGGTCGTGACGACCACCGTGGACGCCGCGCCGGCCCGGACCGCGGCGGTCCACGTCGCCGCTGCCCTGCCGGACCCGCCGGCGTGTGGCCTGGCGACGGCCGACCGCCTGGCGACCGACCTGGGGACCGACCCCGCGCCCGTCGAGGGGGGACGGATCCGCGTTCCGGACGCGCCGGGCGTCGCCGCCCGCGAGGTCGCCGCGGGGTGGTGGGGCCGATGACCGCCGAGGGGGACCCGTACCCCGCCACGGACGAGCGCGGCGGACCGTCGGCCTGGCGGACCGTCGACGCCGTCGCCCGGCGGGCACGGGACGCCCCGGACGCGACGGCACTGGTCGACGCCCCCACCGGCAAGCGGGTGACCTACGCGGAACTCGACCGAGCGGTCGGGGAGACGGTAGGCCGGCTGGCGGCCCTGGGGATCGAACCGGGCGACAACCTCGGGGTCGTGATGGAGACCCGGCCCGCCACGGTCCGGGTCGTCCACGCCGCGGCCCGCCTCGGGGCGGTGCTCGTGGGGCTGAACGTCCGCGACACCCCGGCGGCGGTGGCCGAGGCGGCCGACCGCGCCGACGTGACCGCCCTCGTCTGCGGCCGGGAGGCCGAGGACCTGGCCGCCGCGGCCGCCCGGGAGACCGCGGGATCCCTCCCGGTGGCGTCCGTCGACGCGGCCGGGGACCCGGAGGTTACCGCCCTCGGCGACCGCGACCCCGCGGCCGTCGACCCGCACCGGTGGGGGCTGGCCGATCCCCGGACGATCCTCTTCACGTCGGGGACCACCGGCGAGCCGAAGCCGGTGGTCCTGACGGCGGGCAACCTGCTCGCGAGCGCGACGGCCTCGGCCTTCCGCCTCGGGGTCGTTCCCGGCGATCGGTGGTACTGCGCGCTCCCGACCTACCACATGGGCGGGCTGGCGCCGCTCGTCCGGTCGGCGCTGTACGGCACCGCCGTCGTCGTCGGGCGGACCGCAGACGGGTTCGACCCGGAACGGGTCCACGACCGGGCCGCCGACCACGGCGCGACGGCCATCTCGCTGGTGCCCACACAGCTCCGGCGGATCCTCGACGCCCGGAACGGCGTGCCCGACTCCCTGCGGTTCGTCCTCCTCGGCGGCGGGCCGGTCCCGGAAGACCTGGTCCGGCGCTGTGACCGCCTCGGGGTCCCGGTCGCCCCGACCTACGGCACGACCGAGACGGCCTCCCAGATAGCGACCGTCCGGCCCGGGGAGACCGCCGACCACCCGGACTCCGTCGGCCGCCCGCTCCCGGTCACCGAGGTGCGGGTCGTGGGTCCCGACCGGACCGAGCGACCGCCCGGTGAACCGGGAGCCATCGAGGTTGCCGGACCGACGGTCACGCCGGGCTACTACGGGACCCCGGCGGCGACCGCCGAGGCATTCGACGGGCGGTGGTTCCTGACCGGCGACCGCGGCGTCCTCGGCGAGGACGGTCGCCTGTCGATCCTGGGCAGAACGGACGACCTGATCACCACCGGCGGCGAGACGGTCAGTCCTCAAACGGTCCGGGACGCCCTGGTCGAACTGGCGGGGATCGAGGACGCCGCCGTCGTCGGGATCGAGGACCCGGAGTGGGGGGAGCGAGTGGCCGTCCTCGTCGTCCCCGCGCCGGACGCCGACCCGTCGACCGAGGACGTGATGGAAGGGTCCCGGGACCGCCTGGCGGGCTACGAGCGACCGAAGACCGTCGCCTTCGCCGACGAGTTGCCCCGGACCCCCTCCGGCACCGTCGACAGGGAAGCCGTCCGGGGGGCGATCCGGGAACGAACGGAGGGCTGAGTGAGCCGTACCCGGAGGGTTCCGGCGGACTCGCAACGCGGGCGAGTGGATCCTTTACAACCCCGGATCTCTCCGGGGAGTTTTAACTTATCGAACCGTATTAGACTTCATGAACTTCAATTCAGTTCAATCAGACCGTGGGTCGGGGGCGTACGTCCGGCTTCCCGTCCCGGTCGGTGATCCGGACGCGTTCCGACACGGGGCGACTGCCGACGTCCTCCACGTCCTCGTGGACAACCCCGACCGAGCGTTCGCGAACCGGGAACTCCGCCGCGTGACGGGGCGCGGCCTGAGTGGTGTGAACGCTGCTGTCGACTCCCTCGAAGCGCTCGGCGTGATCGACGTCGACCGCTCCGGACGGGCCAACGCCGTCCGGATCGATCCGGAGATGCTCGTCAAACCAGACGACCCCGTGACCGCGATCCCCCAGTCGGAGTACCACACCCCGGTCAGGGAGATCCTCACCCGACTCGAGGAACGAATTCCGGGGGAGATCGGTGTTATTCTCTTCGGGAGCGTCGCGCGCGGCACCGCCGACCGGACGAGCGACATCGACCTGTTCGTCGTGGTCGACAACGACAGGATGGGGGCCCAGCGCGAGGCCCACGCCGTCGAACGGGAGATCGCCGACGAACGGTTCGGTGGCGACCGGTACGAGGCACACATCGTCGTCGAGCCGCGAGGATCGGCCGCGAGCCACGACCGGATCGACGACGTCCTTACCGAAGGACTGACACTCCGGGATTCGCCGGGGCTCGATGCGGTGAAGGGGGAGGTGTTCGTCGGTGGGACTGAGTGACGTCGTCGCCGCGCTCGAACGGGTCGAGGGGTTGCTCGAGGACGGCGAGACGGGGCCCGCACAGGACTCGCTCTCGTGGCAGCGGCCGGGTGCCGACGCCGACATCCAGCTCGGCAAGGCCTGCGCCATGCTCGGGACGTGCCGCCAGCTGCGGCAGGGAACGAACAACTACGTGAGCATCGTCGAACTCTCGTTCAACGCCATCGAGCGGTCGTTCCAGTTCTACCTCGTCGAGATGACGGCAGCGGAGTCCGCGGACTACCGGAAACACGAAGGAGTGTTCGACGACATCGCGGCCCGGAACGTCTTCTCGGACGAGGACGTCGCCGGTCGGATCGACGCCTTCCGCTCCGAGCACCGGTCGCGGTTCTACTACGACACCGATCGGCCCGGCCGGAATTTCGCCGTGGCAATGCACGACTTGGCGGAGGACGTCCACCGGTACCTCGTCGAGTTTGCCAGTGCCCACTCGCGATGCAACTGCGACGAGCGAGCGTGATCACAGGAAGACGCTTCGCACCTTCCGCTGGACGAGCACTCGCGGGCGAGCGACCGCCGGGAGCGAGCGAGACGAGAAGCACAGTCCGCTGGAGAGGTCGTGGCACCCGGGCCGGCTGGGAGTCGATACCGAACGCGAGCGACCGGTCCGGGTGACGACCGGGATCGATCCGGTGGCGTCGGGTATTAGTCGCCGGCCACGAAAGGGAGGGGCATGACAGACGACGGCATCGACCTTCGGAGCGACACCGTCACCAGGCCGGACGACCGGATGCGCGACGCCGCCCGCGACGCCGACGTCGGCGACGACGTCTACCGGGAGGACCCCTCGGTGAACGAACTCGAACGGCGGGCCGCCGAGGCGGTCGGGATGGACGACGCCCTGTTCGTCCCGACGGGGACGATGGGCAACCAGGCCGCGGTGCGGGTCCACACCGAACGGGGCCAGGAGGCGCTGGTCGAACTGGAGAGCCACGTCTACAAGTGGGAACTCGGCGGTCTCGCCCAGCACTCGGCCCTGCAGGTGCGGACCATCGACGCGGGCGAGCGAGCCGTACCGACGCCCGAGGGGATCCGCGAGGGCTACGTCGAGGGCGACGCCCACCGGCCGGGTACGGGCCTGGTCTGCCTGGAGAACACCCACAACAGCCGCGGGGGGGTGGCGGTCCCGCCCGAACGGATCGACGCCGCCGCCGAGGCCGCCCACGACCTGGGCCTGCCGGTCCACCTCGACGGCGCGCGGGTGTTCAACGCCGCCGTCGCCCACGACGTCCCCGCCGAACGGGTCTGCCGGGGGGTCGACACCGTGATGTTCTGCCTCTCGAAGGGGCTGGGCGCACCGGTGGGGTCGATGGTCGCGGGCCCCGAGGAGTTCGTCGAGGAGGCCCGCCGGGTGCGAAAGCTCCTGGGCGGCGGGATGCGCCAGGCCGGGATGATCGCCGCTCCGGGACTGGTCGCCCTGGAGAACGTCGAGCGACTGGCCGACGACCACGACGACGCCGCCCTCCTCGCCCGGGAACTCGACGGCGTCGGCGGCCTCCGGGTCCCCGACCCCGACACAAACATCGTCCTCCTCGACACCGAACCCGCGGGGGTCACTGCCGGCGAGTTCCTCGACGCCTGCCGGTCCGAGGGGGTGCTCGGCACCCAGTTCGACGAGACGACGGCCCGCTTCTGCACCCACCTCGACGTCGACCGCGAGGACGTGAAGCGAGCGACCGACCGCGTCGTGGCCGTCGTCGGCGAGTAAGGGTCGGATCCCACACCGGCCGTTCGCCTGCGGTGAGCGTCGGACGAGGCGCGCGAAGCGGACCGGCCGACCACCCGTGCGGTGGTCACCCCGGGAAGCGGGTGGCTACCGTCTGCCCTGGTTCATGCCCTTCCGGAAGTCGACGAGGGCACGCCGGAGCATCAGGTAGATAAAGAAAAAAAAGGCGAGCAGGGCCACCACGATCCCTGCGGTGAGCATGTCGACGTTGACCATACACCGACTTCCCCGGGGGCGTCAATAGGCGTTTCGCCACGAACCGGGACCGTCCGGGGCGGTCCCATGAGATGGATCCGGACCCCTCCCACGAGGGGGACCAGGGGGGCGTGGGCGACCTCGACGCGCCCGCACGGCGGGGTCCCCGGGCCGCAAGGGACCCGACCCCCCAGCTATATAATGTCCGACGGGGACATGGGGGGATAGGATGGCCGAGTGTACGTACGAACACGAACTCGACGCCGTGGCCAACGGGGGCGAGGGGCAACTCGCGACGGGGGAGTCGTGGACCTGCCCCCACGAGGCCCACGCCGAGGCCGACAGGTGCGTGTTCCACCTGGACGCCGACGAGCGGGCGGACCTCGGGGTCACGGACGGGGACATCGCCGACCGACTGCTGGAGGTCGTCGAGGCGCGACGACGGGAGGAACTCCGGATCGTCGGGGCATCGCTCCCGCGCGTCGACCTGAACTACCGCGTGGTCGAGGGACCGACGCGGTATCCGCTCGACCTGCGCGACACCACCATCGAGGAACTGCACCTGGAGCACACCGTGGTCGAACAGCCCCTCCGGCTCGAGGGTGCGACGCTGGGGGAGTTGTACCTGGACAACGTGGAGTTCGGGAAGGGCGTCTACGCCGCGGATGCGACGGTGACCGGGGCAGTCGACGCCTTCGAGGCCGAGTTCGGCGGCGACGCCGACCTCCGGGAGGTGACCTTCGAGGCGGCGGCGGAGTTCCAGGAGACCGGGTTCGCCGACGACGTCCACTTCGACGGGGCGGTCTTCGAAGACGAGGCGGACTTCGTCGGCGCGGAGTTCCCCGGACGGTCGATCGTCCGTGACGACAACAGTTCCTTCGTCGGGACGACCTTCGAGGGACCGGCGGAGTTCGAGGAGGCCAGCTTCGAGTACACGACCTTCCGCGAGGCCGAGTTCCGGGACGGGGCCAACTTCCAGGCGGCCGAGTTCGACGGTAACCTCGTGTTCGACGAGGTCGTCTTCCACGGCCTCGCGGACTTCGACGAGGCCCACTTCCACCGGGACACGCTGTTGCGGGAAACCGAGTACCACGGCCCCGCACACTTCCGGGGAGTCACCTTCGAGGGGGGTGCCAACCTCCTGGAGAACGACGGCGACTTCGAAGGGGCGGTCTTCCACGACGAGGCGCTGTTCGAACAGTCCGAGTTCGCCTTCCTCGACTTCCACGGGGCCACCTTCGAGGACGAGGCGGGGTTCGAGGAGGCCGCGTTCGACGAGGACGCCGACTTCAGAAACGCCGTCTTCGAGGGGCCGGCGGACTTCGACGAGACGCGGTTCCACGGTGACGCCGACTTCGAGGGGGTCGAGTTCCGGGCGCAGGCCGACTTCCGGGGCGCCGACTTCCTCGGCGAGGCACGCCACCTGGAGGAGAACACGCACTTCGAGGAAGCGGCCTTCCACGAGGCAGCCGACTTCACCAACGCCGCGTTCACGGCCGCCGAGGCCACCGGTGCCACCTTCGCCGGCCCCGCCGAGTTCCGCGGGGTGGAGTTCCGGGAAACCGTCTCGTTCGACGATGTCGTCTTCGAGGACCGGTCGGTCTTCGACGAGGCCCACTTCCGCGACGACGCGCTGTTCAAGCGCACCGAGTACCACGGCCCCGCGCTCTTTCGCGGCGTCACCTTCGAGGGGGCTTCCAACATCACCGAGGAGAACGCCGCCGCGGACGACAACGGGTTCCAGGACAACACCGACTTCGAGGAGAGCGTCTTCCACGGACGGGCCGACTTCGCGTTCACGGAGTTCGCGTTCGTCGACTTCGGCGACGTCGAGTTCGCCGACGAGGCCGGCTTCCACGACGCCGACTTCGCCGGCACCGCCGAGTTCGGGGCGGCCACCTTCGGGACCGCCGACTTCGAGCGGGCGAGCTTCGAGGACGTCGACTTCGAAGGGGCGGCCTTCGAGGACGACGCGACGTTCCACGCCGTCACCTTCGGGGAAACCGCGGTCTTCGACGACGCCGAGTTCACCACCGCCGCGGTCTTCGACGAGGCCCGGTTCCGGCACGACGCGCTGTTCAAGCGCGTGGCGTTCCACGGCCCCGCGCAGTTCCGGGGCGCCGAGTTCGAGGGGGGCGCCAACGTCGCCGAGGACGACACCGACTTCGAGGAGTCCGTCTTCCACGACGACGCCGACTTCGGGACGGCCGAGTTCGGGTTCGTCGACTTCCACGAGGTCGCCTTCGAGGGCCAGGCCGTCTTCAAGGAGGCCACGTTCGACGAGGACGTCGACTTCCGCGGGACGACGTTCGAGGACCTGGCGGACTTCGACGAGGCCCGGTTCGACGCCGACGGGGACTTCGAGGGGGCCGAGTTCCAGGCGAAGGCCGACTTCCGGGGGGTCGAGTTCCTCGGCGAGGCCCGCCACCTGGAGGAGAACGCCCGCTTCCAGGGCGCCGTGTTCCGGAGTGACGCGGACTTCCACAACGCCGTGTTCACCACCTCGAACTTCACCGACACCACCTTCGGCGGCACCATCGACTTCCAGGGGACGGAGTTCCGCGAACGGGTGGACTTCGCCGCCGAGTCCGTCGGCCGGACGACGTTCGTCAACATGACCGACGCCGTCGTCCAGGAGGGGACGATCAGCCAGCCAGACCAGGGGTGGGTGCGGTACGACCTCACCCGGGCGACCGTCGGCGACGTCTACTTCGCCGGCGACGACGGCAGCCACCGGCTCCTGCGCTTCTTCCGGTTCATGGAGACGAGTTTCGACGGGTTCGACTTCGCGGCCCACCGGCGGTACCTCGACCGCAACGACTGGGAGATCCACACCTTCGACGAGGGGCCGGACGGCCCGGACTACGGCTACGCGGTCGAGGCCACGCCCAGCGCCATCGAGACCACCTACCTCAACGCCTACAACAACGCCAAGGAAATGGGCGACGGCGACGCGGCCATCGAGTTCAACATCCACAAGTCGTGGTACCGACGGAAGAAGAACGTCGAGTTCATCCGCGACCCGTCGATGCCCACCCTGGCCCGGAGCGGGAAGGTCGCCGACATCGTCGGCAACTGGCTCTGGTACCAGTCGTGTGGCTACGGCTACCGGCTGTGGCGGATCGTCGGCGTCTCGGCGTTCGTGATGGTCACCTGGGGGATACTGTACGCGCTGCCGTTTCCCGGGAGCGAGACCGTCTCGGACTACGCCCCGAACCTCGAGAGTTTCGGACAGGTGTTCACTGTCAAGGGACTGGAAATTATCGCACAGAACATCTACTACAGTATCATCACGTTCACCACCGTCGGGTACGGCAACGCCGCGCCCGACCCGTCTGCGCCGGTGGCAGCGGCGCTTGCGGCCTCGGAGGGGCTACTGGGCGTGTTGCTCGGGGCGCTGGTCATCTTCGTGCTCGGCCGCCGCGTGGCGGTCTGAGCGGCCACCGCATCCGGGGACGGCGTCCGTCCCCACCGCACACACGGACGGGATCCGTCGCCACTGCATCCACTGGCGGTTCCCTCCCGGGAGCCTGGTCGGACGACGCTCCCCGTCACCGGTCGCGCGACGCCCTCCCGTGACGGCCTGATCGGGGACGCCACGCTCTCCCGCCGTCGGCCCCAGATCGGCGGCCGGATCGGGGACGCGAAGCGGTCGACTCGCTGGCTTTATATCTCGCGGGCACCGATCGGTGGACGCATGGCCAACTGTCCACTCGCCGACGAGTGCCCCTCGTTCACCGAACGGATCGAGGGGATGGGGTGCACCCACTACGGCGACCGCGGGGGCAAGGAGTGGTGCAACCACTACAGCCAGCCCATCGAGGACCTGAAGACCCAGCCGGTCAAGCCCGGCGAGGAGATCGTCGTCGACGTCACGGACATCCACGAGTCCGGTGCCGGCGTCGGGCGCACCGAGGAGGGCTTCATCGTCCTCGTCGACGGGGTCCTCCCCGACGCCCGCGCGAAGGTGGAGGTCAGGCAGGTCCACTCCAACCACGCCCGCGCCGACCCGATAGACAGGCTCCCCATGGAACCCGACGAGGAGGACGACGAGGCGGAGGCCAAAGAGGGCGGGGAGCCCGACGAGGAGGACGACGAACGGGACGAGGCCCTCGGAAGCCGCGAGAACTTCTGGGGCTCGTGAACCGACCCGCACCGCGCGAGCCCTCGGCGAGTGGACACTCCGTTCGGCGGGCCGCACGGTCCGACGCCCCGGCGCCCGCTCCGGGCACCGGCCGCGATCCCCGACGAGGTGACACAGAGTGACCGCCGACCCCGAGGCCGGCATCGACGTCGACGAACTGCTGGACAGGCTCGGCTTCGATCCCGAGGACAGCGTCCTAACGCGCCGCCAGGCCGAGGTGCTGGCCCTGCGGGAGCACGGCCGGTCCCAGGCCGCCATCGCCGAACGACTGGGCACGTCGCGGGCCAACGTCTCGGGCGTCGAGGCCAGCGCCCGCGAGAACGTCCGCAAGGCCCGCGAGACCGTCGCCTTCGCGAACGCCCTGGACGCCCCGGTCCAGATCCAGGTCGACCCGGGAACGGACCTCTACGACGTCCCCCAGCGAGTCTACGCCGCCTGCGACGACGCCGGCGTCAAGGTCAACCACACCGCCCCCGAGTTGATGAAACTGATCAGTGACGAGGCCGGCGACTCCGTCACCGGCCGCCAGGTCCGCGAACAACTGCTCGTCGGCGTCTCCGTCGACGGCGAGGTCAGCGTCCGCAAGCGGGTCTGATCCCCTGTCCCCCCACTTCCGTCCGATCCGCCACCTCGTTCTGTCCCGGTCCGGGGTACCATCCGAGTCCCGTCCGATAGCCACCTCGTTCTGTCATGGGGCCGAAGTGCCAGCCGTGCGATCCGCCGTCACGCATCCGGGCTGGCCGGTTCGGGGGCGAGCGGGGCGAGGACGACGGGAGCCAGCAGGCGAAAACCCACGACCGTCGCGACGCCGACGAGGACCGCGATGGCGGCGTCGCCGCGCCAGCCACCGTCGGCCGATCCCTCGCCCGACCGCCGGACGACCCGGGGTACGACGAGCATGGTCCCGCCGACGGCGATGCCGACGACCGGTGTGGGCCCGACCGCCGGACGACCCGCGAACCCACGCTGGCCGCGAGGTTCCTGGCCGCCAGGTGCGACAGGCCGGCGAGGCTCCCCAGGCGGGCCGTGCCGCCGAACGACGCCGGCGGTTCCTCGCCAGTACTCCGTACGAGGAGGCGGTGGCCGACCGCGGCCCCGAGTCCGCCACAGACCGCCGGCAGCGCGAGGAACCCCGGGAAGAGGAGGACGGGCATGCCGGGAAAGGTAGTAGTAGTGACATAATCTTCCTGTGGATCCCCCGGTACGACAGTCGGTGGAGCCCCGGAGCGCCCTCGACCGGACTCGAAGTCACCGCCGGTAGGGCGGGAGTTTTGTGATCCGCGCCCCACGGACCGGACATGGACCTGAGACTGGATGGCAACGCGGCCCTGGTAACGGCGAGTTCGAGCGGTCTCGGCCTGGCGTCGGCGACGGCGCTGGCGCGGGAGGGCGCGAACGTGACGATCTGCGGCCGCACCGAGGAGCGACTGGGCGAGGCGAAGGCCGAGATCGAGGCGGTGGCGACCGGCGACGTGATGGCCCGGCAGGCCGACGTGACCGACCCGGACGACGTCGCTGACCTGGTCGAGACCACCGTCGAGGCCTACGGTGGACTGGACCACGTGGTCACCTCCGCCGGCGGGGTGCCGCCCGGCCCGTTCATGGAGTCGACCGAGAAGGAGTGGTACGGGGCCTACGACACCCTCGTCATGAGCGTCGTCTGGACGCTCTGGGAGGCACAACCACACCTCGTCGAGAGCGACGCCGGGACCGTCACCTGCATCACCTCCACGTCGGTCCGGGAGGCCATCGACGGCCTGGTGCTGTCCAACGCCGTCAGGCGTGGCGTGGTCGGCGTCGTCAAGACCGTCGCCCGGGAGTTCGCGCCCGAGGTGCGGGCCAACGCCGTCCTGCCCGGGGCCCACGAGACCGCCCGCATCGAGGAACTGGTCGAGGCCGCCCTCGACCGGGGCGAGTACGACTCCTACGAGGAGGGCCTCGACGACTGGGCGAGCGACGTCCCGCTGGGACGGATCGGCGACCCGATGGAACTGGGCGACGCCGTCGCCTTCCTCTCCAGCGACCGGGCGAGCTTCGTCAACGGCGCCGCCGTCTCCGTCGACGGCGGGCGACTGCGGAGCTAGCCGTCGGATCCGCCCGGCCAGTGGCGGTTCTCGGTCGCCCCGGCCACGGTCTGTCACGGAGGTCGGGAACTACTATGGGGCCGGTCGCCGATCGGTCCGGCATGGGCGTGGACGCCGACGGGACGGGGCCGTTCTCCGGACGGCTGGACCTGGCCGGGACCGTCAACGTCCTCGAGAGCTTGGTCCGCGGGAATCCCGAGGGGTCGCGGAGCCAATGGCCGTCCTCGTCGACGAACACCTCGACCGACTGCTCGACCCGCCGCCCGAGCACCGGGCGGCGGTGGCCGACCTGGCTGCCGAACTGGAATAGTCCGGTTCCGGCGACCCTCGGCGGTGAACGATCCCGGCGGCCCGTTTACAGTAACTTTACTGTAACCAATTCTGTCCCGATCTGCCCGCAGGGACGTGGTTCAAAATAGCTGGTTCCAGCGGACTGCGCCGGCTTTGAGCGTGATCCCGGCCTGCACCAGCCAACGCGGCATTGCTTGTTTCCACAAAGTCTTCGATCAAGTCACTGCCACCGTTGAAGGGGGCGATTTCGGCCATGCCCCAGAGAAAAACCGATCCGGCTCATTCTTCAATTCCAATCTGGACACGGTCGTACCCCTGATCAGAAAACTTATCACTCAGCTTTGCACGTTAGCGTCGGCTGTTGAGTGAACGAAGAGGTGGTCGATCTCGGTCATGAGGTCGTCGACGCCACGGTCATCGTTGTCTCGAACC
>PXRX01000028.1:0-83519 GCA_003023195.1 Halobacteriales archaeon QS_8_69_26
TACCCCATCCATATCGAAGCAGACAGCGTTCATAGCGCTCTGTCTCACGGGATCAGCATATGTGTACTGCTCAGTTCTTTCGTCTTGTCTTCAGTTGTTGCTTCGTTACTACAACAATGCATCTCATATCTTATGTGTCATGATACCATACACCACTATTAAATAGTTTCGCAACTAACATGTACATGTCCCCGATGTCGGGCATGCACAATACGATCCAGCGTTGCGTCTCCCTGTCTCGGGTGGTCGTGCGTCGCCTCCGACGGCTCCCAAACGGCGCTGCGACGGTCCTCCGGGCGGCGGTCATTATCGGCGGCGGGAGCGCGAGCTTCGACCTGATCCGACAGTTGGCGGGCCGCCTGCCGGTCATGGTCACCCCGCGGTGGGTCCGCAACGAGATCCAGCCGATCGCCATCGACGACGTGGTGGCCTACCTCGTGGGCGTGCTGGAGACCCCGGAGACGGCGGGCGGGACCTACGAGATCGGTGGCCCGGAGGTGCTAACCTACCAGTCGGTGCTCCGGCGGACCGCCGGGGCGATGGGCAAGCGACTGTTCGTCGTCCCCGTGCCGGTACTGAGCCCCAACCTCTCGGCCTACTGGCTCGACCTGGTCACCGACCTGCCCCCGTCGATCACCCACCCGCTGGTGGCCGGCCTCCGGAACCCCGTGGTGGTCACCGACGACCGGATCCGCGACCTGGTGGACGTGGACCTGACCCCCTTCGACGAGGCGGTTCGGCGGGCACTGGAGCGACGGGACGACATCGACCCGGCGGGCGATCCGGGCGACGTGAGGGGAGCCGCTGGCGACGCGACGGATAACCCGGGTGACGCCTGATGGCCGGGGACCGACCGTCCGAGTACGGCGAGGCGTGGGCCTACGAGAGTATCGTCGGCGCGCTTCCGGGCGTGGATATCTCGGCGCGGGCGGCGATCGCAGTGCAGATCCTCGCGTTCGAGGTCGGCGTCGTCGTCCTGGGGCTGTTGTACGGATTGAGCGAGCGGGCGATGGTCGCCGGGACCGCGGCGGTGCTGGTGTCGGCGGCGGGGTCGGCGGCGATGCTCCGCCTGGGTGCCCGGATCCGGGCGCTGCCCGCCCCGGAGCCGTACCGCCGGCTCCTGCTCGGCTCCAGCGTCGAGGTGGTCCTCGGGGTGCTGGCGTTCGTGGCGCTGGTGACCCACCTGTTCGTCTTCGACCCCGCCAACTCCGAGAGGCCGCTGGTGGAGGCGCTGTTCGGCCCCGACCCGCCGTTCCTGGTGGTCTACCTGGCGCTACTGGTGCTGTGGGACGTCACCTACCGGATCGGGGCCTCGTGGTGGGCCTGCGTGGTGGCGGTCTGGCGGTCCTACCGCTACTCGTTCGACCCGGCGACGGCGCGGGCCTTCCAGCGGGTCGACGGCCTGGCGATGGCCTTCGGTGCCGTCCAGGCCCTGCTGGTGCCGTTCGTCCTGGACCGGCCCGTCCTGCTCGCGGCGCTGGTCGGGCACCTCTCGGCCGTCACCGTGGCGACGGCGCTATCCGTGGGACTGCTCGAACTTCGCGTCCGCGGAGAAGACGGAATCCTCACTCCGACGTGATCTCTTCGAACTGGTCGAGGAGGTCCTCGGCGGACTCGTCGCCCTCGTACTCGACCGTTCCGTGGTACGCCGTGCGGTCGTCGTCCTCGCTGACGTCGACCTCGTTGTTCTTGCGCTCACGGCGCTCGTGCTCGTCCTCGTCATAGGCACCCATTGACATGGTTGACAGTGGCACTTGGCATCTCACCTATATCAATGTATCGCCGGGTACATAGTCTATATATCGGCACGCCGTCCGACGGATCCACTCCCGGTTACCGCGAAGATCAATCGCATTTGGGGATCGAAAACATCCGTTCGCGGATCACGAACCGGCAGTCTGCGGGGCAGGGACCGCACCCGACGACGGTGCGCGTGCCAGTAGCCCCCGGCCACCGGACCGATAGGCGGAAGGGCGTCGACCCCGGATCGGGGGTGTGGCCCGTCCGTTACGGTTCCGTCGCTCGCCCGAACACTGGGGCGACGGCCGGATCCGGCGGGACCTCCTGGCGGACCTGGACCGGAACCTCGGCGCCGACATGGTCGACGCCCGGTTCCGCCCCACCGGCGGGTTCGACCCCTTCCGCTTCGAGATGGACAACGGCGACGTCGCCCTGTTCGCCCGCGGCGACGACGCCGCCTACTGGATGGGCAACACCGAGACGCCCTCGGCGCTGTGGAAGACCGACAAGTTCGGCTGGACCGAGGTCCCCTACCCCGTCTCGCGGTGGGCACAGCGGGAACTCCTGGCCGACCTCCACGAGGCCGCCCCGTGGATCGAACCCTACCCGCATCTGTCGTGGTTCTTCCTCCCCGTGCTGATGTCCAAGGACGGCCGGCACACCACCCGGGAGTTCCTCGGGGACCACGCCGCCGGCTTCCCGAACGCCGACCGCGACGACGCCCTGACCTTCTACGAGGAGTTCCTGGCGACCGGGACCCTGGACCCCTGCCGGGAGACGATGGCCGGCAAACTCGGGACCAGCGAGTACCTCGACCTGGCCCGGATGCGGGCCGCCATGGCCGAGTTCACCGTCGCCCGGGTCCTCGTCACCGCCGGCTACGAGGTCACCCCCGAAATCGAGGTGACGACCGGCCACTCGCTGGACTACCGCGCCCACCGGCGCGGCGCCGCGGGGCAGGCGGGCACCCTGGTCGAGGTCACGAGACCCCAGCCGACCAGCCGCCGGGCCGCGAGTTCGCCCCTGGCCGCAGTCCGGGAGACGGCCGCCACCAAGACCGACGGGCAACTGGAGGCCCACGGCGGCGGCGCCGTCCTGTTCGTCGACTGCTCGTCGTTCCCCGACGACGGCTGGCGGGCGATCCGTGCCGAGGCCCCCGACGTGGGCCACCGCCCCGCCGTCGTCTTCCGCGCCCGCCCCGAGAACGGCGGCCACGTCGAGGGCCACAGCAAGGGATCGGTCCCGCTGGACCTCGACGGCGCGATCGAGTGGCACTGAGACCGGGGACCGGCCGTCGATGTCGGGGTGATCGGACGGCCGGACTCGAAGCGATCCCGGGAGAGCCCGCTCGGCCGGGCCAGCCACACGGCGCGCGCGACCGCGAACGGTGAGGGGACCGAACCGTGAGCGACGCGCGCGAGGGGCGAGCATCGCAATCCCGACCGCAGGGAGGGGTGAGAAGCGCAGACGGCTGGGGAGGATCGAGGCCGGTTAGGGTGGACTGAAAGGGGCCGGTCCGGTCGACCGTGTTCTGCCGACGCAAGCACCGGAGCGAGGGAGCAGAGCGACCGAGCGAGGAGCGCAGCGAGACAGCACCGTCGAGTGCCGGGAGAGCGAAGATCTCCCGTACAGTCGGGCGCGAAGCGCCCGACGACGAGCCGGGGGCTTTCGGGGACGACCCCCCGACTACCGAACCGGGACCCATGAGCACTCCCAACTGATCACCTGCCTTCGGAGAGCCGGTCGCCGATCCGTGCGGGCAGGTCGGCCTCGCGGACTGCCCGCTGAACCCGCTCGACGTCGTACTCGACCCGGCGTTCGTCGACGGTCGACTCGTCCAGGTCCAGGACGCTGTAGGCCGCCCGGGGATCGCCGTCCCGTGGCTGGCCGACGCTGCCGGGGTTCATCACGACGCCCGAGCGGTAGGTCTCGTGGCCCTGGACGTGGGTGTGGCCCATGATCAGGGCGTCCTCGTCACCGAGCATGTGGGGACCGAACTCCTGGGGGTAGGTGTAGCGGTCGGGGTCCTCGGGGTGGCCGTGGACGACCTTCACTCGGTCGTCGAGTTCCGGGCGCTCGTCGGGGAGCTCCGAGAGCCACTGGCGCTGTTCGTCGGTCAACTGCTCCTCGGCGTGGCGGACCGCCGCGGCGGCCATCTCGTTGAACCGGAACGCCGTCCCCGTCGCCACCGCGCGGTCGTGGTTGCCCATCACCGTCGGAATCCCGCGGTCGCGCACCGCCTCGATGCACTCGGCGTGCCAGGGGTTGTACCCGACCACGTCGCCCGCACAGAGGAGGGCGTCCACGTCGGGCATGTCCGCCATGACCGCGTCCAGCGCCACCTTGTTGCCGTGTACGTCCGAGATGACCCCGACCTGCATGGTCCGATCCACGGTGGCGTCGGCCTTGAGTGTGAGGGATGGAACCGGGGAGGCCGTCCGGACCGGAACGAACGGCTTGCAGTAAATTTACGGTAAAACCTGGCCGCCGGCGCGTCGTCCCGGGACGCAAGGGGTATGTTCGGCCGACAACTAGGACGGTCGATGACAGAGGGGGAGCCGAGCGGCGACGCCGAGCGCGAC
The DNA here is from genome assembly GCA_003023195.1 of Halobacteriales archaeon QS_8_69_26. Lineage (GTDB taxonomy): Archaea > Halobacteriota > Halobacteria > Halobacteriales > SW-7-71-33 > PXRX01. The sequence continues at coordinate 4,323 of PXRX01000028.1, forward strand.
CCCGCCGGACGGAGCACGGATCCGCCCGACGAGGCTGGAGAGACCGATCTGCCCGAAGGTTCGGGAGCGGCGGATCCGTCCGAAGCGTCCGAAGCGCCGGAGGACGCGGGATCGACGGAGAAACCCCCGGAGGGCGGAGACATCGAACCGGACGCCTTCTACGACGCCCTGGAGGCGGTCGGGCGGCCGGTGGCGACGGCGGGCGAGGTGGCCCGGGCGCTCGACCGGACCCAGGCGACCGCCAGCGAGGCGCTGGACGCGCTCCCGGACGCCAACCGCCTGGACGTCTCCGCGGATCCGGTGGTGTGGTACCCCGAGGACCTCTCGGCGCTCGCCGACCGGGAACGGATCGTCGTCTTCCCCGACCGGCGGGAGGTCGTCGCCCACCACCCCACGCAGTTCACGCGGGCGCGGCTCTCGCAGTTCGCCCGCCTGGTGACGACGACGGGGGAGGGCGCGTACCTCTACGAGATCCGCGACGCCGACGTGTGGGCCGCGCCCTACGACGACCTGGCCGACCTGCTCTCGACGATGCGGGAGGTGCTCGGACGGCACGACCGCCTGGAGGCGTTCGTCGAGGCCCAGTGGGAGCGGACCCGGAAGTTCACCCTCCGGACCCAGGAGGACTACACCGTCCTGGCGGCGGCCAGCGCCGACCTGATGGGCAACGTCGCCCGGCAGAAACTCGACGAGGACCACCTCCACGGCCTCGTCTCGGACACCGAGGCCTGGGTCCGGGAGGGCGAGGAGGCCGAGGTGAAGCGGGTCCTCTACGACGCCGGCTACCCCGTCCGGGACGACCGCGACCTGGAGGAGGGCGACGACCTGCCCCTCGACCTCGAACTGGAACTGCGGGACTACCAGCGCGACTGGGTCGAGCGGTTCCTGGCGAAGGGCGCGGGCGTCCTCGTCGGCCCGCCCGGGTCCGGAAAGACCGTCGCCGCGATAGGCGCGATGGCCGAGATCGAGGGCGAGACGCTGATCCTCGTCCCGTCCCGCGAACTCGCCCGGCAGTGGCGCGCCGAGTTGCTGGACAAAACCACCCTGACCGGGGACCAGGTCGGCGAGTACCACGGCGGCGAGAAGACCGTCGCCCCGGTGACCGTCGCCACCTACCAGACCGCCGGGATGGACCGCCACCGGCAACTGTTCGACAGCAGGCGGTGGGGGCTGATAATCTACGACGAGGTTCAAGGGGTTCCGAGCCCGATCGCTCGACGGAGTACCGACCTCCAGAGCAAGCACCGCCTCGGGCTCTCCGGTGCCCCCGTCAGGGAGGACGACAAGGAGTCGGAGATATTCACCCTCGTCGGTCCGCCCATCGGCACCGACTGGACCGCGCTGTTCGAGGCCGGCTACGTGGCCGAACCCGAGGTGGAGATCCGGTACGTCCCCTGGGACGAGGACGCCCGGGACGCCTACGCCGCCGCCTCGGGCCACGAGCGACGCCAGGCCGCCGCGAGCAACCCCGCCAAGGTCCGCGAGATAGAACGGATCCGCCGGACGAACCCCGACCGCAAGACCCTGGTGTTCGTCGACTACTTAGAGCAGGGCCGCGAGATAGCCGAGGCGCTGGACGCCCCGTTCGTCAGCGGCGACACCCGCCACGCCCGCCGGGCCAGCCTCTTCGAGGCGTTCCGCCGCGGGGAGCGGGACCTGCTGGTGGTCTCGCGGGTCGGCGACGAGGGCATCGACCTGCCCGACGCCGAACTCGCGGTCGTCGCCTCCGGCCTGGGGGGATCCCGCCGGCAGGGCACCCAGCGTGCCGGCCGGACGATGCGGCCGGCGGGGCGATCCGAGTTGATCGTCCTCGCCACGCGAGGCACCGAGGAGGAGGAGTTCGCCCGCCAGCGGATGCGCCACCTCGCCGGCAAGGGCGTTCGGATCAGCGAATCCGAAGTCGAACGGTGAGAGTGCGGTCGAGTCGTCGATAGCAACCGGATCGCTGACGGCAACCCCACAGACGGGGGATCGACTTCGAAAGCCCCCGGGCGGATCCGGCCCGCTGACTCGCTGCGCTCCTCCCTCGCTCCCGGTGGTCGCTCGGTCCGGTGCTTGTGTCATCACCGGGCCGGATCCGCCCGGCCCCTTTCAGTCCACCCAGACGGGCCTCGATCCTCCCCAGCCGTCTGCGCGTCTCGGTCGGTCGCGTCGCTCCCTCCCTGCGATGCTCGCCCCTCGCGTGGAAATCGTCGGATCCGCCTCGCAATACTCGGCGGATCCGACCGCACGCGCCGTTAGGCTGGTCGACCGAACGTGACACCGTCCCTGGATCCCCGGCCAACGCATTTGTGGCGGGCGGTGCCAATGGGCTGGTATGGACCGGTCCCGGCGGCGGGTGCTGGCGACGACGGCGGCGGCGCTGACCGGGGTCGCCGGGTGTAGCGGGGTGGACGTGGATCCACCGCGAGGCAACGGGAGACCGGGGGGCGTGGTCGTCCTCGGTGCCGGGATGGCGGGGCTGGCGGCGGCCCGGCGCCTGGCGGAGGCGGGCCTGGACGTGACCGTCCTGGAGGCCCGCGACCGGGTCGGCGGGCGGATCCACACGGACCGGTCGCTCGGCGTGCCGGTCGACCTGGGGGCCTCGTGGATCCACGGCCTCCGCGGGAACCCCCTGGTGGGGCTGGCCGACGAGGCCGGGGTCCGGTACGACCGGAGCGACTACGATTCGGGGGTCGTCTACGACGCCGACGGCACCGAACTCGACGACCGGGCCGTCGAGGACATCGAGGACAACTGGCGGCACGTCCAGCGGGCCTCCCGCCGGGCCCGCCGGTTGCCGGAGGGACGGGACTACTCGCTCTGGGAAGGGATCACCCGCGTGCTGGACGTCGAGGCGCTCCCGGACCGGGAACGCCGCCGCCTGGACTTCTTCCTGAACGCGTGGATCGAACAGGACTACGCCGCCGGGGTCCGGGAGCTGTCGGCCCGGAACTGGAACGCCGACGCCGCGCTCCGGGGCGGGGACGCCTACGTGGTCGACGGCTACGACCGGGTCGTCGAGTCGCTGGCCGATGGGCTGGACGTCCGCCTCGGCCACCGGGTCGAGCGGGTCGACTGGGACGGCGGCGTGACCGTCGGGACCGACCGCGGGACCGTCGAGGGGAACCGCGTGGTGGTGACCCTGCCCCTGGGGGTGTTACAGGCCCGCGAGGTCGAGTTCGACCCCCTGCTCCCCGTCGAGAAGGACCGGGCCATCGGCCGCCTCGGCTCGGGACGGCTGGACAAGGCTGTCCTGCGGTTTCCCGAGGCGTTCTGGCCGGCCGAGGCGGAACTGGTGGCCCGGGTGTCCCGCGAGAAGGGGGTCTGGACGGTGTTCCTCAACCTCCTCCCGCACCTCGGCGTCCCGGCCCTCGTCGGGTTCACGGCCGCCCGGAACGCCAAGGACCTGGAGACCCGGCCCGAGGCCGAGGTGGCCGACGACGCGATGGCGGCCCTCCGGTCGACGTTCGGGCCGTCCGTCCCCGACCCCGTCGACTGGACGGGCACGCAGTGGGGGCAGGACCCCTACGCCCGGGGGGCGTACTCGTACCTCCCGCCGGGCGCGAGCAACTACGACCGGCGGGTGCTGGGCCGGCCGGTCGACGGACGGCTCTTCTTCGCCGGCGAGGCCACCTCCGTCACCCACCCGGGGACCGTCAACGGCGCGTACCTCTCCGGACGGCGTGCGGCGGAGCAAGTGATCGACCGGGCGAGGGACGGCTGAGGGACCGACCGGGCGAGGGACGGCTGAGGGACCGACCGGGCGAGGGACGACTGATCCGGCCCGATCTCACCCACCCCTTGCGGGGTACCGACTACCGCTCGGGGTACTCCTCCAGGGCGTCCCGGAGGCTCTCGCGGGCCTCGCGGAACTCCCCGAGTTCGGCTTCGAGGCGGCCGGACTCGATCCGTCGGCGGTCCGCGGCGTCGAGTTGCTCGGTGGCGACGGCGGCGTCGCGCAGGCGGTCGTACTCCGGGTCGGCGGGGAGTCGCCGGACCCGCCGGGCCCTCTCGACCACCGGGTCCGGGGCGAACCGGGCACACGCCGACACCAGCTCCCGGCCCAGGAACGCCAGTTCCTCCGCCTCGGGCGGGGGCCAGTCGACGGTCAGTGGATCGGCGTCCAGTCGCTCCAGGTAGGTCTGGCGGGTGGCGATCCGGCGCTTGAGTTCGCCGGCGTCGTCGACGTAGTGCGAGAGCTTCGACCGCGAGTAGTCGGCGTACTCCAGCAGGGTGGGGATCGGTTCCTCGCCTGCCGCCCGGTCGCGGACGTACCGGAGCAGTTCCTCGGGGGGTTGCCGGAACTCGACCAGCGGGTACTGGCGGGTGGCGACGCCGAACGACAGGACCTCCCGGGCGCTGGCCTCCCGTCGGAACGTGCGGAAGGCGTCCCGGACGGCGTCGTTGTACGCCTCGATGGGCTCCCTGAGCCGCTCGGTCGGGGCGTCCAGGTCGGCCTCGCCCAGTTCCTGGACCCGTTCGAGGCGGGCGATCTCCCGGTCGAGTTCCCCGACCCGGTCCCGGACCGCACGCCGCGCATCGCGGTAGCGGTCCCGGGCCGCCTCCCGGTCGTCGATGCGCTCGGCCAGGTCGCCGGCCGGCGCGACGGCCTCGCGGGCCTGCTCGAAGTCCCCCTCGCTGACCCGGCGCTTGTCCAGGAGTTCCTGGGCCTCCTCGAAGGCGTCCTTGCGGGGCAGGTCGTCGTCCAGCCCCTCGACCAGCGTGGAGAACTCCTGCTGGAACTGCACGAACGCCTTGAAGTCGCCGGTGCCGGTGGCCCGCCCGTCGTAGCGGTCGAGAATGGTGGTGGCCTTCCGGTGGGCCTCGGCGACGGTCGCGATGCGGTCCTCCCCGACGGACTCGACGGCCTCGGCCGCCTCGCGGTACTCCCGGTCGGTTCGCTGGATCCGGTCCAGCAGTTCCTCCCGGTCGCCCGCCAGGTCGGCCCCGCTCATCCGACCACCTCCGGGGATCCGTTCGGGCGTCGGATCGCCCGGGATCGGACCCCGCTCGGGCGGACCTCCCGGGATCGGGAGGGGCAGTCAGTCATCGTCGTACACCTCGTCGGGGTCGAAGACTCGCTCGCCGACCTCCTCGCCGGACAGGTCCCGGTGGAAACAGGACTGGAAGCCGGTGTGGCAGGCGCCGCCCTCCTGGTGGACCCGGTAGAGGAGGGCGTCGCCGTCGCAGTCGACCCGCACCTCGTCGATCCGCTGGACGTGGCCGCTGGTCCCGCCCTTCTTCCAGAGTTCGTCGCGGCTCCGGGAGTGGTAGTGCGCCAGGCCCGTCTCCCGGGTGCGCTCCAGGGCCTCCGGGGAGACGTACGCCAGCATCAGCACCTCCCCCGTCCCGGCGTCCTGGGCGACGACCGGCAACAGTCCCCCGGATCCCTCCCAGTCGAGGTCGACCACTGGGCCGGATCCGGCGTCCCCCGGACGGCCGGCGTCGCCGGTGGTATCGGCGTCCCCGGGATCCCCCGCAGGGTCGGCATCCCCGCCCTCCCCCGTAGCGTCGGCGTCGGTCATACCAGTAGGTCCGCCCAGGTTCGGATATGTCTTTTCGTGCGCGGGCGATCCCGGTGGGGCTGGCCCCGTGCGAGTCCCCGCGAACGGAGGGTCGGGACCGGTCTCCACGGATCGGCCCCCGACGACCCCCTGACGGGGGAGCGATCCCGGTCAGGCCGGGTAGACGTCGTGCCAGGGCCGTTCGCGCTCGACGGCCGCGCTGGCCGCGAAGACGTCGTCGTCGGCGTAGGGCCTGCCGACGATCTGGGTGCCCACTGGGTGCCCCTCGTCGGTCAGGCCTGCCGGGACCGAGGCGGCGGGGTGGCCGGTCCAGTTGAACGGCCAGGTCAGCGCGACCTCCCACTCCAGGCCGCGGTCGGTGTGGAGGTCCATCCCCGCCTGGCCGGTGGTGGGGGTCACGAGCAGGTCGTAGTCGGCCAGCACCGCCTGGACGGCGTCGTAGACGTCGGTACGAACGATCCCCGTGCGTGCCACGTCCCCGACGGTCTTCTCCTCGCCGATGGCGATCAGGTCCAGCAGGCTGTCGGACACCTGGTCGGGGTAGTCCCGGACGTCGAGGCCGAACGACGCCTGCAGGGTCTCGGCCAGGCCGACGAGCGACGCGGAGAAGGTGGTCTCGATGGCGTCGGCCAGTTCGTCCATCGAGTGGCCGTGGTCCACGGTCACCTCCTCGACGGTCGCGCCGGCCGACTCCAGGGCGCGGACGGTCGCGGCGACCTGGTCGGCGACCCCCTCCTCGACCGGGAACGTCTCCAGGTCGGGGCTGTAGGCGACGCGCAGGTCCTCGACGCCGCGGTCGAGCGCACCCTCGAAGTCGATCCCCGGGTCCGGGACGCTGGCGGGGTCGACGGGGTGCGGGCCGACCAGCGACTCCATCAGGAGGGCGGCGTCTTCGACGGTCCGGGTCAGCGGTCCCTGGACGGAGTGGTGGGTCTTCAGGCCGAAGGCGTTGGGCCGGGAGTCGATGGGGATCAGGCCGAACGACGGCTTGTGGCCGAACACGCCACACGCGGCGGCGGGGATGCGGATCGACCCCCCGGAGTCGCTGCCGGTCGCCAGCGGTGCCATCCCGGCCGCGACCGCCGCGGCCGACCCCCCGGAGGAGCCGCCGGCGTTGGTCTCCGGTGCGACCGGCGAGGCCGTCGCGCCGACGTACTCGTTGTCGGTGACGCCCTTGTGGCCGAACTCGGGGACGTTGGTCTTGCCCAGGACGATCGCACCGGCGTCCTGGAGTCGCCGGACGTTCGCGGCGGTCCGCTCGGGTGCGTACCCCAGGTCGCCGATGAGCTTCGACCCGAAGGAGTGGGGCACCCCCTCGACCAGGTCCCGGAGGTCTTTCAGCGCCACCGGGACGCCGTGGAGCGGGCCCCACAGTTCGCCGTCCTCCACGGCTACCTCCGCCTCTCGTGCGCGCTCGCGGGCGTGATCACCCGTCACGGTGACGTAGGCGTTGATTTCCTCGTCCCGGTCGGCTATCTCGTCGAGGTACGCGTCGACGACGGCGACGGGCGACACCTCGCCCTCCCGGATCCGGGCCGCCAGGTCGGTCGCCGGAGCGAACGGATCGACGTCGGTGTCGGACATATCCGTGACTCCTCGCCGCGAGAACATAAAACCCGCAAGCGCCCCGGAACCGGTGACGGCACCACGCGCCGTCGGATGTCAGTATAACTTCAGAACGCCCTCCGAGGTGAGGCACACGGTTGGTAGATGGTTGGGACCCATGAACAGCGATCCAGACCGGCGACAGGCGGAGGAACTGTTGCAGGAACTCGGGTTGAAGGAGTACGAGGCGAAGTGTTTCGTCGGCCTGTTGCGACTCACCCAGGGGACCGCCAAGGACGTCAGTGACGTCTCGGAGGTCCCAGGACGAGGGTCGACGACGCGATACGAGTCCTCGAGTCGAAGGGGCTGGTACAGGTCCAGCACTCCAGCCCCAAGCAGTTCCGGGCGGCGTCCATCGACGAGGCGGTCGAGACGCTCCGGGACGAGTACGAGTCCCGGATGAGCGACCTCCGGCACGCCCTGGACGGGGTCGAACCGGCGGCGATGGAGGGCGAGACAGAGACGACCCACGAGGTGTGGGCCCCGTCGGGCGCGACCGCCATCGGGAACCGGACGGAACGGCTGATCGGCGAGGCCGACCGGGAAGTACTGCTGGTCCTCGCCGACGAGTCCGCCGTCTCCGAGGAACTGCTGGAGCGCATCGGGAACGCCCGGTCCGACGGCGTCGACGTCATCGTCGGCACCCCGACCGAGGACATCCGCGACCGGGTCGCGGAGGCGGTCCCCGACGCCAGCGTCTTCGTCTCCGAACTGGAGTGGCTCCAGCCACTCCCCGACGAGGACGGCACCGCCATCACGCGGATGCTCCTCGTCGACCGGAACACCATCCTCGTCGGGACGGCACCCGCCCACGACGGGAGCCCCGAACAGGCCATCTCCGGCCGGGGGTTCACCGACGGCATGGTCGTCATCGCCCGCCGCCTGATGGCGACCGGACCGGTGGGATCCGAGGATCCCCCGGTTCGACCGGGTGATCACCCACACCGGTAACGCGGGCAGGGCGGGCCGCGAAGGCGTTACTTAAGTCGGTCCGTCCGGTGGGTGGGGCCATGAGCGCGGACCACCCTCCGCAACCGGATCCGGCGCTTGCCGACCGGCCGGTCGAACTGCTCCAGGCGCTGGTGCGGTTCGACACCACCAACCCGCCGGGCGACGAACGGCCCTGCGTCGAGTGGGTCGAGTCGCTGCTGTCCGCTGCTGGTTTTGCGACCGAGACGTACGCCGCCGACCCCGACCGCCCCAACCTCGTGGCCCGCCTCCCGGGGGGAGACGCGTCGCCCCTGATGCTGTACGGCCACGTCGACGTCGTCCCCACGGAGGGCCAGGACTGGACCCACCCGCCGTTCGACGCCGTCGTCGAGGACGGGTTCGTCTGGGGCCGGGGCACCCTCGACATGAAGAGCGGCGTGGCGATGATGCTCGCCGCTGCCCTGCGGGCCGCCCGGGAGGACACCGACCTCGCCGGCGACCTGGTGGTGATGGTCCTCTCGGACGAGGAGGCCGGCGGCGACCACGGCGCGGAGTTCATGGCGACCGAACACCCCGAGGTGTTCGAGGGCGTCGAGTACGCTCTCGGGGAGTTCGGCGGCTTCTCGATGGACCTCGCGGGCCAGCGGCTGTATCCGATCCAGACCAACGAGAAGGCGATCTGCTGGTCGAAGCTCACCTTCCACGGCCCGGGCGGGCACGCCTCCCGGGGAAGCCGCGGGGGCGCGATGGTCGACATGGCGAAGACGGTCCGGATTCTCGACGAGGAGCGGTTACCGGTCCACGTCACGCCCTCCGTCGAGCAGATGGTCGAGCGCATGGCAGGCGAACTCGGCGGCGCGGTCGGCGACTCCCTCCGGGACCTGCTGGACCCCGAGAAGACGGACGAGGTGCTGGACACACTCGGCGACGCCGGGCGGATGCTCGACCCCCTCCTGCACAACACCGCCGCGCCAACCGTGGTCCGGGGCGGCGACAAGGAGAACGTCCTCCCGGCCGAGGTGAGTCTCACGCTGGACTGTCGGATCCTCCCCGGCCAGACCGACGAGGACCTCGAACGCGAGTTGCGGGCCCTGATCCCCGAGACCGTCGAGTTCGACTTCGAGGTGGTCCGCTACGAACCGTTCCCGTCCGACCCCGACCTGGGCCTGTTCGACCTCCTGGCCGACACCCTCGAATCGGCCGACCCGGGGGCCAGGGCGGTCCCGTTCGTCCTCCAGGCCGGCACCGACGCCCGCCACCTCGCCCAGGCCGGCGTCCAGTCCTACGGGTTCACCCCCATGCGACTCCCCGAGGGCTTCGACCTGATGGAGATGGCCCACGCCGCCGACGAACGGATCCCCACCGAGGCCGTCGGCTTCGGCGCCGACCGGATCCACGAGGTGATCGAACGGTACGACGGCTCTCACGTCGAGAACTGAGGGCCGGAGCGAGCCACACTCCGGCGGGATCTACCCCAGGGGCGCGCGTGACGCGAACGGTGAGCGGAGCGAACCGTGAGCGACGCGCGCGAGGGATGAGCACCGCAGCCCGCGACCGCAGGGAGCGGGCGAGGAGCGCAATCGGCTGGGGAGGATCGTGGCTGCGGGGCGGGACTGAAAGGGGCCGGCCCGGTCGGCCGCGTTCTGACGACGCAAGCACCGCAGGGAACGACCGGAGGGAGTGACCGAGGAGCACAGCGAGTCAGAACCGTCGAGCGGGCCGGGGGCTTTCGACCGCGATCCGGAAACAACCGGAGGAACACCGGATGGAGTCGCTACCGATCCGTCACTCCAGGTCCTCGACCCGTTTCCCGGTCTCCTCCGGGATCACGCGCCGGTCGCCACCCTCGAACTGGCGGTCGAGTTCCCGGCCCTCGAACAGGCGGTCGAGAAAGACCGCCAGCGCCGCGACCTCCGAGTGTGGCTGGTTGGTCACGGCGACGTTGAAACCGGCGCGGTCGTACACCTCGAAGGGAACCTTCCCGCCCCCGACGACGACCAGCAGGGGGGATCCCCCGGCTGCCTCCGGTCCGCTCTCCTCGCCGTCGTCCGCCGGATCCCCGTCGTCCACCGCTCCTCCCTCGGATCCCGCCTCGCTCCCGAAGTGTGCGGCCCGCACCTCGCCCATCACCTCCTGGACCGGGAGGCCGTACATCGTGAGGTGCGCGACGACGCCGTCCCAGGACCGGATCCGCCCCTTCGGGGCGTCGGCCACCTCGACCGCGAAGGGGCCGCCGAACCGGTCGGTGATGTCCCGGACGGTGTCCGCCGACCCGCTGGCGGCCGGTTCCAGGACGGCGCGGTCGGCACCCAGCGCCCGCGCGGTGAGCGCGACGTGGGTGGTCATGCGCTCGTCCCGGCCCGGGCGGTGGCCCAGGCGCAGGACCGTCACCTCGGGGTGGCCCTCCATGTCCGGGCCGTGGGCACCGCCGGGTTAGGCGGTTTCGATCGGCGGGGAACGCCGGGTCGTGCCACCGCCTGGCCGACCCGGGATCCGCCACCGGGACCGGACGGCGGTCACTCCCCGGGAACCGTCCCGACGACGGTGAACCCGGTGATCGAACTGAAGAACGACCCGCGCTCGTCCGCCGCTCCGAGCCCCTCGTACCACTCCTCGACCTCGGCCTCGGTGACCTCGCCCGCGGCCACCATCGACTCGGTCCACGCCGCCAGGCCGCCGACCTCCTCGATGAACGCGAGATCCGTCGAGGTCAGCGTCCACGTATCGACGTCGACGTCGACCAGGCCCCCGTCGGTCGCCAGCCGGTAGAGTTGCCGTCCCCTGGTCGGGGCTCGCGGGCAGGCGTACTCGACCGAGAGGAACCGATCCGTGTGGCCGGTGTCCGTGTCGACGATAGCCGTCACCCAGTCGGGGTCGCTCACGCCGACGCGGCCACCCGGGCGGGTCACGCGCCGTAACTCCGCGAGAGCCTCGTCCGGCGCGTCGAGGTGCTGGAGGACGCGGTCGGCCCGGGCGGCGTCGAAGTCGTCGTCCGCGAACGGGAGGTCGAGGGCGTCCTCGACCGCGAACGCCGCCGGGACCTCGGCCGCTCGCTCGCGGGCCTGTTCGACCATCGTCTCGCTGTTGTCCACTCCGACGACCTCGCCCCCGGGACCGACGGCCTCCGCGAGCATCAGGGCGTCGTCGCCACGCCCACAGCCCACGTCGAGGACCCGGTCGCCCGCCCGGAGATCCAGGAGCCGGTGGCTCCGGCGCTTGTACCCCCGGACCGCCTCGGCCCCGGTCAGTGTCGCCAGGTAGTCGGTGAACCGGTCGACGTCCTCGTGGTCGTCGACCGCGCTCCAGTCCGCGGTAGGGTCGGCCATGATCGTTCTTCGACGCGACGAAACTTGTGCGTTCGCCACAGTTCCGGCGGCACTGTCGGACCGGAACGGGATCCCATACAGTAATCTTACTGTAACAGACTCTCCGGGGAACGCTCCGTCGGAACTAGCCCGGGGTCCGACCACCGGCCCGGTCACCGGTGAGATCCGACCACCGGCCTGGTCACCGGTGAGATCCGACCACCGGCCTGGTCACCGCCAGGGTTTGACCGACGACCCGGTCACCGAGGGGATCGGATCGACGCCGTCGACGGTGACTCGCTCCATGCGCCACACCGACGCGATCCGGGGCAGTAAGCGTTGCCGGTCGGACCCGGGGAGGAACCGTTGGCCGGGCCGCGCCCTCTCAGTACCCCGGGCCGTCCTGGACGAACGTCACGGGGCAGGGGGCGTCGAGGAGGACGTCCTGGACGGTGCTCCCGAAGACGGCCTTGCCGACCGGGGTACGACGCCGACCGCCGACGATGATCCGCTTCGCGTCGGCCGCGCGGGCGGCGGCGACCACCTCGTCGCTCACCGACTCGCCGACCCTGCCCTCGACGTCCATCGTCATCCCCCAGGAACGGAGCGCCGGGGCGAGTTCGGCGGTCAGTTCGCGGACCGGGTCGACCCGCCGCACCATCTCGTCGGCGGGCGGGCGACAGTCGGGGTCGCGGTACAGACTCTCGACGGTCCGTTCGTACCGCTCCGGCGTGAAGACGTGCAGGACGCGGACGGACGCCTGCATCATGCCCGCCACCTCGGCCGCGGTGTCCGCGAGCGTCTCGACGCGGTGGTCGTCCGAGAGGCCGACGGGGACGAGGACTGTGTCCCGGTGGTCGTCGGCGGTCTCCAGGTCGGACGGCGATCCAGGCGCCCGGTCGTCCCGTAGCGATTCGGTCATGCGGTCGACCCCCCGTCACGGGGCGGTCGCGGCGCGTCTCGGCTGTACGACGGTCCGTCGCCACGCCACCGGCGGCGGACGGGAAGCTCTACGGAGTGCTCGGTCATTTCGGGAAACAGTCGGTCGGTCGAAGGGATAAGTTCTGCCTATAATCCCCCTCGGGGGAACTGGAGATCCTATTATGTTATCGAGTCCCGCGGGAACGGTAGACGAACGTCCACCGGATCGCGGGCAGGGACGAGCGTCCACCGGATCGCAGAGGGAGACGGCCCGGGCCGCCGGATCCCGACCACCAACCGGAACGGACCGGACACCGGAACGCACTTGCCCGACCGGACGGTTTCGACCGGCATGGACCTGACCGACCGGCGGATCCTCGTCACCGGCGGCGCGGGGCTGGTGGGAACCGCCCTGGTGGATCGCCTCGTCGAGGACAACGCCGTCGTCGTCGCCGACGACCTCTCGAAGGGCGAGCGATCCCGCGTGAACGACGCCGCCGAGTTCGTCGAGGCCGACCTGACCGACCCCGACGACGTCGCCGGGGTCGTGACCGAGGACCTGGACCTCGTCTTCCACCTGGCGGCCATCTCCGACGCGGGCTACCCCGACGACCGGGAGCTGTTCGAGTTGAACAACGCGATGACCTACAACGTCCTCGAACGGATGGCCGAGGTGGGACTCGACCGGATCGCCTTCACCTCGTCGTCGGTCGTCTACGGCGAGGCCCCGCGGCCGACCCCGGAGGACTACGCGCCCCTGGAACCGATCTCGGTGTACGGCGCCGAGAAGCTGGCCGACGAGTCGCTGCTGTCGACGTACGTCCACTCGCAGGACTTCCGGACCTGGACGTTCCGCTTCGCCAACGTCGTCGGCCCCCACCAGCGGGGCAACGTCGTCCCCGACTTCATCGAGAAACTGCTGGACGACCCCGAGACGCTCACGATCCTCGGCGACGGCCGCCAGGAGAAGTCCTACCTCCACGTCACCGACTGCGTCGACGCGATGTGCCACGTCGTCGAACACGCCGACGCCGACCGCAACACGTACAACCTCGGCACCAGGACGACCACCTCGGTCGACCGGATCGCGGAGGTCGTCGCCGACGAACTGGGGGTCGACCCCGACCACGAGTACACCGGCGGCGACCGCGGCTGGGTCGGCGACGTCCCGAAGATGCGCCTGTCGATCGAGAAGCTCTCGGCACTGGGCTGGGAGCCCTCGCTGTCGAGCGAGCAGGCGGTCCGCCGGGCCGCCCGGGAACTCGCCGAGGAGATAAAGGCCGAGCGCGGCCTGGAAGCCTGACTGCCGGAGCGGACGGAGCCTCCATCTACCCGGGCGGATCCGTCCCCTCTCCGGACGCGTCCTCCCGATCACCGGACCCGCCCGACTCCCGCCCGCCCCACACCAGTTTCTCGGGGATCCGGACGGTCACGTCGTCGGTCAGTCGAACCTGACAGGAGAGCCGCGGGTAGCCGAAGCGGTCCGCCAGGCGGTCGTGCCAGTGTTCCGGTGGGGGACCCTCCAGCAGTCGGACCCCGCAGGTGGCACAGATCCCCCGGCCGCCGCAGTTGAGGCGACCGGTGACCGCGGTGTACGGCGAGTGGCCGGCGTCGAGGAGGGCCTCGCGGAGCGTCGTTCCGGGATCCGCCTCGAACTCGTGGCGGTCGCCGCCCGCGAGGACGGTTACCCGGACGCGGTCGTCGTCCGATCGACCGGGGGAGTCGTCGCCCATTCGGCGATCGATCGGGACGCCGGGGTCTTCAACTGATCAGGTCGGGGCGGTCGACCGCCAGGGCCGTCGCCCGGGGGATCGGACCGAAAAAACGGACCGCGTCGGTGAAGCGACGGAAGCGACGGTTACAGGTCGTCGCTGGAGTCGAGACCGAGGGCGGCCGCGGCGTCGAGGAGGCCGGCCCCCTGGTCGTTGTCCGGGAGACCGAGGTCCTCGGCGGTGCCCTTCAGCTGCTGGCGCGCCTCGTCGTTCGACAGGCCGTTGGCCATCAGCAGGCCGCCGGCGCCGGCGACGTGCGGGGAGGCCATCGACGTTCCGGAGAAGGTGTCGGTCCCGCCCGGCACCGTCGAGGGGATGTTCTCGCCGGGCGCGGCGATCTCGATCTCCGGCCCGGTCGAGGAGAAGTCCGCCAGCGAGTCGTCGTCGCTGGTCGCCGAGACGGCGATCACTTCGGGTTCGGCGGGGGGGTAGCCGACGCAGTCCGAGCAGGGGCCGTCGTTGCCCGCCGCCGCGACCAGGAGCACGCCCTTGTCGTAGGCGTACGTGCAGGCGTCCTTGACCGTCTGGGACCCCGAGGACGCGCCGAGGGACTTCGACCCGACCTCCCAGCCCTGGTCCGCGGTGTACCGGATGCCCGCGGCGATGTCCGAGTACGACCCGGATCCGCTGTTGTCCAGCACCTTCACCGCGTGAGGGTCGCCTCCGTCGAGACGACGACGCCCTCGCCGTTACCCGCAGTTGCCGGCCGTGCCGCCGTCGTCGCTGGAGTCGAGACCGAGGGCGGCCGCGGTGTCGAGCAGACCGGCCCCGCTCTCGTTGGAGGCCAGCCCGATGTTCTCGGCGTTGTTCTTCAGCGTGCTCCGCGCGTTGTCGTTGGAGGCGCCGTTGGCCATCAGCTGGCCGGCCGCGCCGGCGACGTGGGGGGTCGCCATCGACGTGCCCGAGAAGGTGTCGTAGCCGCCGGGGATCGTCGAGTAGACGTCGGTGCCGGGGGCGGCGATCTCGACCTCGGGACCGGTCGAGGAGAACGACGAGAGGTTGTCGCTGTCGTTGGTCGAGGAGACGGCGACGCACTCGCTGTAGGCGGCGGGGTAGCCGACACAGTCGCTGCAGGGGCCGTCGTTGCCCGCGGCGGCCACCAGGAGGACGCCCTGGTTGTCCGCGTACGTGCAGGCGTCCTTGACCGACTGGCTCCCGGAGGACGCGCCGAGGCTCATGCTGCCGACGTCGATCCGGTCGCTGTTGTCGCCGCAGTACTCGATGGCGGCCGCGATGTCGGAGAACGACCCGGAACCGCGCTTGTCCAGCACCTTCAGCGCGACGAGGTCGGCGCTGTGGGAGACGCCGACGACGCCCTGGGAGTTGTCGATGGCGTCGGCGGTGCCGGCACAGTGGGTGCCGTGGTCGTTGTCGTCGTCCCAGGGGTAGTTACAGCTTCCGCCCTTGCACTTGACCCAGGCCTTGCTGAGGGAGGTGTTGATGTTGCCCTGGAGGTCCGGGTGGTCGCTGTCGATGCCCGTGTCGATGATGGCGATGGTCGCGCCGTTCCCGGTTTCGCCGTTGGCGTGGGCGACCTCCGAGTCGGTCCGGTCGATGCCCCAGGGGAGACACTGGCTCGTGGATCCGCCGTCGTCGCCGCCACCGGGACCGCCGTCGTGCCCGTCGCGGTGGTGGAGGGCGTGCATCGAACCGTCCTCCTCGACGTACCGGACGTCACGGGTCTTCTGGAGGCCCTTGATCGCCTCCTCCGAGAACTTCCCGGCGACGGCCGTCCCGACGTTGCCGAAGTCCATCGTCCGCTTCACCGAGTCCGCCTTCGAGGCCGCGACGTCGGGGCTGGCGTCGGCTTCGAGGCCGACGATGACGTCCCGCCCGTCGGATCCGCCCTTGCCCATCGCGCCGACTGTGACGCCGCCCGCTACGACGGCACCGCCCGCGACTTTTAGCGCACTCCGCCTGGATAGCTGGCTGTCATTGCCTGCCATGACGATCATTATCTCACTTGCTACCGATTTAAATCTTTCTCTGTGAACTATTGACGCGGATCATTCAGGATTCTATAAATAATGGCCGAAATTATTCGGATGTAAAATGTTATTCTGTCTGAATGATAGGACGTCGGGCGCTCCCGGGACCCACGGGAGACGATCCGTCCAGTCGTCCATTGGCCGGCGATCGGTCCGGCCCTCCACCGGCCAGCGACCGGCCGGGCGGTTCGCGGAGTCGATGGGCCGCAAGTCCGTCTCAGACCGAGAACGACGCCGTCGCCTCGCAGTCCGCGTTGTTCGCCGTCAGCACCGCACGGGCCTCGTAGTCGCCCGGCGAGGGGTCGTCCCACGTCGTCTCGAACGACTCCGACGCGCCGGCCGGGAGCGTCTCGGTCGAGAGCATCTGTGCGAACATCCGGCCCTCGGCCCACTGCCAGACCGTCTCGCCGTCGGACTCGACGAAGATATCGAACGTCTGGGCGTCGCTGAACTGGAGGTCCTGGTCCTGCCCGCCCGTGTTCTCCACCGTGAAGGTGAACGTCACTGCGTCCGCCCCCACCGAAACGTCCAGGGTGCCATCGAGGGACATGTGACAAGATAGCAGACAGGTCGTTATAGTTCTTCGTTTTCGACCGCCAGGCGGCGTCGCGGGATGGAACCGTCGAAACCGAGGCCGGCCGGGACCGGCGTCAGCAGTCGCCGGTGCCGTCGTCGCCCGAATTGTAGTTCAGCGCGGCCGCCGCGTCAAGTAGACCCGATCCCTGCTCGTTGCTCGACAGGCCCAGGTCCTCGGCACTTGAGTTGAGGGTGTCCCGGGCCTGGCTGTTCGAGGCACCGTCGGCCATGCGACGTACTCGATGCCCGCCGCGACGTCAGAGAACGATCCGGATCCGCGCTTGTCCAGCACCTTCACCGCGTGGAGGGTAGCGTCGGTAGAGACACCGACGACGCCCTCGGAGTTGTCGACGGCGTCCGCGATCCCCGCACAGTAATGATTTGTAGAATGATTCGGCCAGGATCGCGACCGTCACCAAAAAATACCGGACGCCCGACGTGACCACCCGGCCGGGAGCAACACCGCTAAGAGGCGGCTTCCCCTACGCCGTCGCGTGCAGATCGTGGGGTACGAGGCCGGGACGACCACCGACTTCGACGACGGGGATCCCGCCCTCCTGGTCGCCGAGGGAGACGGCGAGCGACGGGTCCGCAGGGTCGGCCTCGACCCCGGGACCGAACTGGCCTACAGCCTGGAGGAGCGCCGGTGTGCCGGCGTCCTCGACGGCGACGACCACCGCCCCTGCGGCCGGCCCCGGGCCCCCTACTGCGAGGACCACGCCCACACCTGGGTCTGTGCGCGGTGTACCGGCACCTGTCTCAAGCCGGAGATGGACTGCCACCAGGACCACGCGGTCTACCTCGCGGCCTTCGCCCCCGACGCGTTCAAGGTCGGAGTGACGAAACTGTGGCGCCTGCGACGGCGCCTGGTGGAACAGGGTGCCGACCGCGGTGCCCACGTCCACACGGTCACGAACGGCCGGATCGCCCGCGAGATCGAGGCCGAGACCGCGACGGAGATCCCCGACCGGGTCCGCGTCCCGACGAAGGTCGAAGGGCTGGGGACCGGCCTCGACGGGGACGCCTGGGAGGCCCTGCTCGCGGAGTTCGACGTGCAGGAGCGGATCGACCCGGCGTACGACCTCCCCCTCGACCGGCGACCGGTCGCGGACACGCTGGCGTCCGGGACCGTCCGCGGGGTGAAGGGCCGGGTCCTCCTCCTCGAACGGGGCGGCACCACCTACGCCGTCGACATGCGCGAACTGGTCGGCCACGAGGTCACCGACGGCGACCCGGGGCGCGACCTCCAGTCCAGCCTCGGCGCGTTCGGCTGAGGACCCGGCCACGGACCAGTCCGGATCCGCCCGAAGCCGACCGAACTCGCCCGACCAGCAGTGGATCCTCCGACGATCCCGCCGCGACCCGCGCGGTTTTTCCGCCCGCCGACCAACCGTAGATCGATGCGCGTGGGCGTAGTCGTGAACCCGATCGCGGGCATGGGCGGGCGCGTGGGACTGAAGGGGACCGACGGGAAGGCCGACCGGGCCCGCGAGCTCGGCGCGACCCCCCGGGCGCCCGACCGGGCCGGGGAGGCCCTGGCCGTCCTGCACGACCGCGCACCCGAAACGACGGTGCTGGCCGCGGGGGGCGTGATGGGCGCGGACGCGGCACGGGCCGCCGGCTTCGACCCCGAGGTCGTCACCGAGGGTGGCGAGGATCCCCTCGGGACGACGGCCGAGGACACCCGGCGGGCGGTCCGGGCCTTCCTCGACCGCGGCGTCGACCTGGTGCTGTTCGCCGGGGGTGACGGCACCGCCGTCGACGTCGCGGAGGTCCTGTCCGACCGACACGCCGTCGACGAGGTGCCGATGCTGGGGATCCCCGCCGGCGTGAAGGTCTACTCGGGCGTCTTCGGCACCACCCCGCGGGACGCCGGGCGGGTCGCCGCGGCCTTCGACCGGACGGCCGAACGGGAGGTCAACGACATCGACGAGGACGCCTTCCGCGGCGGGGAGGTCGAGACCGAACTGAAGGCTGTCGTCCGCGTCCCGGTCGCCGACGGCGTCCAGTCCTCGAAGCAACTCGGCGGCGGAAGCGTCGAGTCGCTGGCGGCCGGGGTGGCCGCCGACGCCGACCCGGGCGTGACCTACGTCCTCGGCCCCGGCAGCACGCTGGGGACGATAAAGCGCGAACTCGGCTTCGAGGGGTCGCCCCTGGGCGTCGACGTCTGGCGCGACGGCGCGGTCCTCGTCCGGGACGCCCGCGAGTCCGAGATCCTCGACGCCCTCGGCGAGGACAACGTCGTCGTCGTCTCCCCCATCGGCGGCCAGGGGTTCGTTTTCGGCCGGGGCAACCAGCAGATCTCGCCGGACGTGATCCGCCGCTCGTCGGTCGAGGTGGTCGCCTCCCGGGAGAAACTCGACGACACCGGCGTCCTGCGGGTCGACACCGGGGATCCGGACCTCGACGACGAGTTGCGGGGGTGGCGGAAGGTCCGCGTCGGCCGGTTCGAGCGCCGGTTGATGAAGGTGGTGTAGGCCGGACACCGGTACCGGTGAGACGGGGGCGGCCTCGTGGACTGGACACCCTCTGGTAGGATCCCGACTCGCATCGAACCCCCCGCACGATCCCGGCACGCACCCCCCGCACGATCCCGGCACGCACCATTCTTTCCGCACGATCCCAAACCACACAATCGTTATCGCTTTCGAGGAAGTACGGCCCGGTATGGCGGCGGAAGACAACGAGACGACGGTCGAGGAAGGGTACTCGGTTACCGTACCCGCCGACGTCCGCGAGCGGGTCGACCTCGAACCGGGGGACAGGCTCCGGTGGGAAGTCACCGAGGACGGTCGCCTCGTCGCCGAGGTCGTTCGCGAACGCTACGGCGCCGCCGGGGACCTCGAACCGATCGACGTCGGCGAGACCGACGCCGTGGAGGTCACCGACGGGTACGAGTGGTTCTGGTGCCCGAGGCGGTCGTCGACTCGAACGTGCTGTTCGCGACCGTAGCCGCCGGGACCAGTACCACGACCGGGCGGTCGACATCGTCGAGGCCATGGATCGGGGGGACCTCCCGCGCGGAGCGGTCACCAACTACGCGCTCCCGGAGGTACTCAACCCGATCCTGAAACGTGCAGGACACGACCACGCACTGGAGACTCTGGAGTTCATCGCCGAGAACCGGGGATTCCGGCTCAGACACCTCGAAGCCGAGGACCTGAACCGCGGGCGAGCTCTCTTCCAGCGTCGCGCAGGCGTCGAGATTACCGACGCGATCACCGTGGCGTACAGGCGCCGGGTGGGACGGGAATACGTCTACAGCTTCGACGACGACTTCGACAGGTTCGACGGCGTCACGCGGTTCGACACTCCCGAGAACCCGTTCGAACCCGAGTGAAAGTTCCCCGGTCTCCAGACGGACTCCTCGATACTCCGATCCGCGCCGAGAGGGCCGTATAATGTCACCGCCTCGCATATAATGATCCCATGGTCAAGGTTAAGGTCCCTAGTGGACTAGGCCGACCATGGAAACCCGTAAGGTGCAACGGCTCGGCCCCTCCACGCTGGCGATGACGCTGCCGGCGGAGTGGGCCTCCGAACACGACGTGGAGAAGGGCGACGAGGTGTCGCTCCGTACCGGCGGCAAGGGGACCCTGACGGTGCTGTCGGAGTCGGCCGCCGCCGAGGAGAGCGAGGCGGTCGTCGACGCGTCCGGCCTGGACGCCGACGCCGTCGAACGGGCGCTGGTGGCCCAGTACGTCCTGGGACGGCGGGTGATCCGGGTCGAGGCCTCCGAGGCCCTGACCAGCGAGCACATCAACGCCGTCTACAGCGCGGAGGAACAGTTGATGGGGCTGGGCGTCATCGAGGAGACGCCCGATTCCATCGCGATCCGGTGTTCGGTCGACCCCGAAGACTTCACCCTGGACAACCTGCTCGAACGCCTGGAGAACACGGGGTCGACGATGCGGGGCGAGGCCATCAAGGCCCTGGCCCACGAGAGCCCGGACCTGGCAGAGCGGGCGCTGAACCGCGAGCGCCAGGCCAACAAGATATTCGTGTTGCTGTTGCGCCTCATCTTCACGGCCTACCAGAACCCCACGCTCGCGCGGGCGGTCGGCCTGGACGACGGCTTCCCGCTGATCGGCTACCGGTCGATCGCCAAGAACCTCGAACTCACGGCCGACAACGCCGAGGACATCGCCGAAATCGCCCTGGAGTCCGACGGCCTCCCGGTCGACGGGGGGACGCTCCGCCGGATCCGGGAACTGACCGACCAGGTCGACGGGGTGACCGAACTGGCCGTCGCCGCGGCCGTCGACCGGGACTACGACGCCTACCTCGAGGTCCGCGAACAGTTCCGCGAACTCGGCGCGTTCGAGCGCGAGATACTGGACGACCTGCCGGAGATGGACAACGAGGACCTCCTGGAGGTCCGCGAGGTGCTCGTCAGTCTCCAGCAGACCGCACAGTACGCGATGCGCAACGCCGAGATCGCGGCCAACCTCTCGCTCAACCAGGAGAGCGACCACATCACCATCGACTAGGGCCGCTCCCCGGCCGACGCCCCCTCACGCACCCGTGGCGCGGATCGAGACTGAACGTGGAGGGTTCGAACCGCCGCGACCGGAGGGGCAGTCCCGGGGTTTAAGACCGATCCCGCGACCAGTCCGGCCCATGGCCGGCACGGGGTGCGACCGCAGGACCGCGGCAGGATCGATCCGGAGGGAGAACGCTTAAGCGGCGGTCAACCATGGATAGGATCACGACCGCAACAATGGGCGACATCGAGGACGTCTACGAGGACCTCGACACGGACGTGCCACTGGAGGAGTTCCGGACGGCCGTCGAGGAGAAGGTCGAGCAGATGGGCGGGTTGGCCGACGAGGAGACGGCCGCGATGCTGGTCGCCCACGAACTCGACGACGGCGAGGTCGAGGGGGTGGCCGACGTCGAGGCCGGGATGGAGGACGTCGGGTTCACCGCGAAGGTGATAGACGTCGACGAGGTCCGGGAGTTCGAACGCGACGACGGGAGCGAGGGCCGGGTCCTCAACGCCGAGGTGGCCGACGAGACCGGGACCATCCGGATCGCCATGTGGGACAAGATGGCCGAACAGGCCGCCGACGAACTGGAGGCGGGCGACACCCTCCGGATCGCCGGCCGGGCGAACGAGGGGTACCGCGGCGTCGAGGTCAACGTCGACGACGTCCAACCCGCCGACGAGGACCTGGACGTGCAGGTCGGCGACACCCACCGGGTCGAGGACCTGGCGCTCGGGATGTCCGGCGTCAACGTCCGGGGGACCGTCCTCGACGCCGAGTCGGTCCGCACCTTCGACCGCGACGACGGGAGCGAGGGTCGGGTCGCGAACCTCACCATCGGCGACCCCACCGGCCGGGTGCGGGTCACCCTCTGGGACGACCGCGCCGACCGCGTCGAGGACGTCGACCCCGGCGATTCGGTGGAGGTCGTCGACGGTTACGTCCGTGAACGGGACGGCGACCTGGAGGTCCACGTCAACGACCGCAGTTCCGTCGCCGAGATAGACGAGGACATCGAGTACGAACCCGAGACCACGCCCATCGGCGACGTCGAGATCGGTCGGACCGTCGACATCGCGGGCGTGGTCCGGTCGGCCGACCCGAAGCGGACCTTCGACCGCGACGACGGGAGCGAGGGCCAGGTCCGCAACGTCCGCGTCCAGGACGACTCGGGCGACATCCGGGTCGCGCTCTGGGGCGACAAGGCCGACCTCGACGTGGGACCGGGCGACCGCGTGGCCCTCGGGGACGTCGAGATCCAGGACGGCTGGCAGGACGACCTGGAGGCCTCCGCGAACTGGCAGTCGACCGTCACGGTCCTGGGCGAACACGAACCCGAGGTCGACGCGGGCGGCACCGACGCCGACGCCGGCCTCTCGGCGTTCGCCGACGACGGCGAGGACGACGGATCCACCACCGACTCCGGTACGACTGGCGGCGACCCCTCCACGACCACGGGGGGATCGGCCGGCGGTGCCGGCGTCGTCCAGGAGGCCGACCCCGACGAGGGCGAATCCGTCGAGTTCACCGGGACCGTCGTCCAGGCCGGGGATCCGGTGGTGCTCGACGACGGCGAACGCACCGTGAGCGTCGAGACGACCGAGGACGTCCGCCTGGGCCAGGAGGTCACCGTCCGCGGGGAGATGCGGGACGGCCGGGTGGACGCCGACCAAATATTCTGACCCACCTTTTTTCGGCTCGGGTTTCCTCGGCCGCTCGCTACCGCTCGCGGCCTGCGGGAACCCTCACCGAAAAAATCTGGACCGAAAAAGGCCGCGACCTCGCTCCGCTCGGTCGCGGTGAACCGCTCGCTTCGCTCGCGGACGCCACCCCACACAGCACCGGGAGCACGCGGATCGACCGTTCCTGACCTGCCCGCGAGTCCCCGGGACAGCTACGGGTGGACCGCGATCCGGGGGGAGTGCGACGGACACGGAGTGACCGGACGGCTCCGTCGAACCCCGTTCTTCGGCCGTCCGAACCGATCAAACCTCCGTCACTACACGTCAGAGTTAAGAACGGATCCGGGTTTAGGATCGGATCCGTGGAACCCGGAACGTCGCGGGGGATCGGCGAACTCGAAGTCATCCAGCAACTGCTCCCCGAGTGGTTGGCCGTCGTGTTCGCGCTCCTCACGCAACTGGGGGACATCTGGTTCCTGGCCCTCGTCTTCGCGCTGCTGTACTGGTACAACACGCCGAACCACGACGACATCGCCGCACTCGCGGGCGTGTGGCTGGCCGGGATGGGCCTCGTCATGGGGCTCAAGGAGGTGTTCGGGTTCCCTCGACCGGACCGACCGCTGCTGGACCCCGACCTCCTTCCCTGGTTCGTTCGACCGGTGTACGAGACCACCGCCTTCGCCAGCGGGTACGGCTTCCCCAGTGGCCACGCCGTCAACACGACCATCGTCTTCGTCGGTCTGGCATACGTCCTCCCCGTCGGGACGCCCCGAAAACGGTACGTCGCGGCCGGAGTGCTCGTCGCGACGGTCAGTTTCACGCGCCTCGCACTCGGCGTTCACTTCCTCGTCGACGTGGTCGCCGGCGTCGTCGTCGGCCTGTCGGTGCTGGTCGGAGCGAGAGCCCTCGTGAATCTCCGTCTAGCGGAGCAGACGACGGTCTCGTTCGGACTGGCAGTCGCCTGCGGCTGGTTCTTTCTCGTCGCCAGCGAGGTCGATCCCGACGCGATATTCGTGCTGGGGGCGTCACTCGGGGCATTCGGTGGCTGGCAACTCGTCGTGCTCGGCCGGGAACTGGTGTCCGTCTCCCGGCCGTCGCTCGCGGTCCGGCCGATCCTCGTTCGGGGTGGGCTCGCTGCACTCGCGTTCGCACCGCTCAACGCGGCGCTCGACTACTTCCCGGTCCTGTCGGTGTATTCGACCGGCGGCGCGGTCGGGTTCGTCGCGGCCGGCATCACGGTCGTTCCCGTGCTGCACCACTCCGAACGGGCCCGCAGGGCCGGCGTCGCGGTCGAGTTCTGGCTCCGGATGGCCGGCGTCGCCGTCCGGTACTTGCTCACGCCCGAACCCTGGCGGCGGGCCGTCGAGTTCGTCAGTTCCTCCTCCGTCGCCGACTGGGTGCGGTCGCGGTAGCGACGGATTCGGCCGATGGATCGCCCGTCCGTACCATCGGTCCCCCGATACGGGACGTCGTCGCACGAAAAGGGTTAAAGGGCGTGCCAGCCTCCCCTTCGGGTGATGAGCGTCGAGTTACCGTTCGCGCCGGTCGACTCGGTGATCCGTCGCAACGCCGGGGGCCTGCGGGTAGGCAGCGACGCCACCGAGGAACTCGCCCGCCGGATCCAGGAGCACGGTGCCGAACTCGCCGCGGAGGCCGCGGAGGCGGCGACGGCCGACGGGCGCAAGACCCTGATGGCCGAGGACTTCGGCGTCGGGACGGCCCCCGGGAAGGACGACCTCACGTTGCCGATCGCACCGGTCGACCGGATCGCACGGCTCGACATCGACGACCGCTACCGGGTGTCGATGGACGCCCGGGTCGCCCTGGCGTCGATACTCGAATCGTTCGCGGACGAGGTCGCCGAGAACGCGTCGGTCCTGGCCCGCCACGCCGACCGCCGGACGATCAAGGCCGAGGACGTCGAGACCTACTTCGCGGTGCGGGACTGATGCGGTTCGGCCACCACGAGGCCTGTCTCCGGCACGACCCCGGCCACCGCCACCCGGAGTCGCCGGACCGTCTGCGGGCGATCCGCCGGGAACTCGACCGGCGACACGGCGCCGAGTACGTCGCCCCGGACCCCGTCGACCCCGACCGGGTGGCGGCGGTCCACGACCCCGACTACGTCAAGGAAGTCGAGCAGTTCTGCGCGGACGGCGGCGGCCAGTGGGACCACGACACGGTGGCCGAGGGGGACACCTGGGAGGCGGCGCTGGCGAGCACCGGGGCCGCCGCCTGGGCCGCGGAGACCGCCCTGGCGGGCGCGACGGGCCGTGAGACGCCCTTCTCCCTGGGGCGACCGCCGGGACACCACGCGGTCGCCGACGACGCCATGGGCTTCTGTTTCTTCAACAACGTCGCCGTCGCGGCGGCCCACGCCCGCGAGGAACTGGGCGCCGACAGCGTGGCCGTCGTCGACTGGGACGTCCACCACGGCAACGGCACCCAGGACATCTTCTACGACCGCGGCGACGTGTTCGTGTGTTCGATCCACGAGCGGGGACTCTACCCCGGGACCGGCGCCGCCGAGGAGACCGGCGAGGGCGACGGCGAGGGGACGACACTGAACGTGCCCCTCACCGCCGGGGCGGGCGACGCCGAGTACGTCGCGGTCCTGGAGGACCTGGTGACCCCGGCCGTCGAGGCGTTCGACCCGGACCTCCTGCTGGTCTCGTCCGGGTTCGACGCCCACCAGCACGACCCCATCTCCCGGATGCGCGTCTCGACCGACGGCTACGGACTCCTGGCCGACCGGTGCCGGGCGGCCGCCGAGGCGGTCGACGCCCCCGTCGCGTTCGTCCTGGAGGGCGGCTACTCGCTGGACGCCCTGGCCGAGAGCGTCGCCACCGTCCACGAGACGTTCGCCGGCTACCGGCCCGTCGAACCCGACGAGGATCCGAGCGGTGCGGTTCGAACCGCCATCGAGGACGGGCGGGAACGGCTCGGGATCGACTGAGTCCGGTTACCGAGTCCGGATCGGGACGGGACCCCCTCGGGAGACCGGATCACCGCGCGTCGAGGGTTTCGCCCAGAACGTCGAGGGCGTCCGCGACGTGGTCCGGGTCGCGCCCGAGGCTCACCCGGAAGCGGCCGGGCTCCTGGAAGAACCGGCCCGGGACGACCAGCAGGTCCCGTTCCTCGGCCGCGGCGGCGACAGCGTCGCCGTCCGCCCGGTCGTGGTCGAGGAAGGCGTAGGTCGCGCCGTCGAAGACGGGTCCGGAGAGGTCGTCGCGGCCGTCGACGAACTCGGCGAGGAGGGCGGCGTTCTCCCGCAGGAGCGACCGGGCCTCCTCGGCGAGTCGGTCCCCCGCGGCGAACGCGCGACGGCCGAGGACCCGGCCCGGCTCCGAGAACCCCGGCACGTGGGCGGCGACCACCCGCGCGGCCTCGACGAACTCCGGGTCGGCCACGACCCACCCCACCCGGAGCCCACCCAGCCCGTGGAACTTGGTGAGCGACCCGGTCACGACGGCCCCGTCGATGCCCGCGGCGGTGGGACCGCCGAAGGCGCCCCCGGTCGGACCGGAGTCGGCCCCGGATCCGACCCGGACCGTCCCCGCGTCCGCGGGGTCCACGAACGGCGCGTACACCTCGTCGACCAGCAGGTACGCCCCCTCCGAGCGGGCGGCCTCGGCGGCGGCCGCGAGGGTGTCCCGGTCGGCGAGGTTCCCCGAGGGGTTGTGGCGGTTCGTGACGACCGTCAGCGCGGTGTCCTCGACCACGGCCGCCCGGATCCGGTCGGAGTCGAGGCGGTAGTCGTCGCCCGCCCGCCGGAGGAACCGGTCGACGTTGGCCCCCAGTCCCCGTGGCGTCTCGAGGAGCGGTTCGTACCCCGGCTTCTCGACGAGGACGCGGGACTCCCCGGTCGCCACCGTCGGTTCGCCGGGGGCGGCGTCGGCGTCGACCGCCAGGTTCAGGGCCGCCGCCAGCGCGACGACGTTGGCGACGCTCGCGCCCGGCGCGAGCAGGACCGACTCTCGGCCGACGCCGTACTCGTCGGCGACCTGCCCCTCCAGGTCGACGTCGTCTGGCGGATCCGGGAGGTCGGCCAGGCGGTCCGGGACCGGCCCCTCCTGGAGCGGGCCGCTCCCGCGCAGGTCGCTCGAACCCAGGTCGTACGTCGCGGCGTCGGGTCGGCCCTCGATCCAGTGGAGGTAGTCGATCCGGGGAAACACGGCCTGGACTGTGCCCGCCGTCCCCATCAGCCTTTCCGACGCCGACGGGAGGAAGCGGGGGCGACCGGGCGGCCCGACCGCCGTATCACGGTTCGGTGACCGACAGCACCCGTCCGGCGGCGACGGTCTGGCCCATGTCGCGGATCGCGAAGCTTCCGAGTTCCGGGATCTCCTGGCTCGGTTCGACGCTCAGGGGTTTCTGGGGCCGCACCGTGACGATGGCGGCGTCACCGCTCTGGAGGAACTCGGGGGCCTCTTCGAGGGTGTCGCCGCTGGACGGGTCTATCTTCTCGTCGAGGGACTCGATGGTGCAGGCGACCTGCGCGGTGTGGGCGTGGAAGACCGGGGTGTAGCCCGCCGTGATCGCCGAGGGGTGTTGCATCACGACGATCTGGGCGGTGAACGTCTCGGCGACGGTCGGGGGGGCGTCCTCCGGTCCGCAGACGTCGCCCCGACGGACGTCGTCGGTGCCGACGCCGCGGACGTTGAACCCGACGTTGTCGCCCGGTTCGGCGCGGTCTACCTCCTCGTGGTGCATCTCGATGGTGCGGACCTCGCCGCCGACGTCGGAGGGCATGAACCGCACCACGTCGCCGGGCGCCATGGTGCCCGTCTCGACGCGGCCGACGGAGACGGCGCCGACCCCGGAGATGTTGTAGACGTCCTGGATCGGTACCCGGAGCGGTGCGTCGGTCGGGGGATCCGGTTCGGTCAGGTCGTTGAGCGCCTCGAGGAGCGTCGGTCCCTGGTACCAGCCCATGCCGTCGCTGCGCTCGGCGACGTTGTCCCCCTCCAGGGCCGAGATGGGGATGAACGAGGCGTCGGCGGTGGCGAAGCGCACCTGGTCCAGCAGGTCCGTCACCTCCGCGACCACCTCCTGGAACCGGGCCTCGTCGTAGTCGGCCAGGTCCATCTTGTTGACGCCGACGATCAGTTCGCCGATGCCCAGCGTGCGGGCCAGGAAGACGTGCTCACGGGTCTGTGGCTGGACCCCGTCCTCGGCGGCGACGACGAGGACGGCGTTGTCGGCCTGGCTCGCGCCGGTGATCATGTTCTTGACGAAGTCGCGGTGCCCCGGCGTGTCCACGATGGTGAACGTGTACTCGTCGGTCTCGAACTCCTGGTGGGCGATGTCGATGGTCAGGCCTCGCTCCCGTTCCTCGGCGAGGTTGTCCATCACGTAGGCGAACTCGAAGCCGCCCTTGCCCTTCTCCTCGGCCTCCTCGCGGTGCTGGTCGATGATGTGTTCGGGGACGCTTCCGGTCTCGTAGAGCAAGCGACCCACGAGCGTGCTCTTGCCGTGGTCGACGTGGCCGATGATGGCCAGGTTCTGGTGTGGCTTGTCTTCCGCCATGGATCTCACCGTGGGGCGTGTCAACGCCCAACGAGGAAGTTGGGACCGGAGCGGGATAACCGTTGTTACGACGATGTGATCGCCGGGCGAGGGATAGGTTCCGCTACGCGAGTCGGGCGGACGGCAGTCGGGCGGCAGGGATCACTCGGTGGTGTCCGGGTCCGTCTCGCCGACCGTCGGTTTGTGGGACTCCTCGCGCTCCCCGATGAACGCGAACCACGCCATCACCAGGGTCGTCAGCAGAACGAACCCGATCGAGACGACGCCGACGTACCATGCGATGTCCGGCATTGCTGTTCGGGACTCGTCGCCCCTCACCAATCAGTCTTTCCGACCGAAACGGTCGTGCCAGGCCGGGAACTCCCCCCGGACGGCCGCCACCCGGCCGGGGTCCGCCTCGGCGGTGACCAGCGCCGGGTCCTCGCCGGCACTCGCCAGCGGCGTCCCCCAGGGGTCGTAGACGGCCGACCGGCCCAGCAGGGTGGCGTCCGGGAACGACGCACTCCCGTTCGCCGCCGCGAGGAAGAACAGGTTCTCGATGGCCCGCGCCCGGGAGAGCACCTGCCAGTGTTCGACGCGGGGGTACGGCCAGGCGCTCGGCACCGCGACCATCGTGGCGCCGGCCGCCGCGAGTCGCCGGAACTCCTCGGGGAACCGCAGGTCGTAGCAGGTCGTCACGCCGACGGTGTGCCCGCCCACCTCGGCCGTCCGCAGGCGCTCGCCGGGCACCAGCAGTTCGTCCTCGGCGGAGCCGTAGCCGAACAGGTTGCGCTTGCGGTAGACCAGGCGTCGGCGGCCCTCCCCATCGAGTAGCACCGAGGTGTTCGCCAGGCCCTCCGGGGCCGGCGTCTCGGCCCCCTCCGTGGCCCCCAGGTCCTCGACGAACGACCCCGCCAGTACCGCGACCCCGTGCTCCTCGGCGACCGACCGGATCCGCGACACCGTCTCTCCCTCCAGGGGTTCGGCGTGTCGCTCGTAGAGGTCGAACGCGAAGTACCCGACGGTGAACAGTTCCGGCAGGACGACGAACTCGGCCCCACGGTCGGCCGCCCGTTCGACCGCCGCGACCGCCCGGTCGCGGTTCTCCGACACCGCCCCGGGTTCGATCTCCAGCTGTGCGAGCGCGACGCGCATCGGTCCCCGTTGACGAGCCAGGGACAAAGGTTCACGGCCCGGGAGCGACCCGGCCGGTCACCCGCCGACGGCAATGGCCGAATGGCACTCCGCCAGCAGGATCGGCCGAACCGGGATTCCACCGGAAGGATCGGCCGAACCGGGATTCCACCGGAAGGATCGGCCGAACCGGGACTTCGCCGGCAGGATCGGCCGGATCGGAGGTTCGACGGCAGGATCGGCCGGATCGGAGGTTCGACGGCGGGAGCGGCCGGGCGAGTCCGGTCAGGCCTCGATACCGAGGAACTCCCGGAGGCTCTGTTCGAGGTTCCGGAGTTCGCGGTCGAGGTTCCGCTCGAAGAACCGCTCGACGCCCGGGAACCGTCCCTCGACGACGAACTCGTTGCGGAGGCGCGCGCCGTCCTCGGTGGCCTCTATCTCGTGTTCGCCCGTGACACGGAGCACCTTCGAGGTGCCGACGAACTTCACGTACTCCGGGGGACGCCGCTCCACGTCCTCGGTCCGGATGGGGACGGTCTTGCGGACGACCGGGATCGGTAACTGGACGTGCCAGGTCGCCTTGCGACCCTCCTCGTCGTCGAGTTCGAAGCCCGTGACCACGCTGATGGCCCTGGCGCGGTTCTCCGGGTCGACGATGAACTCCCAGACCTCTTCCCTGGTGGCCGGCACCTCGACGACCCGTTCGACCCGGACGGTCATGACGTGTACGACTCTGGACTCGGAGGGGTAAAAAGACGCGGGAGCCGGTCGGTGCTTCGGGGGATCAGCTCTGGGGGGTGACCTTCCAGGTGGTGGACCTGGCCCGACCCCACTTCTCGATGTCGATGTCGTCGCTCTTCTCGGCCAACCGCGGGAGGCGGGCCCCGACCTGCTTTGCCGAGAGTCCGAGGGCGTCCGCGATGTTCCGGGACCGGAAGTACCGCTCGCCCCGGGACGCGCTCTCGGCGAGGTAGGCGAGAATACGTCGCTCCTCCTCGGTGTACTCGGTCATCGATGCTCGAATTTAGTGGGTTCAGAGCCTTAATTCCTTTGTCGTGTGCAAAGTCCCCCGGGGGAGACGTCGGGACGTCTCCGGAGACGGTGGGAACCGATCCGGGGCCGTCGCTCAGCCGTCGTAGACGTGGATGGCGACGACAGCCAGCGACCCGAACAGCATTGCGGCACCGAACGCCCAGGCCGAGAGGTCCTCGGGCGCGCCGACGAACATGCCGAGGGCGCCCAGGCCGGCCAGCAGCGAGAAGAGCACGCCCGTTCCCAGTCCCATGTCCGACTCCGCGGTCTCGGTCGCCATGTCCGGGGGGAGCCCGCCGGCGACAATAAAACCTCCCCTCCCGACCGACAGGGCTTTGTTCCCGGAGTCGCCAGTAATCGACGTATGACACGGAGTACCCGCGCTCCTGGTCGGGTTCTTCTCCGGTAGCGACGTCTCCGTGTGGTCCGAGGACGGGTCTGTCGTCCTGTCCGTCGACGGAACCACGTGTGAACTGTCCAGAGCCGAGGCCGCGCGACTGCGGGCCGCGGTCGGCGAGGCGGCGAGCGAGCGCCGGGAGTTCGTCCACACCGCAGGCGAGCACCGCCCGGACGGCACCTACGCCGTCAAGCGACGGGGTGCCGACTCGGCGGGGAACGCCAAGGTGTTCGACTCCTTTCGCGCAGTCGAGCGGCTCTTCGACCGCCTGCCAGACGAGTTCGACGCCGAGGCCGTCGGCCGCGAGGGCATCACCGGCTCCCGCCGGCACATGGTGGTCCGCCACTTCGCGGAACACCCCGCCTTCGACTGTCGGGTCGCCTCCCGGAGCCCCCTGCGGGTCCACAAGGAGGGCGTTCTCGGGGAGGTGACGGTCCCGGCGGACTGACCCGCCGTCGGTGGAGACGACCGTCCCCGGAGACTGGTCCGCCGCCGGTGGTCGGCCACCGCTCCCGGAAACCGGCCGGGGATCCCCGGACGGCCCTACCGCGAGCCGGTGGTGACCTCCTGGCCGTCGTGTTCGACGACCACCGATCCCGGGAGGCCGCCGTCGAACTCGATGCGGGCCTCGTAGTCGACGGCGGCGACGCACTGGGAACACATGTCGGCGTCCTCGTTCTCGACGGCGGCGACCGAGACGGTGAGTGTGTCGGACCCGGCGTCGTACTCCGCGCTCTTTAGTTCGGCGTGGTGGCACGGGTCAGACGCCGAGAGCGACCCCCTGACCAGCACGGACTCGTCCTCGTAGCTCACGCTGGCGTCGCCACCCGAGCCACAGGCCGCGTCGGTGGTCTCGATCGACCGGTCGGATACGGAGGGCGATCCGCCGCCACCGCCATCGCCGTCGTCCCCGTCGTCGCCGCCACCGCCCGGACTGCTGAGACAGCCGGCGAGCGCACCCGTCCCTGCTGCAGCCGCGATGCTCCCGAGGAACTCTCGTCGTTTCATGGGCGGCCCTACACCCCCCACTTCCAAATCGCTTCCGTAACCTCAAGGCCCTCTTTGACATACTCCGATCCGGGAGGCGGACGATCGGTCGCCGGATCCCCCCGCGTGCCGGTACCTGACACGCCGGCGTCGACACCGTAACGGATTTACGCGGAAGGGGCCTACCCCGTATCGAGTCCTGATAGGGTAGTGGACCATCCTACGGGCTTGCGGAGCCTGTGACCGGAGTTCAAATCTCCGTCAGGACGTTCATTCCTCGCGACTGCTCTGTGAGCAGCCGCTGCGTCATTCACGTCCTGACTTGCCCAACGCTCACTTCGTTCGCGTTGGACTCCGTCAGGACGCTTCTCGCGGCACACGACGAACCCCCGGAGATTTGAACAGGGAAGTCGCAGCCCGGGAAGCGACCGGAGGGAGCGACCCGGACCGTCTTCCCGAGTTCAAATCTCCGTCAGGACGTTCATTCCTCGCGACTGCTCTGTGAGCAGTCGCTGCGTCATTCACGTCCTGACTTGCCCAACGCTCACTTCGTTCGCGTTGGACTCCGTCAGGACGCTTCTCGCGGCACACGACGATCGTAGCGAGGGATCCGTGCCGATCCCTCCGAAGTCGACACCGAGCAATTATTATTAAGAATGTGAAGCCAGTCAACCGATACGATGTCCGGAGACGACTCGTCACGGCAGGACCGACGCACCGAACGGGACGAACGATCGCACCGCGGGGACCGGGACGGGGCCGAAGCCAGGGCCGAACCACGGGACGGCACGGCCGACGGCACCCGGCCCACTCGCGAGGAGAGCGGGGACGACGGCGGGACCGAGGACGCCACCGGGAGCGACGACGGCGGCGGAACCCTCGAGGGGATAGACGCCAGCGACACCTTCGAGGGTCTCCCCGTCTCGGGGTCGGTGGTCGGGAACTTCGCGTCGGTCCTCGTGGCCTACGGCGTCCTGGGGTTCTCGCTGGCGTTCACCGGGGTCATCCTGCTGAACCTGTACGGAGGAACCGTCGAGTTCGGCAAGGCGTTCCTGGGGTTCGGGACCATCGCCTTCCTCGCACTCGTCGGGCCGGTGCTGGGCGGGCCGATGGGCCTGTGGGCACAGGAGCAGGCGGACGGCGAACTCCTCTCGATCCCGGCGGCCTTTCTCGCCAACGCTATCGGCCACTTCTTCATGGCCTTCATCGCGGCGATCTTCCTCGCCGTCGAGTTCGAGGGCCTGCAACTGGTCGACCTGCTCTTCCCGTTCTTCTTCGCCGCGTTCTTCGCGGGGCTGATGGCCGCGGTCACCGCGGGCCTCGGGTCGGCCGTCACGCGGGTGCTCTCGTAGTGGCCGGGGCGCCCGTCCGGTCCTCGCGCGTCGCTGGCGCCGGTCCCGGGACCTAGAAGTAGCTCCGGGCCGGCCATCCGGTCGATGCTCGATCGGTTGCTCGGGCGGGCGGGCCTGAAAGAGCGGATAGCGGAACTGGAGGCCGAACTCGCCGAGGCCCGCGAGGAGGTCGACCGCCTCGAGGACCGCCTGGACGCCGAGGCCGGGCGGCGGTCGGCGGCCCAGAGCGGCCGCCAGGAGGCCGAGCGACGGGCCAACCGCCTGGAGGACCGGGTCGCGGGCCTGGAGGGGGAGATAGAGCACCTCCGCGACCCGGGGACGGACCTGGAGTTCCGGGACACCGCGACGCTCTCGGGCGATCGAACCCGGGCGGTCCTGGACCGGCTCGCGAGCGTCGAGGCGGGACCGGAGGGGGCGCTGACCGCCGCGGTCGAGGACGACCTCCCGGCGGAGGTCGAGGACACCTTCGGCCGGCGGGCGCGACTGGTCGCCGAGGCCGCGCCCTGCGTCGCCGTGACCGACGACACGGGGCTGGTCAGCGCGGCGCTGTCCGGCCCGGTCCGGCCCGACCCCTTCGTCGCGTGGGGCGAGGGGTTCGACCTCGACCGGTCGAACTACCTGCCGACGGGGTCGTTCACCCTGGCGCTGGTCAGGGCCGACCTGTTCGCGCTGGGGACCTACGAAGGGGACGAGCGCGTCGACTACCGCGGGTTCGACAGCCCCGTCGGCGGCGACCACTCGAAGGGCGGTTTCTCCCAGGCGCGGTTCGAGCGCCTGCGCGACGAACAGGTCGAGGCCCACCTCGATCGGTGCCGGGAGGCCCTCGACGACCGGGCGGTCGATCCCCTCTACCTCGTCGGGGACCGGGGCACCGTCGAGGCACTCGCCGACGAGTACGACCCGGCCGCGACCGACGCCGTCGACGCCACCGGCGACCCGGAGGACGCCCTCGCGACCGCCTTCCGCTCGTTCTGGGCGAGCAAGCTCTACCTGATCTGAGACCGGTCGTCCTCCGTTCGGGACCGATCCGGCCCCAGCGACGACCCCGGCGCCCGGAGACCACGCGACACCCTCAAGACGCCGGCTCCACGAACGACGACCGAGATGGAAGTGACCGTCGAGGTCGCTGGCGAGGACACCCACCGGGTCGAGACCGACCCCGACGCGACCTACGCCGACCTGGTGCGGGCGGTCGACCTCAGCCCCCACGAGGTGTCGGTGCTGGTCGACGGCCGACCCGTCCCGGAGGACCAGCCCGTCGAGGCCGAATCCGTGACGGTCCTCCGGTTGATCAAGGGGGGTCGATCGCGGGAGCGACCGGTCGAGGGGCAGAGCGGTCGCGGCGGAACTGGTTAGTATTCACCGACCCGTAGATCCAGCCATGAGCCGGCACGAGGGGGACCCCGGGACGGGGATCCCGTCGTTCGAGTTCGAACTCCCGAACGTCGGGGCGGGACCGGACACCCTGTCGCTGTCGGCGCTGGCGCGGGATCACTCCTTCGTCGTCCTGTTGCTCCAGCGCGACCACTACTGCATGAACTGCCGGGACCAGGTCCAGCGGGTGGCCGACCGGTACGGGGAGTTCCGGGCCCGGGACGCGGCGGTGGTCTCGGTGGTGCCCGAACCCCCCGAGCGCGTCCGGGAGTGGCACGAGCGGTACGACCTCCCCTACCCGCTGCTGGCCGACCCCGACGCCGCCGTCGGCGAGCGCTACGACCAGCCCGTCCGGTTCGGGGTCCTCGGCGACGTCAGCGACTTCCTGGGGCGGATGCCCGAAGCCGTGGTGCTGGACGTCCGCGACCCCGAACGGGTCCGGACGCTGTACGTCCACCGCGGCACCTCGACGTTCGACAGGCCGGACGTCGACGACCTGCTGGACGTCATCGACGACGCCGGCGAGGCGGGGACCGGACCCGATCGGGACCGGTGACGGTCAGAAGACTTCCTGCATCACTTCGAGGGTCCGCTCGCGGTCCTCCCAGGCGACGAAGACGGCGACGGTCGTCGCGGAGGTGACCATGTCGTAGATGTTGATGTGGGCCTCGGCCAGCGGGTCGACGATCCGTGCGAGTACGCCCGGCCGGGTCGGGAGTTCGCCGCCCGTCACGCGGACGACCGCGATGCCGTCGTCGACGGTCACCGACGAGAGGGGCTCGTGGTCGACGACCTCCCGGTGGAGGACCTCCTCGGCCTCGCCCGCGATGTCCTCCTCGACGTAGAAGGTGACCGAGTCCATCCCGCTGGAGACGGCGTCGATGTTGAGTCCGGCCTCGCCCAGCGCGGCCGAGAGATCCTGGAGGATCCCCGGCCGGTTCCGGATGGCCCGCCCGGCGACGGTGAGCGACGCCAGGGGCGTCTCGTTCAGGTCGACCAGGCTGTCGAACTCGCCCTCGACGCTCGTGCCGCCGGTCAGCAGGTCGCCGTGCTGGTAGTGGACGACCCTGACGTCCAGGTCGTCGTCCTTGTACCCCAGCGCCGAGGGGGCGACGACCTCCGCGCCGCGAAAGGACAGGTCCCGGAGTTCGTCGACCGTGATCCGGGCGACGTTCCGGGCGCCCTCGACGACCTGTGGGTCGCCGGTCATCACGCCCTCGACGTCGGTGACGATGACCACCTCGTCGGCGTCCATGTACTTGCCGAGCATCATCGCCGTGGTGTCCGAGCCGCCGCGACCCAGCGTGACCACCTCGCCGTCGGGCGTCTCGGCGAGGAATCCCGTCACGACCGGCACGACTTCGTCGAGGCGGTCGGCCAGCGCCCCGGCTCGATCCTGGGTGCGCTCGACGTCCACCTCGCCGGCGTCGTCGGTGAACACGGGCCACTCGTCACTGCCGGGTTCGAGGAACGTCGCCTCGATCCCCCGGGCCGCGAGGGCGGCCTTCAGCATCCGGACGCTCGTTCGCTCGCCCATGCTGACTATCTCCGCCCGGTCGCGCTCGGGGGCGTCGAAGGTGATGTCCTCCAGCAGTTCGTCGGTACTCGACCCCATCGCAGAGGCGACGACGACGATCTCGTGGCCCTCGCGGACCGCGGCGGCCACCGAGTCGGCCGCCCGGGCGACCCGCTCCCCGGTACCCAGCGAGGTCCCCCCGAACTTCGCTACGACCCGCATCGCACCACCGCGACCCGTTCGGCGTCCGCAGGCGTGGATATCATGGACTACCCTGGTCGTTCGGACGGCAAAAGTCGTTGGGTTGTGCCCCGACTGATCCCGTATTAGTCGAACCGTCGATATTTTATACACTCAGTGAGTCTGTTTGGTCAATTGTTCTTTTTAATTCGGGTCCAGATGATAAATATACTCCTATGTTTTACTATACTATTTTGAAAAGTTCTTCGATTTTATGACTGCAGCTTTGATCCAGTATAAATAACTACGATCTTCATAAGATTCGACCCAGACTTCCATAATATACTTGTCCTTTGGTGGATCCTCTTCAACGTTTGCTCGGATGCCGCCGGCACCTTTTATCCCTCTTACTTCGCTGCCATTCTTATAAGTAGCAGCAATCTTAGAAATAACCAAAGCATGTCCCCCAGAGTATGGTGCATCGGGAGCGAACTTCCCGAGTGAATAGTTCCCATCTATATCTGTTAGATCGACCGTCACTCTCTCGGTGTGACGGCACTCACCACTCGGTAAAGCAAGTGCTGTTATCTTCGGCTTGTATGGACCTCTGTAGGTGTCTCGTAGGCACGGATCCATATCCCCCTCTTTTTCGACGAAAACGACTTCGAATGTCACATTTACGTGCTCGAGCTCAGCAGGGATATCTCCACTTCTTATGACATATTCGATACTCTCGTTTTCGGACTGAACCTGTGATGCTTCGTTAGTGGGTGTTGAAGTCGGCGTCGGATCGCCGATCCCCAACCCCGATCCGAAACACCCGGAAACGGTTATCAATGCTATTACAATTGTAATCTGGATCCATCGAGGCATATTTAATATGTTGGATAAAAATTGTAAATACTTTGTGCGGCAACTAGAAGTAGTATTCAGAAAAACGATCCCCGGATCTTTCACCGATGTTAATACGAAGGTAGAGGATCAACCTATTTAACCCACCCGGACAATGTAACGTTGATGAAAAAGCCGACCGCGAACGGGGTGAGCGGTCGGTGGTTACGCTTCCAACCCGTCCCCAGCCAGCTTTTACTCGCTCCGTTCGCTCGCAAAAGCTGGACCAAAACGGTCACTCCTCGAATTCTTCGAAGACGAACGTCCCGTCCCGCTGGACTACCTCCCCGTCCACCTCGATCCGCGAGTCCTCGCTCATGTCGACGATCATGTCCATGTGGACCGCCGAGTCGTTGCGCTCGCGGTCCTCGCCGACGGTCCACTCGTAGGCGCGTCCGAGCGCCATGTGGACGGTGTCGCCCATCTTCTCGTCGAACAGGGTGTTGTCGGTGAACCGGTCGATGTCCCGGTTCATCCCGATCCCCAGTTCGCCGAGGCGGCTGGCACCCTCGTCCGTCTCCAGAACCGCCGCCAGGACCTCCTCGTTCTTCTCGGCGGCGAACTCGACCACCTCGCCGTCCTCGAACGTGAGGTGGACGTCCTCGACCTCCCGGCCCTGGGCCATCAGGGGCATGTCGAAGTGGACCTCGCCCTCGACGGAGTCGGGCACCGGCGCGGTGTAGACCTCGCCACCGGGGAGGTTCTTCTCGGCGTAGTCGTTGGCCGTGATCATGCCGTCGACGGACATCGTGACGTCGGTCCCCTCGCCCGAGACGATCCGTACCTCGTCGGCGGGGTCGAGGATCTCGACCATGTGCTCCTGGAACTCGCGCTGTTCCTCCCAGTCCTTGTTGATGGCCGACCAGACGAACTCCTCGTAGGCGTCGGTGCTCATCTCGGCGTCCTGGGCGTTGCCCGGCGCGGGGTACTGGGTGCCGACCCACCGCTTCTCCATCATCGCCTCCTGGATGGGCTTCTGGACCTTGCCCATCGCCGCGTTCTTCTCCGGCGGCACGTCGCCCGTCTCGTGGGTGTTCCGCGAGGCGCTGACCATGATGGCGACGTCGGCCTCCTCGACGGCCGCCAGGGCGTGCTCGGCCAGTTCGAAGTCCTCGGGGTCCATCGCGTGCATGTAGGCCCGGTTGGCCCGGCCGGACTGGGACATCCGCACCGGCTTGGCCCCCCGCTCGCCCAGTTTCTCGTACAGCGCCACCAGCAGGTCCTCGGCCGCGTCCGGCGCGCGGACGATGACCTCGTCCCCCTGCTCGACCGACACGGAATGATCGACGATTATCTCGGCGTGGTCCTCGACTCTCGGGTCCATGGTCCGGTCGACGACCGGGGGCGACAAAACCGTTTCCGGAACTGCGCTTCGGTAAGGATCCAAAGCAGTCGGGTCGTGCGAGAACCGGAGGATCAGGGCCTCGGCGCTTAGACGCCCGTCGAGTACCGCAGGATGCCGGCGACGCCGCCGAAGGCGTCGTACAGTTGCTCGCCCTTCTCGAAGTCGGTGGAGATGAACTTCGTCTCGGTGCCCCGCTGTTCGGCCAGGGTCATGAGGTGCTCGATGGCGTCCTCGCGGTCCGTCTCCTCGGCGGACTCGCCACACTCCGAGCAGGCGTGGTCTGGGGTGTCGTCGCTGCTGTCGACCATCTCGTAGTCGGTGTGGCCGTTGGGGCACTCGAAGGTGACGACGTCCGAGCGCAGGTCCTCGCTGATGAGCAAGCGGTCGACCGACCCCATGTTGAGGTTCTGGCGGGTCTGGGCGAACCCGTAGGTCGCGAGGTCGCCGTCGTAGAGGTTCTCGAAGAACTCCTCCATCTCCGCCTTGTCCTTCATTATCTCCGCGTCGGCCAGGGCGTCCTCGGCGTTGTCCACCAGGTCGTACAGCCCCGACTCGTCGGTGTAGGCCACGTCGAACAGCCCCAGGATCTCCTCCTGGAGTTCGTGGTGGAGGTAGTCGCCGTCCTCGAACTCCTCCTTGGTCGGCGAGGGACCGCCGACCAGGATCCCGTCGATCTCGTGGCGCTTGGGGACGAACAGTTCGTTGGCCATCTCCGCGACCTCCTGGTAGAAGTTGTCGATGGCCTCCAGGCGCAGGCGGGCGAACCGCTGGGCGGACTGACCCCCTTTGCGCTGCTTGCCCGGGACCAGCGAGGAGGCGGACTTGACGGGCACGACGCGCTTGCCCTTCAGCCACCCGACGTTGGCCTCCCGCCGGTCGAGGACGATCAGCCCGTACAGCCCCTTGTCCGCGAGCATGTTCTCCAGGGGCTCGGTGAGGAACTCGGAGTCGCAGTGGTAGCGGAACGACTCGACGGGTTCCGGCGGCGACTCCAGGACCCGGGTGATCATGTCCGATCGCCCGCCGCCGGTGTCGACGGCCCCGGAGAAGAGCACCATCCCGTTCTCCGGCGGGTAGGTCTCGTAGTAGCGCAGGCGGTCCTTGATGCTCTTGAGGGCGTCCTGGACGTTGGTCCGGGTCTGCTTGGACTTGATGTTCGACGCCTCGCTGTGTTCCTGGGTGACGTGGGCGACGACCGAACTGATCTGCTTGTCCTCGGGGACGTAGATGGTGACCAGTTGCGTTCCTGATCCCTCGTACTCCTGGAGCTCCTCGATTACCTTCCGGAACTCGTACTTCTTCCGGTCCTCGGAAGGTCCGTCTTCCTGTTCCTGTTTACTCATTACCCCGAATAGGGCCTTGACCGGGTAAGTAAGCTACGACGGCGTGATCCGGGATCACAATGGGGGGATTACGGGTCGGGTGAACCCCTCGGATCGGTCGGGCTCTTCGGAGGTGTTGGCCTATTCGTCACCTCACCCGGATCCGTCACGACCTCCCCGAAAGCCCCCGACCCGCTCGACTCGGAGGACTCGCTGCGCTCCTCGGCTCGCTCCCGCTGGTCGCTCGCCTTCGGTGCTTGCTTCGTCCGCCGTCGTCCAGCGGGTCGGCCCCTTTCATCCCCGCCCGGTGCCGGATCACCGGAATCACGGTTCACACTGGGGGTGCGCCCAGGTGCTTGGACCCCTCACCTCCCCGCCCGGTCGGTCGCCGTCCGGAGCGGCCCTCCACGGCGTTCCGGGCCGCTCCGGGGGGATCCGACCGGGTGCGTCCGTCGGGCACCCCGGCGGTCGGTCTCGGCGGGGTCCGGTGAGCGAGAGGGGTACGGAGGGTCACCCGATCGGTTCGGTGAGGTCGACGAGTTCCTCGTGGAGGCCCTCGTCGACGGTGGCGACGTACAGCGGTCCGAACCGGTGGACGTGGGCGCCGGCCTCCTCGGCGAGGAGTTCGCCGGCGTGCTGTTCCTCCTGGTCGGCGTGGTAGGTGACCATCCCCTCGATCCGTCCGCGGGCGAACACGCCCCAGTGGACCGTCGGCGACCACGACTCGATGACCCGCTTGACCGTGACCGACAGGGCGTCCTGGAGGGTCGCGGCGGTCGCCATCAACTGGGGTTCGCGCTTGACCTCGTGTCCGATCACCCACCCGACCGTGGCGGCCTCGGTGGCGACGCCGGACCCCTCGGCGGTGACCGGGTCGCCGTTGTAGCGCACGCCCTCGCCCCGCCGGGCGACGTAGCGGTCCTCGACGGCGGGGACTTCGACGGCCGCGACCACCGGTTCCTCGTCCTCCAGGACGGTCGCACAGACCCCGAAGGTCGGGAGGCCGGCGACGAAGTCGTTGGTGCCGTCCAGCGGGTCGATCACCCACCGGTACGGCGAGTTCGGGTCACCGGCGTGTTCGCCCGACTCCTCGGCGGTGATCCGGTGGTCCGGGAACGCCTCGCGGACGACCGAGAGGACCCGTCGCTCGGACTCGCGGTCGGCCTCGCTCTCCACGTCGTGGGGACCGTACTCGGCGTCGGCGTCGCTCCCGCGGAACGCCTCCCGGAGGTAGTCGCCGCCGGCCCGGACCGCCTCGACGGCCGTCGCCTCGACCGCGTCGAGGTCCGTCACGGCGACTCCCCCCCGGGAATCGGTCGCTGTGGGCCCTGCATTGGATCCACGTCGGGCGTCGCCGTCCAAATGGGTTCCGGGCGATCGACGGACGACCCGACCGCGGGACCGCTACCGGTTGTTCCTGACCGAGAGGACGACGCTGCGGGCCTCCCGGCGGACCGACCCGGTCGTCGACCCGGCGATGAACCGCCGGAGCCGGCCCTTCGTCGGCGCGCCGACGACCGTGAGCCCGTAGTACTGGGACTGCTCGACGATCGCCTCCGCCGGGTCCGCGGCCTCCAGCACCCACGTCGACGTGGACCCGGGGCGACCGATCCGTTCGGTCGCGGCCTCGACGCACGCCCGGGCCGCCTCGCGCCGGCGGTCCGGGGGGTCCTCGGGGACGACGTGGAGGACGTCGACCCACGCGTCGTTCTCGGCGGCGACCCGTCCGGCGACGTCCGTCGCCAGGCCGGAGTGGGGGCCGTCGGCGACCGCCAGCAGGACCGACGGGACCCGCTCGTAGCCCGTGTTCCCGGCGACGGTGACCACGTCACAGTCCGCGTGAACCGCCAACCGCTCGGTGAGCCCGCGCCGGAGCAGTCCGGCCGCCGACCCGCCGGGCACGACCAGGGTGTCGACGTCGTGGCG
Source organism: Halobacteriales archaeon QS_8_69_26 (assembly GCA_003023195.1). GTDB lineage: Archaea > Halobacteriota > Halobacteria > Halobacteriales > SW-7-71-33 > PXRX01. Next base: position 46,060 of record PXRX01000028.1, read on the forward strand.
CTCGACCGCGCCCAGGATCCCCCGGGCGAGGGTGCGGGCGCCGCTGATCCCGACCCGGCGCGGTCCCGGGGGAGAGACCCGCTCGACCGCCCAGTCGAGGATCCGTTCCTCCGCCTCGGCGGTGAGGTCGGCCCGGGGGCCGGGGGCCGGAGCGTCCCCCCCGGCGACGGGATCCGAGACGTGTAACGAGGCGTCCGTCGACCGCGCCAGCGCGGCCGCGACCCGGACCTGGTCGGTCGTAGCCGACCCCTGGGACGCGATGAGCGGCGCGAGGATGTGCTCGCCCGCCAGGCCCCCCGCCACCGTCGACGGTCCGTCCGACGGACCACCCGACGCCCCCGAGAGGATCCCCAGCCCTGCGACTCTCATGCCTACCAACAGTTCCTCCCTGCTTAAAAACCCGGGAGATAGTTCACGGCCGTCCCGTCCCCGGATTCCGTCGATCGTCCGCGGTCGTGCATCAACCGCACACGACCGCACCGTCCCTCCGCCCTCCCCGGATTTACAGTAAGGTTACAGTACGGGGATCCGGTCGGTCCGAGAGCGCCGGTCCGGCGACGACCGATGCAATTCCGCACCGACCCCGGCGACGACCGATGCAATTCCGCGCCGACCCCGGCGACGACCGACGCAATTCCGCGCCGACCCCGGCGACGATCACTCCGCGTCGACGGCGATCACTCCTCGTCGCCGAACTCGGCCTTGATAGCCTCGCGGTCTATCTTCGAGGGGCCGGACGTCGGCATCTCGTCGACGAACGCGACGGACCGGGGGTGTTTGAACCGGGCGAGGCGGCCGTCGAGGAACTCCCGGAGCGATTCGAGGTCGATGGTCCGGTCGCCCTGGACGACCGCCCGGCCGACCTGGCCCCACTGCTCGTCCGGGACGGGAACGACGACCACCTCCTCGACGCCGGGGTGGTCGGCGATGGCGTCCTCCACCTCGGCGGGATAGACGTTCTCGCCGCCGGAGACGTACATGTTCTTCTTGCGGCCCTCGACGTAGTGGTAGCCGTCCTCGTCGACCCGCGCCAGGTCGCCGGTCGAGACCCACCCATCCCCGAAGGTGGCCTCGCTTTCTTCGGGATTGCGCCAGTAGCGGTCGGCGGCGTGGGGCCCGGCGAGTTCGAGTTCGCCGATCTCGCCCCGGTCGAGTTCCCCGCCGTCGTCGCCGACGACGCGGGTGTCGACGTGGGGCGCGGGGACCCCGACGCTGTCGGCCGTCGCGCGGTCCCACCCCTCGGGCATGGCGAAGTTGTTGGGGCCACACTCGGTGAGGCCGTACCCCTGCGAGAGGTCGACGTCGCGCTCCCACCACTCGCGCATCACCCGTTCGCGGCAGGGGCCGCCGCCGGACTTGACGAACCGCAGGGTCGAGAGGTCGGCCTCCTCCCAGTCGTCGTGGTCGGCCATCATCCGCAACACCGCAGGGACGGCGATGAGCAGGGAGGCCTCGGTCTCGTCGACGAGGCCGAGCACCTCGGCGGGGTCGAACTCCCGGGCGACGATGACCTCGCCGCCGACGTGGAACAGGGGGACGGTGATGACGTTCCACCCGCCGGTGTGGAACATCGGGAACGTCATCGGGGTGACGTCGTCCGGCCGCAGGCCCCAGGCCGTGATGGTGTTGAAGGAGTTCCACAGCACCGACCCGTGGGTCAGCACCGTCTCCTTGGGCACGCCGGTCGACCCGCCCGTGTGCAGGAAGAGGGCGGGGTCCGACAGGGCGAGGTCGGCCGTCTCGACCGGCGAGTCGTCCTCGGGCAGTGCGCCGGCGTAGTCCCCCGCCGCCAGGTCGGAGTCCACCGGGTCGGGGTCGGGTTCCGCCCGGCCCGCGATCCCACCGGTCCCCAGGGCGAGGGCGGGAGCGTCGACGCCGCAGTTCCCGTGGGCGAGGGCGGCGGCGACGTCGTCGGCGAAGGGGGCCTCCACCACGAGGAGTTCGGGGTCGACGTCGTCGAGCAGTGCGCCCATCTCGGGGGGTGCCAGCCGGTGGGACAGCGGTGCGAGCACCCCGCCGGTCTTGCACGCGCCGAAGAATAGGTCGACCAGTTCGGGACGGTTGCGCGAGACGACCGCCACCCGCTCCCCGTCGGCGACGCCGTGGGCCGAGAGGAGGCGTGCGGTCCGGTTCGCCCGCCGGTCGAGTTCGGCGTAGGTGAACGATGCGCCCGAACTCGCGTCCCGCAGGCCGACCGCGTCCGGCGAGAGGGCCGCGCGACGCTCGCTGTAGGCACCCACCCAGCCGTACGGCCGGGCGGAGTGGTCGTGGACTGGGTCCTGATCGGTCATGGTTCGTGTGTGTCGTGGTCCGTGGGCTGGATCCCGTTCGGTCGTGGAGTCGGTGCGCGTCGTGGGGCGACGTGTCGGATCGCGGGACGGGTCATCTCAGGCGTGTTCGCGGACGTGCTCGCGGATCCGTTCGGTGACGGCGTCGGCCTCCTCGATGAAGAAGAGGTGTTCGCCGCCCTCGTACAGTTCGAGGTCGGAGTTCGGCAGGCGCTCGTGGATCTTCCGGCCGTTCTCGACCGGGAGCACCCTGTCGGCGGTGCCGTGGGCGACCAGGGTGGGCTGGGTCAGCCGGTCGAGTTTCCCCGATGAGTCGTAGGCGTTGTAGGCCGCCCCCTGGGCGAGTCGCTCTGCCTCCCCCGCGTCCATCGCCAGGCGCCAGTCGACGATCTCCTCGACCGTCTCCGGGTTCGACTCGAAGAACTCGTCGGTCATCGCCGCGCGCATCCGGTGTTTGATCGTCCCGCGCTCGTCGGCGTCCTCGGGTACCGCGTACATCTGCTGGATGGTCTCCTCGGGGATGTCGACCGCCGGTTCGGCGGCCCCGCCCATGCTCGTACACAGGAGCGTGACCGACTTGGCGCGGTCGTACTCGACGGCGTACTCCTGGGCGACCATCCCCCCGAGGCTGGCGCCGACCACGTGGACCTCCTCGACGCCCGCGTCGTCGAGGACGGCCTCCAGGTCCGCGGCCATGTCCGGGATCCGGTAGCCGTCGAGTTTGAAGATGGCCAGCGCCTGCAGCCCCTTCCAGTTGGGGATCTTCCGCAACAGCCAGTGGGGGCCCGGGGCGTCCGAGTCGCCGGTCCCCCGGTTGTCCCAGACGACCCGTTCGTAGCCGTCCATGCGCTCGACCTGCCAGTTCCACATCCACCGGCCGTAGCCCTGCCCCTCGACGAAGACGACGGTCTCGCCGTCCCCGTCGGCCGGTTCGGAGACCTCGTAGTAGAGCGACACCTCGCCGTTCCGTGCCCGCGGCATGGGGGATCGGTCGACGCCCCCGACCTAATAAACCCGAGTTCACATGTCAAGACCCCCCGGATCCGGGGAGCGTCCCGGAAACCACCCCGCTGGAACGCCGGGATCCCGGGGACCGACTCCCGCGAGGATCGCCGGCGAGCACGGGATCGTTCCGGATTTCCCCCTCCGCAAGCTTTTCGACCGGGAATCACCAACGAAATTTCATGCCGGATCGACGGACGGAAACGGTGAATCGGGGTCCCACGGCTCGCCGGGAACCGACCGCCTCGCGAGGGGTCGGGAGCGGACCATGAGCCCACGGACCGGTCGCGGCCGGGGCGCCTTCGGCGACCGGCCCCACGTCGCGGTGCTGGGTGGCGGCGTCGGCGGCCTGAGCGCCGCCCAGAAACTGGCCGAGCGCGGCTTCCCGGTGACGGTCTACGAGGCGCGCGAGCGGTTCGGCGGCAAGGCCCGGTCCATTCCCGGGCCCGACCGCGGGGCCGGCCCACCCCTGCCCGGAGAGCACGGCTTCCGCTTTTTCCCGGGCTTCTACCGCCACCTGCCCGACGCGATGGCGCGGATCCCCGACGGCGAGGGGAGCGTCGCCGACAACCTCGTCGCAGCCTCGGGGATGATGCTGGCCCGGACCGGGCAACCGGCCCGGGAGATCGGTATCGACACCCCACGGAGCGTCGGGGAGTGGCGGACCGCGATGGAGAACGTCTTCGCCGGCCAGGACGTCCCCGCCGACGAGTCCGCCTTCTTCGTCAACCGGTTGCTGTACCTGCTGACGACCTGCCGGGAGCGCCGGGAGGACGAACTGGAGGACACCACCTGGTGGGAGTTCATCGAGGCCGAGCGGATGTCCCCGGCCTACCGGACCTTCCTCGGCGACGGCCTCACCCGGATGCTGGTCGCGATGCGCCCCCAGGTCTCCAGCGCCCGCACCATCGGCCGGGTCTACCTCCAGTTGTTCCGGGGTCGGCTCGACCCCTCCATCGAGGCTGACCGGGTGCTCGACGCCCCCTCCAACGAGGCGTGGATCGACCCCTGGGTCCGCTATTTGGAGGACCTGGGCGTCGAGTTGCACGCCGACACGGCGGTCACACGCCTCCACGCCGACGGCCGGCGGATCACCGGCGCGGAACTCGACGACGGGAGCGAGGTCGACGCCGACTACTACGTGCTGGCGGTCCCCGTCGAGGTGGCCGACCGCCTCGCCACCGAGGCGGTGTGCCGGACAGCCCCGTCGCTGCGGGGCCTCTCCGAACTGGAGACCGGGTGGATGAACGGCGTCCAGTTCTACCTCTCCGAACCCGTCGGCACCGTCCACGGCCACGGCGTCTACTACGACTCCCCGTGGGCGCTGACCTCCATCGCCCAGGGGCAGTTCTGGCCCGACTACGACCTCGACGCCAGGGCCGACGGCTCCGTCGAGGACGTCCTCTCGGTTTGCGTCTCGGACTGGGACACCCCCGGGATCCTCTACGGCAAGCCCGCCCGGGAGTGTTCCCCCGAGGAGATACAGGAGGAGGTGTGGGCACAGCTACAGGACCACCTCGGCGAGGACACCCTGCCCGACGCCCACCTCGTCGACTGGTTCCTGGACCCCGAGATACGGTTCGAGGACGGGACCGTCGCCAACGACGCACCCCTCCTGATCAACACGGTCGGCTCCCTGCGCCACCGGCCCGACGCCGGCACCGAGGCCGAGAACCTCGTCCTCGCGGCCGACTACGTCCGCACCCACACCGACCTGGCGAGCATGGAGGCCGCCAACGAGGCCGCCCGCCGCGCGGTCAACGAGATCATAGACCGCGAGGGGATCCGCTCGGAGCGGTGTGGCGTCTGGGACTTCGAGGAACCCGCGGTGTTCCGCCCGGCCAAGCGCCAGGACCAGATCCGGTACCGCCTCGGCCTCCCGCACCCCGGCGAGGCCGCCACCCCCATCTGGCGGACCTACGACCGGATCCGCGGCGGGGCCTCGGACCTCACCGCGCTGTTCGATTGAGCGGATCCCCGGGGGGTCGCGGGATCGGTCGGCGTTCCGGCACTACCGCGGGTCCGGATCAGTACCGGGTGAACGAGATCCAGTCGGTCGCCTTGTAGGCGACGAACCCGAACACGCCGAACAGGAACACCGCGGCGGCCCACGCGACCGCGGACGCCCGGCCGTCGGGGGCGGCGTCCCGGTAGACCGGCCCCGCGATCGGAGCCCAGATCACTGCCCACCCGAGGAGACCCACCACCCCGATCGGAACGTTCGACACGGTTCGACCGTCCTCCGGATCGACGTCCTCGACGAGGCGAAATGAATCCAGGCGGTCGTAGCTCCGACACAAGAGACTTACAGCAGGAGTCGGTTGCCGGTTACGTGCGCCGACGGACGCTCCTCGTCCTCCTCGCAGCGACGGCGGGGTGTGCGACTCCCCGAACGGACGGGAACGGGGGAACGACTGCGACGGAGTCGGGACCGGCGTCGACCGGGACGACGATAGACGGGACATCCACTGACCGGGAGGCGACGGCCGGCGTGACGCCAGCGAACGCGGAGACGGCCGACGGAACACCGCAGAACCCGGCGACGAACGGGACGACGGCCGACGGATCGCCGTCCGCCGGGTGTTCGACGGTCGAGACGGAGTTCGAACCGCCCGGTCCGTCGAAGCCGGACCGACTAACCGTCGAGACGGTGAAAGACCCAGTAATCCGTGTCGAGCGGGCATACGAGAGGACCATCGCCATCGATTCGGGAACACTCGACCTGCCGGATGGCGCGCGTCTTACGCAATTCAATATTTACCATCGCAACTCGGAGTCCGTCCGATCGGAGGAGGGATTCAGGGTCACGGTCGGCGGAATGGCCCGGTTCGACCGGGGGGACCTGCACGGGGACCGGAGAGTCGAGGTCGCCACCTACCGCGTTACGACCCGGCGGATCCGCCGGCTGTCGGGGATCGGTGACCCGACCGGAACCCTCGTCTGCTGGTGACCCGAGGACGGGTCCCGACTGCCGGTCACTCGATGTGGATCGCGGGCCGGAACGGCACCGCCTCGCCGGCGCGGTCGGCCGGGTCGTGGGGGTCGGCGTCCTCGCGGTAGACCTCGACGTCGGCGTCGAACTCGCGGCCGACGAAGCCAGCGACGGACTCGTAGACCTCGCCCTCGTCGATCCCGGGGAGTTCGGTCACGTCCTCCTCGGGGGTCTCGCGGACGAAGTCGATCATCTCCCCGACCAGGTCGTTGACCGCGTCCCCGTGCTCGCGCATCTCGGGGTCCTCCATGACCGCGCCCATCACCGCTCCCTGGTCCGGATCGGGGGCCCGGTCCAGGACCGCCTCGAACACCGTGCGCTTCCAGTCGGCGGCGACGTACACCCGGACAACGTCGGGGTCGGTGCCGGTCACGTCGACGATGTCGGCGACGTCCTCGGTCAGGTCCCGGACCAGCGTCTCCTCGACCTCCACGGTCCGGGACTCCAGGGCCGGATCGACGGCGGGCCAGGGGGCGTCCTCCGCCGGCTGGCCGGTCAGGTGCTCGTGCAGTTCGTTCGCCATGAACGGGACGAAGGGCGCCAGCAGGCGCAGGCGCATCTCCAAGACGGTCCGCAGGGTCCACCGGGCACCCGGCCGGTCGGTGTCGGTCCGCCGGCGGTACCACCGCAGGTGCTCCTCGAAGTCGTAGAAGACCGTCTGGGAGGCGGTCCGGGTCTCGTAGTTCTCCAGGGACTCCGTCACGTCGCGGACTGCCGCCTGCAGTTTCGACAGCAACCACCGGTCGATCCCCGCCGGGTCCGGACGCTCCGCGGGGACGTCGGCGTCGACGACGTCCATCGATCGGTTCCAGAACCGATCCAGGGCGTTGCGCGTCGAGCGCACGGCGTCGGACCGCCAGTCGAAGTCCTGCCAGGGCTCGGCGGAGTTCAGCAGGAAGAAGCGCACGGTGTCGGCGCCGTAGTCGTCGACCACCTCGCTGGGCAGGGCGACGTGGCCCTTCGAGGAGGACATCTTCCGGCCCTCCAGCAGGCCCATGCCCATCACCGTGATCCCTTCGGGCCAGTTCGCGGGGTCGAACAGTTCGGCGTGGTGGTACAGGAAGAAGGTCAGGTGGTTGTTCACCAGGTCGTTCGCCGAGAAGCGCACGTCGACGGGGTACCAGTGGTCCCACTCCTCGCGCAGTTCCAGGGCCGTCTCGGGCGGGTCATCGACCGCGTCGGGGCCGTAGAACAGCGCGTCGAAGAAGTCGTGGGTCAGCTCCTCGACGGGCACCTCGTCGATGCGGTGGGCGACGGTGTAGTAGGCCATGTAGATGGTCGAGTCCGACAGTGGCTCGATGACGAACTCGTCGTCCCACGGCAGGCGGGTGCCCAGCCCGTAGTTGCGGATGCAGGGCCACTCCTCCAGCCAGTCCACCGTGTGTGTATACTGCTCGCGGGTGTTCTCGGGGACGGCGTCCAGTCGGGCGATGGCCTCCCCGACCGTCTCGCGCCAGGCCTCGTCGTTGTACCGCAGGAACCACGTCTCCTGCTGGGCCACCTCGACGTCGCCGCCACACCGGCAGACCACCTCCTCGGTGAACTCGTGCATCGCGTCGAAGTGCCCGGCCTCGCGGTGGTGCTCGCGGAACCGCTCGCGGACGTCCTCGACGACTTCGCCGGCGAACTCGCCGTAGGAGTCCAGCAGGCGGCCGCCGTGGAACTCGTCCTGGTACAGGTCCTCGGTCACCTCGTGCAGGGCGGGGTTGTCGCTGGACTCGACCCCCGCCTCCTCGACGGCGTCCCTGGCGGGGATCCCGCCGTACCCCTCTATCTCCAGGATCGGCACCGGCTCGATTGCGGGGATCGCGTCGGGGTCGACGCCGTACTCGGCGGCGATGTCGTCGGCCCGGTCCTGTGCCTCCCGCAGGGCGACGTAGTCGTCGGGCGAGTGGGCCGGCACCGACATGACGACGCCGGTCGCGTTGTCGGGGTCGACGAACGTCGCCGGCAGGACCACAACCTCGTCGCCGGTGACCGGGTTCGTCACGGACGCACCGACCAGTTCCTCGCCGGCAAAGCGGCGCTCGACCTCGACGGTCCGGCCCTGCAGGTCGAACTTCTCGGCGGCCTCGGCGGAGACGACCCAGGACTCCCCGTCGACGCTCGCCCGGACGTACTCCCCGTCGGGGTGGACGTAGGCGTTGGTGACCCCCCGGACCGTCTCGGGGCGCAGGGTCGCCATCGGCGCGACGACCTCGTCCCCGTCGTGGTCCATCGAGAAGCGGATCAGGGTGAACTCCTGGAACTCCGCGTCCTCGCCCTCCAGTATGTCGTGGGTCGTCACCGGCTGGCGCTCGTTGGTGCAGTAGTTGACCGGGTGCATCCCCTTCTCCAGCAATCCCCGCTCGCGCAGGGTCTCGTACTGCCAGGTGATGAACTTCGAGTAGCGGTCGTCGTTCGTGGTGAACTCCCGGCGCCAGTCGATCGACAGCCCCAGTTGCTCCATCCCCTGCTTGTAGTAGTTCTCGATGAAGTATCGGGCGAAGCCCATCGGCGTCTCCAGGTCCTTCAGGTCCTCCTCGGGGACGCCGAAGGCGTCCTTCAGCGACGCCATCTGCTCGGGGTCGTTCTCCCTCAGTCGTTCGACCGCCCCGACGATGGGCGTCCCGGTCACGTGCCAGGCCATCGGGTACAGTACCTCGTCGCCCCGCTGGCGGCGGAACCGAGCGTAGACGTCGGGGACCGTGTACGACCGGGCGTGCCCGATGTGCATCCCGCCGTTCGGGTACGGGTAGGGGACCGTGACGAACGTCGTCTCGTCGGCGTCCCCGGGGTCGGCCTCGTACCGCCCCGACTCCCGCCACCGTCGTCGCCACTTCTCCTCTACGTCCTGGGGATCGTAGTCCATGGTGGCGGATCCTTCTCCGGGCCGGACCAAAAGGGCTTCACTCTGACTGGCGCCGGTGTCAGGGTGCCGGTCCCGGGCTCGACCGGTGGAAACCGGACCGTGGATCCGGCTTGCCGGAACTCGCGAGTCACGGCGAGCGGGGACTTCGACCGATCGGGACCCGGTCACCGGGACCCGATCGTCGGGGATTCACTCGTCGATCTCTATCTGGTGGCCCTCGTCGGTGTGGGCCTTCGGCAGGTGGACGGTGAGGACGCCGTCGTCCAGGTCGGCCTCGACCGCCTCGGGGTCGACCTCCTCCGGGAGCCGGACCGTCCGGCTGACCGACGACCGCCGTCGCTCCCGGTGGACGTAGTCGGCGTCCTCCTCGTACCCGAACTCTCGCTCGCCGGTGATCTCCAGGCGCTTGCCCGACAGCGTCAGGTCCACGTCGTCGGCCTCGTACCCCGGCAGGTCCGCGGTGACGACGAACTCCTCGCCCTCGTCGCGGACGTCGACCGGTATCGACCCCAGGCCGGCCCGGCCGCTCATCCCCTCCTCGACCTGTCTCGACATCCGCTCTAGCATCTGCTCTATTTCGTCGAACGGGTTCCGTTGCATCGGTGATCCGGGCGGTGGTCGCCCATTGTGACCTTTGGACGGCGGCATAAATAATTTCGTCGGTCGGCGAGCAATAGATCCGGGTTCCGGGATCACCTCCGGCGAGTCCGGGCAGCGACGGGGTCGAACGCGGATCGGAGAGGCTGACCGGGACCCGATGACAGAACGGGCGGGGTTCGGAGAGCGGTCAGTCCCCGCCCTGCAGGCGGGGATCCAGCAGGGTTTTGATCGAGTCCTGGAGGAGGGTCCCCGCGAGGACGACGAACACGGGGAGCATCCAGGTCCCGATGATCAGTCCGATGTCGCGGCTCTCGATGGCCCGGTAGGCGGCCGCCCCGAGGCCGGGGACGTCGAGGACCGCCTCGACGATGAACACGTCGACCATGACCGCGACCAGTACCTCGGTGAACAGCAGCGACACCAGCGGGACCGAGGCGTTGCGCAGGACGTGCCGGGCGACCCCGACCTCGGAGGCACCGGTCGAGCGGAGCGTCTTGACGAACGGTTCGGGGAGCAACTCGCGGGTCTCCGACCGGGCGTACCGGGTCTGGATCGCGATCAGGTGGACCGCGATTACGATCCCGGCGACCGCCAGCAGCGGGACGTTGTCGGGACTGGTCGGCGACGCGTCGTTCCACCGCGAGAGTTCGAACACCTCGAACTCGGCGATGAGGACCAGCGCGAGGATCTGTGCCAGCCAGAAGTTCGGCAGCCCCAGGCCGATGTAGGTGACCGACCGCCCGACGTAGTCGAGGACCGACCGTCGCCGGGTCGCGGAGAACAGCCCCGCGAGGGTCCCGACGAGCAGCGACAGGAGCACCGCCGGCCCCAGGTACAGCGCCGTCACGTACCCCCTGTCCAGGACGACGTCCCGCACCGGTTGTCCGTAGGTGTACGACACCCCCCAGTCGAACGTGGCGTAGGCGGTCACCCACTTCAGGTACCGCTGGTGGATCGGCTGGTCGTAGTTGCGGGCCTCGCGGTAGGCCTCGACCGCTTCCTGCTGGGCCTTCGTGACGTTGCCGCCCTCCTGTGCGGCCGCGTATCCCGCCCCGAACGCCACCAGGTTCTCGTTCGGGTCGGGGGTGTAGACGAACAGGAAAAAGGTCCCGGAGAGCACCAGCCAGGCGGCGAAGACCGTCCAGGCGAGCCTCGCCAGGAGGTATCGCCGGCCCCTCACCCGGCCTCACCTCCCGGCGGGTCGGCGGTCGACGGGCGATCCGAGCGGTTCGGTCGGTCCGGTCCGGATCCGGCGGTGTGGGTGGGATCGGCGGGCTGCATCGGTCCCTCGCTCCGCGCGAGGCCGGGAGGGCACCGACCGGCCAGGCGTGGGCGGGAATGGGACCGGTCGGCGAGGCCGGCGCTGACGACGCCGGGTGCCGGGAGGGGACCGGTGGACGGCGGGCAGGGCATGGAGGGCGCTCTCGTTCCCGGTGGCCGTCGGCAAGGAGTTAAAGGTCACGGTATTTGCCGCCATACCACATGACTTAAGTCCCGTAGCGACCACGGGACCCGATATGCGCCCGCCCTCCATCCCCGCGGTTTCCCGCGGTCGACCGCCAACCGAGTGCCCCCAGCCACGGCCGGGGTGACCCTCCGTGGCCGACGGCGACGGCGGGACGGCCCGGACCGAGGGGGAACTGTCGGATCCCCAGCGCCGCGAGACGCCGGCGGAACTGCCGGACCTGGAAGGGATCAGCCGGGGTCCCCTGCCGGGTAACTGGCGGACCTGGGCGTTCCTGCTCTCGGTCGCGGCGGTCGTCGGCGCGTTCGCCTACGACTACACGACCCTGGGGCCGCGCGAGACCATCGTCTTCGGGTGGGACCTGGCCCTCCACGAGTGGCTGTTCGTCCTCTCGCTGGCGGTGTTCGTCTTCTACGTGCTGGTACCGCTGGTGACGAACCGGCGGCTGACCCTGACCTACTGGCGGCGCCTCCGGGACCGGCCCCTCGGCCTGGTGAGCTTCCTGTACCTCGTGGTCTTCTTCCTCGTCGGGATGGTCGGTCCCGAGGTCCTCGGCGCGCCGTCGGTAGCGACGTTCAACCCGCCCTACCAGCCCCCGGTGGGCTTCGACGCCAGCAACGTCTTCGTCACGACCTGCGCCGGCGAGGTGTCCGGCGGGAAGTGTCACGGGTCGATGGAGTACCCCCTCGGGACCGACGGCAACGGCCGGGACATGATCGTCCTGCTGGTCAACGGGATGCGCGTCGCCCTGGAGGTGGCGTTCGTCTCGGCGATGTTGCTGGTCCCGCTGGCGACGGCGGTGGGGACCGTCGCCGCCGAGTACGGTGGCTGGGTCGACGATGTCCTGATGCGGGGCGTCGACCTGCTCCAGGTCATCCCCGCCTTCTTCGTCTACATCGTCGTCCAGTACGTCTACGAGCCCCACCTCTCCCTGCTTTTGGTCGTGTTCGGCTTCCTCTCGTGGGGCTCCATCGCCCGCCTCGTCAAGAGCGAGGCCGAGGGGACCCGGCAGGCGGAGTACGTCCGGGCCGCCGAGTGCGCCGGTGCCGGCCGCCTGTGGGTGATCCGCCGCCACGTCGTCCCGAACGTGATCAACACCGTCATCTCCGCGGTCACGCTGCTGGTTCCCACCCTGATCATCATCGAGGCGGCGCTGTCGTACCTCGCGCTGGGCGACCCCGAGGCCAACTCCCTCGGGTACGTCATCTCCGCCGGCCTCAATACGACCGAGTTCCCGACCTACTGGTGGATCTCGACGGTGCCGGCGGTCCTGTTGATCGTGACCGTCGTCGCGTTGAACCTCTTCGGGGACGCCCTCGGCGACGTCCTCGACCCGCGGATGGACCGGTGATCCCATGACCCGACGCCAGACACCCCGACGAGCATCGACCCGCGACCAGTCCGGCGACCGAGCGTCCGGATCCGGTTCGCGTGGAACCGGCCACGACACAGGGAGGGGTCCGTCGTGACCGACCCCCTCCTGTCGGTGTCGGACCTGTCGGTGACCATCCCCACTGGCGAGGGTCGGATCGCCGCGGTCGACGGGGTGAGCTTCGCGGTCGACCGCGAGGAGACGCTCTGTCTCGTCGGCGAGAGCGGAGCCGGCAAGACCGTGCTCTGTGAGACGATTACCGGCCTGCTGGACGCCCGGGACGCCGAAGTCGAGGGGACCATCGCCTTCGACGGGGTCGACCTCACCGACCTCTCGGAGCGCCGCCTCCGGTCCTACCGCGGGTCGCGGATCGGCCACGTCTTCCAGAACCCGCAGGGGGCGCTGGACCCGGTCTACACCGTCGGGCGACAGGTGGCCGAAGCCGTCCGCAACGGGACCGACCGCTCGAAGTCCGCCGCCCGCGAGCGTGCCATCGAGTTGCTCGACCTGGTCGAACTCCCCGACCCGGCCGCCCGGGCCGACGAGTACCCCCACGAACTCTCGGGCGGGATGAAACAGCGGGTGGCGCTGGCCATCGCCCTGGCCGGCGACCCCGACCTGCTCATCGCCGACGAACCGACGACCGCGCTGGACGTCACCATCGAGGCCTCGGTCGTCCGCCTCCTCTCGGACCTCCAGGACGAGATGGGGATGTCGATGCTGTACGTCACCCACGACCTCGGCATCGTCTCGGAACTGGCCGACCGGATCGCCGTCATGTACGCCGGCACGGTCATGGAGACCGGCGGGGTCTTCGAGACGTTCGAGCGGCCGGCCCACCCATACACCCAGGCGCTCCTGCGGTGTCGTCCCGGGTGGGGCGAGGGCACCGACTCCATCGGCGGGTCGCCGCCCGACCCGCGGGATCCCCCCGACGGGTGCCGGTTCCACCCCCGGTGTCCCCACGCCGTCGAGGCGTGTACCGGCGGCGACCAGCCACCCCTGTACGACGTCGCCACCGGCGACAACCGCGCCTCCTGCGTGTTCCACGACGGCTACCGCGACCCCTCCGTGGTCCGGAGCGCCTGGGAACTCCCGCAACGGGGGGAGCGATCCGGGGACGGGGCCAACCCAGGAGAGGGATCCGACGCCAGTTCGGAGGGCGGCCGGACGGAGGCGGACCCCGACGCGGGGAACCGCGGGGGCGGAACGGACGCCGCCACGGGGGACGACGGGACCGACGAAGTCGACGCCCGGGACGGAGACGGGGGGGCCGATACCCGGGACGAAGCCGGAGGGGACGACGGATCCGACGCCCGGGACGAAGCCGGAGGGGACGACGGATCCGATACCCGGGACGAGGCCGGAGGGGACGACGGATCCGATACCCGGGATGAAGCCGACGGAGACGGCGGATCCGATACCCGGAACGAGGCCGGAGGGGACCGAGAAGTCGACGCCGAGGACGGGGGCGGCGGGGAGTGGGTCGACGTTCCGGGCGACGACACCGACGACGGGTGAGCGCGACCGGCCGGTCCGACTCACCGCAGGCCGGGAACCCGGCGGCTCACGGGTGCGGTCGCCCCCGCCCCACCGGGATCACAGTAGCCCGGTCCCCATCGCCGCGAGGACCGCGACCGTCAGGACCGCCTTGAACGCGAGGAGGGATCCGAACAGCAGCCACCCGCGGTCGGACATGGCCGACAATTCGACCGGGCCGGCCCTACCGGTTGTCCCGAACCGGTTCGGCGCTGTCGGCGGATCGGTGCCACCCCCGTCGAGTGTAAAGCCTCTTTGCCGGCGGGGTCGGTAGCCGCGGGCGTGGACCGAACGAGCCGTGGCGCGGCGCTGGTCGCGGTCCTGGGGGTGGTCGCGCTGGCCGCGGCGGCGGCCGGGATTCCGGTCGCGACGCCGTCGGACGAGGGGGGATCGGGGGCACCCGACCCCGGGGCCGACGCGCCGTCGACGAGCCCCGTCGCGCCGAACCTGGGCGCGGTACCGGCGGCCGTCTCCGCCGCCGTCGTCCTCGTCGCCCTGGGGGTCCTGGTGTGGACGCTCCTGCAGGGGAACCCCCGGTCCGACGTCGCGGCCCTGGTCGTCGCCGTGGCCCTGTTCGTCGGCCTGGCCGCGCTATTCGACCTGTTGTTCCGGGGCGGAGTCGCCCCGGCAGGGGGGATCGGACCGGAACCCCCGGGCGCGGTCGCGGACGGGGGGACGGGCGGCGACGGTGGCGGCGGCGGCCTGGCCGTCCCGCCCCTCGCCCTGGCGGTCGCCGCGCTGGTGGCCCTCGCGCTCCCGGCCGCCCTGTTCGCCCTCGGCCACGACCGCGAGGAGGGCGAGGGACCACCGGGGGACGCGGACCCCGACCCACGGGCCGCGATGGCGCGGGCGGCGGGCCGGGCCGCCGACCGCATCGAGGGGGGCGAGCGGGCCCTGGACAACGAGGTCTACCGGTGCTGGCGTGAGATGACGAGGGGGCTGGACCCGACGAACCCCACCGCGACGACGCCCGCGGAGTTCGAGGGAACCGCCGTCGACCGGGGGGTCGACCCCGACCACGCCCGGGAACTCACGGCCCTGTTCGAGCGGGTCCGCTACGGCGGCCGGTCCCCGACCGAGGGCGACGAGCACCGGGCGGTCGAACTGCTACGGCGGATCGAGGCCGCCTACGGGGACGACGCGGCGGGCCAGGGTGGCGACGGCGACTCCGACCGGGAGAGGGGTCCGGATCCCGACGAGCCCCCGAGCGCACCCGGGGGTGAGGACGGGTGAGCGACGGTCCCGACCGGATCCGGACCGCAGTCGGCGTCGGCCTGTTCGCCGTCGGCGCCGTCGCCCTCCTCCTGCCGGACCCCGCACCGTTCCCCGAACTCGTCGCGCTGGCCGGGGTCCTGGCGCTGGTCGTCGGGGTCCGGGCCGCCCGGCGGGTCGACCGCGCCGGGCCGGTCCCGACCCCGGACGTCGAGGCGCTTCCGCGGGTGCCGGTGCCGGGGGCGACGTTCGACCGGACGCTCGCCCCGTTCCTGGAAGAGGGGCAGGACCACCTCCTCTACCCCAGGCGGGTGCGGGCGGCGCTGTCGAACGCGGCCGTCGCGGTGCTCGCACGCTACCGCGGCCTGACCCCCGCGACGGCACGCGACCGGGTCGAGGCGGGCGAGTGGACCGACGATCCGGTCGCGGCGGCGTTCCTCGCCCCCGACGCGGCCGTCCCCGCCCCGGAGGAGGGGTGGATCCGGCGGAACCCCCTCGCCCGCCGGGGCCGGGCGTTCGGCCGCGGGGTGCGCCACGCCGTCGCGGCCGTCGCGGCCGTCGCTGGCGCCGACGTCGGCCCCCCGTCGTCGCTCGACGGCGAGGAGTCGGACGAGGGGGACGACCGGCGACCCGTCCGGGTGGGATCCGCCGCCGAAACGACGGGTAGATCCGACGGCGAAACCGCCGCCGACGGGGGTGACGGTGACGGGAGCGGTGGGGAGACGACCGACTGGGAACCGGTTCCCCGGGAAGGGGACCGCCGAACCGGCCGGTGGGCCGGCCTCGGGGCGGCGACGTTCGCCCTCGCCGGGGTCGGCGCCGTCGCCGGGTGGCCCGGGGTACTCCTCGCGGGGGCCGTCACCCTCGGGGTCGCCGGGACTGCCGCGGCGCTCGCCACGCCCGCCCCCGGGCTGTCGGTCGACCGGGAGCTGTCGGCGACGGATCCCGACCCCGGCGACCGGGTGTCGGTGACGGTGACGGTCACGAACGAGGGCGACCGGACGGTGCCGGACCTCCGGGTGGTCGACGGCGTCCCCGGCGCCCTGCCGGTGGTCGATGGGTCCCCGCGCTGGGCCGGGCCGCTCCGTCCGGGGCGGTCGGTCACCATCGAGTACGCCGTCGCCGCGCGACGGGGTCGCCACGAGTTCGATCCACTGCTCGCCGTGGCCCGGGACCCCCTCGGGACGGGCGAACGGATCCGTCGGGTGCCGGCGGACACGCCGCCCGTCACGTGCCTCCCGCACCTGGTCCCCGCCGGGTCGGTCCCGGTCCACCCCGGGGGTCGGTACGCGGGTGAGATTCCAACGAACGAAGGGGGCGAGGGCGTCGAGTTTCACGCGACCCGGGAGTACCGCCGCGGCGACCCCCTCAACCGCGTGGACTGGTCGCGCCTGGCCCGCCACGGCGAACTGGTCTCCCGGGAGTTCCGCCGGGAGCGAGCCACCACCGCGGTCGTCGTCGTCGACGCCCGCCCGGCGGCGTACCTCGCGCCCGGGCCGGGGCGTCCCCACGCGGTCGACCGGAGCGTGGCGGCCGCCCGGGGCGTCTTCGCCGCCCTCGACGGCGCCGGCAACCGCGTCGGCCTCGCCGCTGTCGGGGACCCCGAGTGCTGGCTGGCGCCCGGGAGCGGCGCCGACCACCGGGCCAGGGCCCGGGAACTGCTGGCGACCCACCCCGCGCTCTCCTCGGTCCCACCCCGGGAGCGGGGACCCGTCCCCACGGCCCCACCGAGCGATCCCGCGGGCGACCCGACGAACCGGCGCGACCCGTCCGCCGACCGCGACGCGACCCCCGACCGGAACTCGTCGGCCGAGCGGGACTCGACGACCGGCCCCGAATCGTCCCCCGACCGGGATCCGACTCCCGACGGCGGTTCACCCGCCGACCCGAACCCCAGAGCCAACAGCACCCCGTCCGGCGACCGGGATCCGGTGGGCGGCCCCGACCCGTTCGCCGGTCCGATGGCGGCCGACGGGACCGGCGGGACGGCCGCACCGTCAGGGGAGGGATCGGCGGACGCCGACGGGGTCGAACCGCCGGGGGCGGTCGTGGCGAGTCGATCCGCCGACGAGCGTCGCCACCTCCGGCGACTCAGGACCCGGCTCCCCGACGGCGCACACGTCGTGTTCTGCTCGCCCGTCGCGGACCCCGGCGCGGTCCGGATCGCACGGGGGCTGTCGGCCCGCGGACACCCGGTGACGGTGCTCGCCCCGGACCCGACGGCCGCGGACGGGCCGACCCGGGCGCTTGCGCGGGTCGGGCGGGTGCTCCGCCTCGCGGAACTCAGGGACGGCGGCCCCGCCGTCGTCGACTGGCCCGCCGACGGGTCGCTGGCCGTCGCGCTGGCCCGCGCCCGGCGGTGACCGATCCCGGGACGCGTCACTGTACCCGGGGCGGGTTGGTGCCCGGCGCGGACGACGGCGCAAGGTAAATACCCCGCGGCGGCGAACGTGTGGACATGAGCGACGGATCGGGACCCGACGGTAAAGCGGTCGGTGACGGCGGCGTCACACCCGAGGGCGACGGCGAACACCGACGGATGATCATCGCCGGGACCGGGATAGCGGGCCTCACGGCCGGCATCTACGCGGCCCGGTCGAACAACGACCCCCTGCTGATCGAGGGCGACGAACCGGGTGGCCAGTTGACGCTGACGACCGACGTGGCGAACTACCCCGGCTTCCCCGAGGGGATCGGCGGCCCCGAACTGATAAACAAGATGAAGGAGCAGGCGACGAAGTTCGGTGCCGAGGTGATAAACGGCGTCGTCGAGTCCGTCGACGTCCCCGAGCAACGCTCGGGGGCCAGCCGGTCTCCGGAGGAGTCCGGCACTGACTCCGTCCGGCCGTTCCGGGTCGAGTTGACCAACGGCGACGTCTACACCGCCGACGCGTTCGTCGCCGCCTCGGGCGCCAGCGCCCGCACCCTCGGCGTGCCCGGCGAGGACGAACTCATGGGCTACGGCATCTCGACGTGTGCGACCTGCGACGGCGCGTTCTTCCGGGGCGAGGACATGCTCGTCGTCGGCGGGGGCGACGCCGCCATGGAGGAAGCCCACTTCCTGACGAAGTTCGCCGACACCGTCACTATCGTCCACCGCCGGGAGGGGTTCCGGGCGGAGGACTACTGGATCGACCGGATCCAGGAGAAAGTCGAGGAGGGCGACGTCGAGATACTGCGCAACACCGAACTGGTCGCCGTCGAGGGCACCCCCGAGGACGGCGTCGACCACGCGGAACTGGTGCGCCACCCCGACGGCCACCCCAAGCGAAAGCTCGACGACCCGGACCACGCCGACGAGGTGGAGGAGTTCGACCTCGACGTCGGCGCCGTGTTCATGGCGATCGGACACACCCCCAACACCGACTACCTGGCGGACACCGGCGTGGAGATGGACGACACGGGCTACATCAGGACCGAGGGCGGCAAGGGCGGCGGCCAGACCCGCACCGACGTCGAGGGCATCTTCGGGGCCGGCGACGTCGTCGACTTCCACTACCAGCAGGCGATCACGGCGGGTGGCATGGGCTGCAAGGCCGCCATGGACGCCGACGAGTACCTGGAGAGCCTGGACCGCGCCGGGACCGCCGGCGGCGAGGCCGCCGCCGCGGGGAGCGACGACTGATCGCCAGGGACCGGATCGATGAGAGGGGTCCGGGCGGCGGTCGTCGTCCTGACGCTGGCACTGCTGGCGGTGCCGGTCCTGGCACACGTCCCCACCTTCCCCTCGGAGAACACCAGCCCCGACCGGGCGGTCGAGCCCCACGACCCGGTCAAGTCGTGGTCCTTCTACGACCGGGTCGGGCCGGGCGAGGTGACGTACTACCGCGTGACCCTCTCGGCCGGCGAGCGACTGCGCGTGGGGACGTTCACCCCGAAGTCCGGCCCGTTCACCCCCTCGGTCGTGCTGATGAGTCCCTCGCTGAACGGGACCGAGGACGTTCCGGCCCGCGTGACCGTCCCCGAGGGGATGGGGGCGGTCGTCGTCCCGGGCGAGCGTCCCGACTCCCCCGGCTACGAACCGTTCGCGCCGTCGGCCGACTACCGGACGGTCGGGATCGACCGCCCGGTCGAGGAGCGGACGACCTACCTGATCGCAGTCTTCGAACCCGTGAACCGGAGCGGTCCCGTCGGCGTCTCCATCGGGTACCGGGAGGCGTTCACGCCGACCGAGTACGCCACGGTCCCGTTCACCCTCGTCCGAACCCACCTCTGGGCGGGCCAGCACCTGCTGGTCGTCCTCGGTCCCTACCTCCTGGCCCTGGTCGCCGGCGCGGCGTTCGTCCGCGGGCGCCGGCGGGCCGACTGGGACGCCCGACCCGTCCGGTACGTCGCCGCCACCGGCGGGATCCTCGTCCTGGGAACCGCAGTGGGGACGCTCGTCCAGATGGGGATCGCACTGTGGGCGGCCGGTCCGACCCTCGCGGCCCTGGTCACCGCCGCGTTCGTCCTCGTCCCCGCCGTCGCCGGCGGGTGGGCGCTGTCCGTCGCGCTCCGGGACGAGATGACGCTCCCGCTCCGGACCCGGATCGGGTTGCTTGTCGCCGGCCTGGCCGCCGTGGCGACGTGGGCCGGCTACCTCCTCGGACCGGCGCTCCTGGCGGCCGTCGCGGCGACGCCGCCGGGCCTGGTCGAGGAGTGACCGGGGCGGACTCCGGCTTCCCGATCGCCGGACCCGGTGGCGGGATCACCCGGCCGCGCCTCCCCGGATCCGGGACGATCGACCGCGATCCCACTCCCTTCGACGGCCCGGATCCAGATCGTACAGTAAGGTTACTGTAAACGGCGAAGTGACGCAGTAAACGTACTGTAGCCGCGGGGAGTGCCGGGCCTACCGTTCCGCCTCGTCCTCGGCCCAGGGCGTGCCGGTGGTCTCGCCGAACAGTTCCCGCAGGAGGACGACGATGCTCTCGGGGGGGAACTGCCCGCGTTCGGTGACGATGGCGTCGACGTGGCGCGGCGGCGTGACGTCGAACGCCGGGTTCTGGACCGCCGGATCCCCCAGGTCCGAGCGGGTCCCGTCGTCGACGACCTCGGCCTCGTCGCGGTACTCTATCTCGACGGTATTGCCGGTCATGGTGTCGGGGTGGAGCTTTATCGTCTGGGCGGCGACCATGATCGGCACCCCCCGCTCGCGGGCCGAGACCGCCAGCCCGGCGGTTCCGATCTTGTTGATCACGGAGCCGTCGGCGGCGATGGAGTCGGCCCCGACGAGGACGTGGTCGGCGTCGTCGAGGTAGCGGTGGGCGGCGTTGTCGACGATGAGGGTGACCGGCACGTCCCAGTCCCGGAGCTGTCGGGCGGTGATGTGGCCCTGCTTGCGCGGCCGGGTCTCCTTGACGATGGCCTCGATGTGCTTGTCCTGTTCGTTGACCGCGTGGTCGACACACGAGAGGGCGTCCGTCGAGTGGCAGTGGAACATGACCGCGTCGCCGTCCCGGATGCGGTTGGCGCCGATCCGCCCCAGGTCGTCCTGGGCGCGCTCCAGCCGAGCACAGAACTCGCGGGCGCTGTCGACGGCGCTTTCCCGGAGTTCGTCGACCGTCTCGCCCTCCATGTCCCCGAGGACGTACCGGAGGGCGTTCGGGAGGCTGACCGCGGTCGGCCGGGTCTCGACCAGCCGTCGGGCGGCCGCGCGCATCTCCCGGCGGAACGCCTCGGGTCGCCCGGCAGAACTCGTCTCCGCCTGCTCGCGCAACGCCGTGGCCGCGGCGTCGGCGATGGTCGCCGCGCCGCGAACCTCCATCTCGGCGATGTCCTCGGCGGTCGACTCCAGTTCGTCCGCGAGGGTGTGCTTGCTCATGGCCCCGCGTACGGTCCGGGGACCAAAACGGTTGTCGACGTGGGGGGACGCCGGTGGGACAGCGGGAGGATCGACCTCAGACGCCGGTCCCGGTATCGGCGTCGGGCAGGTCGTGTTTCGTCGCCTCGATCCCCAGTTCCTCCAGGGCCGCTTCGAGATGTTCCTCCTTCGCGTACTCCGCCCCGTCCTCCTCGCGGATCCGCTGGGCGGTCGCCAGCACCTCGCCGCGGCGCTCGTCGGGAATGGAGAACGTGTCGGTCGTTATCTCGATGGTGAGCCCGTTGTTGTCCCGGGTGTACAGCGAGTGGAAGATGCCCCGGTCGAAGACGTTGTAGCCGCGGCCGTCCTCGTCGATGGCCGCGACCATCTCCCCGAAGCGGTCCGGCGCGACCCGGATGGCGACGTGGTGGACGTAGCCGACGCCGCTGTAGGGCGGGCGCGGGTCCGACGGCCGGTCGTCGTTGACGAAGAAAGTGAGGATCCGGCCGTCGCCGGTGTCGAAGAAGAGGTGCGTCTGGTCTGGGTCGTCGAGGTTGGGCTGGCGCAACACCAGGGGCATCCCCAGCAGGTCGCGGTAGAACGAAATGGTGTCCTCGGCGTTCGAACCCCAGATGGTGACGTGGTCGGTGCCGGTCGACCGGATCGGACTGTCCGGGAGGTCGGCGGTGACCGGTTCGTCGTCGCTCATACCGGCCGTAGACGGCCGAGGTGAATAGGGCTGTCCCCCCCGGCAACGACCCGTCCCGATCACCCCGGAGCGGAGTCCCGCGGACGGCGGCCGGATCCGCCGCCTCAGATCGGGTCGAGTTCGTCGTACTCGTCGGTGATGAGGTCCCGTATCTCCGTCTCGCGGCGGTGTGCCTGGGCCTCGATCGTCCGCTCGGCCTCGACGGCCTGCTCCTGGAGGTCGTCGACCCGCGGGAGGTCGGTCACGTTCGAGAGCAACACGACCGCCGAGAGGGTGTCGGCGGTCTCCCGCGGGTCGTCGCCCGCGAGGACCTCGCTACTGCCGGTCTCTCGCTCGACCCACCGGCGGGCGCTCTCGACGCCCTTCCAGGAGAGTTCCCGGGGCGGCCCGGAGACGACGATGAGCGACCGCTCGGCGGAGTCGACCCGCGCGGGGCAGGTCAACCGCGTCCCGACCGCCTGTCGGACCAGGCCGTCGACCTTGGTCGCCAGGTCCGCGTCCTCCCGGGGCGTCCCGTCCTCCGAACCGTTGGTCCGGAATCGCCCGAGCAACCCCTGTCCGGCGCGCGTCGTTGCCTCCACGCCGGTCTCTGCGTAGGCGATGGTGCTCACGCCGCCGGTCCCGAGGGTGCGACGGATGTCACTGGAGTCCATGGCGTTCTCCGAGACCCGCGACCCGTCGAGTTCGCCGGCCGAGAGCAGCGTCCCGACCCGCTTCACTATCTCGCGGTTCGTCGCCTCGTAGCCCGACTGGAACGAGTCCTCGCTCCGGCGCCAGGTCTCGTTGTCGAACAGCAGCAGGTTGTCGGTCGACTCGGTGAACGAGGGGAGCGACCTGGCGGCGTTCAGCGACGCCCGGCCCCCTTCCTCCTCGCTGGGGAGGACCGCCAGCCCGTAGACTGGTTCGCCGTAGAGGTCGCGCAACCGCTCGGCCAGCACCGGCGCGCCGCCGCTCCCGGTGCCGCCGCCGAGGCCGGCGACGATCAGGAACGCGTCGATCTCGTAGATCGGCACCTCGTCGAGGGCCCGCTTTATCTCGGGGAAGTCCTCGCGGGCGAGCTGGGCGCCGAGTTCCGGGTCGCCGCCGACGCCGTGGCCCTTGGCCTGGACGTTGGTCTGGCCGATCAGGTACTGGTTCTCCTGGGGAACGTACTCCAGCTTGGCGAGGTCGGTCCGGGCCGTGTTCACCGCGACGACCGACCGGGTGAGCGTCCGGCCCGTCTCCACCTCGTACTGGAGGAGCCTGTCGGCGATCTTGCTGCCCGCGTTTCCGAACCCGATGACACCGAGTTTCATCGGCCGTGGTTACCACGGGCAACGGAATTGTTATTGACGCGTTATTGACCCGTCGCGGATCGCGTCGATGCCACCGGGACCGGTCGCGGGGCGCCCCCCGGTGACGGGGGACCCGGGGACCGTCGATGGACGAGGTTACCGCCGACGGCGGGGGGTCGGGACGCCGCCCGGTCGGCCGCATAAGCCGTGTATACTCCGCAGACGACCCGTCTCCCCGAACCTGTCGGGCGATCCTCGTCCGATCACCGCCCGCACGTGTCGGTTTTCCCGTCAGTCGTTCCCCGCGAGCGCCAGCGTCACCGCTCGGCGTCCCCCGCTTGCCCCGTCACGACGAGTCGTACAGTTCCGCCAGGCGGTCCCGCAGGTAGAGCACGTCCTCGTAGCGGTCGGCTCTCTCCTTGGCGAGTGCCCGTAGGACGACGTCGTCCACCTCCTCCGGGAGGCCGGGGGTGAGTTCGGTCGGCGGGGTGGGATCCTCGGTGAGCACCGCGTTCATCGCCCGGGCGGTCCGGCCGGCGAACGCCGGTTCGCCGGTGAACAGTTCGTAGAAGACCGCGCCGAGCTGGTAGACGTCGGTGGCCTGGTCGGTCCCGCCGAACCCGTCGTCGAACTGCTCGGGGGCGGCGTACCCGGGGAGAACCCCTCGACGCTCGTGGAGTGGGTCAACAGCAGCTTCGCGATCCCCCAGTCTGCCACCTTCGGAACCGCCCAGGTCCCCGGCCCCGTCGCTGCCGCCGCGGTACGGTCGGGATCCAAGCGGGTCCCGTCGGCGTCTCCGCCGGCCCCGACGACACCGCTCGATCCGGTGGCCAGCCCGCTCCCGACCAGCGCCGAGAGGACGTCCCGGCGGGTAGGTCCCCCCGCCATTCACTCGGTCGTGGTACAGAACGCCGACTAATCAGCGTTGTCCCCGTTCCCGGCCGCTACCGCCCCTCGACGGTCGTCCCGGTCCGGACGGTCGATCCGGCCCGGACGGTCGACCCGGTGTCCGGTACCGACCACGACGGGGCTGTCGCCCCCGGATCACTCCTCGTACGCGCCGGTCCCGGGCCGCTCCTGTCCCGCCAGGTCGATCCGACCGCCCTCCCGGACGGGCCCGTCGAAGGGATCCTCGTCGAGCAACAGCGCCCCGTCCAGGTCGGCGTAGTCCAGCAGGGGAGCGAGTTGGGCCCCGGCCGCGATGGACGCCGAGGACTCGACCATACAGCCCAGCATTACCTCCAGGCCGTGGGCGCGGGCGGCCGCCACCATCCGCCGGGCCTCCCGGAGGCCGCCGCACTTCATCAGTTTCAGGTTCGCGACGTCGGCCGTCTCCGCGATCCGTGGCACGTCGTCGAGGGTGACGCAGGACTCGTCTGCGGCGATCGGAAGGGCCGACCGCTCGTAGACCAGCCGCCGCCCCTCGTCGTTCCCCGCGGGAACCGGCTGTTCGACGAACTCCACGTCCTCCCCGGCGAGGACGTCGATCAGTTCGAGGGCCTCGCGGGGCCGCCAGGCCTCGTTTGCGTCGACGCGGATCCGGGCGTCGGGTGCGGCCGAGCGGACCGCCCGGACGATTTCGCGGTCGCGGTCGGTCCCCAGTTTGACCTTCAGAACGGAGTAGCCGGCCTCGACGGCCGCCTCGGTCTTCTCGACCATCCGCTCGGTGTCGTCGATCCCGATCGTGAACGAACTCGCCACCGCCTCGTCCGGGTCCAGCCCCCACAGCCGGTAGAGCGGTTCGTCGAGGAGTTTCCCCACCAGGTCGTGGACCGCGATGCTCACGGCGGCCCTGGCGGCCGGGTTGTCGCCCACCGTCTCCGCCATCCGGCGCTCGATCCGCTGGAGAGCGAAGGGGTCGCCGGCGTCCTCGACGGCCGAGAGCAGGTCCGGCAGGACGGCGGCGACGGTGTCGGCGGTCTCGCCGTAGTGGCTCGCGGGCGCGGCGTTGCCGACGCCGGTGACGCCGTCGTGGGTGACCCGCACGAGGACGTTCTCGGCGGTCGTGGTGGTTCCACGGGCGATGGTGAAGGCGTCGGCCAGGGGCAACGCCACCCGTTCGAACTCCGTCTCGATCCCCGTCACGGGAACACCGCCTCCACGACGTCCCCGGTGCCGGACGGCTCGTCGGCCCCGAACCGGACCGGATCCGCGGCGGGGGCGTCGATGGCGTCGCCGAAGGCCGCGACCGCCTCCCGGGCCGCCTCGCCGTCGTCGATCCCCGAGGTGTTCAGCGCGCCCGCCGCGACGGTCGTCTCCCGGACCGGGGCCGCGACCGACTCGTAGAGGTCGACGTACTCGCCGGGGTCGGGGAGCGGGAACTCCTCGTAGCCGTGGACCGCCTCCCGGCCGGCGGCGTGACAGAGCACCAGCGAGTCGGGCATCGCCCCGTGGAGGATGCCCAGGGTCACGGCGGAGTAGGCCGGGTGGACGATGGCACCCTGGCCCTCGACGACCAGGTAGTCGTGCTCCTCGGCCGCGTCGAGGACCATCCGCTCGACCGCCCCGGCGGTGAAGTCGCTCACCACCCGGTCGACGGCGACCCCCCACCCCTCGATCATGATGCCGGTCTGGCCGGTCGGGACCATCGCGGCGTCGTACCCGCGGTCGCGGGCGGTCCGGACCAGTTCCTGGGAGGCGGTCATCTTGCCCACCGAGCAGTCCGTCCCGACGGTGAGGACTACCTCCGCGTCGACGTCGCCGGCGACCCCCTCGCTGACGGTCAGGTCCTCGGGCGGGCGGCGGACGTCATGCAACTCGCAACCGTGCTCGTCGGCCAGGCGGGCGAACTCCTCGTCCTCTGCCAGGAAGTAGTGGAGACCGGCGACCACGTCGCACCCGGCCGCCAGGGCCGCCCGGACGTCCGGCCGCCACGAGTCGTCGAACCCGCCGCCGATGGGCGCGATGCCGACGATCAACTGGTCGACGCCGCCCTCCCCGACGTCCGCCAGCAGGGAGTCCATGTCGGGGTGGATCGGTGCGTCCTGCACGTCCGGAAGCACCTCTCGGACCCGGTCGGCCGGCCGGTCGCGGTCGAGGACGCCGACCACCTCCCGGTCGCCGTACCTGAGGATCCCCACCGCCGTCTTGGCGCTGTCGGGGAACTTCCCGTGGGCGAGGATGGCCACGCGGTCGGTCATGCCCGCCACAACGCCGACCCGGGTGGTAAGCCCTTCGCCCCCGGTCAGTGCCGGGGGGGACACACCCCCGACCGGTAGGGGGGAGTCACCCCTCCACGCGGATCACGGGGGCGTCCAGCACCTCGGCGGCGGTTTCGGCGTCGGAGAACCGACCGCAGGCCAGCACCGCCGGGACCTCGGGATCCCCCACCCGGAAGACCGCCAGCGCGGCGGTGACCGGGTCCCCCTCGAAGGATCCGGGGTTCGCGCCGGCGCGCCCGTCGCCGGGGACGGCCGCGACGGCGTCCCGGAACTCGTCCCACAGGACGGCCGCGAGGTGGGCACGCGCCTCGCGTTCGAGGTTGCCCAGCCGGTCCTCCAGGCGGAGCCGTCGCTCGCGCAGGTCGCGCTGGCAGCGGGCGCGCTCCCGGGTCCGGTCGAGCAGTTGCTCGGCGGCCAGCCGCTCGGTCCGGGTCTCCGCCAGGTCGCCGGCGGCCGCCGAGAGCCGTTCGCGGGCGTCCCCGGCGTCCAGCCCCGCGGCCTCCCTGGCGCGCACCCGGCCGCGGAGTTCCGCGACCCGTTCGCTCAGTTCCGCCTCGCGGTCGCCGGCCTCGGCCGCCCGGCGGCGGGCCCGCTCCGCGTCGACCGGCTCCGGGTCGACCCCCGACAGTTCCGCCTCGACCCGGCGTATCTCGTCGTCCTGCGGGGCCTCGAGTCCCCGGGACCTGGCGGCGGCGGCCAGGGCGGACCGCACCGACACGGACAGGCCGGGCTCGACCGGGTTGAGTCGGTCGTGGAGCGGACCTGGTTCTGGGAGGTCGATCCGCCCGC
Source organism: Halobacteriales archaeon QS_8_69_26 (assembly GCA_003023195.1). Classification (GTDB taxonomy): domain Archaea; phylum Halobacteriota; class Halobacteria; order Halobacteriales; family SW-7-71-33; genus PXRX01. The sequence continues at coordinate 73,096 of PXRX01000028.1, forward strand.
CCGACCAGGGGACCTCGTCCTCGCCCTCGACGGCGTCGACGACGGCGGCCGGGTCGGCGTCGGGCAGGTCGACGGCCACCCGCTCGTCCCCGACGTTCATATCGACTCGGCCCGCATCGAGTCGGGATCCGGGTGGTCGGTCCCGGACGCGAATTTGGCGTAGGGGGTGTTGTCGTGGGCCTCCTCCTCGTAGGCCCGGGCCGCCTCCCGGACGGACTCCGGCGTGTCCCGGTACTCGTTGAGCGGTTCGGTTCGCTCGACCTGGACGTCCTCGCCGTGGCGCTCCCGCATGCGCAACGCGAGGAACGCGCCGAACTCGGTCGCCTCGAACAGCGCGGCGCGCCCGAACCGGCGCACCACCGTGTCCCCGTGGGCCGAGCAGACGTTCCGGAGCGTCTGGCGCGCGGTCCGCGAGTAGGTAACGACCAGTAGCACGTGGCGATCCGTGATCGGGCTAAAATTAAACCTGTTCATTTCAGTGAACTGACGGCGATCCGACCCTCGACCAGAACGTTCCGGAGGCCACGCGCCACCGAGGCCAGGGGATCACTCCGGCCGGTCGGCCGGCGAGACGCGCTCGACGGACCCGGAGACGTCGGCCAGGTCCTCCGCGCGGTCGCGGGCCGCACCGGGGGAGTCGGCCACCACGACCACCGTCCGGTCGTCCCCGACGCGGTAGGCCGCCTTCGACCCGGCGTCGAACTCCGTGGCGTAGGTCCGCAACACCGCCTGCACCCGGCGCTCTAGCTCCTCGTAGGGGATCTCGCCGGCCTCGAACTCCCCGAGGGCGTCCTCGACGTTGCGGAGCGCGGAGATTCGGTCCATCAGACGACCCGGTAGTGATCCGTCTGGGTCTCGTATATCTCGCCCTTCTCCTTGAGCTTCGTTATCTCGTGGTCGACCTGGTCGGCGTCGATGCCGTGTTCCTCGGCGCGGTCCGTGATGACCTCCTTGGGGGCACCATCCTCGTACTCGTCGGCCAGTTCCTCGATGAGCGTCTTGATGTTCTTGATCCGGTCGCGCTGGGACTTTGGCGTGCTCGTCTCGACGAAGTCGGCGTCGAACTCCCCGCTCTCGGGGTCGACCCCCACCTTCTCCAGCGAGGACTGGACGATGTCGATCACCCGGTCGGCGTCCTCCTGCGTGACCTCGTCCGAGAGGCGGATCCGGGCGCTGGCCTCCGCCAGGCGGATCACCGCCTCCAGTTTCCGGGCGGTGATGGGGACGGGGGCGTCCTCGTCGGTCCCCTTCGCCCGGAGGTCCGTGTAGAACTCCTCGATGGTGGAGCGGGCCTCGTCGGTCATCCGGGGGTGGCAGTTCTGCTTGGCGTAGGCGACGTACTTGCGGAACAGGTCCGGTTCGATGACCGGGTCGACCTCCTCCTGGATCGACTCTACCTCCTCCCGGGTGACGTCCGGCGAGGTCATCTCCTGGTGCTGGGTGTTGAGTTCGCCCGCGTAGTTCGTCGTGAGGATGTGGTCCGCTAGCCGACGGTCCTTCTCCTCGTCCGGCTGGTCGGTCACCGTGAAGATGAGGTCGAACCGGGAGATGAGTGCGGGCTCCAAGTCTATCTGTTCCCCGATAGATTCGAACTGATCGAATCTTCCGTACTTGGGGTTCGCGGCCGCGAGCAACGCACACCTGGACTTCAGGGTGGCGTTGATCCCGGCCTTGCTGATGCTGATGGAGTTGTGCAGTGCGACGCCCTGGCTGACGAAGGTGTTCGTCGGTTCGACCGTCACGTCGTAGACCCACTCGGTCGCGTACTCGCCCTCGTTGGGGACGCGTTCGACGTCGGTCACCCGGTAGTACCGGAGGGTCAGGCGTTCCTCCAGGGCGTCGATCCGTTCCTCGGCCGTCGAGAGGGCGGTTTCGACGGCCGTCCGCGCCTTCGCGGCCATCTCGCGTCGCTGCTCCCGGTCGTAGCCGCCGTCCTCGGCGTAGTGAACCGCACTCGTCGTCTCGCCGTCCAGCCGGTCGGCGAGTTCTCGCCCGGACCACCCGGCGGCGGAACGCACCTCCGCGAGCGTCCCGGCGTCGGCGAGGGCCGTCCGGACGGCCCTGATCCGGTCGCGCAACCGCCGGACGTGCGACCGCACCGTCCCCACCTGGACGCCGTACCCCTCGTCCAGCGCCGGTCGGAACTCGCCGGTCAGTCGGAGACCGAGGAGCGTCCGGAGCTCCCGTATCTCTCGGGCGGCACTCGTCGGGAGCACGTCGTGGTGCCGTGGTGTATCATTGCTCCGCTCGACGAACGCCCGCGCCGTCTCGTATCGCTCGTCGGCCGACTCGACGACCCGGTCGACGAACCGCTCGGTCGAGTCCCCCATGACGTAGACCTTCCAGGAGTCCTCGGCCGAGTCGTGGTGGATCCGGGACGCGACGCCGACCTTCGACAGCGCGTCGGCGTAGTCGTGGGCCAGCCCCTCGGAGGCCGTCGAGAACGACGTCGCTTCGCTCTCGACTCCACCGTCGCCCGCGAACGCCCCGACGAGGAACCGCCGGACGTGTTCCTCCGAGGCACCCAGGACCCGCGCCGGGATCCGCTTGTCCCGGGCGGTGTGCATCACTTCGGGGACGTTCTCCTCGAACCAGCGGTAGAGCTTGGTCGAGATCCACCGCTTCGTGACGGTGCCCGCGGCGTTGGTCGTGTCCGTACTCTCCATCCCGAAGACCTCGGTCATCAGCCGGTCCATCCGCGCCAGCAGCCGCTCGTCCCGGTTCGAGAACCCGATCTCGTGTGCGGATCCGGCGTAGCTGTGCCCCTCGGCGACGAGGAACCCGAGCAGTTCCGCGAGGTCGCCCGTCAACTCCCCGGGCAGGTCGACGTCCTTCTCCTTCCCCCGGTGGGGTTCGTCGTCGAGTTCGACCGGGGCCGCGGAGTTCGGGAGCTGCCGCGGTGCAGGGACGAACGTCCCCTCCTCGACGTCGCGGGCGTCGACGGTCCCCACTTCCCCATCGTCGTCGACGAACATCGGGTGCTCGGGAGTCACCAGCACGTCGCGGCCGTTGGAGAAGGTCACCCGGACGAACTCTTCCGGTGCCTCGTGTCGGCTCACCCGGTCGACCGGGAGCTTCGTCGTCTCGTTCGTCTCGAAGTCGACCGAGTGTACCCGGACGTCGTCGACCGGAAGGATCTCGCAGTCGACGCCATCGACCACCGCCTCGCGCCGGTCCGTCATTCGCTCGTCGACGAAGTCGCCGATTTCCTCACGGCGCCCGTCGGCCAGCAACACCTCCGTTTCCGGGTGGTAGGACTGCTGTTCGAGCGCCTCGTGCATGGCCGACCGGTCGTCCGAAGTCATCTTATCGATCTCGTCAATGGCGGCGATCCCCCGGTCCGCCAGGACCAGGGCGCCGGCCTCCAGGGACCACTGCTGACCCTCGCCGAAGTCGTCCCGGACCGCCGCGGCAGTGAGGCCGGCCGCCGAACTGCCCTTCCCCGAGGTGTAGACTGACCGGGGAGAGATCTGCCTGATGTACTGCAGGAGCTGGGAGTTGTGGGAGACGACCGCGTTCGTGAGGTAGTTGTGGGTCCCCTCGACTTCGAGGTCGTAGACCCACTCGTAGTCGGGATCGACCGCCTCTACCGCTTCGATCCGCTCCCAGCCGATCTCTGCCTCGGCCGACTGGCGAAGCGCCTCGACCTCCTCGCGTGCCTCCAACGCGTCGTCGATGTGGTCCGGGATAGTTTTGCGGGCCGCGACCACGGTTCCACCGTCGGGGACAGTTTCGCCACGGCCGTAGTGGCTGATCGCAGTCTGCGAGAGTCCGAGGGCCCGTGCCAGTTCGCGTTGAGAGAGGTCCAGTTTTCGCCTCGCGGTCTCGACGGCGTCCCAGTCGCCGTTCGCGACGGATTCCCGCAACTCCTCGAACCGATCCAGTCGTTCCTCGAAGGCACCGAGAACCGACTGCAGGCTGTCCCGACCCGGATTCCTGTCCCCAGCCTCGTAGTGACGGTACGTCCCTCCCGGGATCCCACACTCCTCCAGGGAGAGGCCGAGCCTCGCCCGGATCCGTCCGAGTTCGTTACCCAGATCCGGAACGACATCGGTATTCGTGTTCGTCCCGTCGTCGGTGAACTCGTTCGCGGCCTCCGTCTTCCGGTCGGTAACGAACCCGACAGCGTCGACGTACTCCACGAACGCGTTCCCGCTGATCCGGAGGCGGTAGCTACCGTTCTCTCGTTCCCGGATCCGACAGGTGATCCCCAGCGAGAGCAACAGGCTCCGGACGTCCTCCAGCAGTTGGCGACTCATCGAAGCGACCGAAATTTCGCGCTCTGTCGCCGAAACGTGTCCGTCGCTGTCGACGTACGCCCGGAGGAACTCCGCTTTGATTTCGGGGCTCGCACGCATCATCGCCTCGGGCACCCGCTGGTCCTCGGAAGTTCCAAGCAGGGCGGGTTCGAGGGATTCGAGGAACGTCACGAACTCCACGGACGAACAGTAGACCTCACGGGCCGTCTTCCCCTCGTGGGGGGCTCGTTCCGTCGTGTTCAGTCCGAGACGGTCGAACGCGTCGGCGATGTCGTCGAGTATTTCGCGGTCTTCGTTGGTGATCCACACCATCCCCGTGTTGTCCGACCGGTGCTGGACGTAGCCCTCCGCGACCACGTACCCCAACAGGCGGGCGAGCGACGGCGTCCACTTCCCGGGGAGATCCAGTCGAACCGCGTCGTTCGCCCGTGATTCCCGGTACTCGACGTCGAGGTCGTCCACTCCCTCCGAGGGGACTTCGCGTGGGGCCGCAACGAAGTCTCCCTCCCCGAGTTCGTCGGCCTGGACCGCTTCGAACCCTCCACCAGACTGGACGAACAGCGGGTGGGAGGGAGTCACCTCCAGTTCCTTCCCGGTCGCGGTCCGGATCCGGTACATCCGGTCGGGAGCCTCGCGTTTCCAGACCTTCGTGGCTCGCCGCTCCACCATCGATCCGTCGGACGCCATCGACGGGACCGGAAAGTCGACGGCCTCGTACACGCCGTCGTCGACGGGTACGGGGTCCACCAGGTGGTCCTCGACCACGTCCCGGATCGGGCGCGTCACGCCGTTTGCGAGCGTCACGGACGTCTCGCCGCGGACGCACTTCCCCGTACCGGGGTCCCCGATGAGGAGGATGTGGAGGTCACCCCGGATCCGCGACCCGTCGGGGAGTTCCTTGGTGACGCCGGAGAACAACTGGAGGGCCATCGCGAGTTTCTCCTCCTCGTACCCGTAGATGGAGGGTGCGATGGAGTCGACCACCCGGTCGTAGAGGTCCTCGGCCATCGAGAGTTCGACGATCTCCTGCTTGTCGGCCTCGGTGATCTCCATGTCCTCGAACTCCTCCTCGTCGATCTCGACCGTGACTCCGTCCATGTACATCTCGAAGACGGGGGACTGGTCGGCGCCGCCGGACTGGTCGAGTCGGAGGATCCCGGTGACGGTGACGTGGTCGCCGGGGGCGACCTCGCCGGTGAGGTCGTCTTCGATTCGGACGTCGATCGACCGGGGGGTCTCCCCGCCCCGGAGGCCCTCGGGGGACTCCTGGACGCGGAGTTGCTGGGAGTCGACGAACTCGGACTGGTCGACGTTCAACTGGAACGGGCCCTGGCGTTCACAGCCCTGGCACTCGTGGGGTTCCTCGTACTCGGTGCTGGACTGCTCGATGGGGGTCAGCGAGCCACACCGCTGGCACTCGAAGGCGGCGTGCTGGAGCTTCGGGCGCACGTCGGTCGCCTTCCGGACGAGCCCCTGGACGGCGACCAGTCGCCCGACGTGGCGCGAGCGCAGGTCGCGGATCTCGGTGGTCTCGGGGAGGTTGCGCACCCGGACGTGGGCACCCCCGAGCTTCACGTCCACGGGCAGGTCGTAGAGGCGAAGCGCCTCCTCGGCGTGCTGGCGGAGCTGTCCCGGCTGGGCGAGGTAGTCGTCGGCCAGGTCGGCGTCGAACCGGTAGAGGTCGTTCCAGTCGACGTACAGCGACCGCTGGTCCGTCGGGAAACCGCGGGCGAGCTCGCCGATCTCGTCCCTGTAGTAGTCCCGGTAGAACTGCTCGAACTTCTCGACGAGTTCGGTGTTCGCCGCTTGGGCCATTCACACGTCTTTCGCGCCCCCTCGCCTTTCAACCTTCGCAAACCCCGGTGAAAGTGGTCCGGGGGACGGTCCGGACGCCCGCGGACCCGTCAGGTGACGCTGTACCCGATGGTGACCTCGGACGCGGACCGGACGTCGACCGCCAGGTTGACGAACCCGCTTCCCTGGCGGTTCTCGAAGGCGTAGCCGGTATTCGTACCGTTTTCCAGTTCGACGTAGACGCGGTATTCCACTGGTTCGGCCGGGACGGGGAACACCTCCGGGAACTCCTCCCGGCTCCCCGCCGGCAGTTGCACCTCCCGCTGGAACATCGGGGAGCTATCACCGGCCGACGTTTCCGGGGTAACTACTGAAAACTACTGTAATCGTGCCCGTACGGCCCGGTCGTCCCCGGCGCTCCGCGCTCGCCCCCGCCGTGGTAGGTACCTCGCATATACGGCGGGACCGGCGACACGTTCGCCGCGAGAATCGGTCGAGGCGTCCCGGGAGAACGCGCTCCACGCGACGGCTCCGGGTCGGGAGAAGGGTAGTGAACGGACGTCGCCGGTTACAGGTCCCGGGACTTGCCGAGGCTCCGGAGTTCCCCGCCACAGCCGTCACAATCCCGGGTCCGGGGCGATTCGAACCTGGATCCACACTCAAGGCACTCGTGTACGTTCGCGTCCGCGATCGTGGCACTTGGTCGCATACCGTGGACGGGGCGACGGGGAGTAATAAACAGTTCCCTAATACACCTAGAGTGATATCTATTCCGGGCCGTGGCTGGCCCGGTACCGGGACACGGGGCCTCCGGGAGCGCCGATCCGGGGTCGGCCGGCGTGGTCAGTCGTCCTCGACCTCGACCTCGTGGACGGCGACGTGGAGGAAGGTCAGTCGAGGGATCGCGACGTTGGTGGTCACCGGTTCGGTCCGGCGCAGGTCGCGGTCGTAGTGGACCCTGGTGTCCTGGGTTATCTTGTCGACGTCGCCGACGATCGCGCCGTAGACGGCGGCGTACTGCTTGACGTTGATAGAGACGCCGGGGTCGGTCGGGGTGCCGGGCCCGTAGAGGACGCCGGTGAAGGTGCTCCCCTGGCCGAGTTTGGCGTCGCCGCTGGAGTCGAGGTAGACCCAGCTCTGCGGGGCTGCGTCGGTGCGGGTGCCCGAACTGTCCTCGACCAGCCACCTCGCGCCCTGGATGATCTGGAACTCGGGGTTGCCCCCCGCCGAGACGCCGTTGACGAACACGTTCGCGCGCTCCGGCCCCTGGACCCGGACCCGGGTCGTCGAGTTCTCTATCCTGACGGTCCCGTTGACCGCGAGATAGATCTGGCCGCCAGTCGTGTCGAGGATCAGTTCCTCGCCGCTGCTGAGGTGGAGTTCGTCGAGGTAGTACCGCCCGGCCTCCAGTTCGCAGGGGTTGCACCCGGTCAGCTTGTTCCCCGGCGTGATGTCCGACTCCGACGGGTTGTCGTTGTCGTCGCGGATCGTTCCCACGTTGAGGTCGATGTAGCCGTCGACCGGGGTCCGCCGCTCGATGGAGGCGTTGTCCGCCACCCAGCCGTCGACGTGGGGTGGACCCTCCTTTGGCTTGTCCTGTTTGTAGGTCATCGACGTCGCGTTCGAGAGGTTACCCGTGACCTCCGCCGACCCCTGGAACGTGATGTCCCCGCCGGCCTCCAGGTCGCCCTCGATTTTGGCGTCCTGCTTCATGACGAGGTCGCCGGCGACGGCCACCTGGCCGTCGTCGGACGACGACGAGACGTAAGGACCGTCCGAGGAGTTGTAGCTGTCGACCGTCTGGTTGGACTGCTTCAGGTCGAGTTGGGAGTTGGCTGCCCCGGAGAACACCCCGGAGTCGACCGTGGGCGCAAGCGCCGGCACCACCAGTTCCATCGTCGCCGTGTTGTTCCCGTGGTCGACGGTGACCCCGCCTTCCGGGGTGAGTTGCCGGAAGTACTCCGCCCAGCCGACGTACCACTTGCTCTTGACCCGCAACGTGATCAGGTCGTTCTCGACGACGGTGACGTCGTTCAGCGGTGCGATCGTCCGGTTCTTCTCGACGCGGACCCCGCCGCCGTTGAGGCGGGTGTCCCCGCTGGTGGTGACGATGGGTACCGTCAGCGTCGGATCGTTGCCCGCCTCGTCGGCGTCGTAGGAGAACGCGGGCGCCGAGACCATGCGGGTGTTCTCGCCCTCTTCCATCCAGACGCCGCCCGCCTGGTAGGCGACCGTGGTCCCGTCGTCCCGCGTGTACCGGACCGCACCGATCGACTGGTCGGCGAGGGTCTCGGTGTTCCCGGTGGTGTAGTTGGTCCGGTTGATCCAGATGCGGCCCGCGGTCTCCTCTCGGACGGCCGCGTCCGTCTCGTCGGGCAGGTCCATACGGACCGTCCGCTCGTCGGACTCGCTACGGGCCACCGAGTCGACGTCGCTGTCGAACTGGAGGAACACCTGCTTGACCCGTTCGGTCTCGGCCTGGTCCTTCGTCTCTCCGGCCGAGTCGCCGCTCACCAGCAGGATGCCGACGGCCGCGACCGCGACGATGCCAATGAGCAACACCACCGCCAGCACCGGCGTCACCGCGCGGGCGTCGTCCCGCCCGGCGGAACCGGACCCAGTCACGCGTCGGTCCTCCCGACCGGATCCGTCGCTGCCCGCCCCGCCTTGGGGTTCCCGCCCGATACGTCGCTCCCGTACCGCCGTCGCCGTTCCGGCGCCGTGGTCCCGCTACGACGCCCCCTTTGTCCCCTATCGATCATGTCTCCCGCCTCGGATTCAGCTCCCGATCGGCCGACAGCTATATATTTCACGTCCGCCCTCGGCCGTTAGCTATATCAAAGGGAACTGAATGTTAATAACATTATCAAAGATTTCCAAATATATTCAGTTGCGGATCAGACACGACCGGCGGATGTATTTTCGTCCCTGTCGCCGGAAATTACCGGGCGGGCTCGGTCCGGGTGGGCCGTCGACCGTTCCGGCCTACCGGCCCTCCCACTCCGGATCGCGGTCCTCCAGGAAGGCGTCGATGCCCTCGTTCTTGTCGTGGGTGTCGAACAGGGCGGCGAACAGTTCGGCCTCGTACTCGATGCCGTCCGCCAGGTCCATCCTGCTGGCGGCCCGCACCGCCGTCTTCGCGTGCTCCAGGGCCAGCGGACTCTTCGCCGCCATGCGCCCGGCCAGTTCGTTCACCCGTTCGTCTACGTCCCCGGGCACCTCCTCGACCAGCCCGATCGACCGGGCCTCCTCGGCGTCGATCAGTTCCCCCGAGAGGATCAGCTTCATCGCCTGGCCCTCCCCCACGAGGCGGGGGAGCCGCTGGGTCGCGCCGCCGCCGGGGATGATCCCCAGGTTCGTCTCCGGCTGGCCCAGCCTGGCGTCCTCGCTGGCGATCCGGACGTCGCAGGCCTGGGCGAGTTCACAGCCACCGCCCAGGCAGAAGCCGTTGATCCGTGCGATCACCGGTATCGGGAGGCCGTCCACTCGCTCGTGGATCCGCGGGCGCTTCGAGGCCCGGCGCATCTCGACCGACCCCCGCTCGCGCAACTCCGTGACGTCCGCGCCGGCGACGAACGCGCCGGCCTCGTCGCTGCCCGTCAGCACGAGCACCCGGACCGCGTCGGGGTCGCCGTGGGCGGCCTCGACCGCGTCACAGACCTCCGTGATCCCCTCCCGGACCGCGGTGTTCAGGGCGTTCCTGGCGTCGGGGCGGTCGATCGTGACGGTGGCGACCCCCTCGCCCCGGTCGCCCACCTCGACGTCGATGACGTCGGACTCGTCGCCGATCGCTTCCAGTTCGTCGGCGACGTCGCTCATCGGGATCCCTCCTGTGTGGAGCGGTCAGCGGCAACGGGGCGGTCGACCGGCGGTCGGCGGTCGGGGACGGATCGGTTCTCCATGTCGGTGAGGCGTCGTCCTGGCCCCTAAGCGTTTCCCGGGCGATCAGTGAACTCATTGATAGGTCATTAACTTCTAGCACGGCGCGTCGACGATCCCGGTGTCTTGGATTGCCCTACCCTTGCGCGTCGGGCTAATCCGCCCGCATCGGTGAGGGCAGTCAGAACTACACGTAGTCCGAGAACCAGTCTGGAGGCCAGCGTTCAAGCGCATGAAAACTCTCGGTCTATGATATGGTCGTGCTGTCAGTCGGAGGGCCGTGCTGTCAGTTCGCATAAGTACAATATGGTCGTGCTGTCAGTCGGAGGGCCGTGCTGTCAGTCTGCTCGGTCAGTATTCCTCGACGTCGATGACCTTCTTCGTCTCCTCGTGACTCAGCTTTGCACGTTGGGTGGTTGACATACATTTCGGAGTAAGAGGCGGATGAGGTGGTCTATCACCGATTTCAAACGTCAGCAGTTCAGCGGATTG